>PNBD01000104.1 GCA_003135855.1 Deltaproteobacteria bacterium
GGATTGTCGCCCGTGATCATGACCGTCCGCAGGCCCATGGCGCGCAATCGTTCGAAGCGCTCCTTGATTCCTTCCTTGACCACGTCCTTCAGATGGACCACGCCGAGTACGCGCGCGTTGTCGGCCACAGCAAGCGGGGTTCCTCCGCTTCGCGCTATGCGTTCGACGATCAATTTCAGGCCGGCGGGCGCTGCACCCTGTCGCGCTTCGACGAACTTTACGACCTGATCGGTCGCCCCTTTTCGAATGCAATGCGCGCCAATATCGACGCCGCTCATTCGAGTCAGCGCTGAAAACGGGATGAAGGTCGTGCCTTCGCCAAATTCGCGCCCACGAAGATCGTATTCCCGCTTCGCCAACACGACGATCGAACGGCCTTCGGGAGTTTCATCNNAGCGTATCGACGTCGCCCGCCGCTTCCACCGCGCGGCCCGACATCGCGAGCACGTTGTGTTGCACCAACCGGTCCATGCCCGCGATTCCGATCGCCGAGAGCAATCCGCCGATCGTGGTTGGAATCAGGCAAACTAGCAGCGCCACCAGCACCGGCAGCGCGAGCCGCGTGCCGCCGTACAGAGCGAACGGATACAGCGTGACCACCACCAGCAGAAAAACGATCGTCAGTCCGGCGAGCAGAATGCTGAGTGCAATTTCGTTGGGGGTCTTCTGACGCTGTGCGCCTTCGACCAGAGCGATCATGCGATCGAGAAACGACTCGCCTGGGTTCGCGGTGATTCTCACTTTGATCCAGTCGGAAATCACCGTCGTGCCGCCGGTCACCGCGCTGCGATCGCCGCCGCTCTCGCGAATCACCGGTGCGGATTCGCCCGTGATTGCGGCCTCGTTGACGGCGGCCACGCCTTCGATCACTTCGCCATCGCCCGGAATCACATCACCCGCTTCGACCATCACGACGTCGCCGCGTCTGAGTGCCGTCGCGGGAACGAGCTTGATATCGGACCCACTGATCAATTTGGCCGCGGTTTCGGTGCGCGTCTTGCGCAAGTTTTCGGCCTGCGCCTTGCCGCGTCCCTCCGCCATCGCCTCGGCGAAATTCGCGAACAACACCGTGAACCACAGCCACAGCGCGATTTGGAACTCGAAGGCCGCGAGCGCCATGCGACCGGCGACGAGGTCGCTCACCAGGGTGAGCATCGTGAGCACGCTGGTGACCTCGACCACGAACATCACTGGATTCTTGATCATCAGGCGCGGGTCGAGCTTGACGAATGAATCGAGCGCGGCGTGCGAGACGATTTCGCGATTCCACAGTGCGGGTGCAATTCGATCGCTCATGGTTCCAACACCAGCTTCAGAACAATTTTCCCGAAGTCATCAAGAGTTGTTCGACGATCGGGCCGAGCGCGACCGCGCAGAAAAACGTCAGTGCGCCCACTATGACGATCACGCCGATCAGCAAGGCCACGAAGGGGAGACCGTCGGTGGGGAAGGTGCCCGCGCTGACGGCGACTGTTTTCTTGGCGGCGACGGAGCCCGCAATGGCCAATGCTGGAATTGCCATCATGAAGCGGCCGATCAGCATCACGATCGAGATCGAGACGTTGTAGAAAGGCGTGTTTGCGTTCAGGCCCGCGAAAGCTGACCCATTGTTCGCGCCGCCTTCCGTGTATGCGTAGAGAATCTGCGAGAAGCCGTGCGGGCCGGGATTCGAGATGCCTGCAAGTCCCGCGGGCAGCACCGTCGCAAGCGCGGTCGGTATCAGGATGACGGCGGGAAAAATCAACACGTACAGCATCGCGAGTTTCATCTCGCGCGCTTCGATTTTCTTGCCGAGGTATTCGGGCGTGCGCCCGACCATCAATCCGGCGATGAACACCGCGAGCACCGCCATCACGATGATCCCGTAAAGGCCGGAGCCGACGCCACCGAAAATCACCTCGCCGAGCTGCATGTTGACCAGCGGGACGAGTCCGCCGAGCGGCGTAAAGCTGTCATGCATCGAGTTGACGGCGCCGCATGAAGTATCGGTCGTGACCGTGGCCCACAGCGCGGATTCGACGATCCCGAAACGAACTTCCTTGCCCTCCATGTTGCCGCCGCTCGAAGTGGCGGAGGCCGAGGCGTTGATACCCATCGCGGCAAATTGAGGATTGCCGCGCTGCTCGCTCCAAATCGCGGCGCATGCGCCGCCAAGGAACAGGATAGACATCGCGGCAAACAGCGCCCAGCCCTGTCGCCGGTTGCCGACCATCTTGCCGAAGGTGTGCGTGAGGCCCGCGCCAATCGCGAAGATCGAAAGCATCTCGAGCAGGTTGGTCAGCGGCGTCGGATTTTCATAAGGATGCGCCGAATTGGCGTTAAAAAATCCACCGCCATTGGTGCCCAACTCCTTGATCGCTTCCTGCGACGCGACCGGCCCCTGGGCGATCGTTTGCTTTGCGCCCTCGAGCCCCGTCGCATTGACGTACGGACTCAGGTTGTCAGGTACGCCTTGCCATACCAGCACCAGCGCCAGCACGATCGAGAGCGGAAGCAGAATCCAGAGCGTGGTCCGAGTCAGATCGACCCAGAAATTCCCGATGGTCTTTGCGCTTCGCCGCGCAAAGCCGCGAATCACCGCGCCCGCCATCGCGATTCCCGCAGCCGCCGACAGGAAATTGTGCGACGTGAGCCCGAGCATCTGCGTCAGGTAGCTCATCGTCTGCTCGCCCGAGTAAGCCTGCCAGTTGGTGTTGGTCGTGAAACTGGCCGCGGTGTTGAACACCAGCGCAGGCGGTACGCCTTGAAGTCCTTGCGGATTGAACGGCAGGTAGTACTGCAGCCGCTGGAGCGCATACAGGAAGACCATCTCGATCAGGCTGAAGAAGATCATCGCGGTCGCATATCCCGCCCACGACATCTCGGCGTCGGGATGCACTCCACAGATTCGATAGATGAGCTTCTCGATTGGCACCAACACCGTGTCGAGCCACGTTCGCTCACGCGTGAGCACGCGTGCCATGTAGAGGCCTAGCGGCACGCTGATGATCGTGATCAGGAGAAAAAAAACGGCGAGCTGAATGAAGGAATTGAAGTTCATCGAATGAAGGTCGGCGAGCCCGGCTCAGAACTTTTCCGGCCGCAACAGCGCATACATCAAATAGGCGCCAAGTAGCAGCGCGCAAACGCCGCCAAGAATGGTTTCCCAGGTACTCATAAGGCGTCACATCCCGAAACATAGGCGACACAGATCGCGAAGAACGAGACGCTCGCCAGAATTGCAATCAAGTCGTACATTGCGCTGAACAAATAGTTCAGGAGCGCGATTGTTGTTTCTGCGCGATCCAGCCGGCGGCGCGCAGCCGCAGCTCCAAGGGAATCGGCACCGGATCTTTTGCCGCGGTAGCCGGTCGTGTTTGTTCGTCGCGACGCGGGACCAACTGCAGAATTTGCAGCGACGGACACGGACCCAATGCAAAAGTCGCGGCACGCCTGGTCGCCTCGTCACCGTCGATCCGCCGACCGTTACTATCGATCGGTGTGAGAACGCCACGGCCTCCGTCGTTGACCAGGAACGACCATTTGCAGCGCGCGCAGTAGTACAGGTATCGATGCGGCTGGAAGAGGCCCGGCAGTCGGTCGAGAACTTTGATTGCGAAGTTGTGTCGCATTACTTGTTGTTCTGCTGGTTTCATCTTGATCGCCTCCGCGTTGGCCTCTGATAGGTTTGACAGCATCGGCTATGCCAAGCGGGAAAAGCTTGTGGGCGTGGGGAAATCTCGATCAGCGAATAGCGCGCTTTTCAAATTGCAGTGCGCGGGTCATTGCAAGCTGCATCGATGCGCCAGCTCGATCCTGAAAATTTCGGGCCTCCGTCACATTCGCGCAGACTGGCGATGATGGAGGCTTGAAGGGCGCGCCCGGCTGATGCCATAAGTGCCGCAAAGGATCGAGCGCTACACATTCGATGAATCGAACGAACAAGATTCGACTGGTAATTTCGCTCCCGCTGTTGCTACTGATCGGATGTGAGCGGAGGACGATGGGGGTGCCGCCGGCAAATGCGCGGCAAGTTGATCTCGAAACACTTAATGCGACGAGCAGGCCGAGGTTCATTCAGATCGGTTCTGTCGGCGCCGCGAAGATAACGCCGGAAGCGACGGCAGAAGCGGATGCAATTTTCGATGATCGATGTACTGCGTGTCACGGTTCCAATGGCGACGGCAAAGGTCCGGCGGCGCTCAGCATGAATCCGCATCCGGCAGACTTTCGCGACGCTAAGTGGCAGAAATCGGTGAGCGACCAGAAGATCACGCTGGCTATCGTTTCAGGAGGAGAAGCCGTCGGCTTGACCGCTGCGATGCCCGGAAATCCGGATCTCGAAGGCCGGCCCGACGTTGTCGCAGCGCTGGTCGTACACATCCGCAAATTCGGCAAATGAGAGAACGCAACTTGGACGAAACGCAGTGAGATAAAAGATGAAGCGTCGCGACTTTCTGAAAACTGGAGCGCTGGTAGTCGCTGGCACGGCCGTGGCGATTACCGGACTGATCCCGGAAGTGCGCGCCGACGCGGTGCCGGCGTTCGCGACGCTCAAGCCTGAAGAGGCGGAGACTCTGCTCAAAATGACCAGGCAGATTTATCCGCATAGCAAGCTCGACGACGCCGCGTATTGGAAAGTCGTCAAGCAGCTCGATACCGCGAGTCAGGCCGATCCCGCGACGGCAAAATTGCTCGCCGACGGCGTTGCGCAACTTAACAGTTCGTCGAGCGGCAAGTTCGCCGGCATGAGCGACAATCAACAGCTCGACGCGCTCAAGGGGATCGAAAACACGCCGTTCTTTCAGAAGGTGCAAAGCGTCGAGCTGGCTTCGCTATACAATGATCCTGCGGTGTGGAAAGCCCTTGGCTATCAGGGCCCCGCGTATTCGATTGGTGGATATGTCCATCACGGATTCAACGATCTCGCCTGGCTGCCCGATCCTCCGGAATCGGCGAGCCCGAAGCCGGCATGATGGGGAACCGCAATGTCTAAGCACGAACTCAACGACGATTCGGTAGTTGTCATTGTCGGCTCGGGAGCGGGTGGCGGAACTCTTGCCAACGAGTTGTGCCAACGCGGTCTCAAGGTTGTTCTGCTCGAGGCGGGACAGCGTCAATCTACCGCGACTTTTCACAACGACGAATGGTTCGCCTTCAATCAGCTCGCGTGGCTCGATAAACGAACAACCTCCGGCAACTGGCGTATCGCCAAAGATTTTCCGAATCTTCCTGCCTGGATTTGCAAAACGGTCGGTGGCACCACCGTGCACTGGGCGGGCGCCTCGCTGCGACTCAAGGAGCATGAGTTCAAGACCAAGACCATCTACTCGGATGTGAAAGGTGCGAACCTGCTGGACTGGCCAATCACGCTCGCCGATCTCGAGCCCTACTACGCCAAGGCCGAGAACAAGATGGGCGTGACTCGCACCAACGACATCCCGGGTCTGCCCGGCAACAATAATTTCAAAGTGATGTACAACGGCGCTACGCGCGTCGGCTACAAGACCGTTCATACCGGCCGGATGGCGATCAATAGCAGGCCGCGCGAAGGGCGATCGGCATGCTGGCAACTTGGATTTTGTTTTCAGGGATGCAAATCGGGCGCGAAATGGTCGACGCTCTACACCGAGATTCCCAAAGCAGAAGCGACCGGCAAACTCGACCTTCGCCCGCAATCGATGGTCCTGCAGATACAGCATGACAAAAGCGGCAAGGCGACCAGCGTCCTCTACGCCGACAAGGACGGCAATCACCAATTGCAAAAGGCGCGCCTCGTCTGCGTCGCCGGAAATTCGATCGAGACGCCCCGCCTCCTGCTCAACTCGTCGTCATCGATGTTTCCGCACGGCCTTGCCAATTCGTCGGGGCAGGTTGGCAAGAACTATATGCGGCATACGACTGGCTCGGTCTTCGGCGTTTTCAAGGAGCCCGTACATATGTATCGCGGCACCGTGATGGCCGGGATTGTCCAGGATGAAAACGGCATGAATCCGAGCCGCGGTTTCGCGGGCGGCTTCGAGCTCGAGACGATCGCGCTTGGACTGCCGTTCGCCGCGGCTTTTCTGAATCCCGGCGCGTGGGGACGCGACTATGCGAGCTTGCTCGAGGACTTCCCAAACATGGCCGGGATGTGGATCGTCGGCGAAGACATGCCGCAGGAGAGCAACGCGGTGACGCTGCATCCCAGTGAAAAAGACAAATTCGGGCTGCCGATTCCCAACGTCCACTACGACGATCATCCCAATGACATTGCGATGCGCAACTACGCCTTCAAGCGCGGCGCCGCGATCTACGACGCCGTCGGCGCGACCAGGACCGTCGAGGTTCCGCCGTATCCATCGACGCACAATCTCGGCACCTGCCGGCAGAGCGAACTTCCTCGCGACGGCGTTTGCAACAAATGGGGGCAAACTCACGATGTCAAGAACCTGTTTATCTCGGACGGTAGCCAATTCACGACCAGCGCCGGCGAGAATCCGACGCTGACGATCGTGACCTTGGCGATCAGGCAAGCTGACTACATTGCCGAACAGTGCACGAAACGAAATATCTGACCAGCCGATTCGCGCGGACCGCGATCGGATGAGGTTCAATCGCGAGACGCGACCGCAGTATCCGATGCTAGACGAAAGATCACGACGCGTTATCTGGATCGCGATGCTCGCGATCGCGAGCTGGCTCATCCCCGCCGTCGCACAGGCGCATCGCAACGGCGGTCCCAACGATCCATGCGAACGACGAATCGGAACCTCCTTGATTCACCTGACGCTCTATCAGCCGCAATTCGATCCCGACGCCGAGTACTGCGATTCGATTCCGCGTCAGGGCAACACCGTGATGGTGGTTGACGTCTCGCCGGGTGAGCTGCGCGGGGTGCCCTTCAGTGTCGAGGTGCTCGCGGCCGGCGACTCCGATTCTGTGCGCCCGATTCTCACCTTGCCGCCCAAGGTTTACCGCCGCGGAGTCCTCGATACTCAGGTCACGCTGGATGCGGGCCGTCGTTACATCGCACGAGTGGCGGTTGAAAACGGTGCGAATATCAAGCCGCAACAATTCTCGTTTCCGATCAAAGTCGCGGCCTGGTATCGCGCGCTCCTTTTTCCGGCGCTGGCTTTGCTCGCATTGATCGGATTAATCGCCGCGTCCGCGATTCGCTATTACCTCACGCATCGACGGCCCGCGCCCGCCGACGTGATTCCGCTCCGGCTAGCGAATCGGTCGATTTCCACGATTGTGCTCGCGGCATTCGTATGCTGCGCGCCTTTTTGGTCCGCCTGTCATCGCGATCGGCAAGCGCAGAGGCCCGCGCTGCCGGACGTTCAGCTCGTCGATAATCACGATCAGCCGCTGTCGCTGGGATCGCTCAGAGGAAAAGTGGTGCTGCTCGATTTCGTCCATATCGGATGCCCTGGTGTCTGCACCAATCTCACCAACAAGTTCGGCCAGGTGGCCGACAGTCTCGGTCCCGATCTGGGCTCGCGAGTGGTGCTGCTGACGATCACCAATGATCCCAAACATGATACGCCTGAGGCGTTGCTTAAATTCGCGAAGGAAAGTGAGGCCAACCTCGGCGGATGGCTGTTTGTGACGGGCGATCTTGAAAACGTCAATCGCGTAATCCATACCTTCGGCTTGAACAACGAAACCTTGCCGGACGGATCGCCGAATCACATTACGCAGGTGTTTTTGCTGGGGACCGACGGCCGCGAAACGCAGGCTTTTCAGGGGATGACGATGGACTCGAAGGCGGTGGTCGCCCGAATCAAGCAAGCGTTGGGGCAGGGCGGGGCATAGAAAAAAAATCCGAAAAGCGGTAGTGGCTAGCAACGGGGCATAGTACGGGCGCTCGCCGCGCTCGCACCGTGAAACCGGTCAAGGAGTAGCGCATATGGCTCAATCACAAGCGGCGAAACTGCCACGCGACTTCGATAGCGGTCCGATCGCGACCGGCCGTGAGCAACATCCCACCGACTGGGGCGTCGGATGGACGTCGCTGTTCTGGGGCAGCGCGCTCGTCATGGCCGCCAATCTGTTCCTGTGGTTCTGGGATTATGAGTTCGCCTTCACCAAAGGACTGAACTCCGCCAGCCCCGAATTCACGATGTACTACCGCACGCTGTTCTGGGGCGAGTTGATCGTGCTCGGCGCATTCACCGGCATCTGGTACGGCTGGCTGATTCGCACTGGCCGCGAGATCGCCAATCAGCCGTTCTCGCGCGCCGAGGAAGTCCGCCGCATCGCAGTGCTATGGAGCATCATCGGCGTCACCAGCCTGTCGATATATATCGAGGCGAGCTTCTGGCCCAATTGGGACGGCTCGTGGCATCAGACATTGGTGCGCGATACGGCGCTCACGCCGACTCACATCCCGATGTTCTACTTCTTCTTCCCGCTCTCGGTCGTCCTCGCGCTGGGCGCGTACATCTACGGCAACTCGCGCATCCCCGCTCTCTACAGCCGCGACAAAGGTTTCCCCTGGTCGTTCTTTCTGTTGATCAGCGCCGCGGTGCTTGAATGTATGGAAGTGGCCTTCAACGAATGGGGTCACAGCCTTTGGATTTCTGAAGAATTTTTCGCGGTGCCTTTTCATTGGCCGTTCGTGGCGTATGGATGGCTCGCGTCCGGGATGTTCGCGGTGTGGGGCGAGACGATTTTGCGCCTCTTCGAAATCGAGAAGGCCGAAGAAGTGGCGAACGGAGTGACGCCGGCCGAAAGCCAGGCGGTAGCGGACTAAGACGGCTCGCGGATTTCCGGGAGGAATCCGCGGAGCTGTTTCAACGCGGAGGGGACACGACGAATGGCCGCAGCACCGCAGACAGTAGCCGAACGGCAAAAGCGTCTCGAACTTCGAGCGCTGCTGAATAAGCGATACAAGTGGATCGACCGCAAGTGGGATCTGGTGTTCTGGATTACCGCGATTTTCGTCGTCGCCGGCGCCGCTGATATCACCAAGCAACTATTCGCGGGCGACTGGGATTTCTGGACCGATTGGAAAGACCCGCAGTGGTGGCCGGTCATCACCGCGTTCGCCACGATCATTATTCCGTCCGCACTACAGTATATTCAGTGGGCAGCGTGGCGATTTCCCACTGGCGCCACCTACACCGCCGTCTGTTTCTTCATGGCAGCGTGGGTCGGGCGTTATTTCCAGTGGCATGTTGCGGAAAGCTATCCGATGAATTTCGTGTGGCCAATCTCGACCGTGTGCGCCGCGATAATTCTCGACTGGCTATTGATGAAGACCAAATCCTTTATACTCACTTCACTGATCGGCGGACCGATATGGGCATTGCTGGTATGGGCATTCAACTACATACCGCTCGCTCCATTCCTGCAGCCTGCCTATTTCATGAATCACGTTCTGACCGTCGCGGATATACAGGGCATTGTATATATACGTTCGCAGACGCCTGAGTATCTGCGACTAATCGAGCGCGGCGCGCTGCGCAGCTTCCTCGGCGAGACTCAGTATGTATCGCTGGTATTCGGCGGCACGATGGCGGTGCTGGGTTACTGGATAGGCCAATTCATCGGCCGCTATCTCGCAGTGTGGCCAATCCGGCGATACCTGAAGACCGTCTGAGCGTCAGGGCATTTATGCGCAAGCAATTCCGTCCAGCAATTCTGTGTCGGCGAATCGCGCGTTCGACTCTAGCAGCGATCGTCTGGACGCTCGCGTCAGCTTCAATCGCGCACGCGCACGGTGGTCTGGCCGGTCCCGCCGAAATAGGGCCGCCAATCGTCACCTCGATCGCGCTTGCGTTCGTCTGTTATTGGCTTGTGATTTTGTGGCCGGTCTCGAACCGCGGCGACGATTCGTCCGGCGATGCGAATCGATCACGGTCGCGAACCGGCGATCGCGCTCGTGCGAGCGGCGCGGCGAAATCCGGCGTCGCAAAATCTCGCGCGGCGAAACAGCAAGCACAACTCAGAAACGTCGCCGCGAACGCCCGGTTCGCTGATGAACGAGTTCGCGGAGGAAAGCGATAGATGCGTAAGCGATCTCTGGTCGGCGTCGTTGCAGCCATTGCCGCATTAGCTATTGCCACAATCTTCGGCGTTCCCAAGGCTTTCGCGCACGGTGAAGCTGGCGACGAGCCGTTTCTGAAAGATCTGACGACCGCATTTTACGACGTTCACATTTCGCCCACCGAAATCGCGGTCGGACAGCCGGTGACGATCACCGGCACTGTGCGAATCCTCGAGACTTGGCCGTACACGCTCTATCCACCGGAGAAAGCCTACATCACGCCCGTCGTCCCGGGTCCGGTTTTCGTATTGAGAGAAAGAACCGTGAATGGCCAGCAGGCGCCGGGCTCATTCTTCGTGGAAAAGGGCGGCGTTTACAATTTCAAAATGGAAATCCTTGGGCGCAATCCGGGTAAATGGCACGTGCATCCCGGAATCGCCGTTCAGGGCACCGGAACTCTAATCGGTCCCGGCGAATGGGTGACCGTGAAACCAAGTGGTGCGCCATTTGTTTTCCCGGTCAAACTACTCAGTGGGCAGACGATCAATCTCAATAAATATGAAGGCGGATTCGTCTGGTGGTGGTCATTCGCAGGATTTCTCATCGGCGTCGCATGGATGCTGTATTGGACGCTCAACAAGCGCACCGTCACCAACCTCGCAGTGACTATTCAGTTGGGAGTCAATGACGACGCGCCTGATATCGGACTTATTACTCCCCGCGATCATGTCTGGATGAACGTGCTGGCCGGACTGACTATTGCCATGCTGCTGATTGGATGGTCGTACAGTGCGATGAAATATCCCGTTCGGCTGCCGCAGCAGACCGATTGGTTCGCGCCGCAGTTTGTTTCATCGGGCGAAAAGATGGCCGAGGTGAGTCCGCAGGGCGCGACCTACGACGACGGCACCGACACGCTGGTGATGAAAGTCAACGTGAAAAATATCGGACCGAGTCCGATCACGGTTAAACAGTACATCATGGCGATGGCGACCTTCGTCAACGGTAAGCCGGATGACTTGGCGAAGGCTGGACCGCACGACTACGTCGGACAGCTTGAAGTCGATCCGGATAGTCCGATCGCGCCCGGCGACGCGAAGGACCTCACTCTTCGAATCAGCAATCCGGTTCTGAGCGACGAACGCCTGATACCGTTGCACGATCCCCAACAGTTCATCGCCGGCTTGCTTCGTTTCGAAAACGGGCTCGGCAAGCAGGAGATGGTAGTCATCCGCTCGGGCGTGATACCTACTCAGTTCAAATCGCAGTATTTGCCGTAACTGAGTATTGCGCGATTAGCTACTCTCGGCGCTAGAAGGTAATCAACGGTTTGATTATTCCGTCGAGTTTCTTGTCCATCACGGCGAACGCCTTGTCGAGTTGATCGAACGGAAACGTATGAGTGGTCATTTTGGTCGGGTCCACTCGTCCGCTTTGCAGCAGCGTCAGCATGCGCTCCATCCGGAGCCGTCCCCCAGGGCAGAGGCCGGTCCGAATCGATTTTTCCGCCATGCCGACGCCCCAATCGAGACGCGGGATTCCGACCAAGTCGCCCTTGCCGTGATAGCCGACATTGGAAACGGTGCCGCCCGGCTTCGTCACCTTCATCGCATTCTGGAATGAAACTTCAGAACCCAGCGCCTCGATCGCGCAGTCAACGCCGCGGCCGCCGGTCAGTTCCATGATGCGCGCGACTGGATCTTCCTTGCTGAAATCGACGATGACATCCGCGCCGTAGGATTTCGCCAACTCGCCGCGCTTCGCAATCGAATCGACGCCGATGATCAGCCCGGCGCCGCGCAGCCTCGCACCCGCGACCGCCATCAAGCCCACCGAGCCGAGCGCGAACACCGCGACCGCGCCGCCAATCGGAACGTCGCCATTCTCGGCCGCCATGAAGCCGGTCGTCATCATGTCGCAGCAGTAGACTGCGGCCTCGTCGGCCACGTCGCGCGGAATCAGCGCCATGTTCGCGTCAGCTTCATTGACGTGAAAATATTCGGCAAACACGCCGTCCTTGAGGTTGGCAAACTTCCATCCGCCGAGCGCCGTGCCCGATTGCGAAGGATGCCCCGCTTGCGAAGCCAGTTCGCCCCAATCGGGAGTGATCGCGCCAACCACCACGCGATCGCCGCGCTTGAATATTTTGACCTCGGAACCGACCTCGTGAACGACGCCAACTGCTTCATGCCCGAGTGTGAGATTCTCGCGCGGACCGATCGCGCCGTGCACCGTATGCGAGTCCGAAGTGCAAATCAGCGCCTTGGTGGTTTTGACGATCGCGTCATTGGGCCCGGCCTTGGGAATCGGCTTGTCCATGAAGCCGACCTGGTCAAGCGATTTCATGACGAAGGTCTTCATGCGCGTCGCCTCCAACACTCGCCGAAAGAGTTCACCGGGAAACTCGCCGGCTCGGATTCGTCTCTGCGAGAAAGGCCGCAGCTTCTTTTTCAACGCGCGTGCCCTTAAAAAAGTTCGGGTTGCCTTCGCCCCAGAAGCGCACCGGATTGGCAAATACGAAATCGCGGAAGTCATTCTCACTGATGAGGTTTTCTTCCACCAACTCGTACGCCTCGGGCACGACCTCCTTCATGTCCGGCACGTCGAAATGCCCGATGTCGGAGCCGAACAGAATGTTCAGCTTGGCGTTGTACGGATTCGCTTTTCGATTGAACGCGTACGCGTTGAGCGGATCGTCGGCTTCGCATCCGAAGTAGAAATTATCGGTGAACAGGTCGCGGATATCTTCGGGACGTTTGATCTTGCAGGCGGCGTAGTCATCGAGCTCGCGGAGCCCGCCGGTCGCGGCGCTTTGTTCCGCCTGCAGACTCGACTCGATTCCATCGATTTTCTGCTCGAGCCATTTGCCGCCGTACTGGCGCATCAGCTTCGCCAGCAGCGGACGATTGAGGTTGGCGGGATTAACTTCTTCCAGCGCTTCACGGTTGCGCTTTTTCCAATGGCCGATCAGATCGCTGTAGAGACCACAGGCCCATCCGACGCCACCCTCGAGAAATCCCATCTTGAGATTCGGGAAGCGCCGCGTCACGCCGCCCAGGAACATCGCCTTGCAGACCGCTTCGCTGGCCGCGGCGAAATGTCCGATATGATTGAAAACGAAATTGCTGGGAGATACACGCAGGCCGGATCCGCGCGAACCGGAATGAAAGGTCGGCGAGATGCCGAGTTCGACGCACTTTGCCCATACCGGATCGTAATTGTGTTCGCTGTCGAGTCCGAGCATGTCGAACCAGGTGGCGAAGCGTGCGGCGTCGGGACTTTTTTCGAGGATAGCGGGAATCGGACGACGGACCATGCTCGCCATCATCACGACTTTGAGCCCGAGCTTGACGACGTGCGCTAGTTCGGCGATTGCCTCGTCCGGCGTATGCATCGGGATGACGGCGGCCGGGGTCATCCGGTCGCTGAAATCCGCAAAGTAGTCCGCGATGAACGTATTGAAGGCGCGGCAAGTCACGCGCCGCGTCTCGTCATCCGGATGAAATGGAACGCCCAGTCCCGAGGTCGGATACAACACGCAGAAATCGATTCCAAATTCGTCGAGGCGCTGGTAGAGCAAATTCGGCATCAGTTCAGTCGCGCGATCGAGCGTGTTCTTCGTCGGGATCGCCCAGAAAGCCTCCTGTGCGCGACGCTTACGCTTGCGCTCATCGCTAGTTTCTTCGAGCGCTTTCGATACGCGCCCGTTGAATGAGCGAAAGCCATCGACCGCGCGCTGCCCACCATGCTTTTCGAGCTGCTCGAGAATGATCGGTCCGAATTCCAACCAGTGACCATCGGCGTCGATCACTGGATGTTTGAGACTCGCGCGTATCCGCTGTGCATGGGAACCGTTCTCGCTGGACATCGCAGTGCCTCCGGCAAAGTCTTCGATAGCTATATCGACGAAGCTTAGTATCGAATCGCCGCCGCCGCCAAGAGTCGAGCCAATAGACGACCGATTGTGTCATGCGGCGAGCAGTAGGTTCAGGCTTCCGGTCCTGCTGACGACTTCTTCAAGTACAGCGATTCGAGCGAGCTGGTCACGTTGCTGCCGAAGCCGAGCATCTCGTGCATCAGCGGGCTCATCCCCGCGAGCATCGCGGGCGTCACCGTGGCGTACCAATTCCACTGCGGGCGGATGAACGGTCGCACGTAGTAAGCGAACAATCCGGCGCGAGTCTGGTCGGCACTTTTGTTAGGCCCAGTCTGATGCCACACGCGTGCATCCATGACAAAAATACTTCCGGCCGGGCATTCGATCGGCACCGACTGCTCAGGTCCGGTCATCGGGTCGGGGCCATGGTCGTTCTTGTGAGAGCCGGGAACGAAGCGGGTCGCGCCGTTAGTTTCGGTGAAATCGTCCAGGGTCCATGCGACGTTGATCGCCATCGGATACGGCGGCCACGGCGCCGGCATATAGCCCTGATCGGCATGCATGTACATCTCGCTCGAGCCCGGGGCAGTCACGTTCGCGCTGAAATTGGAGAGCAGGAACGGTTGACCGATGACGTGGCGCACAAGCTCGACGGCAATCGAATGCTCGACGAGTTCGACAAACACCGGCTCCTTGCCGATCAAATCGAAAACGCGAAGGTTCAGCGTATCGCGATCGAAGGGAAAGCCGCGAAGCTGAACGCCGTTGGCCTCATCGCGATTGACGCCTGCATGCAGCGCGTCGCGCACACGTTGAATTCCGTGTCGATCGAGCATCCCTTCCATGACGCAGATGCCATCACGGTCGAGCAGGTCTTTCGCTTCTTCGGTAGTCGATGCGCGAGAAATTGTTCCCAATTTGAAACTCCCCAATCCGCACTTCAATCCAACAACAACATTCGATCGAGATCAGGCGCGTTGCGCGGCCTGCCAGCCGAGTTCGGCCATCAGGCGCGCTCGTGCCCCGCGCAGCGCTGCGTCGGGACCGGACGCGTTGCCCATTTTCGCGCGCATCGCGATGCCTTGCGCAATCGCCGCGCCGCGAAAAAACGAGAACGCGTCGAAGAACGTCATATCGCTGACATCCGTGCGGCCGACGCGCTTGCAGTATGCCGCGACAAAATCGTCTTCGCTGGGGATGCCGACCGCCTTCAGATCGAGTCCTTGAAAACTCAGCACGCCGTCGATTCCAGGCGGGAAATGATACGGCCGGCAGCACCACGCGAGATCGCCCAGCGGATGCCCCAAGGTCGAGAGCTCCCAATCGAGCACCGCGACGATTCGCGGCTCGCTCGGATGGAAGATGATGTTCTCGATTCGATAGTCGCCGTGCGCGATCGTGGTCTCATCGCCGGCCGGGATGTGCTTCTCGAGCCATTCGATGAGCTTGTCCATTTCCGGGATCTCGTCGAACTTCGACGCTTCGTACTGCTTCGACCAGCGCGCGACTTGCCGCGCGACGTAGGCCTGCGGGCGCCCGTAATCACCGAGACCGGCCGCGAGATAATCGACCTTATGCATCTGCGCGAGCACGTCGTTCAGCGAGTCGTAACACGCCGCGCGCTCTTCGGGATTCGAGTCCGGCATCAACGGGTCGCGCATGATGCGACCCTCGACGCATTCCATCACGAAGAACGCGGTGCCGATGACGTCGGGATCCTCGCACAGGAGATGAACGCGCGGCACCGGCACGGCGCTGTTCGCGAGCGCCTTGATGATGCGGTATTCGCGCTCGACCTGATGCGCCGATTGGAGCAGAGTGCCGGGCGGCTTCTTGCGCATCACGTAGCGCTCGCGCGATGTCTCCAGCATGAAGGTGGGATTCGATTGCCCGCCGACAAACTGCCGCACCGTGAGCGGCCCGCGAAAATGCGGCATCCGCTCGACCAGGTAACGTTCCAGCGACGATTCATCGAAACGATGGTTCTCTCTGACCGGTGAGACTTCTTGCTCGATCGACATTTTCCATTGCTCCGATCAATCGCTCTGATTGAAAACGCGAGCTGAGTTTACCGCTGCCGCCGCATGATTGAACAGGCGAGCGAATCGTCGTTCGTTTCAAAAAAAAGCGCCGCAGCCCCGGTCGGGAACTGCGGCGCTTGTGCGCTAGCGTCGGGATCGACTTAATTCTGCGGTACCAGCTCGACGCGACGATTCTGCGCCCGTCCTTCCGACGTGTCATTGGTGGCGACGAAATTCGTTTTGCCGTAGCCGTGCGGAATCAGACGGCTCTCAGGAATCCCCGCTTTCTCGAGGTAATCCTCGACGGCGTCCGCACGACGATCGGATAGCTTGAGGTTGTACTCGACGCTACCGATCGCATCGCAATAGCCGTTCACGTCAATCGTCACGTTCGGATTGGATTTTAGAGTCGCGGCGGCTTCATCCAGCACCGCGGCATCACCGGGACGGATGTTTGACTTGTTGAAATCGAAATGAACTCCGCGCAGCACCAGCTTTTGTCTGACCGGTGGCGGTGGCGGAGGAGGTGGCGGCGGCAATGGACGTGGTGGCGGAGGCGGCGGCGCGGGTGGCGGCGCATGCGGCGCTGCCAGGTAGCCGATCGTGCCACCGACCAGCGCTCCGGTGATCACACCGATCCCGCATCCAAGCCCCACGGCCTTCGGGTCATCTTCATCAGTCTCGAGTCCGATTGCGCATCCGATACCACCGCCGGTGAGTCCACCCCCGATTGCTCCGATGGTGGTCGCCTGCCTCTGCTCGGGCGTGAACGAGCATGCCGAGATGCTCGTTACAGCCGCAATCAACAAAACGTACGTCCCTCGTTTACTTCGCACTACCAACCTTCCTTTTCTGGTGAGCCCTGCCGAAATGCCAACCATGCCGACTCTCGCGTTCGACACACCGACGCGAACTTCATCGGCAGCCGCCCCCGGGCTCATCGTTCTCTATGATCTTTTATCC
This sequence comes from Deltaproteobacteria bacterium, assembly GCA_003135855.1. Lineage (GTDB taxonomy): Bacteria > Desulfobacterota > Binatia > Binatales > Binataceae > Binatus. The sequence continues at coordinate 16,814 of PNBD01000104.1, forward strand.
AGTGAAGTCCGCGCTATGTCCAATTAGGATCGCAGACTCGCCGCATTAGCGATCGCCAATGCGTTCCACCGGCGCCGGAAAGTCGCGCTGCCAGTGTGCCGATCCCCGCGGATATTGGAAGCTCTCAAGCAGTGTGCGCGTTTACCGATTCGGTGAGTTTCTCGACTTGCACCACGAGTTGGCGGCCTTGGCGCGAAACAAATCGATCGCGCTCGAGCTTCGCCAGATGCTCGGTCACGCGCGGCCGCGATGCTCCGACCAGGTTGGCGATGTCCTTGTGGCTGAACGATACTCTTAGCAAAGTGCCGCGCGATTCTTCGATCCCAAAATCGGCGCACAGCTCGAGCAGCGTGATTCCGATCCGCTCGTGGAGCCCGAGATTCAGGAAACTCGAGCTTCTGAGCAGCAATCGATACCATTGCTTCAGATCGTTTTGATGAAAAAGTTTGAACGCCGATTCGGCGGCATTTTCGGTAATGCCGTCGAGAACATTCCAATTCACGCTGCCGACCCGGCAATCATTATAGGCTTCGCATTGAAAGTCGAAGTGGCTGATCGGCAGCGATGGAAACTCCGGTATCGGGCCGGGCGCCAGCATCGCGACCGTCACCCGTTCGCCGCGCGCATTCAGGCAAGTGATGCGTGCGATGCCTGTTAACAAAATGTGAGCGGCAGACGACATCGCCGCCGCGTTGAAGATTACTTCGTGTCGCTTGAAATTCTCCAGCGAGAGTGCGGCGACGAGCAGCGCCAGTTCCGAGCGGGAAAGCCAGGAGAGAGCTTTTAGCCGACTAAGTTTTTCAAGATCGGTGAGGCGGGCATTTTTGAATTCATTCAAATTGGCACCCTTGTCAGGATGCTACGACCCTACACCTTGCGCGCTCACAAGGGAAGCGGGCGTGTTACCTGCCGAACACTAATTCCGTCGCCTCCGAGACTAGACAGATTGTTAACAGCCGAGCCGATTTTGGTCATTGAGGGCGACGATCGCACAGAATCGTCAATCTTGAGCTTTCATGCGCGCAGCGCCGCTACCGAGCGCGTCTGCTCGAGGAAGCCCTCGAGTCGCGTGGGCTTGATGATCAGACGCCGATCTTCCCGAAGAATCCAGTGTTTGCGCTCGAACCGGATCAAATGCTCGGTAATCCTCGGGCGCGACGCGCCCACCAACTCCGCTAGATCCTTGTGTCGCGCCGCCACCGTCAAGCGGATTCCTTGCTTGTCGCGGACGCCGAAATTCTCGGCGAGTTCGAGCAACGTTAGCGCGAGCCGCTCCTCGAGCGAGCAATTCATGAAGTTCGAGCAGCGCAGTTGCACCAGATCCCAGCGGCCAACGTAACTCGCGGCCATCCGCTTGAAATCGTCAGACGCGATGCCAAGCGAAATCTCGATGAAGGTCTCCAGCTCGACCGTACCGATCTGGCATTCTGTGACCGCCTCGCAGCGAAAATGGTAAGTGACTCCCAATACCGGCGGCGGTATTCCCGGAATCATTCCCGGCGCCACCATGATCACCAGGATGCGCTCGCCCTTGCGATTGCGACACGAGATGCGCGCGACACCGGAGAGCAGGATGTATGCGGATTCAGCGCCGTGCCTATCGTCGAAGATGATCCCGCGCTTCTCGATGGTGCTGACGTTCATTGCCTCGGCCAGCCGGTCGATGCGGCGAGGGCTGAGCCAGGAAATGTTCTTGAGTCCGCGGAGTTTTCGTATGTTTAGGGGTCGCACTGCAGCCATCGTACGAAGCTAGCAGTTCCGGCTTCAGAGCAGGATTCTTGTTCACCCCGGCTTGGTTATCGACGTGACCGTATCGTGCGGTTTTTCTTGGCGGTTCTCTAACCCATCCCTGAAAAAATCTAACGAAAAATAAGTTCTGCGGTCTGGCTCAATGCGGATCAGTCGGTCAATGGAGGTTGCGGTCCCGGAACCAGCCCCGCCAGATCGGGATCCTCGCCGGCCTGCACCTCGGCGTCGGGGCGCTTTTCCGCCGCGCGCTTCTGACGACGAGCTTCTTTGTCCTGCTGCTTTTGTTTTCGAGATTGCTCTTTGCGGCGTTTGTTATCCAAGTGATGATCCTTTCCTGGCGAGCAGTCCTCGGCCAGTTCCGATTGGGGTCAGCGCAGATGGCCGTTTGACCGAGACCGTTGGGGTATTGGTGTCGGCGAAGAAGTCGAGTACTACGCATCAGTCAGCTTATTCTCTTCATTGAGCCGATGATACCGCGATCGAATGGTAAGCCAATTCGTTTCCACAAAATTGCTTCGAGAATGGTTTTTTTTCCGTTTTTGGGGTTTAATTGGCCACAATTGCTCTGATCCGTTGTTGTTGGGCGCGGGTTGTTCGACAGAAGTACAAGAATTTTTCCATGGCCTGTGATGTTCGGAAGCAAAGTCCAGAGAAGTGGTCATAGCTATCGGCATTTGTTCAACGGATGGGCTCGCATTCGCAAACCGTCGAGCACTCAACCCAATTGGTCTCCCAAAGAACGCAAGTTTTGTAAAAGCCCTGCAAATTACTCAGATTTTTCGGTGGCACGGCTTTGGCTCTATGGCTTCTACCGGCAGATGAAGAATTCGAAGTCGAACAAGACCAAATCCGCCGGCCTGCCGAAGTCTCCAACCGGCATTCAAGGTCTGGACGAGATTACTTTTGGAGGATTTCCAAAGGGACGCTCAAGCTTGATCTGCGGCGGCGCCGGATGCGGTAAGACGCTGCTGGGTCTCGAGTTCCTCGTCAATGGCGCGCGGCAGTACAACGAACCCGGGGTTTTCGTCACCTTCGAGGAAGGTGCGCAAGAGCTGATTGCGAATGTCTCCTCGCTCAAGTTCGAGCTCAACAAGCTGGTCGAGCAGCGCTTGATCCTGCTCGACCACGTGCGTGTCGAGCGCAGCGAAATCGAGGAGAGCGGTGAGTACGATCTCGAGGGCCTTTTCATCCGTCTCGAACATGCAATCGATAAAATCGGAGCCAAGCGCGTGGTCCTCGACACCGTCGAGGGATTGTTCGCGGGCTTCTCGAATCAGGGTATTATACGGGCGGAATTGCGCCGCCTTTTTCAGTTCCTCAAAACCAAGGGCGTAACCTCCATCATTACCGCCGAGCGCGGCGAGGGCACTCTCACCCGCCAGGGACTCGAGGAGTACGTCGCGGATTGCGTGATCCTGCTCGACAATCGCATCATCGATCAGGTCTCGACGCGAAGGCTCAGGATCGTGAAGTACCGCGGCTCGAGCCACGGCGCGAATGAATATCCGTTCTTGATCGATGAAGGCGGCTTTGCAGTGCTGCCGATTACCTCGCTCGGCTTGCAGCATCAGGTTTCCGATGAAGTGGTGCCTACTGGGGTGCCTGACCTCGATGCGATGCTGGCAGTCGGCGGTTACTATCGCGGCAGCAGCATATTCGTTTCCGGTACTGCGGGCACCGGGAAATCCACGTTGGCGGCGTCGCTGGTGAGCGCCGCCAATCAACGGGGTGAGCGCGCACAGTATTTTTCGTTCGAAGAATCGCCCAGCCAACTAATCCGGAACATGCTTTCGGTTGGAATCGATTTGAAGCGTGGCATCAAGCAAGGGCTGTTCAAGATCATCTCGAATCGGCCGGCCTTCTTCGGGCTCGAGATGCATCTGGTGACGATTCATAAGTTGATTAGCGAGTTCAAGCCGACGGTCGTGGTGATCGACCCGATCACGAGTTTGGTCTCGGCGTCGAACTACAATGACGTGCGTGCGATGGTGACGCGCTTGATCGACTTTCTCAAATTCGAAAAGATCACCAGCTTATTCACCAGCCTTTCGGATACCAACCCCAGCCTCGAGAAGACCGATATCGAAGTGTCCTCATTGATGGACACCTGGTTGCTGCTGCGCGATATCGAGTTGAATGGCGAACGCAATCGCGGACTGTACGTGCTCAAATCGCGCGGCATGGCGCACTCGAATCAGATTCGGGAATTCGTTTTGAGCAAAGACGGGATCAAGCTGATCGACGTCTACGCGGGCACTGGCGGCTCTTAACCGGTTCGTCGCGGCTTGCGCAAGCAGCACGCGAGCAGGAAGATACGGTTGCACGCCAGCAAGAAGTTGAAATCAGGGCCGCGTCGCTTGAGTGGCAAGCGCAAGTCACTGAGATGGCGCAGGCGCCAGATATGTAACCGATGGCGAAACGCAGGCCAAAGAAAGCGGCTCCACGGCGAGATGATTATGTACTCCGGCTCTACACCAGCGGCTCGACGCCTCGTTCCGCGCGCGCGATCGACAATATCCGCAAGATTTGTGAAGATCGCCTGAGCGGGCGCTACCAGCTCGACGTCATCGATCTGTACCAGCAACCTGAGCTGGCACAGAGCGACGACGTAATCGCGATCCCGACCCTGGTCAAGGAATTACCGCCTCCCAAACGAAGAGTCGTGGGCGATCTTTCCGATGAAAAACGAGTTCTGATCGGTTTGGCGTTGCCCGCGACCAAGGTAGGCGCATGATCATGGATAAATCCCGGACTCGGCGGAAATCTTCGACGGCGAAGGCCGTCAAGAAAACCGCGGTCCGCGCCAAACCTCGCACCCGTTCCCACTCGCGCACGAGCAAGGCCGCGCCAAGCATCCGCGTCGCTGATTTGGAAGACCTACGCACGAGGCTGGAAGAGGCCGAAGCAACTTTAGCCGCGATTCGCAGCGGCGAGGTCGATGCGCTCGTCGTTCACGGCCCGCAGGGCGAGCAGGTCTTCACGCTAAAGGGCGCCGACCAGCCCTATCGCGTGATGGTCGAAACTATGAACGAGGGCGCGGTCACCGTCAGTTCTGAAGGTACGCTGCTGTACGCGAATCGCCGCTTTGCGCAATTGGTCGGAATGAAGCTCGATAAGGTTATCGGGCACTCTCTTTTTGATCTGGTCGCGGCTAAAGATGCGACTATCCTGCAAGCCTTGTTGCGTGAAGCCCGCAAAAGCCCGAGCAAGTGTGAACTCACGCTTGCCAGCCCCGAGCAGGCGATCGTGCAGTTGTCGGGCACCGCTTTGCAGATCGATGGCGCGCGCGCCATCTGCATCGTCGTTACCGACCTAACGGAACGCCGGCGGAGCGAGGAAATTGCCGCATCGGAGAATCTCGCGCGCTCGATTCTCGATCAGACCGCCGAGGCAATCGTGGTTTGCGATCCGAACGGCATAATTATTCGCGCCAACAGCGCGGCCCTGCAGCTCGCAGGACTCAATCCGTTGCTGCGGGCCTTCCCGGAGGTTTTCCCTCTGCGCAGCGCGGCGCACGATACGGCCGCGAATGACGGCGCGCGACTTTCCGTGCTCGACGATTGTTTGAACGGCCAGACGCTGCGGGGACTCGATGCCGAGTTCGTACGTGCCGGCGCCGATCCCATTCAACTGTCTATCGGCGCCGGTCCACTGTCTAACCCGGAAGGCAAAGTTCTCGGATGCGTGGTCACGCTCGCAGACGTCAGCGAACGGGTCCGCGCTTCCAAGGCGGCACTCGCGAACCGCGATGAGTTCGTCTCGATCGCGTCGCATGAATTGCGCACCCCGCTGAGCGCTCTCACGCTGCAACTCGGAAATTTGCAGCGCCTCGCATCGGACGATCCCGAGGGCCCGATCGCAATCAAATTGCAGAAGGCCGTCAACCAGACCAGGCGCCTCGCGCGCCTGATCGATCAGTTGATGGATATCTCGCGAATCAGCACAGGACGCATGGCGCTCGAAATCGGTGACTGCGATATTTCAGACGTCGTCCGCGAAAGCGCGGAACGCTTTGCCGAAGAAGCGTCGCGGGTCGGCAGTGAACTGCGGCTTAAGTTGCAGCCGGAAATCACCGGCCGATGGGACGGCTTTCGCATCGAACAGGTGGTGACCAACCTGCTCTCGAATGCGATCAAGTACGGCGCTGGCAAGCCGGTCGAAGTAGAAATCGAAGCCAGCGATGAGTACGTGCGCCTGTACGTGCGCGATGGCGGAATCGGCGTCCCTGCGGAGGACATGCAGCGAATTTTTCAGCGCTTCGAACGTTCCTCAGCGCCCGGACGCCATACCGGCCTCGGCCTCGGGCTGTACATCTCGGATCAGATCGTGAAAGCGCACGGCGGCGGCATCCGCGTCGAAAGCCGTCCCGATGAGGGCTCGACCTTCATCGTCGAACTTCGCCGTAATGCGGATGAGAAGGTTCAGAGTCCCGACAAACCGATGCGCGCGTAGATCCAGGTGAGAGTGTTCGAGTGTTGAGGTCGCTGAGGCCGCGAACGGCGTGTTGACAGGCAGTTAGATTATTCCGCCGGCCCAGATTACCCGTCCGACGATCTTGATGTGATTGGCTGATACGATCATTGGCTCGTAAGCTGGATTGTCGCTGCGCACCAGCAGCTTGCCGTCGGGCCGCCGCTGTATTCGCTTTACTGACAGCCCGCCGTCCTGCCGAAACAAATAGATGCCATCTTGTCGAAAGCGCGGCTCCGCCAAATCGGCGAGGATCAAATCCGAGTCCTCGAAAATCGGCGCCATCGAATCTCCTGCCACCTCGATCAAAATCAAATCGCGCGAATCGGTATTGAGCCGGCGCTTCACCCATTCGGCTCTGAATGCGATGAAGTCCACGACCTGGTCGCTGCGAATCACTCCCTGCTTACCGCGCGAGAATCGAATCTGATTGCGCGGCATAAAAATGTAATCGCCCCGCTCCACCGAACGGGTTACCGCGACCGCAGTCTGCGTCGGCTCGTGACCTGTCGCCAACCACTCGACCGATACCCGCCCCGCTCGCGCCAGCGCGACCAGGTTGGCAACGCTCGGCTGTCCCCGACCCGATAGCCACTTATAGATCGCGTTATCCGACACGCCGACCGCCTTCGCGCACGCGACCACCGAACCGAACGACGCCAGGACCTGAGTTAGTCTCGCGCGGAACTCCCCCTCTACTACTGTTGTTGACACCGTTATCCCCCTGTGAAATAAAGTCTAATAGGCCTCATGTTGTTCCCTGAAGCAAAACATTCGCAACTAAAGCCCAAGCCTCCACCGATGATCGCGGGATCGCTCCGCGCCTGCCGCGTTTCCTGCCTCCTCGCATGCTCGCCTCTCAATATCACTCATTCAGCCCGCGTCCAGTATAGCCCGTATCAGATTTGCACGTTCTTGTTATCGATGAACGCTAAATCGCGACCACATCGCTCGATCCTGCCTGTTCGTAACCATTTATTGTCCGATTTTCGCATCACGCAACGCTCGCAAGTCCGCGGAGGTCGTTATGGAAGCCGCACCCAGTCTCGATCGATCTAAAGTTTCGAATCGCACTGCCGGATGCCTGTGGTGCCATCAGCTGACGGCGTACGCCGAGGTAGTCCGTAATCGTGGGCTCTGTCAGTCCTGCGCCGAAGACAACGGCGAGATTGGCTGGCGCGTGGTTTACGATCGCGATCGGCATATCGGCGTGATACCGCGCAATCTTCGCGTCGCCTATGGCTTATGAGCAGCGGTGCATCACGCATGATGACGGTGCATCGCGCGCCACCGCCGCCGCTGGATGACTCGGCCAGCAGCTCGCGGACCTCGCTGTTTGCCGAGGTCGGACGGTCAATCGGCGAGGAAGCGGCCGACAAGCTGGTCGCCGATTTCGGCGGCCGGCGCATCTACATCCCGATTACGCCGGCGGCCGGTGACCTGGTGACGAGCTCGATCGGACTGGTGGCGGCGACCGCGATCGCGCGGGTGTTCGGCGGCGATCGGCTGTTGATTCCTTCGACCAATCATCAGACGCGGCGGCGCGCGCAGATTCTCGCGATGCGGGCGGAGCGGATGAGTATCTCGCGAATCGCGCACGAGCTCCGCTGCACCGAGCGCTACGTCTACAAGGTGCTGGCAGCCGAGCGAAACAGCATCGGGGCGTCGGGCATCGTGCCGGGCAGTACCTGAGGGGGGGACGGCGAATACGAAATTGTCCGGCGCGTCGCGAGTGCAAGACCAAGCGCGGGGCGGTCCGAAATCAAAGACTCTGAAAATTTCGCAGCTGAGGAATTGAAATATGAAACGAGCAGAACTTTTTAGCGCGCCGGTCGCGCAGGGCTGATTGCCATGCCAGCGATTGGATTGATTCTCGCGAACTGGAAGCCGATTGCGATCGCGCTGGCGCTGCTGGGCGTGGTGGCTTATCGCGGCGTGCTGGTTCATCAACGAAACACCGCGCGGGCGCAAGCGGCCGCGCTCGCCTCGCAGATTGCGGACCTCAAGGGCGCCGAGGCGGCGTGCGAGGCTGCGGTCTCGCAGCAGAACCAACAGGTCATGGCGATGCGGTCGGCGGGAGAGCGGCTGGCGGCCGCGACCGCGACGCGCGAGGCCAACGTGTCGGCCACGGCGGCATTATCGGCGGCGCGGGAGAACGACCGGGCGACGCAAGCGCTGCGCGCGCCAATCGCGGCGGACTGCGCGAGCGCGATCAAGTGGGGCAATGCGCAGGCGCCTGAGTTGGGCAAGTGGTGAGGAGAAGCGCACCGGACAAGCGCAGCGGAGAAGAGAACTTCCGAAACCCCTCACGGGTTTCGGGCTTCCTGGGACGACGCGGAGCCGACTTCGGGCCNNTCGGGCCGCAGGGCCGAATCGCATTAAGGTAAAGATGCGCGCTACGCGCTGCGAGAAATGGAAGTGAGAAGAAAGAGAGAAAGACCGGAGGGATGTGCGCTGCGCCCGGTCAAATGACGACCAGCTTCAGTGCATCGGGAAGTGAGTATATGGAGATATCGCAAGTGACTAATAGAAAATCGAATAGTCAGAGTGGAAAGAACGAGCGCATACGCGGTCGGGGCGATTTCACTGGACATCGGAAACTTGAGCGCGGAAACCTCGAGCGCGGAAAACTCGAGCGCGTGGGGAACGCGTCGGGGATCTGGCTGGCGGTGCTGGCGTTGCTGCTCATCTATGCGGCGGGATGCGCGACGGCCACGCCGCTCGCGCCGCGGCCGGTGATGGTCGAAGTGCCGGTGCCGTCGCCGGTCTATTGCCCGGCCGCGCAGTTGAATCCGCCAGCATTGGCGATCGCGGCGCTAGGGCCAGACTCCCCGCCGGCCGACACAATCCGGTCGTACGCGGCGAGCGTGATCGTGCTGAAGAGCGCGGTCAAGCAGCGCGACGCGATCCTGCAGGCGTGTGCGGCTCCGGCCGAGGCGCACGCGGAGAAATAGTTGAGTGAGGCACGGCGCGGAGAAGAGAACTTCCGAAACCCCTCACGGGTTTCGGGCTTCCTGGGNNAGATGCGCGCTACGCGCTGTAAGGAAAAGGGGGGAGGCAGATTCGTCGGACCGAAGATGGGTGGCTTATCAATTGAACCGGCTTTGAACTACGATTCAGCGCTTAGGGATGGCATCAGGTCGAGCAGCGAGAGGACGAGAATAGCAATGGCGCGACTAACCGAACAGGAACAGCAGGAAATAATCCGCTATCTGGAAGCTGACCGCCCGCTGCCGGACAAATTTCGCTTTCTGCTGTTCGAGGACAAGCGGGAGGTGGAACTGGTCTGGAACGGGAAGAGCAGCGAGGTCAGCAATGTCGTGCTGCCGTTCCAGGTGATCGAGCAGGTGGACGAGCCGCGGGCGGAGAAGCCGGAGCATACTGCGGTGCAATCCGATTTGTTTGCGACTGACAGTCGGGGGCGGCAGCTCAAGGGCTGGACCAACAAGCTGATCTGGGGCGACAACAAGCTGATTCTTTCATCGCTGAAGAATGGGCCCTTGAGGGAAGAGATCGAGAAGCAGGGGGGCTCAAGCTGATTTATATCGATCCGCCATTTGATGTGGGCGCGGACTTCAGCATGGATATCGAGATAGGCGACGACACCTTCACCAAGAAGCCTAACATTTTGGAAGAGATCGCTTACCGGGACACGTGGGGCAAGGGTGCGGATAGCTTCATCGCGATGATCTATGAGCGGCTGATCCTGATGCGCGATTTGTTAGCCGAGGACGGGAGCATTTATGTGCACTGCGACTGGCGAGTGAATTCGTTCCTGCGAACTGTTATGGGAGAAATCTTCCGTCCGGACAACTTCGTAAATCAAATCTGTTGGCGCCGCACAACAGCACATGGTGATGCGAAGCAGGGCGCTCAACATTTCGACACGGTGGACGATACGATACTCTTCTTCGCAAAATCAGAGGAACACAAGCGTTGGAACACGCAATATGTTCCGTTCTCTGAAGAACAAATCGAGCAACAATACAATAAGACCGAGGAAGATGGGCGAAAGTATCGGCTTGTAACGCCAACTGCGGCCAAGCCCGGTGGTGATACATCCTATCCTTGGAAAGGTGTAACCCCGCCGCAAGGAAGATTCTGGGCATATTCAAAAACCAAAATGGAAGAGTTCGAGCAACAAGGCAAACTCTACTATTCAAACACCGGGCAACCTTACATCAAGTATTACCTTGATGAGCGCCCAGGAGTTGCAGCCTCTACGATCTGGGCAGATATGTTGCTCGCGCCCACTGCCACAGAGCGAGTTGATTATCCAACCCAAAAGCCGCAAAAACTTTTGGAGCGTATCATTTCAGCCAGTAGTAACGAAGGAGACCTAGTAGCTGACTTCTTTTGCGGATCCGGCACTACGGCGGCGGTGGCGGAAAAGCTGGGGCGCAAGTGGATCGTCAGCGATCTAGGCAAGTTCGCAATCCATACCACGCGCAAGCGGCTGATCGGCGTGCAGCGGGAACTTAAGGCTGAAGGCAAAGACTATCGCGCCTTTGAAGTGCTCAACCTGGGGAAATACGAACGGCAGCATTACATCGGCGTGAATCCCAACTTGCGGGAAGCGGAACAGCAAAAACAGTTAGAGCAAAAAGAAGCCGCTTTCGTCGATCTGATCCTGCGGGCCTATCGCGCTGAAAGGACCGACGGCTTTGTCACCTTCCAGGGCAAGAAGGCCGGACGTCTTGTGGCGGTAGGGCCGGTGAACCTGCCGGTGACACGCTTATTCGTGGAAGAGGTGATTCTGGAGTGCCGGCAGAAGCATATCACGCGGGTGGACATCCTTGGGTTTGAGTTCGAGATGGGGCTGTTTCCCAACGTACTGGACGAAGCACGGGCGAAGGGGATCGATATCGCGCCCAAGTACATCCCGGCCGAGGTGTTCGACCGGCGGGCGGTGGAAAAGAACCAGGTGGTGTTTCACGACGTGGCGGCGATCGAGGTGAAGCCGATAGTCAAGAAGAACGGCGTGGCTGTGGAGCTGACGGACTTTTCGGTGTTTTACTCGCAGGATTCGATTGCCAACGCGGAGGCCTCGCTCAAGGACAAAGCCAGCAAGATTGTGGTGGAACTGGGGCAAATCGTGAAGGTGAGCAAGGACGCGAAGGGCATCGTGAAGCGCGAACGGCTGACGAAGAAATGGACGGACTGGATTGATTACTGGTCGGTGGATTTTGACTTTGAGAGCAAGCGCGAAATCGTGCGGGTGAAGAACGAGGACAGCGGCGAGTGGGAAGAGCGATGGACGGGGGATTACATCTTTGAGAACGAGTGGCAATCGTTCCGGACCAAGAAGGACCGATCGCTGGAACTGACCAGCGTCTCTCAGGAATGCCCACAGGGGCGGCGCAAGATCGCGGTGAAGGTGGTGGACATCTTTGGCAACGACACGATGACGATCGTCGAGGTCAGCGTAGGAGGTCGGAGGTAATGGCGCTTCATCGCGACTTCCCGGAATCGCCTTACGCGATCCTCGATCCACAAGTCCGCTGGTTTCCTGCGGATGAGGCACTAAGGGAGTCGAGCTCCGAAAAGCTGATGCCGCCGCTGGTGCCGCAACTGCGCAAACTGGTGAAAACGTGGCGGGAGCGCGCTTATGAGGGGGCGACGGATACGAGCAAGAGCCTGCTCAAGTGGTGGTTCAACACGGCGCATCTGATGCCGCAACTAGACGGCACGATGGTTGAGTTCCAGTACTACTTTGCGCAACGAGAGGCGCTGGAGACGATCATCTATCTGTACGACGTGGTAGGCGTGAAAGACAAGTACGACCTGATGCGCTTCGACAATTCCGGGCTTGTAAGGCCTATTGATTTTGACGAGAGTTGGCGGCGCTTCGTGGTGAAGATGGCGACGGGTACGGGCAAGACCAAGGTGCTGAGCCTGGTGCTGGCGTGGAGCTTCTACCACAAGCTGTATGAGCCAACGTCAGACCTGGCGCGCAACTTCCTGGTGATCGCGCCGAACATCATCGTGCTGGATCGCATCCGCAAGGACTTTCAAGGCTTGCGCATCTTCTTGAAAGACGATCCGACGGTGCCCGACAACGGCTTTGAGGGGCGCAACTGGCGCGACGATTTTCAACTGACCCTGCACGTGCAGGACGAGGTGCACGTCACCCGCCACACCGGCAACATCTTTTTGACGAACATCCACCGCGTCTATGCCGGGGAGGACATCCCCGCGTCGCCCGATGATGAAGACACGATGGATTACTTTCTGGGCAAGCGGCCGAGCGGGGCGACGACGGAGTCGAAGGTGGATCTTGGGATGATCGTGAGGGACATCGACGAGCTGATGGTGCTGAACGACGAGGCTCATCATATTCACGACCCGAGCATGGCGTGGTTCAAGTCAATCGAGGACATCCACAACCGGCTGAAGCAGAAAGGTTCGGCACTCGCTCTGCAAGTGGATGTGACCGCTACGCCAAAGCATAACAACGGCGCGATCTTCGTGCAGACAATAGCTGACTATCCGCTGGTAGAAGCGATATCGCAAAACGTCGTCAAGCATCCGGTGCTGCCCGATGCGCCAAGCCGCGCCAAGCTGGTGGAGCGTAAGAGCGCCAAGTTCACCGAGAAGTACGCCGACTACATCCACCTGGGCGTGATCGAGTGGCGCAAGGCGTACGCCGAGCACGAGAAGATGGGTAAGAAGGCCATCCTGTTCGTGATGACCGACGACACCCGCAACTGCGACGACGTGGCCGCGTATCTGGAAAGCACCTATGCGGACCTGAAAGGCGCAGTGCTGGTCATTCACACCAAGAGCAACGGCGAGATTTCTGAAGCATCCTCGGGCAAGAGCAAAGAGGAATTGGAGAAGCTGCGCAAGCAAGCGAAAGAGATCGACGGGATGGAGAGCGAGTTCAAGGCGATCATCTCGGTGATGGTGCTCAAAGAGGGTTGGGACGTGCGGAACGTCACGACGATTGTAGGGCTCCGCGCGTATTCGGCCAAGAGCAACATCCTGCCGGAACAGACGCTAGGGCGCGGTTTGCGCAAGATGTATCCCGGGCGCGTCCCAGAATCTGTGAGCGTGATCGGCACGAACGCGTTTATGGAGTTCGTGGAATCGATCCAGGCGGAAGGCGTGCCACTGGAGCATAAGCCGATGGGTGAAGGCACCGGGCCGAAGGCGCCGCTGATAGTGGAGATCGACAAAGAGAATGAGAAGAAGGACCTAGAGGCGCTGGAGATTGAGATACCGGTGCTGACGCCGCGCATCTACCGGGAATACAAGAATCTGGGCGATTTGGATGTGAGCAAGATGGACTATCAGCCGGTGGCATACCGGCAGTTCAGCGAGGAAGAGCAGCGGGAGATCGTGTTCAAGGACATCACGACCGGCGAGGTGACGCATACCACAGTGCTCGATGGGGCAGGGATAGCTGACTATCGCAGCGCGATCGGCTACTTCGCGCAGACTATCCTGAAGGATTTGCGGCTAGTGAGCGGCTATGACGTGCTGTACGGCAAGGTCAAGGCGTTCGTGCAGACGGGGTTGTTCGATCGTCCGGTGGAACTTGAAGACCCGAATACACTGCGCAACCTGTCGGAACTAGCTGCTACCAAGACCTTGATCGAGACCTTCAAGAAGGCGATCAACGCGCTGACCGTGCGGACCAAAGGCGACGCCGAAATCCGCGACTACATCAAGCTGCGGGAAACGCGGCCGTTCGTGGAAAAAGACCAGGACTACCTGATTCCCAAGAAGAGCGTCTTCAACCGGATTATCGGTGACAGCCGTTTTGAGCTGTTGTTCGCGCGCTTTCTGGAAGACTGCGATGACGTGGTTTCCTTCGCCAAGAATTATCTGGCGGTGGGTTTCAAGCTGGATTACGTAAATGCGGACGGCGATATCTCCAATTACTATCCGGATTTTATAGTCAAGGTATCCAACCAGCGAATTTTCGTGGTCGAAACCAAAGGGCAGGAAGAACTAGACGTGCCGCGCAAGATGGAACGCCTACGGCAATGGTGTGAAGACCTCAACCGGGTGCAGGCAGGTGTGGAATACGACTTTGTTTACGTGGACCTCGAGAGTTTTGAGCGATACAAGCCCGGCTCATTTGGGCAGTTAGTCGAGGGCTTCAGGGAATACAAGGAGCGGAAGTAATCGGGGTAGTGAGGTAGCGACGGAGGCGCGAACCGGGGGATACGCGGAGCGGGGCGAGGAAGTGAATTGGCGAGGTGAAACCAGATCTGAGATTCGACAGGCAGGAGATATGAGTAGTTCCCGATTACTCTGTCAAAACAGTATGTGAGTACTGTGTCAAGCAGTGCGATTACTCTCTGTGAGCATCGAGCGATTACTCTGTCAGGCAGTGCCCGATTACTCTGTCAAAGCAGTGCGCGATTACTCTGTGTGAGCAACTTGCGAGTAAGTAGTCCTCGATTACTCAGTTAGTGTCATGAAAATCCTCAACGACATCCTGACCGGCAAGGATAATCTGACCTTCGACGCGGCGCGCGTGGTCGGCGTGCTGGGCGCGGTCGCGTATATCGCGTTCTGGTGCGTGCAGGTGTTTTACCAGCGTCGCTTTGACCCTGCGGATGCGGATGCCTACGGCAAGGGCCTCGGCTTGGTGTTGCTCTCGATGTCGGGAGCGGTGCTGCTCAAGAAATCGACCGAGCCGGAAGTGGCGATGGGAAATCGCGGCGGGGGTGGCAATTGACCTGGGAAGCGGTCGCGTCGTTTTCGATGGTGCTGGTGACGATCATCGGGATCAACCTCGGGATGATCCGGACGATGCTCGACCGGCATCATCAGGCGACGCTCCGTGAGGCGGAACGGTGGCAGGAAATCGAGCGCGGCCTGTTCGAACTGCGCGCGATGCTGCCGCTCGAATATGTGCGGCGCGAGGACTGGATCAGATTTGGCGGCACGCTCGACGCGAAACTCGACGCGCTGCGCGAAGAAATGCGCGAAGAAATTTCGGGCGTGAAGGAAAGGCTATATGCAGGACGGAATTGATATCGAACAGAGGCAGCGCGAAGAGGCGCGGTGGCGCATGTTGCGGGTGGTCGATGCGGGCCGGCCGATCGCGGTATCGGAGCAGATCATCTGGCGCGTGCTGGCCGATATCAAGCTCGCGCTTTCGCTGGTCGGCGTAAGGCGGGAGCTGCAGTATCTGCGCGACTCGGGTTTGCTCGAACTGGAAGGCGAGGGCGGCGAGACCTGGTTCGCGAAGCTCACCTCGAGCGGGGTGGACGTGGTCGAGTACAACTTTCCCGCGCCGGCGGGAGTCGCCCGTCCGAAAAAATACTGGTAAGCCGCGCGATGGAAAAAAAACAGAATGGCGCATCGGACGCGGAAGCCGGCGCGCCGGCGCGCGTTCCATTCACGCCGATGCTCGCGCCGGGCAGCAAGAAAATCGCGCGACTTCCCGACGATCTGCACGACGAGCTCGATCGGCGGCTGGCCGAGAGTGCGTTTACCAGTTCTCGCGAACTGTCGAAGTGGCTGGGCGCGAATGGCTACACCATCTCGCACACGGCGATTCACAAGTACGGACAGAAATTCGAACGGCGGCTCGAGGCAGTCAGAATCGCGAGCGACCAGGCGCGGCTCGTGTGCGAGCAATTCAAGGACGACGACGTATCGATGCAGGACGCGCTGATGCGGCTGGTGCAGAGCCAGATGTTTCAGCTGCTGGTGGCGGCCAATGAAACCGCGAAGCGAACGCCGAAGGGGCGGGTCGCGGATGTGATTCCGATCAATTTGACGGCGGTCGCGCGCAGCGTCGCGGGGTTGCTGAAGGTCGATGTCGAGCGGCGGCGCTGGAGCGAACGGACGCGGGCGAAGATCGCAGAGGCGGGGGAGACGCTCAAGGCGGCGAAGGCTGACGGGTTGAGCGAAACCGTCGTGGCGAAGATACGCGGGGTGCTGATGGCGATCGAGGAGTGAGGGGAGGGGGGAAGGAGAAGAGGAGAGAGAATTTCCGAAACCCCTCATGGGTTTCGGGCTTCCTGGGACAATCAGATGCGCGCTACGCGCTGGTAGGAAATAGAGATGGAGGCTTCGCGCGGTGCCCAGGGTTTGCGTTGAAAGTAAAGATGCGGGCTGCGCCCTGGCAGAAAATAGAGAAGGGGAAAGAGATACGTGTCGGGTAGATGAAACTCAACTCAAGAGGATGCGGGCTGCGCTCTGAGTAGACAATAGAGAAAGAAAGAACGGAACAGTAGCTAAGTGAGTAGTCAATTGTGAATAGTCAGACGCCGCTCGGAATACTACTTCCCTATCAAAGGCGGTGGATGGCGGATCAATCGCAGGTGAAAGTCAGCGAGAAATCGCGGCGAATCGGCCTGACCTGGACCGAGGCCGGCGATCGCGCGCTGGCGGCGGCGACCACTGGCCGCGGCGGCATGGACGGCTGGTATATCGGCTACAACAAGGACATGGCGCTGGAGTTTATCGAAGCGGCGGCGGCATGGGCGCGGCGTTTCAACCAGGCCGCGAAGCATCTGGAGGAGATCGCGATCGACGACGAACGCGCCGATATTCTCGCGTACCGGATACGCTTCGCGTCGGGGCACAAGATTGTGGCGCTTTCCTCACGGCCGTCGAATCTGCGCGGCAAGTCGGGCTGCGCGGTGATCGACGAGGCCGCCTTCCATGAAGATCTCGCCGGCCTGCTGAAGGCGGCTCTGGCGTTCACCATGTGGGGCGGACTGGTGCGGGTGATCTCGACTCATAACGGCGCCGACAACGCATTCAATGGACTAGTCAATGAGATTCGCGCGGGCCGGCTGCCATACTCACTTCATCGTACTACTTTCGACGACGCATTAGCCGAAGGACTATACAAGAAGATTAGTCAGTATCGCGGACTCGAATGGACTGAGGAATCCGAGCAGGAATGGCGGCGCGAGATAATCGAGTTCTACGGCGATAACGCGAGCGAGGAGTTGTTCTGCGTTCCGCGCGCGGCGTCGGGCTCGTACCTGAGTGCGATTCTGATCGAAGCGCGCATGTGCGAAGGCGTGCCGGTGCTGCGCTACGAAGTGCCGACCGAGTTTGGCGCGCGCAGCGAAGAGGTGCGGCGGTCGGAAACGGAGGCGTGGTGCGAGGACAACCTGGCCGGCGCGCTCGGGGCGCTCGATCCGAAACTGGCGAGTTGCTTCGGCGAGGATTTCGGACGCTCGGGCGATCTGACGGTGATCTGGCCGTTGCAGATCGCGCGCGACCTGGTACGGCGCACGCCATTTATCGTCGAGCTCAGAAATGTTCCGTTCAGAAATCAGGAGCAGATTTTATTTTACATCGTGGATCGCCTGCCGCGGCTGATTGCGGGAGCGATGGACGCGCGCGGTAATGGACAGTATCTGGCGGAGACCGCGGCGCATCGGTACGGCGCGCGAATCGCGCAGGTGATGCTGTCGGAGGCGTGGTATCGCGAGAACATGCCGCGCTACAAGGCGGCGTTTGAAGACGGCACGATCGCGATTCCAAAAGATGCGGATGTTTTGTGGGACCATCGCGCGATCGTGCTCGAGCGCGGAGTGGCGAAAGTGGCGGAGCGGCGGGCCGGGCAAGATGGCAAGGGCAGGCATGGGGACAGTGCGATCGCGGGTGCGCTGGCATACTTCGCGTCGCGCGAGGGAGCGCATGCGCTGGCATACACGCCGGTGGCGGAGGGGCGGTTTGTTCGCGGTGCGCGGGGGTTTTGAGATTTCTAGAGAAGAGGAAAGAGAAGAGTCGTAACCGCAGATTGCAGAGCGATTATGGGAATTGAGAAGGGGACGAGAAGCGGGCTTCGCCCTTGGGAAGGATTTGGCAAGAGAAAAGTGGGAATTGCAGATTAATCAAAGGGGGTAGTCAGGTGATTAGTCATTGGAAATGGAGGTGTGAGCAATGTGGGTATGAGTTCGTACTCACACTGGTGCATATGCCGGACGCGTGTCATCGCTGCGGCGCCGACTGGTTTTTGAAAGTGGGGGAAGTGAGTAGGGAGGCGAAGGCCGAGCGAGTATAGTGAATATGAATGAAACGGACCAATGACTGAGTACTCGTCGCGGTAGATCGACAGAAGACTATAGGGTAATCGAGCGAGGGACATAATCGATCGCGAAGAAGAGGAAGTGAGTATGAAGCTATACGACGCATACGGGCGCGAAGTGGATACCGGGATGCTGCGCGAAGAGCAGGCGGCCGCAACGATGTCGGGCGTGCGCAATAGCTTCGCCGGGATGCATCCGTCGGCCGGGCTGACTCCGGAGCGTCTCTCGCAAATTCTGCGCGAAGCCGAAGCCGGCGATCCGTATCGCTACCTCGAGCTCGCGGAGGAGATGGAGGAGAAGGACCTGCACTACCTGGCGGTGCTCGGGACGCGCAAGCAGGCGGTCTCGCAACTCGAGCTGGAGGTGGAAGCGGTGTCGAGTTCGGCGGAGGATCAGCGTGCGGCGGACTTGGTGCGCGAGTTGCTGATCGATGGGCCAGTACAGCTTGAAAGCGCGTTGCTCGACGTGCTCGATGCAATCGGCAAGGGCTTTTCAGCGACTGAAATAATTTGGGACACGGCCGGCAAGGAATGGATTCCGGCGCGGCTCAAGTGGCGCGATCCGCGCTGGTTTTGTTTCGACTGGATCTCGGGCGAGGAAGTGCTGGTGCGCACGCTCGGCGGTGAGCGGGAGCCGGCGAAGAGCGGAGCGTCGCGCCCACGGCATCTGGCGGACGAGGGCCGATTCGCGACGCGCGCCGAGCAGACTCCCCAGCAGCCGTTTACCGCCGCGCTCGCGCCCTACAAGTTCATAGTACATTTCGCCAAGGCAAAAGCAGGACTGCCTATTCGCGGAGGATTAGCACGTGCGGCCGGGTGGGCATACCTATTCAAGAACTACGTACTAAAGGACTGGGTAACGTTCACTGAGATATTCGGACAGCCGCTGCGAGTCGGCAAATATCATCCGGGAGCGACCGAACAGGATAGGCATACACTATTGCGGGCGGTGGCGAATATAGGCACTGATGCGGCGGCGATAATACCGGAATCGATGCAGATCGAGTTTACCGAAGCGCGTCAGGGTGGCAGCGCGGAATTGTATCAGAAGTTTTGCGAGTACCTGGACGCGCAAGTGAGTAAAGCGGTGCTGGGGCAGACGCTGACGACTGAGATGACTCATTCGGGCGGATCGCGCGCCGCGGCGGAGGTTCATCAGGCGGTAAGAGCGGACATCCTGAACGCCGATGCGCGGCGGCTGGCGGCGACGCTGGTGCGGGATTTGGTGCGGCCGATCGTGGATCTGAATATCGGGACGCTCGCGAAATATCCCAAGGTGAAGTTGGGCTTGCCGGAGCAGAACGACCTGAAGGCGTTTGCGGAGATCGTCACGATGCTGGCGGATCGGGGGCTTCGGATCAGTCAGAAGACAATGCTGGATCGATTGGGGATCGCGGAGGCGGGGGAAGGGGAAGCGGTGCTGGGCAAGGCGGGCGCGTGAGGGGGCGGAAGGAGAGGGAGGGAGGGGAAAAGAGAAATTTCCGAAACCCCTCACGGGTTTCGGGCTTCCTGGGACTACAGGATGCGCGCTACGCGCTTTTGGAAAATGTGAGGCGGAGACTTCGCGCGGTTGTCTAGCTTCGAGTTGAACGGAAGATGCGGGCTGCGTCCTGTTGGAAAATAGTAGGGGAAGGAAAAGCTACCAGGCGGCGAGGTTGGGGGCGGGAAGTGGCGGAAGAAAGATGCGGGCTACGCCCTGATAAAAATAAAACGGAAAAGATGTTTCAGGTGAAACACGAGGCGAGACTCCGGGTCGTTCTGAAGAAGTCGGTGAATTTTTGGTGCGAGCGATCGCGCCCCCTCTCAGTCATCCTGAGCGAAGCGAGCGCAGGGAAAGGATCTCGGACGGCTTCGCGCGCGTCCCCGCTAAAAAAGTTGATGGCTCCGCTGATCGAACGCCGCAACGGCAAACAGGCTGCAACGCGCAAACCAAGTAAATGAACAATGCGGAATTGCGCATCGCAAGAATGCGATTGGCTGCCGAGATCGACGCAAAGTTTAAGTTGGTCGATCAGTTACGCGACCGCTGTATGCAGAAGATCGAGGAGATTCAGCATAGATTCAGTGAGGCAAAAATCGTGGAAATCGTAGATGCTAATGTCAAACTCAAAGAGCTGGGGATCAGCTCACAGAAGCTGAACCGACCTTTACAGAGTTAACCGAGCGCTTTAAACAAGCCTCGTCAAATATCGGTAATCTCACCGATCCACGCTTTGATCGGACAGCGCCAGCAATGCTTCAATCGCTAGAACGGCTTCAATCGGTCTGGGAAGCAGAATTGCTGCTGTTGGATGACCTAGTGAATCAACTCGAAGGACGTTCCGGTTCGTAAAGTTTAGAACTTGACGCCAGCCGTGTGCGGAACTTGGAAATGCGTTCCGCCAGCGATTGCATCCTGAACCATTGTATTTATCGCAGTAATTCCCTGCTCAAAAGCAAGTTTCGCATCACCCTCATCTAGTTTGTTTAGCTCAGGATGCGACAGCGGATCGCGATATAGCTTGCTCAAGGGTCGGAGAATCCCGATAACTAATTCCAATCGCCCAAAAGGCTGCTTGTTTTTCTGTAGGTCTTCAAGTCTCGCGTTCAGGTCGTTCACAAGCGTTCCGAAACCCTGATACTGCGTGGTTCCACGTTTATCCACAAAAGAGAACCCCTGTCCTGTGATTAGGGTCTTATACTGGCGCAGCACGCACTCGACGGCTCTCATCATGTGAAATCCAACAGCAGTTAGTCGTTCTACTACCCACGATCTCCCAGCTTCATCAATATTGTCAGTCACGAATTCCGACAGGTGGGCTAGTGCTGTTGGGTCAATCATAGTAACGGATGCGGTCTTCCAAAGTGTCTTAACACTGCGACCACCTTTTTCTTCCAACACGTATGAGTAGACTCTGCCGAGTCCGGCAGCCATTCGGTCTCTGAACGTCATGATCATATAGACCATGTTGCTTTTGTCTGGTCCGCTCATAGACGGATAAGGTTTTCGCCCGATGATCTGGTCGAACAGTTTTACGAGCTCAACAGCAACATCCACGCAAGCGGGCAAATCTTCTTTGTTCTCTTTTGCGCCCGCGAAAATATCCAAATCTCGTCGGTGTTGGGCGAGTATCGCCAGGCTCGGAGTCAAATCGGCATCTGGTGGTAACGAGACCAGCAATGACATCATGCCCAATTCAAACAAAAAGAAACCGTTCACTTCGCGCATGTCAGGAAATCCCCGCCGGAGAACAGCCCCACCATGAAGCAGTAAGCATGCCTTATAGTCGATACACTGGCTGTAATTCTGACCATTCGCTAGATTCTGTCGCTTCTTATGGGTGACTGTCTATTCAAACAAAATCACCCTTTTTGGGGGAGAGGTATGGGACGGCGGCCTTTGCTCAGGATTACGGAACAGGAATCGCACGGAGCGAACGACGCAAAAGAACCGGATCCGGGGTCCCTCGTCGCTTCGCTCGCTCGCGATGACACGGAACTGCGCCTCGAATTTCACCTGAGACAATCTTTCACTTGCTATTTTCTTTCGGGGCGCAGCCCGCATCTTCTGTTTCAACGCGAACCCTCCGAACCGCGCGAAGTCTCCGTCTCACATTTTCCACTAGCGCGTAGCGCGCATCCTTATAGAACGGGAAGCCCGAAACCTGCGTGAGGTTTCGGAAATTTTCTTCTGGCTATTTGGGGCGGCGGGATTTGCGTAGTGCGCGGCGGGCGCGGCGGCGAAGTTTCATCTCGAGCAGCAGGTCGTCATAGATGAATTTGCGGATGGCGAAGCCGGCAGTTGGAAAGCTGACGGACGCGTCGCCGGGCGAGCGCCGATAGCGGAAGACCTGCACGCCGTTCCACCAGGTGGGCGAGTGGTTGCGGGGCGTGCGCAGATTGAGGATCAGTTCGAAGCCCGGGATCGCGCGCGCGATCAGATGGTTGGCGCTGCGGGCGGCGCGCTTGTTGGTATCGTCGATGATGACGAGGGCGTCGTCGGCGAGATGGGGAATCGCGAGCGCGACGCCGTCGTACTGATCGCGAAATGAATGGCCGCCGTCGTAGAAGTAGGCGCCGATGCGGGCGGGATGCCATCGCGCGGTGCGCATGAAGTCGCGGAAATCCATATCGCAAAACGTGACCTGGCCCGGCGCGGTGTGAGCGTCGAGGGTGCTGCGGAGCTCGTCGGCGGCGCCGTCGAATTGCGAAAAATTATCACAAGCGAAAATGCGGGGGCGGGGATTGCCGGCGGCGGCGCCGACGATGCTTGCCCCTTTGTAGCATCCCACTTCGACGTACACTTCGTCGTCGGCGAGGGCGGCGACACTGCAATTGAGCAGTTTGAGTTTGTTCTCGGTGGCCATCCCGGGGATTTGGCCGAGGATGGATTCGAGCGAGCGATCACTGGGATGGCGTGCGCGCGAGAGGCGCGCGGGATTGGCGAACTCGGGCCATTCGAGACGGCATCGCGCGATGAAGGCGTCGAAGTTCATGTTAAATGAGCAGACTCAGGTAGTGTGCGGGATTGCGAAGATCGCGGCAAGCGGCGCGAAGCCGACTTCGGGCCGAAGGGCCGAATCGCATTAAAGTAAAGATGCGCGCTACGCGCTGTAGGAAAAATAGAGGCGGCGACTTCGCGGGGTGCTGAGGATTCGCATTATAAAGTAAAGATGCGGGCTACGTCCTGTTGGAAAATAAAAGCGAGAGGGAAAGATCGAAGTTGGGAGCGGGCGGTGAGTGAAAGGAAGATGCGCGCTACGCGCTGTTAGAAAGGGGGGCGAAAAATTGCGCCACCGATTTCTAGTCGCCGCATCCAAATGAATGCGCGCGCTCGTGCGATCATAGAAACACAGAAACAAAGGAGCGCTGCGCGGTTCCGAAACCGGTACCGGCCTCTTTATCTTGTAGCGATTCGGCCCTGCGGCCCGAAGTCGGCTTCGCGTTTATCCTGAGCGATTCGGCCCTTCGGCCCGAAGTCGGCTTCGCGTGCGCCTCCCCGCCTCCTCTCCCGCAGAATAACGGGCGAGGTATAGGACGGCGGGCTCCGCTCAGGATGACGGAGTGGGACAGAATGGACGCAGAATGACGGAGAAGATGACGGAAATGAGTAATCACCAGTCGGAGGAACAGAGTAATGAGAATCGAAGGAACAGCGTAATCATCAATAGAAGAACTGAGTAATCAGGAAGCGAGGGAACAGAGTAATCACCAATAGTAATTAGGACCGACGTAGCCGAAGCCGCCGTAGGGGTTGAACATCTCCTCTTGCATGTCCATCTCTTCGACCTGGCGCGCTTCGAGATTTTCCTGCGCGATGCGATCCTCCTTCTCGGCGAACTCCTCGTTCATTCTCAACTTTTCGTATTTCTGATACGCCTGCTCGCTGCCAACGTACATGCATTTGCAGGAGTAGGGATCAGCCATCCAATAGTGCATCTTGCCGAGCCGCCCAACCGTGTACTGGACGTCGAGCGCCAGCACGCTGGCGAGCTTTTGCTGGCTCTCGGGCGTGTCCGCCGGGACCATCCGGAAGCCGGCAGCAGAAAGCATCGCGCCGAGCCGCTGCGCTTTTTCCTGGGGCGTCGGCGGCGGAGTTTGCAAGGAGCCGCATCCGGAGAGAAGCGCCGAGAAACCGACGGCGGCGGAAATCGCGAGAATCGCGGCGATGAGCGTATGGCGTTGTGGCGTCGGCATTTTTTTTTCAATCAATCAACGAGTAGCGAAATGGCGGTGGCTATTGTGAATGCGTCGGCGCGGTTAGGCAAGGAGAAGAAGGGGAACCGCAGATTGGGGAGAGGGGAAGAATCAGGATGCGGGCTTCGCCCTGGGGGACGATGCGAGAGAAGAGAAGATAAATTTCCGAAACCTCACGAGGGCAATAATATACTTGACTCACCAATGCGTCTGCACTAGAGTTAATCGCATGAACACACCAAAGACTCTACAGCAGGCGATCCGCTACTTCTCCGATCCTGATCAATGCCTCGATTTCATGGTTGGCATCCGATGGCCGGACGGCGTGAAATGTCCGACGTGCGGAAGCAAGGAAGTTTCATTCCTCGCAACGCGGCGCGTCTGGAAGTGCAAGACAAAGCACGCCAAGCAGCAATTCAGCGCCAAGGTAGGGACGGTGTTCGAGGACTCGCCTATCGGTCTGGATAAGTGGTTTGCAGCGGTCTGGATGGTCGCCAACTGCAAGAATGGCGTTAGCTCGTACGAGATTCATCGGGCACTTGGCGTTACGCAGAAGACGGCGTGGTTCATGGATCATCGAGTCCGGCTTGCGATGCAGACCGGCACGTTCGAGAAGATCGCGGGCGAGTTCGAGGTTGACGAATCTTTTATCGGCGGTTCCGCTCGATTCATGCACAAGAACAAAAGAGGCAAAATCGCGGCGACGGGCGGGACCGGTAAGGCAGTCGTGATGGGCCTGTTGGATCGCAACACCAAGAAAATTCGCTTGCGCCATGTGCGCGATACGAGCGGCCCGACGCTTCAGGGCGTGGTGCGCGAATACATTCAAGGCGGCTCGTACGTTTTCAGCGATGCATGGCGGTCCTACAACGGCCTGTCCGCCGATTACGTCCATCAAGTGATCGACCACGCGGAAAGCTACGTTCAGGGCAACGTTCACACCAATGGGATCGAAAATTTCTGGAGTCTGCTAAAGCGCGGTCTCAAGGGAACCTACGTCAGCGTCGAGCCGTTCCATCTTTTCCGCTATCTGGATGAGCAGGCGTTCCGATTCAATGAGCGACAGGGAAACGATGGCGATCGCTTTGTCAGCGCGATGCAGGGCGTAACTGGGAAGCGCGTTACCTATGAAAAGCTGACTGGTAAGCGAGAGAATGCCTCACCGATATAGCAAGGCAAGGTCGAGGAAATCGTAGACGGATCAGTCTCCGTTTTTCTTCCTTAACGGTCGATTTGCGCGCCAGCGTTCCTGTTCAACTTCTACTTCCTTTTTCGGAACAGCAACGAGGCCGCGCATGACTCGCTCGAAACGTTTGAACGGCGTCGCGTTTGGGGGCGGCTTGGATTTTTCTTTGCTCATGATTCTGAACTCTGTCGCGTTCGGCGCGGGCGACGCATGTATACTTTGGGCCTTCCGTATGCTCGTCCGACAGGGCCCGTCATCAAGTCTAAGCGCTTATGATCTATATCCTCAAACGGACCCATTTTGCTCGTCCAGGTTCCGTCCGGTCTTTGCCACGCTGCATGTGTAGGGCCGCTTGCGTCGGTAAATATCGCGACTTTCTCAAACCCTTCCTCTAGCACATCATCATCGCACGGTATGTAGCCCACGAACGCATACGCCAATTGGAAAGCGGCTAAGGTTTCTTCGCGGTCCAAGCCCGGCGGCCAGTAGCCAACACCTGCTGAATCGGGCCACCAAGGATGCTTGGTGTCGTCGGCAGCCCAAGCGATGCAGTTGTAGCGAACCGTGCGCCGACTTCTTACCGCGTATTCCGTTTCTTTCAGGTCGGGGAAATCGTTCGGGTCCCAACTACCACGCATACCGCCGACGTCCCCAAGCCAGCCATGCGGCGGCCATCGCGCGAAAGTCTCCACGGTCCGACTCTGCAACCGGATCGTATCCTTGCAGCAAAGCCTTAAGAGCCCAAAACCACATATCGGGTTCGTCGCCCTCGCTTTCAAGCTGACGGAGAATGTGCGGAATCACGGATGGTCCAATTGCAATGATGCTTTGGTACGCTGGGCAATTTCCCATACGAGTGATCGATGAGGTTGCGCCCCGCTCCCGATGCCAGCGCGTCCGAAGGTTTTGAAATTGCCATGCTCGACTCGTTAGCGTTGTCGTCGGAACCTCGGGGCGAACGACGTTGCTGACGCCGAAACAGCGGACGATGGTATCGACGACAGAGTCGATGAGATCGCTGCCTTCTTCGCTCAGTTGTTCCTCGTCGCTGCGAGTAGAAAACGGTAGAGGAAGGTACATTCTGGTTTGCAGTAGTTGATATTCGACTATGTTTTCCATGATTTAATTCACCTTGCGGCGGAGGGCCTCGGGCACACTGACTATTGCGACTGCGGGACTGCTTTTGACCATATAGAGGGGGTTTCCTTCGAGGTCCCATTGCCCCTCAATTCTGACTGCCGATGATACAACCGTCTTCACGCGGAGCACCGTGCCATCTTCAAGTGTCACGTCAGCCCACTTTTCGTTGGAATCGAAAACAGGGACATCGTATGCGTCAGCCATTTGACCGTTCACCGAGACTCGTACTTTACGCAACGCCATCGGACCCTACTATTTGTCTGCCTTAGGTTACAGGTTGATCAGACCGCACGAAAATTTTATACCGCACGGCGTATTGAATTGCTACCGGCGCTGGCATGCATCTACACCACTCAGGGTATGCGCGGACAAGAATTGGAGCAAGATCAAAAACCGACGGTCTAACGGGCGTTAGAGAGTTGTCAAGCATAACTCCCGTGCCCATTGGCACCAATTGGAGTCTGGGCGGATTGTTGCGCGGTCTCTAGCATCGCATAAGCCTGAACAGTTCAGCCCTGAACTTTCGTGTCCGAACCGGCCTGTCACGTCGAGCACACTTTACCACGTTTGGTGAGTGTAGTATATTAATGCCCTCACGAGGTTTCGGGCTTCCCGTGGGTGATAAGATGCGCGCTACGCGCTGTAGGAAAGTAGATGCGGAGAATTAGCGCGGTGCTCAGGGTTCGCGTTGAAGGGAAGATGCGGGCTTCGCCCTGGTAGGGAAATAAAGTCTTATTTCATCGCGATAAGCTTGCCTTTCCGTCATCCTGAGCGGAGGGCTGCCGGAGTCGAAGGATCTCGATCGCTGTGCTGGACTTGTCATCAGATGCCCGACGAAAGATCCGCGGCGATGGCGAGTTACAGGACGGCTAACTTCGCGCAGGATGACGCGCCAATCAAACGTTTCCCTTTTACTTTTCGGAGGGCGGGGCGGCAGGGCGTCTTGAACGCGCGGCCCGGCACTGTGATCGAGATCTTGATTGGCGGAATGAGTGGAGAGAAGAGAATAATCGGAGCAGAGAAGAAGGGCGGGCGAGTTGGGAGCGGAAGTCGCAGCGTGCTAAGTAACGGGAAATCGCGCCCGTTTGCCAGCAATCGAAAAGATGTATCATCGAAATAAATCGAGAGCGAGGCTGCGATGCTGTTCGTAATTATTGGGCATGACGGGCCGAACGGGGCGGCGCTGCGGCCGTCGCTTAGGGGGGCGCATCTGGCGAATCTGCGGCCATACGTGGAGTCGGGAAAAGTGCGGCTCGCAGGGCCGTTCACCGATGGCAGCGGCAGCCTGATCGTGGTTGATGTGGAAGATGAGAAGGAGGCGGTCGAATTAGCGCATCGCGATCCCTACGTGACCGGCGGCGTGTTCGAACGCGTCGAGGTGAAGCCGTTCCGTCAGGTGTTTCCGGAGTGAGGGGAGGAGAGGGAGTCGTCATTCTTCGCGGAGCGAAGAATGACACGAATTATAGAGGCCGAAACCTCACGCAGGTTTCGGGCTTCCCCTAGGTGACGCGGAGCCGACTTCGGGNNATGCGCGCTACGCGCTGTTGGAAAAATAGAGACGGAGACTTTGCGCGGTGCTCAGGGTTCGCGTTGAAAGAAAGATGCGGGCTGCGCCCTAGTAGAAAGATAAAGGGACAGAGAAAATCAGAAAAAGATTTCCGAAACCTCACGAGGTTTCGGGCTTCCCGTGGGTGATAAGATGCGCGCTCCGCGCTGTAAGAAAGAGACCGCGGAATGAGATGCGCGCTACGCGCTGGGGGAAAAATAGAGGCTTCGTTCATCCCGATACGATTGCCTTTTCCGTCATCCTTCGACTCCGGCAGCCTCCGCTCAGGATGACGGAAGGAGAGCGGAGCGAGTGAGCGAACTACGGGAGAACCATGGGGAGGGCAATTATCATGCGGGCGCTCAAAGTTCTGGTCGATGGATTGGCGTTTCCGGAAGGGCCGCGCTGGCATCACGGGAAATTATTTTTTTCCGACATGCATGCGAACCAGGTGTGCGCCGTCGATCTCGCCGGTAAAAAATCCGTGATCTGTGAAGTGCCGGCGCGTCCGTCGGGACTCGGCTGGCTCCCCGACGGGCGGATGCTGGTGGTATCGATGAGCGATCGGAAGCTGCTCCGGCTCGATCCGGACGGGCTCAAATTGCACGCGGATCTGAGCCAGCTCGCGCCGTTCGATTGCAACGATATGGTGGTCGATGCCAAAGGGCGCGCCTACGTCGGGAATTTTGGCTTCGACCTGCACAAGGGCGAAAAGCCGCGGACGACTACGCTGGTGATGGTCACGCCGGACGGGAATCCGCAGATCGTCGCGGATGATTTGGCGTTTCCCAACGGCACCGTGATCACTCCGGACGGCATGACGCTGATCGTCGGCGAGTCGTTCGGGCGGCGCCTCACGGCGTTCGCGATCGCGGCGGACGGATCGTTGTCGAATCGGCGCGTGTGGGCAGAGTTGGGCAGCAATCCGCCGGACGGAATCGGGCTCGACGCCGAAGGCGCAATCTGGGTGGCGTGTCCGACCGTGTCGGAAGTGGTGCGCGTGAAAGAGGGCGGCGAAATCGCCGAGCGGATCAAAGTCGCGACCGATGCGTTCGCGTGTATCCTCGGCGGTCCCGACGGCAAGACCCTGTTCGTCGCGACCGCACAGAATTCGGATCCGGAGAAGTGTCGAAGAGATCGGACGGGGAAGATCGAGACGGCGGACGTGGAGGTCGGGCACGCTGGGCTGCCGTGAGGGGCGGAGAGAAGAGAAGAGAAGAAAAATTTCCGAAACCCCTCACGGGTTTCGGGCTTCCTGGGNNAGATGCGCGCTACGCGCTGGTGGGAAGTAGTAAGTGGATGAGGGCGGACGTACTGCTGAAAGGAAGATGCGGGCTGCGCCCTGGTAGAAAGGGCAGGAAGAAAGGGACCGGAGATGCGTGCTACGCGCTGGTAGGAAAATAAAGTCTTAGTTCATCGCGATACGATTGCCTTTCCGTCATCCTGAGCGGAGGCTGCCGGAGTCGAAGGATCCCGATCGACGCTGGCGAAGAAAAGGATCCGGGATTCTTCGGCTGCGCTCTGAATGACACGGAGGGAGTGGCGGGCGAGGTAAGAACTCAGAGAGCGATTCGGAAAAGCGGACCCTCTCCTGATGCCTCACCGCTCCGCGTTGTTCGGCGTCGTCCTCTCCCTGATAGTGAGAGGGGAAGAGCAGACGCGGACTCGGTGGTGGCGGCGTGTCGTCAGCGCGCGGTCCATCACTGTGATCGAGATCCTTCGACTCCGGCAGCCTCCGCTCAGGATGACGGAAGTAGGAAGCAGACACGGAAGAAGAAAACGATCCGGGATTCTTCCGCTGCGCTCTGAATGACACGGAGGGCGGAACGGAGAGGTAAGAACTCAGAGAGCGATTCGGAACGCGGACCCTCTCCTGACGCCTCGCTATCCTGGAGCGATTCGGCCCTTCGGCCCGAAGTCGGCTTCGCGGCGCGTTGTTCGGCGTCGTCCTCTCCCTGATAGTGAGAGGGGAAGAGCAGACGCGGACTTGGCGTCGAGCTGCACCCTCACCCGGCTCATCGCTGGATGCGCTTCGGCGCCCCCTGCCGCGGATCTTTCGTCGGACATTTGATGAGTGGTCCGGCACTGTGATCGAGATCCTTCGACTCCGGCAGCCTTCGCTCAGGATGACGGAGGAGGAGGCGTCCGCTTAGGACGACGGAAGGGGCGGACTTCGCGCAGGATGACTGAGAGCGAAACGCGATGAACTAAGACTTTTTTCTGAAAGGGCGCAGCCCGCATCTTTTTCTCTCCGCACTTTCTTTCAGCGCGGAGCGCGCATCTTATCACCCACGGGAAGCCCGAAACCTGCGTGAGGTTTCGGAAATTCTTTTCTTCTGCCTCCCATTTTTTCCTCTTCGTCGCGCTTTCTCCGCCTCCACGGCCGCGCTCGGTTGCGCCCCCTTTTTCGCTTTGCGATTGAGCCTCGATTTACTAGAGTGCGAGTGCTAAGCAGACACTGATCGCCAGGCGCATTTTACTCTGCGGGGCGTACCCCCGACGGCGTGCACTCGACTTAATCAGGTTCTGCGAAAGCTTGGCGATACATATCAACCTCAGGGAGAAATAATTTTATGGGAGCCTCAACGTCACACGAGAGAGCCACCAAAGGCGCAACTTCGAGCGCGGCGCTCGAATTCGTCAAGAGCTCGCCCAAGAAGCTGCTGATCGGCGGCAAGTGGGTGCCGTCGAAATCGGGCAAGACTTTCGAAACGCTTAATCCCGCCAACGAGGAAGTGCTGGCGCTGGTGGCCGAGGGCGACAAGGCCGACGTCGATGAAGCGGTCAAGCATGCGCGCAAAGCGTTCGAAGAGGGCAAGTGGCCGAGCCTCAGCCCGCACGCGCGCACTCGCTACCTGCTCAAGATTGCGGACTTGATCGAGAAGAATGCCGACGAACTGGCGGAGCTCGAGAGCCTCGACAACGGCAAGCCGATTTTCGAATCGAAGAATATTGATATCCCGGGCGCGGCCGAGACGTTCCGCTACTACGCGGGCTTCGCGACCAAGATTTACGGCGACACCAATCCGTCCGACCCGTCGATGTTCAACTACACGCTGCGCGAGGCGGTCGGCGTGTGCGGACAGATTATCCCGTGGAACTTCCCGCTGCTGATGGCGTCGTGGAAAATCGCGCCGGCGCTGGCCTGCGGCAACGTCGTGATCCTGAAGCCGGCCGAGCAGACGCCGCTCACCGCGATTCGGCTCGGCGAACTGATCCTCGAAGCGGGGCTGCCGGAAAGCGTCGTGCAGATTATCACGGGCTTCGGTCCGGGCGCGGGCAGCGCAATCGCGGAGCATCCGGATATCGACAAGGTGGCGTTCACCGGCTCGGGCGAAGTCGGCAAGCTGATCCTGAAAGCGTCGACCGGCAACCTGAAGCGAGTGTCGCTCGAACTCGGCGGCAAGTCGCCCAATATCATTTTCCCCGACGCGGACATGCCGAGCGCGGTGTTCGGCTCGATGCTCGGAATCTTCATGAACCAGGGGCAGGTCTGCTGCGCCGGTTCGCGGGTGTTCGTGCAGCAAAGCGTGTACGAGGAATTCACGGATTCACTGTCGACGATGGCCAAGGGGCTGACGCTCGGAAATCCGCTGGACCCGAACACCAAGATGGGGCCGCTGGTATCGAAGGAGCAGCACGATCGCGTGATCGGCTATCTGAAAACCGGCAAGGAAGAAGGCGCCACGGCCAAGACCGGCGGCGCGGCGGGAAATCAGGAGCGCGGCTATTTTATCCAGCCGACGGTGTTCACCAACGTGAACAATCAGATGAAGATCGCGCGCGAGGAAATCTTTGGCCCGGTCGCCTCGGCGATCCCGTTCAAGGACGAAAACGACGTCGTGCTGCAGGGCAACGACACTACCTATGGCCTCGCGGCCGCGGTGTGGACCAAGGATATCAACCGGGCGCTGGGCGTGGCGCGCAAGCTGAAGGCCGGGACGGTGTGGATCAATACGTACGGCATGCTCGATCCGATGTCGCCGTTCGGCGGTTACAAACAATCGGGCTTCGGCCGCGAGCTGGGCAAATACGCGATCGATCTGTACACGCAGATCAAGTCGGTGTACGCGAAGATCGGATAAGCGGAGATAGTTTCAAAGTGCGCGTCGAAGGGCGTCCCGATCGAGGGGCGCCCTTTTTTGTGATTCTTCGCGGAGCGAAGAATGACGGGAATTATAGAGGCCGAAACCCCTCACGGGTTTCGGGCTTCCTGGGACTGACGCGGAGCCGACTTCGGGCNNGCGCTACGCGCTGTTAGAAAATAGTCAGCGGAATTGGTCGGGCATCCTGCTGAAAGAAGATGCGGGCTGCGCCCTGAAAGAAAAATAAAAGGGGAAAGATGTTTCATGTGAAACGCGAGGCGGCGCCCTCTCCATCATCCTTCGACTCCGGCAGCCTCCGCTCAGGATGACGGAAAAAAGAAGCTCAGTTCGGAATGACGGAAAAAGAACACCACGCGCAGGAGGGCGGCGTGTGCGAAAAAAAACACATCGAGCTAGCATTACGGCGTTCGTTTAACTAAGTCTTGCACTTATACAGTTGCCAGTTTGCTGAACGCGGTGGGATTGGTGTCGCCATTTCACAATTTCACGGTTTCAGCGCTGGTCGAATCAGATGAGGTGAGCTGTGGGGAAGGCCGAGTGGAATCGGCGATTTCGGCGTGGCCCGGAAGCTGTGATTCACTGATGGCAAAAGAATAGCGGCCCGACAGAGACGATGCTCGTATCGCGAGCAAGCCGTGGGTTCACCTGATGGCGGCGGAAAACAATAACGGCCCGATCCAGACGATACTCGCGACGGTGATAGCTCGTCGGGCGCAAGCGCCGGAAATCGCGCCGGATACCAGCGACGTTCCATCGCAAGAAGAAAAGATACCCGCCGCGGAATCGCGCGAAGCGGAGCCGGCGCCGGCGGTCGCGCCGGAGCCGAGCAAGCATCCTGAGCTCGCGGACAGGCTCGAAGTTCGTCCGATCGGCACGCCGCAGGGACTGCGCGAACTGGCGGCGTTGCATCGCCGCACGTGGAGCATGCTGAACGTGCGGGAGAAGCGGGTGCACGTGCTGCTCTGGCCGCTCGCGATTCATTTCGGCTTGTACTCGGTCAAGCCGGGAGTCGAGCGCAAACGCCCGCCGCTGATCGGGGCGTTCTGGGCGCGCTGTCTGGCGGAGGCGCCGCTCACGCTGGGGCATCTGTACCCGGCGCAGTTGTTCGCTGGGATGCTGGCGTCGGAGGTGTTCGAGTTCGGCGGGATGGTGATCGACCCGACCTACCAGGGCAAGGGGCTGGCGAAGATGATGTCGGACACGGCGCGGCTGTTTCTTTTTTCACGGCGGCCGAAGCTGATCATCACCAATCCGGTCGAGCCGCTGTACGAGATGTACAAACAGCTCGGCTTGAAGACGGTGGGGCGCGCACCCGTCGAGCATCCGCACGCGTACAACGTCAAGGTGTGGCTGATGTACGGCAAATTCGACGAGCTGGCGAAGCCGTACTATATGTAGGATTGTGCTGCACGGCGCGCGTGGTGAGCGCGCGGAGATTATTTTTTTGCTTTGGCGTCGGGCTTGGCGCCGCCACCGGACATCAGGTCGCTCGCACCTTGCATCAGGCGGGTGCCGACGCTCAGCAGCGCGTCGGTGACGCCGGGGA
>PNBD01000059.1 GCA_003135855.1 Deltaproteobacteria bacterium
TGATCGACATGGGCCCGGAGGGCGGGGAGGAGGGCGGCATGGTGATCGCCCAAGGCACTCCCGAGCAGGTGGCGGCCGAGTCGATCTCTCACACAGGGGAGTTCTTGGCGGAGCTGCTGGTGCCGGCGAAGCGCGTAGGTGCGAAGAAACTGCGCGGGAATGCCACGGCCAAGCGCAAGCCCCGCGCGAAGGTCGCCGCTTGAGCGACGGGGCTGACGTGGACCTCTCCAATGCCACGCGCGTTGCGGACGCAGACCGCGCGGCGGATGTCTCCCTTGCCACGCATGTCCAGTCCACGCGCGAGCTCGCCCGCCAAGCCCGGCTGTGGGCTCAGAAGTGGCGTTGGCACGAGCGCAATGAGTTGCCCTGGAATCGCGCGCGCATCCACTGGGAGCTGATGCGTCGCGAAGCGTTCGTGCGCTGGCCGGTGCACGGCAACGTGCTCGAGGCGCTGCGCGAGGGCCGGCTGGAGATCGGGCCGGGAACGCTGCTGGAGCCGGACGTGTGGATCACCGCCCCGGGGGATGCGCGGGTGCGGATCGGCGCGGGCACGTTCTTGAACCTCGGCGTGATGATCGCCTCGGAGCAACTGGTGGAGATCGGCGATCACTGCATGCTCGCGAACGGCTGCTTCGTGACCGACGCGAGCCACCGCTACGACGATCCCGAGCAGCCGGTGCCGTGGCAGGGCTTTACGACGAAGGGACCGACGCGGATTGGCGAGAACTGCTGGCTGGGCGCAAACGTGGTCGTGACCAGCGGCGTGAGCATCGGTGAGCGCTGCGTGATCGGCGCGAACAGTGTTGTCACCCGCGACATCAAGCCCTTCTCGATTGCGGCGGGCGTCCCCGCGCGCGTGCTCAGACGGGTCGGATACGGCCCGCGAGCGATCAGTGGACAAGAGGCATAAAGCGCCGCCGAAGCTGTCCCCGGCGGTGCCCGCCACCCACCGCGAGGCAGCTCCTGCGGCGCCCGGCGCCGTGCTCAGTTCAGCCGCGCGTGCAGCTCCGCCAGCTCTGAGGGATCGATCGAGTAGGTGTGCTCAGGGCCGGGGTAGCGCCGTGTGCGCACGTCCTCCGTGTAGGCAGCCACGCCGGCGTTCATCTCCTCCTGGAGGTTGGCGTAGCGCTTGACGAAGCGCGCGCCGAGGCCGTCGCGGATGCCGAGCAGATCATGGAACACGAGCACCTGCCCGTCGGTGGCGGGGCCGGCGCCGATGCCGATCACCGGTATCTCGATCGTGGGCATCAGCTCCTCGGTGACTGCGCTCGGGATCGCCTCGAACACCAGCGCGAAGCAGCCCGCCTCCTGTAGGGCGAGCGCTTCGGCGGCAATCTGAGCGGCGGCGGTCGCGGTCCGACCCTGGGCCTTCCAGCCGCCGAGCGCGGTTGCGGTCTGGGGGGTGAGGCCGACGTGGCCCATCACGGGGATGCCCGCGGCGACGATCGCGCGCGCGCGCGAAACCGAGCCCACCCCGCCGCCCTCGAGCTTGACGGCCTCGCAGCCGGCCTCCTTGACCATGCGCATCGCGTTGGTGATCGCCTGCTCGTCTGAGACCTCGTAGGAGCCGAACGGCATATCGCCGATCAACAGCGGGGTCTGCAGGCCGCGGCGCGCGGCGCGCGCGAGCACGAGCATGTCGCCGAGCTCGACAGGGGTCGTCGAGCTATACCCGAGCACGGTCGTGGCGGCCGAGTCGCCCACCAGCACCAGGTCGACGCCCGCCGCCTCGGCCGAGCGAGCGCTCGGATAGTCATAGGCGGTGACCATCACGATCGGTTCGCCGAGCCGCTTCTTTTCCGCGAGCAGCGGCAAAGTCATCGGCAGGCGTCCGGGGTCGGACGGAGCTTGGACGTGGGTGTGGCTGGACATGGTGGTGGTTCCTCTCTGACGCGGTTGACGGTGGCTGGGGGCGGAGGGCGGGTTCTGGTCACCTCAGGCCAGCAGGGTCGCCACCTCGTCGTCGATCGTGATGATGCGGTTGGTCTGCGCCTTGACGTGGACCACGCGAGGCTCGTAGCGCTCCAGCTCGGCCTGGTCGTACTGGCCGTAGGAGATGACGATGATCGTGTCGCCGCGATGCACCAGGCGGGCGGCGGCGCCGTTGACCTTGATCTCGCCGGAGCCGCGCCGGCCGGGGATCGTGTAAGTCTCAAAGCGTGCGCCGTTGTCGATGTCGACCACGTGCACCTGCTCGTGCTCGAGGATGTCGGCGGCCTCGAGCAGGTCGGGGTCGATCGTGATCGACCCCACGTAGTGCAGGTCGCAATCGGTGACGGTCGCCCGGTGAATCTTCGACTTGAGCATCACGCGCTGCATGTTGCGGGCTCCTTGCTAGAGATCGCTTGGCGGAGAATGTGCGAGGTGGGGATCTGCGGGTCTGTGACGCCGCAGTTACCGTCAAGGCCAGTAGCGTTCGTACTGCGGTGACTCTCGCCACGGCTCGACGGAACGGTCGCGTGGATCGTGATGTTGTCGATCAGCCGGATCGCGCCCACGTGGGCGGCGACTGCTAGCAGGGCCGACTCGTCGAGCCGCGTGACGGGCTCCAGCGTGTCGGGGTCGACGAGCGCCAGGTACTCGGGTTCCACCGCAAAAGGGGCCATCGCCGCGCGTGCGGTGTCCAGCAGGGCCTCGGCGGAACGCTCACCGCTCCAAGCGTGTTCGGCGGCGGCGCTGAGCGCGCCATACAGAGCGAGCGCTCGCGCGCGCTCATCGGGGGTGAGCAGCGCGTTGCGGCTGGACATCGCTAGGCCGTCGGGCTCGCGTACGGTGGGGCAGGTTTCGATCTGGACCGGCAGGTTTAGGTCACGGACGAGGTGGCGGATGACCACCACCTGCTGGGCGTCCTTTTGCCCGAAGTAGGCGATGTCCGGCAGGGCCATGCCGAGCAGCTTCGTGACGACGGTAGTCACACCGCGGAAGTGCGCCGAGCCGCGCGCGGCGCCCTCTAGGCGCTCGGTCACGCCCAGCACCTCGACCGATGTCGCGAAACCCGCGGGGTAGACCTCCTCGACCGAGGGCACAAACAACAGATCGGCGCCCGCCGTCGCGGCGAGGTCGGTGTCGTGCTGCTCGCGGCGCGGGTAGTGCTCCAGGTCGGAGCGCTCGTTGAACTGGGCGGGGTTGACAAACAGGGACACCACGACCCGATCGCACTGCCGGCGCGCGCGCCGGATCAGCGAGAGGTGGCCCTCGTGCAGCGCGCCCATCGTGGGCACCAGACCGATCTTCAGCCCGGCCCGACGGTCGGGAGCGAGCGCTGCTCGCAGCTCGCCCACGGTGCGGAGCGTCCTCATGGGCAAGGCGAAGGGTGGTTTTGCTTGGCTCATCTGGCTCGGTCCAGTTCCCTCGGGGATACCGGTCGCGACTGGACAAAGCATACCGCTGGCGAGGACGTTTGGGCGATGTGTGCGCAACCGCACACAAGTGCCGACTGCGCTCACCACGTATCGATGTTCGGGCGCTTCTTGCCCTCTCGACTTCGCCACTGACCGGTGGTCTGGTCAAACAGTGTGGCGATCCAGCGCCGCGAGTCTGCCGGGTCGATCACGTCGTCGATCTCGCCGTAAGCCGCCATGTTCAGGCCCTGACCGTGTTCGTAGGCGGCCGCAACCGTCGCCTTGAATACCCGCTCCCGCTCCGCGGGGTCCTCGATCGCCTCCAGCTCGCGCTTCATCCCCAGGCGCACCGCGCCCTCCAGCCCCATCCCGCCGAACTCCGAGGTCGGCCAGCCAATCGTGAAAAGCGGCGCCTTGAAGCCACCGACCGCCATCGCCTGCGCCCCGAGCCCGTAGCCCTTGCGTAACACGATCGTGCCTGTCGGCACTGTGAGGTTCGCGCCGATCACGAACAGACGCGCGAAGTGACGTACGGTCGCCGTCTGCTCGGCGGCGGGACCGACCATGAAGCCGGGTGTGTCGCAGAGGAACAGCACGGGCAGCTCGAACGCGTCGCAGAGCTGCATGAATCGTGCAGCCTTGTCGGCCCCGTCGCTCACGATCGCGCCTGCCAGATGCGCCGGATTGTTGGCGATTATCCCGATCGGACGCCCCTCGATTCTTGCCAGCGCCGTCACCATGCCCAGCCCGAAATGACGCCGTATCTCGAGCACCGAATCTTTGTCGGCGAGCGTCTCGATCACCGTCCGCACATCGTAGATGCGGAGCCGATTCTCCGGAATTATCCCGCGTAGCAGCCGCTGGTCGGCGCATTCCCAATCTTTCGACTCGCCCTGAAAGTACGACAGGTATTTCTTCGCGACGCGTACCGCCTCGGCCTCGTCGGCGACCGGAAGATCCACCACGCCGTTGGGCACCTGCACGTCCATCGGCCCCACTTCCTCGGGACGGAAGATGCCGAGGCCGCCGCCCTCTATCATCGCAGGCCCGCCCATCCCGATGTTCGATCCTTTCGTCGCGATCACCACGTCGCAGCATCCGAGCAGCGCCGCGTTGCCTGCGAAGCATCGCCCCGACGTGATCCCGACCAGCGGTACCAGGCCGCTCAATTTTCCAAAAAAGTTGAACGCCATGCAGTCGAGCCCCGCGACTCCGATTCCATCGGTATCTCCGGGACGTCCGCCGCCGCCTTCGGTGAAAAACACGATCGGCAATCGCGACCGCTCGGCGATTTCGAACATCCGATCTTTTTTGCGATGATTCTGCTGTCCCTGCGTCCCGGCCAACACCGTGTAGTCGTATGACATTAGGATGCAGCGCGACTTCGACGGCTCGAACAGGCTGCCGTTGACGCTGCCGATTCCCGCGATCATGCCGTCGGCCGGCGTTCGCTTGATCAGGTCATCGACTGAACGTCGCCGACGCTGAGCGGCAATCACCACCGGCCCGTATTCGGCGAATGTTCCGGGGTCGCACAAATCCTCGATGTTCTCGCGCGCCGTGCGCTGTCCGGTTTTTCTCCGGCGCGCAACCGCCTCCGGCCGCGCCGCGTCGTAGCCGAACGCGTGCCGCTCGATCACTTCGTTCAGGTCCGGACGGATGCGATCCAAATCAACCAGCGCGCGCTCTGCTACCGCTCCCTCACCGACATCGGCTTCTTCGATAAAGACCAGCGGATGCCCTTCGAAAATCGCATCGCCTTTCGACACCGCGACGCCGCGCACGATACCGCTGACATGTGCGCTGATGACGTGCTCCATCTTCATCGCTTCCATCACCAGCAGTTGCTGGCCGCGATGCACGATGTCCCCTTCTTGCACGTCGATCGAAACGATCGTCCCTTGCATCGGCGCTTCGACCGCGAGCGTGTTCTCCGGCCCGGCTTCGTAGCTGCGCTGCGGCGCCGCGTTCGTTGGACCCTGCTCGATCGTAGACACGTCCGCATCCGATTTGCCGTGATTGAGCACGGCCAGCGGATCGCTCGAATTGATCTTGGCGCCCGCAAGCCGGCTGCCAGCCGTGCGCGCTGCCGCAGGTTGCTCGAAGTACATGCGTCGATGCTGCGACTGCGCATCGCCCACCAGTTCCGAAATGTGATCCTCGACGAACCGCGTGTAAACCTTGTTCGCCGCAAAATCCGGATGACGCATCAGGCTCTGTAGAAACCCGATATTGGTGTTGACGCCTTCGATCTTGAATTCGCACAGCGCGCGATAAGTCTTGGTCACTGCCTCGCGAAAATCCGGCGACGTCGAATGCGCGATCAGCTTGCCGAGCAGCGAATCGAAATTCGGACTCGTCGTGTAGCCCGAGTATGCGAACGAATCGATTCGCAGCCCGGGCCCCGACGGCGCTTCGAACGCGCTGATCGTTCCGCCCGACGGGCGCGCACTTCCGTCCGCCGCCATCGACTCCATGTTGATGCGCACCTGGATCGCAAATCCGCGCGGCGCCGGAATCTCCGCTTGCAGCATCCCGAGTTCCGCGAGCGATCGCCCTGCCGCCAGTTGCAGTTGCACTTTCACCAGGTCAACGCCGGTGACCGCTTCCGTCACCGTGTGCTCGACCTGCAATCGCGGGTTCGCTTCGATAAACGCGAACACCGGTTCGCCTTCGCCCGCGCTCGCATCGACCAGAAACTCAAACGTACCGAGATTGTCGTAGCGGACGTGCTCGGCGAGCCGCACCGCCGACAATGTCAGCCGATCGCGCAATGCCGGCGCCAATCCCGGGCTCGGCGCGATCTCGACGACCTTCTGATTGCGCCGCTGGATACTGCATTCCCGCTCCCACAGGTGGCTGACGTTGCCCGCGCGATCGCCGATTACCTGCACTTCGATATGGCGCGCCCGCGGCATCAGTTGCTCGACGTACACGTCGCCATTGCCGAACGCCGCCCGCGCTTCCGATTGGCAACGCTTGTGTGCTTCCTCGATTTCCGCCGCGCGATGGACCGTGCGCATTCCGCGGCCGCCGCCGCCGGCCACCGCCTTGATCATCATCGCCGCGCCCTGCCCGAGCGATGCGAAAAATTCCGCGGCCTGCTCGACGCTCGTCGCCGCCGCGGTTCCACGCAGCAACGGCACGCCGCACCGTTCGGCCAGCGCACGCGCCTGCATCTTGTCTCCGAACAATTCGAGAATTTCCGGCCGCGGCCCGACAAACGTAATTGCCTCGTCGGCGCATCGCCGCGCGAAACTCGCATTCTCGCTCAAAAATCCGTAGCCGGGATGGATCGCGTCGCAGCCCGTCTCTTTCGCGACCGCGATGATATGTTCCGCATCGAGGTATGCTTTCGCGCCGCTGCCGCGGAGCCGCCGCGCATCGTCGGCCTTGCGCGTGTGCAGCGATTGCGCGTCGTCCTCCGAAAAAACCGCGACCGTGCGGATGCCCAGTTCGGCCGCCGCGCGCATCACGCGGATTGCAATCTCACCCCGATTCGCGATTAGAAGACTGGTCGGCAGCATGAACTGATATCTTCCCCTGATTCTCGATCTCTCGCCGAAACTTCGGTCCGTACCTTTTCTAGATGTAAAGCACGCCGTCGCATGATTGGGTAGGGTGGCCTACGGCGCCGCGCGGCACCGTCTTCCGCTTGGTTTCGATACCGCAGTCTGGTACGCCTCGCTAATATCGCAGTCGCCGAAGGAGAACTATCGTGGACTTTACCATCCCCGCCGAAATCACTGCTTACCTTGCCGTGTTGGACGCGTTCATCGAAAAGGAAATCAAGCCGCTGCAGGCCGAGAACGACAACGAGAGATTTTTCGATCATCGCCGCGAATGGGCGCGCACCGATTTCGAACGCGATGGCCTGCCGCGTCACGAATGGGAGGCTCTGCTTGGTGAGATGCGTCGTCGCGCCGACAAAGCCGGCCACTACCGCTACGCCTTGCCCAAGGAATACGGCGGTCAGGACGGCACCAATCTCGGCATGGCGATTATCCGCGAGTACCTCGCCGCCAAGGGCCTCGGCCTCCACAACGATCTGCAGAACGAGAGTTCGATCGTCGGCAATCTGCCGACCGTTCTGATGTTCCGCGATTTCGGCACTGACAAACAGAAAAAAGAATTCATCCCGAAGATTCTCGACGGCTCGATGCGCATCGCGTTCGGCTTGACCGAACCCAATCACGGCTCCGATGCGACCTGGATGGAGACGCGCGGCGTTCGCGACGGCGACCACTGGCGGATCACCGGCGCCAAGATGTGGAACACCGGCCTGCACGTCGCGACTCACGATTTCGTCTTCGCACGCACCAGCGGCAAGGACGGCAGTCCGCGCGGCATCACCTGCTTCATCGTTCCGACCAAAAGCGCGGGCTTCAAGATTGAAGAGTATATGTGGACCTTCAACATGCCGACCGATCATCCACGCATCTCGCTCACCGACGTGACGATTCCGGCCGACGCGACACTTGGCGATCCTGAAAACGGTCTCGCACTGGCGCAGCATTTTGTCCACGAGAATCGCATCCGGCAGGCGGCGTCGTCACTCGGGGCCGCGCAATACTGCATCAATGAGAGCGTCAAGTACGCCAAGCAGCGCAAGCCCTTCGGCAAGCCGCTCTCGTCGAATCAGGCAATCCAATGGCCGCTGGTCGAACTGCACACCGAAGCCGAGATGCTCCGCAATCTCATTCACAAAACCGCGTGGCAGATCGATCGGATGTCGAAGCCCGACGTCGCGCTGAAACTCTCCGACAAAGTCGCGATGTGCAACTACCGCGCGAATCGCCTCGTATGCGATGCGGCCGACCGCGCGATGCAGGTGCATGGCGCAATCGGATATTCGCGCCACAAGCCGTTCGAGCACATCTTCCGCCACCATCGCCGCTATCGCATCACCGAGGGCTCGGAGGAGATCCAGATGCGGCGCGTCGCGCAATATCTGTTCGGCTTCTTCAAGGACGGCCGCGCCGCCCAACCCGAAGCATGATGAATCGCGGAACGGATCGCCCTGGCCGGACGCATTAAATGAGCGGCGATAATTTTGCGGAAAAACTTCCACTCGCGGTGGCGCGCCATATCGGCGCGCCCGGAACGATCCACGATCTCCAGCGCCTCACCGGCGGCGCCAACAAAACGACCTGGTCCTTCGATGCCGACGTGGGCGAGCGCCAACGCTTCATCCTGCAGATGTCGAGCATCCCGCTAACGGCCGAACCCGATCCGCTCGCTGGCGTCTCGCCGCACCTGACCGCGGAAGAAGATGCGGCCCTCATGCAGGCGGCGGTGAAGGTCGGCGTGCCTGCTCCTCGCGTCCGCGCGGTCCTCGATCCCGCCGACGGCCTCGGTTCAGGTTACGTGACTGAACGCGTGGACGGCGAGACGCTCGCCACGCGAATCCTCCGCGACGATCGCTATGCCGCCGCGCGCAAAGTGATGACCCGGCAGTGCGGCGAGATCCTCGCGACCATTCACACCATCCCGCTCGCCGACGCGCCGTTCCTGAAGCGCTT
Organism: Deltaproteobacteria bacterium; assembly: GCA_003135855.1. Lineage (GTDB taxonomy): Bacteria > Desulfobacterota > Binatia > Binatales > Binataceae > Binatus. The sequence goes on from PNBD01000059.1 coordinate 8,864, forward strand.
CGACCCAGCCGAACTGGTGGCCGCGCAGCGCAAAATTCTCGCGTACCGCGGCCTGCATCTTCCCGCTCTCGAATGGGGCCTTAGATGGGCGGCTGAGCACGCGCCGAAAAATCCCCGCGTCACCTGTGTGCATGGCGATTTCCGCCTCGGCAATTTCATCGTCGGCGAGGAAGGGATCCGCTTGCTGCTCGATTGGGAAATCGGCCAGGCCGGCGATCCGATGCAGGATCTCGCCTGGGTATGCGTCAAAACCTGGCGCTTCGGCGGCCCCAAACCGGTCGGCGGCTTCGGCACCCGCGAAGAGCTATTCGCCGCCTACGAGAAGGCTAGCGGTCACCGCGTCGATCCCGCGCAGGTGCGCTTCTGGGAGGCATTCGGCAGCGTCAAGTGGGCCGTCGGATGCCTCGGTCTCGGCACGCGCGGCGTCGAAGAGATGAATGTCGAACGATGCGCGATCGGCCGCCGCACCGAGGAACCGCTCTGGGATTTTTACAACTTGATTGAGGGCCGCGACTGACTACTTGATCGAAGGCCGCGACTGACTAATCGCGCGACTGACTAATCGCGACTGACCAATCGAATAACTATTACATCAGGAAGACACTGACTATGCCCCGCAGCATGCCCGATTCGACGATTCTTCTGAAGGCAGCGATCAAGTACCTCGAAGAAGAGCTGATGCCGACGCTCGACGCTTATCATCGCTTCAAGACACGAGTGACCGCCAACGCGCTGAACATCGTGAGACGTGAGCTCGAGCTGCGCGATGATCAAGCGATCGCCGAGCGTGTCCGCCTCGCCGCCTTGCTCGGTCATGAGGGCGATGTCGAAGCGCTCAGCACCGAGCTCGCCGAGCGCATTCGCACCGGTGCCGCGCCGCTCGATCAACCAGGCCTGCGCGAGCATCTCCGCCAATCACTCGCCGACGCCCTCGCTATCAACAATCCGAAATGGCTCACCCGCTAACCGATCTTTGACCGAGACGCGCATGCCTTCAATTTTTGCGTTGCCTCACCTACGGGGGTCTTATGGCCGACTCAACTGATTCGCGTGAACCGCAGGTTCCGCAGCCCGCGACGGCTATTGCGTCGCATCGGGTGCTGCCCGACAAGATCGCGGAATACCGCGCGGCACAGGGAGCGATCACCGACGTGGCTCGCCGATTTCCGGGTTTCATCGGCACCGAAGTGCTCGGTCCGGTGCCGGGTCTGCAGGAAGAATGGGTCGCGATTTTCCGCCTCGAATCCAATCAGGCGATGAAGCGATGGCTCGATAGTCCCGAGCGCGCACAACTCGCAGCGCGAATCGAGACCTTTCTTGCTGAGCCCTCCCACATGCTGCTGCTTGCCAGCGACGATCACAGCGAACCGCCGGTCGCGATGGTCTTCACCCATAAGGTCAGCAAGGAGCGGGTGCAGGACTATCTCGATTGGCGACGCAAAGCGATTGCCGCACAGGCGACGCATCCGGGTTATCTCGCCACCGAATTTTTCCAACCGCATGGCACTCAGGATGAGTGGGTCGATATCGTCCGCTATGATTCAATCGCTCACCTCAACGACTGGGTCGACTCCAAAGACCGGCAAGAGCTCCTCAAGGAACTCGATTCAATCGTCGAAAGCAGGCACTCGCATCGCGTGACCGGCCTCGAAGGATGGTTCGCGATCAATCGCGGCCCTGACGCCGACGCGCCTCCACCGCCGGCATGGAAGATGGCGCTCGCGGTATTGGTCGCGCTGTATCCGACTGTGATGATTCTCGGTTTTCTGACCAATCCGCTGATGCAATCTCTGTCGTTGCCAGTTCAAATGCTGATCGGCAACCTGCTCTCAATTATTGCGCTGACTTGGGCGGTGATGCCGCTGGTGACTCGACTACTCGGGTTCTGGCTGACTGCCCGCGCCGACGATTGGAAAAGCCAGGCACTCGGACTTGGCGCGATTGCCGCGGGTCTGGCGGTATTCGTCCTGGTGTTTCGCATGATGTGAGCGATAGCTCTGTCCTGGCAGGGTGTTGAAAAACGACGGTCGACTGCCTGGTTTGATCTCCGGTGCTTCAACACCCTGCGTGAAAACTGGCTTCTTACGTACAACATCTTCCCCTCTGGGGGAGACAAGAGAGAGGGAGCAGGCGTTGAAAATTACTTTTTCAACAGCCTGCTAGGCAGCTTTCAGTCCGGAGTTGTAATCGAGCCAGCTTCTGCTGTATGAACTTCGATGCGCAAAATCACGACTAGATACTTTGCTCGAGCAATCATAGTTTGTACGGCACTTGCCATCGCGCCGGGCGTTGTTCGAAGCGCCGATCAATCGCCGGCTCCTTCGGCGCCGACGATCCAAAAGCGCAGCATCACTTCAGAGGCTGCGTTAGCGATCGCGCAAGTCGCTCTGAAGGCTGGCCGGGAGAAAGGAAGTGAAGTCGCGGTCGCAGTAGTCGACCAGGCAGGTATTCTGCTGGTGCTCCTGCGCTCAGACTACGGCACGGAACAGTTTGTCGACGGCGCCACCGACAAAGCTTGGACAGCGATCAACTTCAAGTCCTCTACGCGCGACGTTTTCGAAACCATCAAGACCAACAAGGAAGATAACTCGCAACTTCCGTTCGCCAGGAAAAGCCTCTTCCTCATGGGCGGAGTTCCCCTGAAAGATGGAGATGCTGTAGTCGGTGCAGTCGGAGTGGCCGGCTTCGAAAGCGGCATGGCCGACGACGAAGTGGCGCAAAAGGCGGCGCACGCTTTCACAGAACTGCTGAAGAAGTAGCATCCAGATTGCAGGTGCGGTTATCGCCGTGCTAGCGTCGCGCGCGTCGGCGACGTTTTCACTGGAGCTCTGCCTGCTCCTTTTGCCGAATACACTATCTTGGAGTCGGAAAAGTGAGCAGAAAAAGTGGATGGGCCGTTGGTCTCTTAGTCAGTCTTGGCGTCCTCATTTGCGTTTCCACTTCCCGCCTGCAAGCCGAGACTGACGACTCAGCACAAATCAAGCAGCTATCGAGTGACTATGCGACTGCACTGCTAAATCGCGACACCAAATTTCTAACTTCGGTCATAGCCCCCGACGAGGTGAATGTCGGGACCAATGGCCACACGTTCGACCGCAAGGCTCTTATTGCGAGGATTCAGGACCCGTCATTCTCGTACAAGAAAATCGAGATCGGAGACCTCGTGATCCAGGTTGTGGGCGCGATGGCTCTGTCTCGCGGAACCGCAACAGTTACCAGCGAAACGTCTGGCCATAGCACAACCGATAATTTCAGGTTCATCAGGATATGGGAGCGCCGAGCGGGTAAATGGCTGGTGATATATTTTCAAGCCACCCATATTCAGGCTTAAAAGACTCACGGCCCCGTGTTGTAATCGGGCCCCCTTCTGCTGTATGACCTTTCGATGCGCAAAACTCATAGCTGTCGATTTCGTGTCGCTCTCGCGTTCACCCTCACACTCACCTTAGGCCTCGGCCTCGCCAGCCGCCGTTCGTTCGCCGACGACCTTCCCGATTACATGAAGATCATCGTCGGCCATGGTGCGCCGGCCACCAAAGCTCAGGTCGGTGATGAAAACCTACTGGCCTTGGACATCGCGATGTTCGGCATCTATGACGACGCTAAGGCAAAAGCTCAGAAGAATTTCCTCGCGGAACATCCTGCGATTCTGGCTCTGTTCAGCAACCAGGGCGGAAAGCTCATACTCTACCGGCCGGGCAAAGAACCTTTGCAAGCGCCGGAGGTCCCGATTCGCTATCAAATTTACAAATCCGTAGGGCACTCGAGCCTGGCAGTTTTCGTGCTGGCCGCTTCTCACCTGGCAACTATTGCCGACCTGTCGTGGAAGGGCCCGATGCTGGGTTTTCGCGCTGCGAGTCAAGCCGCTCTCGACAGCCTTGATGCAGCCGATCTCAGCGCCGAGTCCCGCGAGAACCAGCGCACTATCCTCACCGCCAATATCAAGTTCATGGATGCCTGCCTTACCAAGGGCACTTATACCTTCGCCGACATACAGCGCTACGCCCAGGAACTTAAACCTTACTTGAAAAAGAATATCGCTTGGGCCGCTGCGACTCAGGTCGAACATTGGATGCAGGTAGTGAAGAACTGGAAGGAGATGCTCGGTCCCGACTGGGACAAGACCTACGCTCTCAGCAATTCGCTCTATGTGACCCGGCAGAATAACGTCCTCTTCAGTGTGCTCGCACAATTCTTCGGCAAGGAGGCGATCAACACGCGCCTGTTCCTGTTCGAGACCCCGTCCTTCGTCACCACGGCCGACCAGATGCTCGAGCTCCTGATTCGCACCGTCGCAGATCGTTCAGTTGGTCAAGCGTTTTTTGGCAACTACTACTTGATGGACTACGAACTAATGGGAGGCGATGCCCGCAAGGCGGTAGAGGCCGAGGATAAGAAGTATGGCATCCCGGTATTCTTACCTCCTCTCGCGCCCTTCCATTCGAACGAATGGCCCTTCAGGATCGATCCTGCACAAGGTGAGGGCCCCGCAACATTGGATCAGATCAAGGAATAGCAGGCGCGCGCGAGTAACTAAGGAAATTTTACCTTGACTCGGATGAGGCCCGTGCGGCCTCATCGTTGCTGCTATACCTCGTTGAACGGGGCCTAGAATAGGACCGTGACTTGCGAGGTTATCGCAACCGCGCCCGGCGTGCGCGGACTGGCGCCGGGATTGGGAATGTAGCTGAGAGCTGGCTGAAAGAAGGTAGTGCCTATCAGATGCATCTGGTAGTAAGCTTGGAGCATCGCTTCGTTGCTGCGAAAGCCGTATCTCCGATTCAACCACGACCACCCAAGGCCGGTGCCAATTGAATCCGATGGCCGCCCAGGTATCAGTCCGAAGCCGGTGAACCCAAATCCGAAATATCTGTCCGCGATCATGGTGCTCGAGTCATTGATTCCAAACTGGAAGAAAGCGGAGACTCCGCTGTTGTCCACACCCATGTGACGTCTCCACAGGCGCTGCGAACCAAACGCATAAAACCCTTCTGCCCCTGCTTCTTCGGTCCCGCCACCGGAGAGCTTGCCGGTTTGCGCCCAGCCACCCATCGCCAGCATTCCAGGCAACGTCTGCCCGTCTAGCAAGTAGGTGTAGCCCGTCTCGCCCATCATGAAATGATGACCGTTGAAGGACGGATACTCACGCAGACCCGTCTGCACGCCAGTCCCCAAAGCGCCGTCGTATAATGCGTACTTGAAATACAGATTTCTGGTCGCGTTATAGTCCGCGATAATTCCATAGGCAGAATTGTAATACCCCGGCATGACGCCTATGAGTGTCGGGTTCTTGAAGATCGGAGTGTAGATAAGGCTGGTAACGGCCGGAATCGAGAGGCTGATGTCCTCAGCTGGAACCGGCACCGAAACATTGTTGAAATCGAGGGTAGGTACCATCTTACCGACCCTAAGTATCAGCTTGTCGTCAAACAAGGCCTGGCGCCACCACAGCTGGTATAGTTCGGTGCGAACCAGCGGCTTCGGTTCGGTAAGTCCGTCATAACCAATGACGGCGCCTGCTTCGTCATTCGCTGGCTGACCATTGAATTGAAGCATCTGGACGCTGAACAGTCCTCCGGGAATGCCTAGCAGACGAGCTGAATCGAGGCTCAGGTCTAATAGAAACAGGCTGTTGAAGCTCCACGTCCTTGGATGAATCCCGCCGGTGAAAAGATAGTCCGCGTTGCCGATCCAAAGCCCGCCTATTCGTACTCCCGAGTCCTCCTTGAGACCTATAAGTCGTCCTAGCAGGCCGGTACCGGTGACCAGATTAACGGCTCCCGGGTTCGCGCTGATTGCTTGAATCTGAGCCGGTGCGGCCGCCGGTGTGCTAGCGGCTGCCGGCGTGCTCGAAGCGGCCGGCGCCGCGCTCACAACTGGTGACGGTTGAGCGGCAGCAGCACCTGATGCCGCCTGAGGCACTATGCAAAACAGTGCAACGATCAGCAAAGATCCAACCGCAACGAGAACGTCTCGATACTGGTCGGTGAAACATTCGCGCTTGCGTCGTCTATGCACTTGCTACTGCTACGGCATCGATCCTGGGTCTTTCCTTAGAAAGTGATTGTCGACCTTTACGCCTTACTCGGCTGACTGCTCTCGAAAATGCGCTGGAAGATTCGATCGGGTGTCAGCGACGAGTCGAAGAAGCGGATGCCAGTCGCATCAGTCAGCGCGTTAGCCAGCGCCGGCGCGATCGGATAGATCGGCGCCTCGCTCATCGACTTCGCACCGAGCGGACCGAACGCGTCGTTCGTGTCGGCGAAATAGACCTCGGTGCGACGGGGTGCGTCCGCAAAAGCCGGAATCCGGTAGTTGCGAAACGTTGGATTGATCATCCGTCCGCCATCATCGAAGACCATCTTTTCGAACAGCGTCCAACCGATAGCCTGCGCGATCGCACCTTCAACTTGCGCTCGGCACTGCATCGGATTGATGATCACGCCGCCGTCCGCGCCATGAACGCTTTGCAGGATCGCTATCTCGCCCGTGATGCGATTCACCGCGATGCGAAAGCCTTGCACCTGGAACGTCACGCTGCGCGGAGTGCCATAGGCCTTGCGGACGACCTCAAGTTGCCGTCCCTGTTTACGCGCAGCGGCGAAGAAGTCTGCTAGCGGCACGCGAGTGTTGCTGTAAGTCACCGCGTCGTGTTCAAGTCGGCACGAGTCGCGCGTGACGCCATAAGTTTTCGAAGCAAAGTCGAGAATCCGCTCGCGCAGTGCGTCAGACGCTAGCCGCACAGCGTTTCCCGCGACGACCGTTCCCGCGCTCGCAAACGCTCCCGTGTCGTAGCCGGTGCTGTCCGTGTCGGACTGGATTACCCGCACTCGCGAGGCCGTGCTACCGAGCACACTCGCGACGATTTGCCGATGAACCGTCGTCGTCCCGTTGCCAAACTCGGCCGTACCGATCGCGAGATGATAGTAGCCGTCATCGCCGAGCCCGAGCCGCGCCTCCGATCGATGCTCCGTGGGCGGCACCGCGCCATGCATCGAAATCGCTATCCCCTTGCCTTCGAGCCAGTCGGCGCCTTCCGGGCGTTTGACCCCGTTGCCGCGAACCATCGCCTGCTGCACCAGGTCGAGACATTGGTCTAGGCCGTAGCTGCCAAACTCGGTATCAGTAGCGGCGGCGCTCTCCGCGATCATCTGGTCGCCCGGCTTCACCATGTTGATGCGCCGCAATTCGAAGGGATCGATTTTCAGATTGCGCGCTAGTTCGTCCATCGCGCACTCGACCGCGAAGATCGTCTGCGTCATTCCGTAGCCGCGGATCGCGCCGGACGGCACCATGTTGGTGTAGACCGTATAGCCGTCCACTTTCTTGTTGGGGCAGCGATACACCGCGACCGCCTCGCCGCAAGCTGCATATAAGGTCTCGCCGCCGTGATTGCCGTAAGCGCCCGTGTTGGAAACGACGCGCATCTGAAACGCGGTCAGCGTGCCATCGCGTCGCGCACCGACTTTCATATTGACGCGCATCGGATGTCGCGTCGTCGAGGCAATGAACTGTTCTTCGCGAGTGAACTCGAGCTTGACCGGCCGCCCGGTCTTCAACGTCGCGAACGCGCAGATGTCTTCGGTCAGCACTTCCTGCTTGCCGCCGAAGCCGCCACCCACACGTTCGCAGAAGACGCGCACGCTATCCGGATATAGGTCGAACAAGTAGCAGAGTTTCTGCTTTGTGATGTGCGGAGTCTGACTGCTGGTGCGCACGTGGAGTCGGTGTTTCTCGTCGAGCCACGTGATCGAGCAATGAGTCTCCAGATGAGCGTGCTGCACGCGATGAGTCGTGTAAGTGCCCTCATGGATTACATCCGCTTCCGCAAAGCCCTTCTCGACGTCGCCCACATCGCCATGAATTTCCAGCAGGATATTTTGCCCCGGCCGCCGAATCCGCGATTCTGCGCTCTTGTCCTGAATTACCGGCGCGCCATCTTTCATTGCCTCCTCGGGATCGAACACCGCGGGGAGCACCTGGTAATCGACCTCCAGGCGGCGGCATCCTTCTTCCGCGGCGCCTTCGCTCTCGGCTACCACTGCGGCAACTCGCTGCCCCACGAACCGCGCGACGTTGTCGAGCATGTACATGTCATTTGGATCGGCATGGTAATCGTCGTGGGTCGCACTGGTATAAAGACGTCGCGGCACGTCCTCCCAGGTATAGACTGCGCGAACGCCCGGCACTGCTAGTGCCGCATCTTTGCGGATCGCCAGGATGCGCGCGTGCGCGTGTGGCGACCTAAGTAGCTTAAGATGAAGCAGTCCTTCGACTTTGGTATCGAGTGTGTAACGCGCCGTGCCGGTCACAACCCCTTCAGCGGCGGGTGCTAGCAAGTCTGCGCCGCAAGCTTTGCCCGGTAGGTCTTCTCCGATCGATTTGACGCCGTGGATCGCGTCCTCGATCGCGTGGTAACCAGTGCAGCGGCATAGGTTGCCCTTCATCACGCGCGGAAGATCCTTGCGATCTTCTTCGTTCAGGCTCGCCGCAGTCATGATCATCCCGGCCGTGCAAAAGCCGCACTGGAAGCCCGCCGCGTTCATGAAGGCGCGCTGCATAGGATGCAGTTCTCCATTGCTCGCGAGACCTTCTATAGTAGTCACGCGACGGCCCTCGGCACGAAACGCGGGAATCAGGCAGCTATGAACTGGTTCGTCATCGAGCCAGACCGTGCAGGCGCCGCAATCGCCGGCGTCGCAACCCTTCTTGACTCCGAACCATCCTATGTCGCGAAGGAAAGTGCGCAGGCATTGCCCGGGCCTGGGTACTTCCGAGAAGGCTTTGCCATTTACGAGATAGCTCATGGTTTGTTACCTGATAGCTCGCGCCGAATCTCTTCGGCGAAGTGGAAGGTGATGTGCTTGCGATAGGCTGGCGTCCCGTGAACATCGTCAAAGAACTGCGGTATCTCCTGCTTCAGCTTGGCGGCTAACTCATCAGCCGCTGGCACTCCCGGAAACTCTAACCGATGCGGCCGGTCGGTCGCCGCCGATACCGTCAGCATGAAGACTCCATCTTGGGGACTTAGGGTGCCAACGAGCAGCGCCGCCGATCGTCCTAGATGAGTCAGCGACATGCGTCGAAAGGAGGTGCGCTTGCGAAGCGCCGAGGCCGGCAACTCGATTCGCCGCAACAACTCGCCCGGCTTCAACACGTTCTTGTTGTTACCGGTGACGAATTTTTCCACCGCGACCTGGCGTTCGGTTCCGTCGCGCTGCAGGATCGTGCACTTACCTTCGAGCGCGGTCGTAAGCGATATCATCGGCCCCGCCGGCAGCGACATGCAGACGTTGCCACCCACCGACGCGGTCTTCCAGATTTTCCACGACGAAAGAAACGACCGGCAACACTGACCAATCACCGGCGCCGCGGTCCAGTCGGCCGGCGCATCCAACGCTGCGAGTTGGGCAATCCTGCAAGTGGCGCCAATCTCGAGACCGCGGTCGTTAACGACCAGCGACTGCCACTCGAGACCTTCCAGATCGATCAGGCGCCGCAGATGCGGTTGCTGTTCTGAAAAAAGCCAGGTGCCGCCCGCCAACCACGCATCTCCGTCGCGCCAATCGATCGCTTTGTCCAGACGCTTCGGACGCGCAATCTCTCCGATCGTATTCAGATCCATAAAGCTCCCCTACCGTCGGCTTGGGACACTGAGTTTTTCGCGGGACGATTCTCGCGAGCCGATGCGTCCCCGTCTTCGACCTGCCACAAACGGCACTCTTTAGTACAGCATCTTGCGCCGAGGCACCAGCGCGCGGGGTAATCTAATGAACCGTTCTCAATTCAGTGGGATTCGAGGTGCTTAATCGATCGTACGTGAGGCTTCCAGTTACGCAAATCGCCAGCCAAAATCCGCCCAACGCAAATCCACCTAGGCTCGCACTCAACGTTTGTCCCGAATACAGCCCGGCAATCGCGACTAGCAGATCGAAATAGAGTGCCGCCGCAACGCCGAGCGTTTGCCAACGCCAACTCGAAGTATTGGCTGCGAACATGAAGCCTGCGATCCCGTAAGCCGCAGTCGATGCGGTCACAGTCACGCTCGGAAAGCCTGCGAACGCGTTCGCCAACCCCGGCGTGCGATGATGAGAAAACATCGCTTGCAGGCCGAGCGCGAGCGCATACGCTCCGGCGAGTGCCGTTACCGCCGCGATCGACAGGCTCGCATGACCGGCGCGCGCAGAACCAATTGCGACAATGGCAACCATCGATACCAGCCAAACAGGATTGCTGAGCGCTCTGAGAGCCATCACGAGCGAATCCAGGCCGGCGGTACGATGATTGGCGATCAGAGATGCAACCGTCCCGTCCAGCACTATCAGTGGGTCCTGGTCCGAGATGATGTCCACGATTCCGCCGAACAACCACGCCAGTCCTACTACGGCAATCAGGCCAAGCGTCAGATGGAGGCCCAGGTAACCGCGCGGCGACACTCGCGCACGGACGAAATCGAGAAACGCCATCAGGCGCGAGCCCGGCTGCACTGCGAAGTGCCGATTCCACGCCGCCGCGATCGCGCTTTGCCGCGCTGCGACCCATCGCCACGAAACCACCACCGCAGCCGTCAAAATCAACAAAACCAGAATTCCCGCGCCGAGCGACTTAAACCACCTCTCGACGATTCTCCAGTTCGAGCCCAACGTGTATCCGAGAGCGACAACCAGCGCGCCCCACATTATCCCCGACGCAATCGCCATCGGGATGAATCGCCGGGCGCGCATCCCGGATAATCCCGCCGCGAAAGGAATGACGGCTCGGCCGACTGCGACGAAGCGTCCGACGAACACCGTGGCGGCGCCGAAGGACTCGAAATAGTATTCGAGGCGCGCGCGATGCTCTTCGTATTGCCGGCGTGCAAACGCCCAGCGGGCCAGCACCGCCTGACCTCGATACCGGCCAAGTGCGTAGCCGGATAAATCGCCCGTGATTGCCGCCGCGACGACGATTGCCAATGCGGACCAGGGAGAAAAAAAATCGGCGGCGGCCATCGCGCCGGCAATCAGGCCAATCGATTCGCCCGGGAGCACCACCCCCAGAAAGGCGGACGAATCCAATGCGACGACCACAAAGACTACGACCAGCGCCCAGGGTCCGGACTGGGCAAGGACGCCTTCAACCGCGGCTATCATCTAGCTCGTAGTCATTACATGAAGTAGCCCCACCGTCATTAGGTTCCCATTCCTGCCGCGCCCCTTGTTCAGGAGATCCGCGCAAGCTTATCGTTCAAGGCGATGCGATGATGCAAAGCGATGCGCTCATGAATAAGAAGATACAAATCATCCCGGTCGCGGAAACCACTCCCACATTAGACAAGGAATTGCGCGACTGGTTTAGAGATCAGTTCGGGCGCGTGGCGTATCGATGGGCAGAGCCGGACTACTATGGGATCCTGAGCGTTGACGAACAGCTTGCCGGACGACTTGCAGTTTTCGATCGTCAGATCTCTGCCGGCGGTGTGATCGTCAAAGTCGGCGGAATCGGCGGAGTCGCGACCAAACCGCAGTTTCGCCATCAAGGCATCGCGAGCGCCTTACTTTCTCGCGCTGCCGAGTTCATGAAAAACGACCTCGGTGCTGAATTCGGATTCCTGCTATGCCGCCCCGAAGTGTCCCCCGTTTACGCGAAGCTCGGATGGACTCGGGTCGACGGTCCCACAACCTTTTCACAACCGAGCGGAATAGAAACCTACCCTTACTACACTATGATCCTTCGTCTTACTGGGAGGGAGTGGCCGCCCGGTCCGATCGACATGATGGGTCTGCCTTGGTGAATCACGACCCCGCCGCCGGCGATGGGCCGGATGTCGAGCACCGACATGCTTGGAGGTTGACGGGCCGAACAGAAGTCTAGAGAGAGGTTTCCGTCGGAATTGTCAGGGCATGCTCCGCACAGATTTGCATCAGAGCATTTGCGTCAGGTTCGCTACCAAGGCTGCTCAGGGAAATAGGCGCAGTACAGAGAGAAGCGGTGCTGCTCCGCGAGCGAGTTCCAGAGTCGTTCCAGACGTACCGCCGCGTCAGCATTATCGGCAGCACATAGCAAAGCGACCATTTCGCCGAAAACAAAAACGAAATCGTTCGCGCTATTCTTCGCCGCGCTGGCGACAATGCCACCGATCACGTCGGCAAATTTTGCTTTATCGGGTTTGCTGTCAACCACGATCTGCGACAGTGCTTCGGCGGCGTTGAGAGTCACATATCGGCCCGATTCTCGAAGAGCGTCCAGATTCAAGCCGAAACGCGCGAGCTGCTCATTAATCAGTTCCAGGTGGGTTTCAGTCGCCACGAGAACAGTCGAATTGCCGGCTGCCATAGCTTTCGCTGCGAGATAAGAAATGTTTTCAATTACCAACGATTCGTCTTCGTAGAATTGAACGATATGCTGAGTGCTCTCGAACTCATCTAAGCGCAGCAATTCTCGACATCTGACGCCTCGGGGCGGGGCGAACAACTCGTTTGGCGAGAGATTGGCTGCGCTCGACATAAATCAACTAACCTCAACTCTACCACATGAACAAACGCCCGGGAATCGGCCGACTCCGATGTGTTTTGGTCTTCTGATCAGCAGTTTTCTCGTATCGTTCCCAGAAGAGCGCCGACATCAACCGGCTTCCTGAATATCCGCCCGCTCGTCCTCTATCACCATCACCTCGTCTTGGCGGGAGACCCTCGGTCAACCCCTGTTATCTGGAAAGTGGAATCCGCACGGTGAACATTGAACCTTTGCCGAGTTCGCTTTCGGCCAACACGGTTCCACCATGCGCTTCCACAATCTGTTTTGTGATCCAAAGGCCCATTCCCAAGCTTTCAGTCTTCGAGCGCGCAGTCACTCGCTCGAAACGCTCAAAAATACGATTCAGATTTTCGGGGGATATTCCGATCCCTTCGTCCCGAACCGTAATCATTGCATGATCACCACTTCGGAACGCCCTGATCGCAATCGGATTCTCCAGCCCGTATTTGATGGCGTTGGAAACCAAGTTGGTCACCACTTGATCAATTCGAAGCCTGTCCCAAGTACCTTCGATACGTGGCTCGAGCTGAAGAGAGATCGGGATCGCCGAATTCTCGATGGCGAATCTATTGGCGACCTCCCGAATCAACGTGCTTAGATCGAGGCTTTCCCGATAAAGCTCAAGGGTGCCGGAACGAATTCGAGTAACGTCCAGCAAGCGGTCCAGCAGCGAGCTGAGTCGTGTCAGTTGGGCCCACGACTTTTCGAACACACTTCCTTCGCCCCGAGTGCTTGAACGGTCGAGCGTCCGATCCATTATCTGCCAAAGCAGCGTCAAGACATTTAGCGGATTGCGCAATTCATGCGCCGCCACCGCGATGAATTCGTCTCGTCCGGCAAGAGCCTCTGCTAATTGTTGCCTCACCGCTTCCCGCTCACGTTCCATTTCCTTTTGCAGCGTGATGTCCCGAGCGATTTTGGACGCGCCGACGACCAAACCCTCGGTATCCCTAACGGGCGAAACCGAGAGCGAGATATTTAGTCTGCGACCGTCCTTGGACTGGCGGACGGTTTCGAAATGGTCGACCCTTTCGCCGCGCCGGATTTGGCCGAGAACGTAATCTTCCTCGGCTTGGAGCTCAGGCGGGATGATCAGCCGGATCGATTGACCGATCGCCTCGGCCGCCGTGTAGCCGAACATCTTCTCCGCGGCTGGATTCCATGAGGTGATGATTCCGTCCAGGGTTTTGCTGACAATGGCATCATCCGAGAAGGCGATGATCGCAGATAGCAAGGCTGTGCTGTCGAATTCCGCTTTCGTCTCCCGAGCTCCCGTTTGTGAACCGCCCCGCATCGGTAATGCAGCTCAAGTGATATCTGTTGTATCTGCTATCGCAAGCGCCACGATGTATTCCTAATATATTTCAACAAACTTGGAAGCGCACGACAAGAATATACTGATCCGCATGATCGGGCTGCCTTGGTGAATCACGACCCCCGCCGCGATCTCCAACCCGCTAGTTCGCTCACCGTTTCTTGGATTTCCTGGAGCCACCCGTCGGATTCGAACCGACGACCTGCTGATTACGAATCAGCTGCTCTACCAACTGAGCTAGGGTGGCCCCGTCACACGCTCCGCGCAGATTGTCTAGCACATTAGCGGAGCATCCAGCGCCGAGAAAGCCTCTGCCCGCCTACCCGAAATCTGTGCGACGTCCCGCGCGCTGCGACGACGTTGCCTCGCGACCGCCACCGGCGCATCGTTGGATCGAAGGACCCGCCTGGTTCGCTCTGATGCCGGCACTCAACACCATCGACTATACGCAAGTGGCCCGCGCCTACGATCGCTCGCGACGCATCGAGCCCGCGATCGCCGATGCCCTCCTGCGCGGCCTTCACTTACTCGACGTCGCGACGACGCTCACCGAGTGCCGTCGTGTCGCGCGTGCCGGCGCCGTTTTGCAGGCGGTGGTCCGCGAAAATCTCGCGACGCTCTGGTATCGCCATTATTTTCCCGAGATTGACCGCGTGCTGTCTTCCGCTCCATCCGACGCTCGGCGGTTTGCTGACCACGATGCTCCGATGCGGCTTCTCTCACGTCACGACCACCAAGGTCGTTTACTCCGGTGACTGCGATCTGACGTTTGAGGCGGCGCGCACCCGGCCTCATCTTCTGTTCAATGCCGATTTTCGCGGCGCAACCTCCGGCTTCCGCCGCCTCGACGCCCACGGCATCGCGCGCGGTCTCGCCGATCTCAAGCGCGATGTCAAAACGGGCGCCTTCGCCGAAATCGCGGCGCGCTTCGACGCCGAGCATGCCGACGCTGGCGATTGCGTCGTCCTCACTGCGCGCTAACCCTCGCGACTATCCCTATCGCTGACCGTTTCCCGAGTTCCAGTCCTTTGCATTGGTGCCGTGCGCTTTGTAGCTTGGATGATCGAGCCCCGATGAGTTTTAAGCTTTGAGCGCCACTCCCAAACCGATCGTTCACGAGACCCACGAGGTCCACGAATTTTCCCCGACCCGCAAGTGGATCATCGCGTTCTCCGTGATGCTCGGCACCGTGCTCGAGGTCCTCGACAGCTCGATCGTCAACGTCTCACTGCCGCACATGCAGGGCAGCTTCTCCGCGAGCGTCGACGAAATCGCATGGGTGATTACCTCCTACCTGGTCGCCGCCGGAATCATGATCCCGATGACCGGCTGGCTCGCCGAACGCTTCGGCCGCAAGCGCTACTTCGTCGCGTCGATCACGATGTTCATCGGCGCGTCGGCGCTCTGCGGTATCGCGCAATCGCTCAACCAAATCGTTTTCTTCCGCCTGCTGCAGGGCGCCGCCGGCGCCGCGATGATGCCGCTATCGCAAGCGATCCTGATGGAGACCTTCCCGCCGCGCGAACAAGCGATGGCGATGGCGGTGTGGGGCATCGGCATGATGGTTGCCCCCATCATGGGACCGACCGTCGGCGGCTATATCACCGACGCCTGGAGCTGGCGCTGGAATTTTTACATCAACGTCCCGATCGGCGGGCTCGCCGCCTTCATGGTCTATCGCTTCGTTGACGATCCGCCGTATATGCGCAATCTGCGCCGCGCCGCCGTCGATTACCTCGGCATCCTTTGCTTGTTCGTTTCGCTAGGCGTCGGTGAAATTGTGATCGAACGCGGCGAGCGCGCCGATTGGTTCCAGAGTCCGTGGGTAGTCTATTGCACCGCCATCGCGATCATATCGCTCGTCGTGCTGATCTATCACGAGCTGCACACCGAGGATCCGGTCGTCGATCTCAGCATTCTCGAGAATATGAACTTCACGCTGCCGGTCTCGCTGGTAATCTTCCTGACCTTCACGCTCTACGGCACGGGCATCCTGAATCCGATTTTTCTGCAGGAGGTGCTCGGCTACACCGCCTCGAAGGCGGGACTCGTGATGGCGCCGCGCGGCTTCGGCACGATGTTCGCCATGATCATTCTCGGCGTCTACGCGCGCCGTGGCGGCGATATCCGGCCGCTGGTCGGCTTCGGCTTTATCCTGGTTGGTTTCGCGATGTGGGCGATGTCGGGCCTCAACCTCAGCTCCGACGTTTACCGGATCGTGTGGCCGACGGTGCTGCAGGGACTCGGCACTGGCCTGGTCTTTCCGGGATTGTCGGCGGCGGCGCTCAGCTCGATGGAAAAATTCAAGATGGGCCGCGCCGCCAGTCTCTATTCGGTGACGCGCAACTTAGGCGCCGCGATCGGTACCTCATATCTAACTACGTTGTTGATTCATCGCCAGCAGGTGAATCAGAGCTATCTCGTCGAGCACATCACCGTCTTCACCCTGCCGCGTCTGCAGATGCCCGGACGCGGTCCGAGCCTGGCTCAGGAGTTCGCGATGGGCCACAAGCACGGCATCATGATGCTCTACGGGATGGTGGAGCGGCAGGCCATGATGCTGTCGTTCAACGACATCTACCGAATTCTCTGCGTCCTGATGCTGGCGCTGGTGCCGACCTTCCTGTTCCTCAAGCGCGACACGCGCAATCTCCCCGCCGAAGCCGCCCACTGACCCGCGTCAGCTATCTTATTGATTTCGCCCGCTCCTAACAGCGAGTAGCGCAGCAATCCCGATCTCTTTCTTTCTCCCGATTTACCCCTCTAGCAGCGCGTAGCGCGCATCGCCTTCCCCATTCTCACCCTTTTCCCACAGCGCGTAGCGCGCATCTTATCACCCACGGGAAGCCCGAAACCTCGTGAGGTTTCGGAAATTCTTCTTCTCTTGCACCTAACGATACGCGCCCCCAGCACCTAGCCCCCGCATCGATACTTTCTTTTCCGCCGCAGCCACTTCCCTAGCGCGTAGCGCGCATCCTTCCTGCTGTTTTTCTTCCGCTCTGTTTCTTACAGCGCGTAGCGCGCATCTTTACCCTAATGCGATTCGGCCCTGCGGCCCGA
>PNBD01000008.1 GCA_003135855.1 Deltaproteobacteria bacterium
CGGCGAGGGCGCGAGCCAGCGCCACTCGCTGCTGCTCTCCGCCGGAGATCTCCTCAGGTCCGTGGCCCTGGAGGCCATGGAGATTGAGCTGATCCATGACCGCGTTGACCCGATCCCCGATGACCTGACGGGAGAGCTTCTGCCGGTGCCGGCTGGGCGCTTCGTTGCGGAGGCGGAGCGGCAGGGCGACGTTCTCGGCCGCCGTGAGGGTGGGCAGGAGGTTGAAGAACTGAAAGACGACGCCGATGTGATCGCGCCGGAACGCCGAGCGCTCCTCATCCTCGAGACCGTACATGTCGATGCCCTGGACGGTGACCGACCCCTGGTCGGGCGGCTCCAACCCGCCGAGGATGTGGAGGAGCGTGCTCTTGCCACCCCCGCTCGGGCCCATGATGGCCACGAAGTCGCCCGCCTCGACAGTGAGGGAGACGCCGCGAATCGCCTCACGCGGCGGGCGACTCACCCGGTAGATCNNCGCTTCGACGGTGCTGAGCTGAGTCAGGGTGCTGGCCCTTTAGAAATTGAGGAACGCCTCGAGGACGGATTCGATCGTGTTGGGAAAGAGGCCCTCGTACCGACCCACCGGCGGCGCCGGAAGGCTCTGGGGAAGGCTGCCCGGCGGGATCACCAGGGGAGTGGGCGTCGGCAGCGGCGTGGCGGGCGCCGGCGCCGTGGTGGCCGGAGCGACCGCGGCGGGTGGGGGCGCCGGGGAGTTCCGCGCGCCCGGCTTGGGGGCAGGCTTCCTGCGCGGCGGCGGTGGGGACGACGAGCCCACCTGCGCGAACTCCTCGCTGAACATCCAGACGTTCTGCTCGCGCCCGTATCCGGTCCAGTACACGCCCGGCGCGCTCCCATCGGACCCGACGCCCAACTCGGTGTAGCTGCTGTTCAGGATGTTGCTTCGGTGGTCGCTGCTGTTCATGAATGCGACGTTGATATAGCTTGCTGGGCTCGACGCACCCGCCTCCCACCCGATGTTCTCACCGGCCGATCGGTAGCGCACGCCATACGCCTGCATCATCGAGAACACGAGCTGGCCGCAGCCCAGGATCGGATGGGCGAAGTAGTTGCGCCTGATCATGTCGACCGAGCGCCCGGACACCCGGATGCCGCCGCAGTTGTAGGGCGCGCCCTCGCCGATGTTCTGGAGGGTCCCGCTGAACACCAGCGAGTGCACGCCGTTGCCTGTCCGGTCCTGGTTGGTAAGCGAGAACAGCTGCGAGTCGTACCCACTGTTGGCGCTCGCCACGCCGGCCGTCCCGGCCAGGTGCAGCACCGCGAGGCCGCCCGCCATCAGGAGCGCCGCAGTGATCCCGATCGGGCGGGCTGCTCGCCGGAGACGGCCGCCGCCGGGCCGCGGGGCGCCGGGGATGCCCGTCGTCGCACGCACCGCCGACGCGGTTCGCAGCAATTCGTCCCATGTCGAGGGCAAGGACCGAGGTTCCATGCGGCGTTCGTTCACCTGACTTGACACTCGAATATCACCGATCGTTCCGGCCGGTGCCTATCTAACCCCCCTCAGAGCCCCCGGGACGCTGCTTCGACAGGATCGTTGCACCGTTGCGCGTGCATCCCGGGGATGCTTGATTCAGCCTCCGAGCAGGTATTCGAACGCGATCACACGAGGTGGTTTGAGCTCACATGTCGTTGCTCGACCGAGTGCAGCGGAAGGCAGAGGGAAGTCCTCCTGCTTCGGCTCCAGGCGCGCCGCCGGCCCAGGCGCCCCCGGCGCCCGATCGCCCGACCGACGACGGAGCCGAGCGGTTCCCAGCGGCGGGCTGGCAGAATCGCGCCGGTGGCGTGGCTCCGGCGCCTGCGCCTGCGCCTGCGCCCGGGCCCGCGCCACGACCCGTCGAGGTCGAGCGACCCGCACCCGCAGCTGAACCACAGCGCCCGCCAACGCTGCTGAACCGGGCCGGTGGACTCACGCGCCCTGGCCTGAGCAAGATGGGCGGGCACGTCAATACCCACGTCGCGTTGCGCGGCAAGGTACATCAGCGGCTCGTCGAGGAACTGGCCCAGGGCACCGACTCGGTACCCCCAGACGTGGTGCGTCAGCGAATCGCAGAACTGCTCAACGATGTGATCACCGAGCAGAACATCACGATGAGCCGTCCCGACCGGCTTCGGCTCGTCGAGATCCTGACCAACGACGTCCTCGGCCTCGGACCCCTCGAGGAACTGCTCGCCAGCGAGGACGTCACCGAAATCATGATCAACAGCTACAAGCAGATCTATGTGGAGCAGCACGGCAAGCTGACACTCAGCCCGGTCACGTTCGAGAGCGACCAGCAGCTGATGCAGGTCATCGACCGGATCGTCAGCAGCATCGGCCGCCGCGTCGATGAGTCGTCGCCGATGGTCGACGCGCGCCTCAAGGATGGGTCCCGCGTCAACGTGATCATTCCGCCGCTCGCGCTGCGTGGACCGACGATGACCATCCGAAAGTTCGCCAAAGAGGCGCTGACCATCGATGACCTGATCAAATACGGATCGATCACGGAGGACATGGTTCGCTTTCTTCGCGCATGTGTGCGCGGGAAGATGAACGTCGTGGTCAGCGGCGGCACCGGCTCGGGAAAGACGACCACGCTCAACATCCTGAGCGGCTTCATCCCCGAGGACGAACGCATCGTCACCATCGAAGATTCTGCCGAACTCTCGCTCCAGCAGCCGCACGTGGTTCGGCTCGAGACCCGGCCCGCCAATCTCGAAGGACGCGGCGAAATCACTCAGCGCGAGCTGGTCAAAAATTGCCTGCGGATGCGCCCCGATCGCATCGTCCTCGGCGAGGTCCGTGGCGCCGAAGTCTTCGACATGCTCCAGGCCATGTCCACCGGCCACGACGGCTCGATCGCCACCATCCACGCCAACAGTCCGCGCGAATGCCTCGGCCGCCTCGAGATGATGATGCTGCTCTCCGGAATCCTCATCCCCCAACGCGCGATGCGCCAGCAAATCGCATCCGCCGTCAACATCATCGTCCACGTCAGCCGCCTCTCCGACGGCTCCCGTCGCGTGCTCAAGATTTCCGAAATCAGCGGCATGGAAGGTGAGATGATCATGATGCAGGATCTGTTCGAGTTCGTCCGTGGCGAAACCGGTCCCACCGGCAAAATCATCGGCACGTTCCAATCGACCGGCATTCGCTCGGCCTACGGTCAGCGCCTCGAGATCGCAGGCTACAAGGTCGACTCAAAAGTCATTCGCGCGGCGGCCGCCCGATGAGTTCCGATCTGCTGATCGTCGGCGCCGCCGCCGCCTTTGTCCTGGTCGCTTTCGCCGCGTTCTGGATGCGCAGTTCTGGCCGCCGCCCGGTCTCCAGCACCGTGATGGCTCGGATGGCCAGGCCCGGCGAAGCCGTCGAGGCCAACATCAATCGCACCGATCGCCTCCGCAGCAGCGGCAAGGAATTCCTGGCCCGGCTCTATCAACTCCACATGCTGCAGAAACTCGAAGAGAATATGTGGCAGGCGGGAATCTACGTCCGCGTCGCCGACATGCTGCTCTTGATCGTGATGCTGTTCGCCACGGGACTCTTCGCTGGCCGCCTGCTCCTGCACGATACCTGGATGTCGCTCGCGGCCGGCTTCGGCGCGTCAGTCATACCGCTGGTGTACATCCGGATGCGCAAGAACAAGCGCCTCAAAGCGTTCGTCGCCCAATTGCCCTACGCGCTCGACATGATCAAATCGTCGCTCGAAGCCGGACACACGCTGCTCCGCGCGCTGCAGGTCATCGTCTCCGAATTTCCCGATCCGCTCGGCAGTGAGTTTCGCACCGCGATCGAACAGAGCCGGCTTGGCCTCCCGATGCCGCGCGCGATCGAAGAGATGCTGAAGCGCGTGCCGGTCGACGATCTCCGGCTATTGGTGGTCGCCGTCAGAGTGCAGGCCGAGGTCGGCAGCTCGCTGGCCGTGATCATCGGCCGTCTCTCGGAAATCGTCCGCACTCGCCAGCGCCTGCAACAACAGATCAAAGCGCTCACCGCGCAATCGCGAATGAGCGGGATGGTGGTCGGGCTGCTGCCGATCCTGATGCTCGCGGCGTTCAGCGTCATCCAGCCCAGCTACACCCACACGCTCTTCTACGATCCGATGGGAATAAAAATTCTCAAGGTTGGCGCCGTGCTCGATATCATGGGCTTTCTCGCCATCCGGAGAATGCTGAAAGTGAAATATTGATGAGCATGCTCAAGGTGAAATACTGATGTCAGCCATCTACGCGAGCCTCACCGTTTTCTTTCTCCTCGGCGCAGTCGCGACCGCGCTCTACGCGGCGCTCTACGGCAGCCATCGCGGCTTCGAGGAACGCATCGCCGACGTTGCGTTGCAAATGCGCGTCGAATACGGAAATCCCGGCGACGTCGATATCAGTTCCGAGAGCTTTGCCCGCTCGCTGTTCGTATGGGTGACGCGAAAAATCCCGGAACCTGCCTCCAACACCCCCGCCGGAGAAAAGCTCGCGCAGCGCCTCGTGCAGGCTGGCTTCGCCGCGGCTAACGCGCCGCGTGCGTTTCATTTCGCGCGCATCGGCTCGATCGTGATTCTCGCCGCCATCGTATTGATCGCGTCGTGGATATTCGGGCAGAGCGCCATGCGGCCGTTCATGTTCATGTTCATGGGCGCCGGCGCAGGAGCTATTCTCCCCAACTACTATCTCAAGCACAAAACGAAAAAGCGCAAGGAAAAGATCACCGGCCAACTCTCCGACGTCCTCGATCTGTTGGTAGTCTGCATCGAGGCCGGACTCGGCCTCAGCGAAGCGATCAAAATCGTCGGTACCGAGACCGAACGGCAGGGCCAGGACATCGGCACCGAACTATCGACCGTATCGGCGGAGCTCGGCGCCGGCGCCACCCTCACTCAAGCGTTGACCGGCTTCGAGGAACGAACCGGCGTCGAAGACATCAAACCGCTGGCCTCCACTCTTATCCAGAGCGAAAAACTCGGCGCACAGATGGGCCCCGCCCTGCGCTCGCTCTCCGACTCGATGCGCATTACGCGGAAGACTCGTGCCGAAGAAGCGGCCGCCAAGACCACCGTCAAGATGCTCTTCCCGCTGGTATTCTTTATTCTGCCGGCCATGATGGCCGTCATCCTCGGCCCCGCCATGATTCAGATCATGCAAACCTTCAAAGGCTAACCTTCTCACTTTTCCTTTTTCTTAATACCTCGCCCGCTTTCCTGCGGGAGAGGTCGCCGAAGCGCGTCAGCGATGAGGCGGGTGAGGGTGCAGCCCGTCGCCCGACACATCACCGCCCCCTCGCGCCCCTCCCTCATTCCGAGGCGAAGGCTGCGCAGCCGAGGAATCCCGGATCAGGTTCCCCTCGTCGCAAGGCTCACTCGGCAAGGCTCACTCGGAAGACACGGAGCGGAGCCTCGCACCTCACTTGAAGCATCTTTCCCCTTTCTATTTTCTTACAGCGCGTAGCGCGCATCTTATCTTATCAGTCCCAGGAAGCTCGAAACCCGTGAGGGGTTTCGAACTCCTACTCTTCTCCTTTCCTCCCATCCCCTCATCGCCGCTCTTGACGCGCGCGCACCGGGCCAATATCGCTTCAATCATGGATGACGACGCGCTCCTCAAGCTCGCCCTCGACCTCTGGCGCCAGGCGATGCGTCTTCACATGAACAACGAGCTCGCCCGCGCCGTCGATCTTTACACCAAATCGATCGAGACCTTTCCCACTGCCGAGGCTTACACCTTTCGCGGATGGGCCTACGAAGGGATGGGCCGAATCGACGACGCGATCGCCGAATGCCGCGCCGCGATCGCCGTCGATCCCTCCTTCGGTAACCCCTACAACGATATCGGCGCGTATCTCATTGCCAAGGGTCAGCTCGACGAAGCGATCGCGTGGCTCGAACAGGCCAAGGATGCGCCCCGTTACGAACCCCGTCATTTTCCCTTCATGAATCTCGGCCGCGTCTATGCTGCCAAGGGGATGGTCAAGCGCGCGATCGAGGAATTCGAAGGCGCGCTCGCGCTTGCACCCGGCGAACCGGCCTGCGAATCCGCACTCGCGCAATTGCGCGCGATGCTCAACTGATGCCGCGCGCGAAGCCGACTTCGGGCCGCAGGGCCGAATCGCTCCAGGATAAACGCGAAGCCGACTTCGGGCCGCAGGGCCGAATCGCTCAGGATAAAGTGGTAGGTGAGGGTGCTGGATCGCCTGCCCAGCACCTTCCATTCAGAACGACACAATGAGGATCACACAATGAGAAATCCCGGCTCCTCAATTCTTAAATGGTGGGTGGCGCCGCGATGATTGAGGCCGGCGACACCGCTCCCGACTTCACCTTGCCGACCCATGACGGCCGCGAGCTTTCACTCGCCGATCTCCGCGGCCACAAAGTCCTGCTCTGGTTCTATCCCGAGGCCGGCACTCCCGGATGCACGCTCGAGGGCCGCGGCTTTCGCGACCATCAGTCGTACTTCGATGAAAACAATATTCGAGTCGTGGG
Organism: Deltaproteobacteria bacterium; assembly: GCA_003135855.1. Taxonomy (GTDB): domain Bacteria; phylum Desulfobacterota; class Binatia; order Binatales; family Binataceae; genus Binatus. Next base: position 6,468 of record PNBD01000008.1, read on the forward strand.
CATCAGCTTCAACGCGCCTGAGGAAAACGCCGCGTTCGCGACGCAGCACAACTTCGGCTTCCCGCTGCTGAGCGACGCGAATCGCAAGGTCGGCGTCGCGTACGGTGCATGCGCGAGTCCCAAGGCGACTGCGCCCGACCGGATGAGTTTTCTAATCGACGAGAATGGCGTCATCGAGCGCGTCTACGATCAGGTCGATCCGCGCGACCACCCCGCCCGCGTCCTCGCCGACCTCCTCGGCGTCTAGACGTCCTCGGCCAAGAGCGCCAATAAGCCCCGTGTTTACGCGGCTACAGTGGGGCGCACAGGCTGTCGAATTCGCTGCCCCGCCTTTTATTCTCATGACGCGGGCTGATTTTGAGGCCTCTGGGCTCAAGGCAAGGGCGAAGAGGCGAAGGACTCACTGGGGTAAAGTAATGCCATGTCCTGATGTAGCGTAATCGCTGTTCGCGCGATAGATTCCTTCGAGAAATGTGGCTGGTGACCGTAATCCGCGTTCGGACATTGCTACGCCTATACTCAGGCCGCGACCTCTACGACGGCAGCGCCGCGTGCTTACTCGCCGAATATCCGGACATGGCGCCTCGTTGCGCAAGGAAGCTGGATTTGACCTCGCGATTGCAATTCGGGAGAGGCGAAAGACCGATCTACGTCTGCGACTCATGCGCGCGCTTGCTAATGGACAACTGGCGAGGGACCGTTCTCAGCACGATGCGGGCGATCAAACCATCTTTCGCGAGCGGTGAAATGTCGCACGCTCAATCGGAATATGAAGCACTGAGAGCATCTGTGTCGGAACAGCTTCATAACTTCGATCGATCGCTTGGGCTGAGACATGATGAGGCCGAATCCGAATACGACAGATTCGAAGTCCTAAGAGATGTTCTGGCCGGGGAATCGGTGTCAAGTCTCGACGGGAAATACATGAATACTGTCGGCCTTCAGAAGATTGTTATTCGTCACGCCGCCGAGTTGGAGGCCAAACTCGGCGTCCACTACGAAGGTCTTGAGCGAATCATTTTCAGATACTCTGCTCCGGTCCAACCGCCCTCAGAGGCAGATTCGAATCGTTAGCGTATTTCGGGCAATGTTCGATTCAAAAGGAGAGCAATACATGAAATTGCGGGAACATCCCGAAATTGCAAGCGGATGGGCGACGTTGAGTTGGAATAGCGCACACTCGTATGGGCGAGGCGACAGGTTCTCAAACCAACCGGCCGGGTCAGAAGGAGGAATCCTCAGGGAGGTCCATTTGGAGCCTAGCCCATCTAACGAACTTCGCCTCGTTCGAGAATACTCTGGGGAAAGGCAGACCGCGTTTATAGAACTCAATGATCCGTTTAGAACAAAACTGCATGAGTTGCTAAAACGATTCATCGATAAGCCCATCGTCGAAATCGGGAGTCTCTCAGTAGATGCAGAATTGAATAGCCGTTGAGCACAAGACCGCGTTAGGCCCCCTTGGTTTACTCGACTCTCGCTGGGTATGTGCGCTCCCATTCGCAGCGCTGCTCATATCAACCAGCAATGAAAATACGCGCAGTACTGTTCGACCTCGATGAAACCCTGATCGCGGAAGAATCCTCCAACGACGCCGCCGCGATCGCCGCGTGCGCGCTCGCCGCAGATCGTCACGGTATCGACGACGCCGCATTGTTCCGCGCGATGCGCGAACAATCGCTCGCGCTATGGCTTGGCGGCCCGATGATCGACTACTGCCGCAACATCGGCATCAGCTCGCGCGAGGGACTCTGGGGCGCGTTCTCGAGCGACGATCCCGGCTCGGCCAAACTTCGCGACTGGATTCCGGAGTATCGCCGGCGCTCCTGGCTGGACGCTCTGCGCCACCTCGGCATCGACGACGAATCGCTAGCCGCGGAACTCGCGCACGCCTTCATGATCGAGCGCCGCGCGCGCCATGTCGTCTTTTCCGAATCTCGCCAAGTCTTGCACCAACTGAAGCGCAGCCATCGCCTCGCGCTCATCACCAACGGCGCTTCCGACATCCAGCGCGAAAAAATCGTCGGCGCCGGGCTTGCCCCGTTCTTCGACGCGATCGTGATCTCCGGCAGCCTGGGCTTCGGCAAACCTAATCCAGAAATTTTCGCGACCGCGCTCCGCCATCTCAATGTTGCGCCGGATGAAACCGTGATGGTCGGCGATAGCCTGAGCCGCGACATCGAGGGTGCGCGCACAGCCGGCATCAAAACCATCTGGATCAATCGCTTCGCCCGCCCGCGCCATGATCCGCGAAAAATTGAGCGCCTAGATGAAAGAGACCGCTACCACGCACCTGATGCCGAGCTGATCGATCTGCGCCAACTGCCATCGATCATCGCAGGACTCGACTAGCGCACTGGGCGGAATCTTCCTCTCTGCCAAAATTGTGACGATCGCTCCGTCGGACGTCATCGTCGTGTCGCGCTCACCAGTTCCAACGCGACGCGATGCCCGACTCTGCCTAATACAGACCATCGTCCTATCACGTGCTCCAATCTGAATCTTGGCTTATCACTTGCTCCCCAAGGAGTGGGGTACTGACTTCGGGGACTATTGCGCGCATGGGGAGTTTTCCGACCACCGACGAACATCTGGCCGCGCCTGCCGCGGGTGCCGACGACGGCGCCGGGGAATTTTTACGACTCGATCGTCTCGCGCACGGTGCTGAGGAACTCGGCGGCATGATTGTGCGCTCGGCGCAGGTGCGCAAGATTCTGAAGACCGTCACGCGGCTGAGCCCCTACAAGTCCACCGTTCTGATCTCCGGCGAATCGGGCACCGGCAAGGAGCTCGTCGCGCGAGCGCTGCATACCTTGAGCCCGGTCGCCGCAGGTCCCTTCGTCACCTTCAACTGCTCCAACCTGCTCGAAACGCTGGCCGAGTCGCAGTTGTTCGGCCACGTCAAGGGCGCCTTCACCGACGCGCGCGACGAGTCGCAGGGCTACTTCCGCGCCGCTAATGGCGGCACGCTGTTTCTCGACGANNTGCAGCCCAAGCTGCTGCGCGCGGTCGAGACCCACGAAGTCCAGCCGGTCGGCTCCTCGCAATGCCACAAAGTTGATATCCGCCTCGTCGCCGCCACCAATCGCGATTTGCGCGCGATGGTCAAGGCTGGCCAATTTCGCGACGACCTCTATTATCGGTTCAACAGCGCCTCGATTTTCCTGCCCCCGTTGCGTGAGCGCCGCGAAGCCATCCCCGCCTTCGTCGGCCACTTCATCGGCCATTTCAACAAGCTCTTCAAAAAAAACGTTAGCCAAATCTCACGGCGCGCGGTCGAATTGCTCTGCGCCTACCAATGGCCCGGCAATGTCCGCGAACTCGCGCACGCGATCGAAAGCGCGGTGATTCTTAGCGAGGCCGACAGCATCGGCATCCTCGACTTGCCGACTCAGATCGTCGATGGCAGCGGGGCGGAACTGCTCGATGCGAAAAACGGGATACTTCACGACCCGTCTGAAATCGACGGTGTCGTCCGCCGCTCGGCGCCCATAACTCTCCCCTCCGAAACGCCCGCGCTGCTGCTCGACGACGTCATCAAGCGCACCCTGGTCCGCTCGCTCGAGGAGACCGAAGGCAATCGCCGCCGCGCCGCCGACTTGCTCGGCGTGTCGCGCTCCACCTTATATCGGATGCTTGCGCGCTACGGACTCGCCGATAATCCGCGCCGTCTTCCGGGGGAGCAGACGCTGTAGCAGTTTGTAATGTGTTCGTTCCGGGCGGGCCGTGGTGCGCAACGGGGGACGCGGCCCGCCATTTTTTTCCTTTTACCTGCCAGCCCGATAGCAAAGCCGCGTCACTTCGATCAGAATTGACCTCCGATGCGTCTCATCTGTCGCACGACTTTTGTTCTCGCTCTGATGCTCGCGATTCTCGCGCTCGGCACCGCGCGCCGCCTCGAGGCCGCCTCGCCGCCCCCCGATCTCGTCAAGCTCGAGAAGCTGGTCTCCCTGGAACTGGCTCACGTCCGCGACGTCGGACCCACCGAACCCGCCAAACGCAAGACGCTCTTCGATGCGCGCCAACTCGATCAGCAGGCCGAGGATTCGATCAAAGCCGGCGATTACAAATCCGCCGAACAGAATCTGCTGAAAGCCCGCGTGCTCCTCCGCCAGCTAAACGACTAGCTGCTGACATCACTCGCGCGAAGTGCTCACGTTCCCCGAAAAGGAAAACGGGATGCGCGATCTCTCACGCATCCCGCCCTCATTACTCACTTACTACTCAGTTATTACTCAGTTATTACTCAGGCACTACCCACTTACTACTCAGTCCCTGCTCGATGCCCGCTTAGTTCGATCCCGTCGAGCCCAGCAGATTGCCGCCCAGCGTCGCATTGCCGACGCCCACATCGCCGACCACGTTGATCATCGCCGGCTTGCCCGATTTGAACGCCCGCTCCAGCGCCGGAATAATCTGGTCCGGCGTCTCGATATGCTCACCATGACAGCCCATCTCGGCGAAAATCTTGTCGTATCGAATATTCGGCAGCATGTTGAACGGGTCGGTCCGTCCCTTCAGCCCCGGCATCTGATCGAAGTTCGGTCCCCATGAACTGTTGTTCCACAGCACCGTGATCACCGGCAGCTTGTAGCGCGCCGCCGTCTCCATATCGAAGCCGCCGATTCCCAGTCCGCCGTCGCCGCTGATCACCACGACTTGCTGCCCCGGCCTCGCGAGCTGCGCGCCGATTCCCATCCCGACGCCGTGACCAACCGGCGCGAGCGGCCCCGCGTCGACGACCTGTCCCATGAACCTGCACGTGAACGCCCGGCTCATCCATCCCGAAAGCGTGAAGCTGTCGATGATCGTCGTGGCGTTCTTATCCAGCACCGTGATCAGATCCTCGCACAGCCGCGCCGGATGAATCGGCTGGTTCTTCGAGACCTTCTGATTCTGCTCTTTGATCTGATTGTCGAAGCGCTGCCGCGTTTCCCAAACTTCCTTTACCCATGGCGACGTTTTGTTCTTCGAGAAGTCGAGCTTCAGCTCCTTGATCCGGTTGATCATCTGGCGCAGCACGACCTTCGGATCGCCGACCATCGGCAAATCCGCATTGACCTGCCATCCGATTCGCGTCGGCGTCGGATCGACCTGGATGTATTTGGCCTTGTCGGTCCAGGTCGGCGGCTGTCCAAAATGCTCGCCACTCCAGTAGCGGAATCCGATCGCGAGTACCACGTCCGCCTTGCCCGTAAACGGCTTCTTGAATGCGCCGCGAATCGCCAGCGGATGCTCTTCCGAGACCACGCCCTGTCCCGCCCGACGCGCGTAGATTGGGATGTTCGTCAGCTCGACGAACTCGCGCATCTCCTCGCCCGCCTGCGACCAGAACAGCCCGTCGCCGCCCGCAATCAGCGGCCGCTCAGCTGCAACCAGCATCTCGAGCGCGCGATCGATCTTCGCCGGATCTCCCGCCGAACGCGTGTCATCGATCGTAAAGCCGCGCGCGCCTTTGCGCTGCCGGCCGTCTTCATCGCCGTGATAGAGAATGTTCTGCGGAATCTCGAACAGCGCGACGCCTTGCGGCGGCGAGAGCGCCTCGCGAAACGCCGAGCGCAGGTCGAACTGAATCGTCGTCCAATCCGTCACCCGCTTGGTGAACTTCGAAAAGCTATCGACCACTTCCGATCCGTACGCCTCCTGGAACGATCCAAGATGGTCCTCGGTGTTCGGATGCTGCCCCGCGATACACACCACGGCGCTGCCAGTCAGCCCCGCAACGCAAAGACCGGTCACCGCGTTGGTCAGCCCGCAGCCCGCCGTGACCATGCAAACTCCCACTTCGCCCGAGGTCCGCGCGTACGCGTCGGCGGCGTATGCGGTCGCCTGCTCGTGGCGCATATGGATCAGCTTGATATCGTGGTTGCGCAACTGGCCGAGGATCGGGAACAGATGCCCGCCGTTGATCGCGAAACAATATTTAACGCGGTTCTCCCGCATCACGCGTGCGATCAATTCGCCACCGTCAGCTTTTGCCATTGCTTCAGTCCTCCGTCGTAATCAAATATGCCCGCCTCGCCGCGCGCCGGATTCGGCTATTCGTACGTGCCCGCGATTGCGGGGCGCGCCGCCGCCGCCGGCTTGGATGCATTGAACCGAATCCTTGCACATTTACCGCGTCGCCGAAAAGCGCGCTGCGCAATATGAATCATATGATGCGCCGTGCAATCTTTCGCGATGCGAAAAAATGGCGCAAACTGCCCGTCCCGTTTCCGATCGCGACGGGCTTGATCCACCACGTTAAGCCTGTCAATTTTTACCATCTTCGATCGCTTCCTCGCGTTACCGGGACGTAGATTGGAATCGTAGCGGAGGATCCGCGAAAAATTTACGATGCGTCGCCTTGTTGCCTCGATTGCCTTGATCGGCTTGCTGCTCGCCGGCGCGAATGCGCACGCCTTCCAATTGATGGATCCCAGCACCTGGAGTTGGCCGCAGTATGACTGGCACTCCTTCAGCGCGACTGATCCCGGCTCATGGCCTTTCATCCCGGTGCCGGAAGTCGCCACTGATCCCAACGGCGGCGTAACCTACGGCGTCCTGCCGGTGTGGCTCTTCACCGACAGCCACGACGAGATCACCAGCATCTTCGCGCCCGATATCAACTCCAACAGCACGCTCGGACCCGGCGGCAACTTCCGCTATCTGGCTTATCCCTCGGCCGATACGCAATGGTACGTGACCGCGGGCGGCCAGGAGACTATCGCCCGCAAAGTCGATCTCGATTATCAGACCGGCCGCGAGCACAAACACTGGTGGTCATTCGAAGGCCGCTTTTATTTCGAACGCGACCCCACCGAGCGCTTCTACGGTCTCGGCAACCATTCCGCCCAAGGCAATCAGACCAACTACACCACCGAGCAGCTCTACGCCGAAGCGATTCTCGGCTGGAACATCAACGAGCAGTTGCAAATCTCCCTGATGGAACGGCCGCGCTATGTACGAATCCAGCCCGGCGGCTTCACCAGCGTCCCCGACATCACAGCGCTATTTCCGACTCAGAAGGGCATCAACGGCGGTACTGAAATCCTCAGCCAGGCGATGATCCAGTACGACACCCGCGATTCGGTTGATATCCCGCGCTCGGGCGGGCTCGGACGGCTCTATTATGGAATCGCCGATCGCCGCTTCATGAGTTCGGTTTCGTACAATCGCTTTGGTGGCGAGTTGCGCCGATACCTTACCGTTAACAATCGCATAACTTTCGCCGGGCACATCTTTGCCGAGTATCAGCCGGCCGGTAATGAGATGCCGTTCTGGTCGGCCGCGCGACTCGGCGGCCAGGAAAGTCTGCTGACCGATCAGGAAACACTGCGCGGCTACGGCGCGGGCCGCTTCATCGACAACAATCTATTTGTGATGAATGTCGAGATGCGCACGCGGGTCTGGGAAAAGAAAGTCTTTGGCACTCACGGCATCCTCGAACTTGCGCCCTTCGCCGAGGCCGGCCGCGTCGCACACAATATGGGCTACAGCCCGTTGGACAATTTGCATCCGGTCGGCGGCATTGCCTTTCGCGGAATCGCGGAGCCATTCGTCGTCGGATTCGTCGATATCGGATGGGGCGGCGAGGGCGCCGCCGTCTTCTCCGGCATCAACTACCCCTTCTAGCGTCCCGCTCGCTTAACAAAATCCTCGACGAGGCACTCCCCGATGGCGACTCCAATCAAGTTCGGCTACCTGCTCGATTTCCGCAATCCGCACGAGTCACGCATCTCCTTCGCCGATTTCTACGCCGAGATGTTTCGTCAAATCGACTTCGCCGAAAACGCCGGCTTCGATTCCGTCTGGGTCACCGAGCATCACTTTACCGACGACGGGTATCTCGCCAGCGTGATGCCCACCCTTGCCGCGATCGCCGCCCGCACCAGGCGCGTCACCATTGGCACCTACGTCCTGCTCGCGCCGTTTTATCATCCACTGCGCCTCGCCGAAGATGCGGCAACCGTCGACGTGATCTCGCGCGGCCGTCTGCGTCTTGGCATCGGCATGGGCTATCGCGCCGAAGAATTCGACGGCTTCCAGGTCTCGCAAAAAACCCGGCTCAGCCGCACCCTCGAAACTATCGAGATCATGAAACGCGCATGGACCGGCGAGCCGTTCAGCTTCGATGGCAGACATTTCAAATTCCACGACGTGCGCGTGCTGCCGCGTCCTGTGAGTCAGCCCTATCCCGAATTGCTGTGGGGCGGGATGACCGACAAAGCGATCCAGCGCGGCGCCGAATTGGGCTTGTCGTTCGCCTGCAATCTCGGTGCGCGCGAGGTCCAGCTCTATCGCGAAACGATGCGCCAGCTTGGCAAGGATCCCGCCGCCCATAGCATCGTCAACAGCCGCATCGTTTATATTGCGAACACTCCCGAACAGGCATGGTCCGACATCGAAGAGGCCGCGATGTACCAGGCGGGGCTCTACGGTAAATGGCTGTCGGCCGGGATGGCCGCCAATCAGGATTGGATTCGCCCCGACCCCGACAAGATCAAGCGCGTCGCGGTGCTCGGCCCGCCCGATTTTGTCGCGCAGCGATTGAACGAAATTATCGCCGCGACTCCGATGACCGAGCTGATTCTCAACATGCAGCTGCCCGGCCTCGCGCCTGCCAAAGCGATGCGCTCGCTTGAGCGTTTTGCCTCCGAGGTCCTGCCTCAACTCCGCCGCATATAATCACGCCACCACCTCTCGGATCTTCACGACGGGTTAATTCCCTACGCCCGTCGCTTTGGCTATATTTCAGTAGCTAAAGATAACGTCCAATTCTTGAGGCGCGGCTTTATTGAAGTGGACCTGCGTACCATCCTGCTATTGCTCGCCGGCTTGCTGATTGTCGTCAGCCTGATCCAGCCGCTTGCCACTCGATTCCGCGTTTCATCGTCGGTCCTTCTGGCGGTCGTCGGCATCGCGATCGGCGCCGCTTCGATCTTTCTGCTGAACACGACCACGACCAACGAATTCGATCCGCTCGCGAAAGCGATTGTCAATTTTCCGATTCACTCGGAAGCGTTCCTCTACATCTTTCTGCCGCTGCTTCTGTTTCAGACCGCGCTCACTATCGAAGTCCAACGAATCGTCGAGGATGCGGCGCCGATCCTGCTCCTCGCCGTGGTCGCGGTCCTGGTTGCGACCGTCGTGATTGGTGCGGCCTTGGCGCCCATCGCCGGCGTGCCTCTGGTCGCCTGCTTGCTCCTCGGCTCGATCGTCGCGACCACCGACCCGGTCGCCGTCATCGGAATTTTCCGCGACGTCGGCGCGCCCGCGCGGCTTAGCCGCCTGGTTGAAGGCGAGAGCCTGCTGAACGACGCCGCCGCCATCACCCTGTTCGTGCTCCTGCTCGACCTTATGGTCGGCGGACATCAGGTCCGCCTCGGCGATGCGGCCTTCGCATTCGTCCGCAACTTCATCGGCGGCATCGCCGCTGGTTACGTCGGCGCGCGCCTGATCGTCGGCCTGCTGCCGTGGCTGAAGGATATGCGCCTGGCCCAGGTCACTTTGACTTTGGCGTTGCCATATCTGGTTTACATCTTGGGCGAGCGCCTGCTCGACGTATCCGGCGTGGTCGCCGCCGTCACCGCCGGCTTGGTGATGACCGCGATCGGACAGCCGCGTTTCGCCCCCGACGACTGGCGTTTCATGCAGGACGTTTGGGAGCAACTCGCGTTTTGGGCCAGTTCCCTGATCTTCATCCTGGCATCATTACTCGTGCCGAAAATGATGATGAACGTCGGCGGTCACGATCTTCTGCTCCTGGCCGTGCTCGTCACCGCCGCGCTGGCCGCCCGCGCGCTCGTCCTCTTTGGATTACTGCCGCTGCTGAGCGCCTTGCGCCTAAGCCAACGCGTAGGCAACCGTTTCAAGACCGTGATCGTATGGGGCGGGTTGCGCGGCGCCGTGACTCTCGCGCTCGCGTTGTCGGTGACCGAGAACCCCGCGATCAGACCCGACGTGCAGCGCTTCGTCGCGGTGCTCGCGACCGGCTTCGTGCTGTTCACCCTGCTGATCAACGGGACCACTTTGCGCTTGCTGATCCGGATGCTTCGGCTCGATCGTTTGTCGCCGCTCGATCAAGCGTTGCGCGATCAGGTGCTCGCACTTTCGCGGGCCAAAGTCGCCGACGCGGCGGAGAAGATTGGCGTCAGCTACAACTTTCCGGCGCAGTTGGTCGAGGACATCACCAAGTCATACGCGCAGAGCGCATCCCGCACCGCCACTCCCGCCGCGGACGAAGCTGCGGAGAAAGCTGCGGAGCAAGCAGCAATCGACAAGTACGGCGAGCACGCGCAGATGCTCCTCGGGCTGATCGCGCTCGCCAATCACGAGCGTGACCTGGTGCGGCGTCACTTCGCCGAGCGCTCGATCTCGGGACGCATCGTCGAGCAGATGCTCGCCAATGTCGGTCGCATCGTGGACCGCACCCGCGCCGGCGGCCGAGTGGAATACCTGCGCGCCGCGCAGCGCATGATCGATTTCTCGCAGCGTTTCCGCTTCGCGCATTTCCTCCATCGGCGCTTCGGCATCGACGGTCCGCTGGTCGATTCGCTCGCCGATCGCTTCGAATCGTTGCTGGTCAACGGCATCGTGCTGACCGAACTCGCTCCCTATGTCGATGAAAAACTGGCGCCCCTGCTCGGCGAGCGCGTGACTCCCGCGCTGCACGAAATCCTCCGTCAGCGCCAGGACCTGACCGGCGTCGCGCTCGAGGCGATGCGCGAGCAGTACCCCGCCTACGCGGTTTTGCTCGAGCGCCGCTTTCTGAATCGCGTCGTGCTGCGCCGCGAGGATCGGGAATATCGCACCCTCTTCGAAGAGGGCGTCATCGGCCCCGAACTATACAATTCGCTGCGCCGCGAATTGGAAGCCGCGCGCGCGGTCGTGGATTTGCGCCCGCTCCTCGACCTCGGACTCGAGACCCGCGACCTGATTGCCAAGGTGCCGATGTTCGCCGGCTTCACCGAAGAGCAACTGGACAAAGTCGCGCGCCTGCTCCGCCCCCGCATCGCACTTCCCAAAGAAACCCTGATCGAGAAAGGCGATCGCGCCGACGCGATGTACTTCCTTTCATCGGGCGCGGTCGAGGTGATTCGTGCCGCGGGCAACAAAATCAAACTTGGCAGAGGTGATTTCTTTGGTGAGATGGCCTTGGTGAGCGGCAAGCGCCGCCAGGCCGACTGCATCGCTATCAGCTACTGCCAATTATTGGTGCTCGAGGACAACGACTTCCAGCGCCTATGCAAAAACAATCCCGCGATCAAGGCGCTGATCGATCAAGCTTCCGACGCCCGCTTCGATGAGAATCGTCGCGCCGCCTCCTCCGAATAACCCCCCGACCATCGCAAGGGTAAGGAGTAGGGGTAAGGGTAAGGAGTTAGAGTAAGGAGTTAGAGTCCGAAACCCTTCTTATACCTCGCCCGTTGCTTTACGGGAGATGAGGTGGGGAGGCGCACGCGAAGCCGACTTCGGGCCGAAGGGCCGAATCGCTCCAGGATAAAGCGGGTAGGTGAGGGTTCTGGATCGCCTGCTAGCGCAGCCCGCTAGACATTGTGCGATTTTTCACCTTGGCTCGACCTAGATACTTCCCTCCCCTTTTCCAACAGCGCGTAGCGCGNNGCCCGAAGTCGGCTCCGCGTCACTCCCAGGAAGCCCGAAACCCGTGAGGGGTTTCGGATCTCCGTCTCCGTCTCTCCCTCCTACATCCGCTCGATCACGTCGCGCGATATCTCGTCGATACTATCGTTAAACCCGTCCATCGGCGGATTGACGAACACCTGGCTCAGCCCCGCGCGTTGCAGTTCTCTAAGCCGCTCGACGACTTGTTCGCGCGGCCCGATTATCGTGCTCGCCGCGATCGTCTCCGCCGTCACGAAGCGCATTTCTTCCGGCGCCACGAATGCGCAATGACCCACGTGCAGTTCGAGATAGCGCTCGGCCGCCGGCGTCTTCATCTTCGCGACGTACTTCTCGTATTCGTCGTACACCGATTTCACCGTCGCCGTCAGATAGTCGCGCCCCGCGTAGCCCGCCGCGATCGCGTGAAAACTCGCCATCACCCAATGCCCCGTCATCGCCTTAACTCGCGGCGAATCGATCTTCTCACCCGGCCGCAGCACGCAAACATGCGTCAGCGATACGATCGGCATCTTGTCCGCCTTGCGCCCGACCTTCGAGGCGCCCGCGCTAAGATGCCGCCGCACATTCGCGACGCGCTCCGAATCGGTAATCCCAGTCGTGATCGCTCCGTCGCCGAATTCACCCGCTATCGCGAGCGTCTTCGGCCCGTTCGCCGCGACGTAGAATGGAATCCGATCGTCAATATTAATGAACCGGCGATCGCGATTCAAAAAACGAATTTTCCGGCTGAGCCCTTCGGTGTTGTAGGTCGCCTCGCCCTCGCGCAGCAAGTCGTGAATCACGCGCACCTGCTCGCGAAAATCCGCCTGCTTCACCGGCGGCAGGCCCATCACGCGCCGCCCGGTATGCCCGGTCCCGAAACCCAGGATCGTTCGCCCCGGCGCGAGCTGGTTGATCGTCGCGATCGAATGCGCCGTCACCGGTGCGATCCGATTCGACGCGATCGCGACGCCCGTCCCCAGTTTGATCTTCTTGGTATTGACCGCCGCGAGCGCCATGCACGCGTATGTATCGCCCCAAATCATGTGCGAGTCGGGAATCCACGCGTGCGTGAAGCCGCGTTCTTCCGCATACTTCACGTCGGTAATTGCGCGCTCAGGCTTGGTAAAAATCAGGGTGCCAAAATCCATCTCGTTACCTCTCTCATCGATACGGAGTCAGCGGATCGCTTTCCGCGACTATAGCCGAAGTATTCGGCTCGGCATCAAACTGCGCAATCAGTCGTCCTGACAACGGTTTGCCTCTCAAGGTCAAACGGAGTACGGAGAGTGTACCGCTGTTTCGTTATAAAGCTGGGCTGCTCGTTCTTGAGCCACGCGCTGATAACAACGAGCGGCGGACAGCAACAATACCAAGGAGATACTCATGCCTCTCTACCTGATCGAGCGAAATTTTGCCGAGCAACAGAACTTAGATCGCGACGGCGCCAGGGCAATCACCCAGGCCAACGCCGATGTCGGCATCCAGTGGCTGTTCTCCTTTCTTAGCGCCGACAAAAAGAAGACCTACTGCCTGTACGAGGCGCCCAACCCCGATGCTATCCGTGAAGCGGCGAAAAAACTTGGCCTCCCGGCGGACGTGATTGTCGAACTAGGCGAATCGCGGGTCACTCCGACAGCGCAGAACCTGTTCAGTCCCACCCGCATCACTTGATCGATCGCGCTAGTGTAAGTCCGGCTTCATCATCGCTATGCGGCCCATGATGCGCTCCTCGAGCGCGCGCATCCCCAACTCGCGAGCCGTGGCGAGAGCCGCGTCCAGCAGTGCGGCAGCCTTATCGCGGTCGCCCGACTCGTGCCGCGCCAGCAGCATCGTGGCGTACTGCTCTTGCGTGTGGGCCAGCCAGACGTGCGCATCCATGCGCGCGTTCATCGCGAGTGCGTCTTCGAAGTGGCGAGTCGCGTCGTCCCAACGCTCGAGTGTCGTAGCCAGCGCACCCAGGTATCGTGAGAGGGCGCCGTAGCAAGCCGTGCCGTTGCCAACGACCACATTGCTGCCGGCGAAGGGGATGAGAATCCGATACAACGTGTCGGCGCGGGCCCGATCCCCCAGAAAGGTGCAGATGTCCACGAGATAGGTCATGGTTCCCATCCACACAAAATCGCGAGGCAGGTCGGCGAAGTCGTGCTGCGCCAGGTTCTCGAATTCCGCTCGCGCGTCTTCGGTCAGACCTAGATCCGAGTAAATCACCGCCAATCCCGGTCGCCATGCTGCAGCAGCCGTGTTTTGTTGCACGAACATGCGAACAACCGGCTCGACTTCCTTGAGGCGGCCCTGCTCGCGGCGCAGCGCAAACATCTGGAGCCCAAAAACGCCGGCGGCGGTTTCCGTTTGCACGCGCTGCGCGATCGTCAGGGCTTGCTGGGCCAGGCGCTCGCTGTCTTCGAAGCGGCCCCGCATCAAGGCCCGCATGGCTCGAAACATTGCGTTGAGGGAAAGTGAGAAAGGTCGGTTCTGCTCTTCCACAACACGGCCTTGGGTGTCGATGTCCGCATCGGCCGCCATTACATCTCCTGACTCGAGCAGGCAATATGCACGCCACCAATGGGCCTCGCCCAGCACCTCTGTGGCGTTCGCCTCTTCGGCACGGTCCACCATTTCTATTGCGACGGGGAGCCTCTGCCCGGCGTACTCCGGCCCCATGAGAGCGCCGAACATTCCGAGGAGGCTGTGGGCGATCAATCCCGGGTCGCCCAAGCGCCGGGCCATCGCCACCGATTGCTCGGCGTATCTCAGCGCTTGTTGGGACTGCCCACTGGCGCCGAGTGCGCGGGCCAAATAGCTAAGGATTTTCGCAGTGAGGGAATTGTCTTCCGTCCCGAGTCTCTGCAGCGCTTCCTCGAGCAAGCGAACCGCCGGGAGTGCGGGGAGGCCGCCATAAAACGTCGCATCTACGAGCTCCAGCGCCGCACGGACTAGGCTTTCCGTTGATCCCAGCGATCGAGCGACCGCGGCAGCGAGCAGCAGCGTTTCCTGGCCCTCGAGGAATTCGCCCGCATAGAATTGCGCGTCACCAAGTATTAACAGGAGCGCGCAACGCTGAGCTTCGTTCGCGGGACGACTCCGCTCGGGCGCGTCTGGGATGGACCCGAGCAGTTCGAGCCCCTTCTTGAGATGGTTGATTGCTTCCAGGTTTGCCCATCGCTGAAGGGCTCGCTCACCCGCCCGTAGCCAGTACGGAATTGCTTGTGCTCCCAGCCCCGCTTCTGAGTAGTGATGCGCGATCAGCTCCGGTTGAGTCTCCACCGTTTCCGGGAATTGTGCTTCCAGCGCCCGAGCGACGCGTTGGTGCAGAACTCTGCGTCGTTCCAGCAATGCCGAGCCCGACGCGACTTGCTGCGATAGCGCATGCTTGAAGACGTACCCGACGTCGCTAATCGCGGGTTGCTCGTAGATGAACTCGGCTAACTGCAGCTCCGAGAGCAGCGTCTGCAGCTCCTCGTCGGCTTTGCCGGAGACCTCTCTTACCAGCCGGTATGGGAACTCCTTGCCGATCACCGCGAGCGTCTGCAGCAGGTCTTTCTGCTCCGGCGGCAGCCGGTCGATGCGCGAGGCCAGCACTGCCTGCACCGTCGACGGGATCTGAATGGTGCTCAGAGATTTGGCGAGCTTAATCGAGCCGTTGCGCACAAGGGCGCCTTGCTCGAACAGCGCCTGTACGATCTCCTCCATGAAAAGTGGATTGCCTTCGGTCTTCTCGATTATCAATTGCTTGAGCGGCGCCAGCTCGCGACCGTCGTCAAGCAGCGCCCGCAACATCTCCTCGCCACTCTCGGCACTCAGCGGATCAAGCCGGAGCTGCGTATAGTAAGTCTTGTTGCCCCAGTTGTGGGTAAATTCTGGCCGGTAATTCACCAGCATCATCACCCGCGCAGTGCCGATTGAATCCGCCAGCAGGTTCAGCAGCGCCCGCGATCCATCGTCGAGCCAATGCAAGTCCTCGAAGATCACGACCAGCGGCTGGCTGAGGCTTTCGCGCAGCAGCAGGCGCTTGATCGCGTCGAGTGTCCGGCGCCTTCTGATTTCGGGATCGAGGCGGGCGAGCTGATCGTCGCTCTCCACCACCTCGAGCAGGGTGAAGATATATGGCAGCGTGTCTTCCAGCGCGCGATCCAGGATCAGGATCTTTCCGGCGATCTTTTCCCGGCGCCTGCGTCCGTCGTCGTCCGAAGTGATCTCGAAATAGTTTTTGAGCAGGTCGATCAGCGGCAGGTATGCCGACGCCTTGCCGTGCGAGACCGATAAAGTCTCAAGCACCAGGCATCCGGATTGCCCGACCGCCTGGAACTCGAAGAACAGGCGCGATTTGCCGACCCCGGCCTCGCCCACCGCCGCGACCACTTGCCCACGCCCGCTCTTCGCGAGTTCGAGCGCGTGCTTCATCTGCACGAGTTCGGCCTCGCGGCCCACGAACTTGGAGAGCCCGCGCCGCGCCGATGCCTGCAAACGTGTGCGCAGCGGGCCGAGCCCCATCACCTCGTGGACGTTTACCGGCTCGCTCACGCCCTTCACCCGCGTAGGTCCGATCGAGCGGAACGTGAAGTAGCCTTCGCAGAGCTTGCGCGTATTCTCGGTCGCCGCGATGGTGCCGGTCGCGGCCACCGTCTGCATCCGCGACGCCAGGTTGGCGCTATGCCCGATCGGCGTGTACTCGATCTGTCCGTCGCCGGTCTTGATCGATCGCACCACGACTTCGCCGGTGTTCACGCCGACCCGGATTTCGATCGGCGCCCAGCCGCGCTCGCGCAGCGTCGCCGCATAGCGCCGGAGATCTTCCTGCATCCGCAGCGCCGCATACAGCGCGCGTTGTGGGTGGTCCTCGTGCGCGAGCGGAGCGCCGAACATCGCGAAGATGCCGTCGCCGGTCGACTGCACCACGTAGCCATCGTAGCGATGCACCGCCGCGATCATCAGCTTGAGCGCGGGATCGATGATCGCGCGAGCTTCCTCCGGGTCGAGGTTCTGCTCCAACTCCGTCGATCCCTTGATGTCCGCGAACAGCGCCGTCACCAGTTTGCGCTCGCCCTCGAGCTCGCCGGCAGGTTCAACGATCTCGGTGGTCCGTGGCCTCGCGCGCGCCGGCGCGCCAGCAGCTCGAGTCGCAACGCCCAGTGCGGCGCCGCAATCTCCGCAGAATTTCTTTCCGTCCGAATTCTCCGCCCCGCATTTCGGGCAGCGATTGCTCAGCTCCGCGCCGCAGTCGCCGCAGAACTTCTTGCCCGCTGGATTTTCGGAGCCGCAACTTGCGCAGCGCATGAGTCCCCCAAGGCCGCAGAAGTACCACGCCGATGCGGTACTGGACAGCGTTGCCTCATTTGACCACTAGGATGCTTTCGTCCAGGATCGAGCCACATGATCTCCAAGGGCGCCGACCCCGAAACCTGGACCGACGAAGAAGAGCAGCGCGACGAAAGCTCCGAGCGTGAAAGCCATGCGATGCGCATCAAGCCCGGCGAGCTCAAGGAGCTGTACGCCCTCGACCTTGTTCGCTCGCTCGCGCCTCTCGCCGGGACTTGGGCGCTGATCGCCGCCTCGATCGCGCTCGCACTCTGGAGTCACAACTTCATCGTATGGATTGCCGCCGCCATCATCGTCGGCCGCTCTCAGCACGCGCTCGCCGTTCTGATGCACGATGCGGCGCATTTCAGGCTGCTCGAAAATCGCGCGCTCAACGATTTCGTTGGGCAGTGGCTATGCGCTTTTCCGATCGCGAGCAATCTGTACGCCTATCGCAAGGTCCATCTCCGCCATCATCGCTATCTGCTGACCGATCGCGATCCCGATCTTTCTCTCTCGCGCGGCTATCCGGTCACCTGGGAAAGTTTCCGCCGCAAACTGATTCGCGACGCGACCGGCGAGTCGTCGCTCGTGATGCGCGGATATCTCGACGTGCAGGACGGACACAAACGGCTCACGCTGCGAAACCTCTATCGCCGCGTGACCGCCGAGGTCCTCGCGCGACGCATCGCAGTCGCGCTATTGGTCGCCGCGCTCTTCTACCTCGGCTACGGATTCGCGTTCATCGCGCTCTGGATCGTTCCGTTGCTCGTGGTTTATCAGGTGATTCTGCGCATCCGCGGAGTGCTCGAGCATGCCGCGGTGCCCGACGCGCACGACGGTCTCCGCAACGCGCGCACCATCGTCTCTCGCAATCCGGTGCTCCGCTTCATGCTGAATCCGCACCACGTCAGTTATCATCTCGAGCATCATCTCTATCCCGCCGTGCCGCACTACAACTTGCCGCGCCTCCACGATGCGTTGAAAACCGATCCGCTTTTCCAGCGCGCGCTGGTCGAGCACAGCTATGCCGAAGCGATGCGCGACGTGATCAAACCCGCCGCATAAATTTTCGATTCACGGCGCGGTGCCGATCGCCGCGAATACTCGATGCAGCACGCGCATCGGATCCTCTGCAAACCGCTCTGCCAGCATCGCGCGCAATTCTTCGTCGAACGCCACGACCTCGGTCGGCGTGAGACTCGCGCTAACTCCCGCACTCGCGCGAGTCCGTCCGCGCCACGCCTCGTGCGTATAGATCGCGTCGATGTCGAATGAAAATGTCTCCAGCTTCTCAAAGCCCGCGCCCGACAGGTCCGCCATCCATCGCGGATACATTCCAACTCCGCCGCCCATCTTCCATTTCGGATTGTGCTTTTCAATCAATTTCTCGGTTGCCTCGATCATGTTGCCCGGCAGCGGAATCCAATCGAAATGCCCGATCACCAATCTGCCGCCCGGCTTCAAGAGGCGTCGCGATTCCGCCGCCGCGCGCGGACGATCGAACCAATGCCAACATTGTCCCGCAGTGACCAAATCGAAACTCGCCGCCGGCAGTCCCGTTTCCTCGGCTGGTGCCACGACGTAATTCACCGAGACGCCCAGTTCGCGATCGATCTGGCGCGCCTGCTCCATCAACGGCTCCGATCGATCCAGCCCGACCGCATCGCATCCCCGCAGCGCGAGTCCGCGTGCGATCGTGCCGGTTCCGGTGCCGAGGTCGAGCGCGCGCATTCCGGCTCGCAGGATGTTCATCGCCGCCATCCGCTCGAAAAATTCGTTCGGAAAGCCCGCCCGATGACGGCCGTAATCCTCGGCCGTTTTGCCAAAATCCGCCCGTAGCTCTTTGAATCGCACCTCCGCGGAACTCATCGGCAGATTCCTCCTTGAGCTTGACTGTATATAACTGCTCGTATCTTGACGCAAGTTGATATGTTGACGACCGCTTGACGCGTACCCAGTGCGCATGACGTGATTTTCGCGTGGCGATTCGCAAAACCAGCCGCGCCGGGATGCTCACTGCTGCCGAGGCCGCGAGTCAGCTCGGCGTCAAGCTCGGCACCCTCTACGCCTACGTCAGCCGCGGATGGCTCAAAAGTTACCGCCGCAAAGTAGGGCGCCAGGCGCTCTATCGACGCCTCGACATTGAAGCGCTGCGCGGCGTCGTCTCCACCGAGCGCGGACGCCGCGGCCGCAGTCTCCCTGCCGCTTCTACCTGGGTCACGGTGGCCCAGCCGAAAAGTATCGAGGATGGCGCGCCCGGCGTGATTGTCGCCGAGTCCGCCGTCAGTTCGATCACCGACGGCCGTCTCGCCTATCGCGGCTATCCGATTGAAGAGGTCGTCGAGCGCGCATCTTTCGAAGAAGTCTGCCTGTTGCTCTGGAGCGGTGAGCGTCCGGTGCCTGAGGAGATTGCCGCGCTGAAAGCTGAAATCGAAGGTGCGCAAATGCCCACGACCGTTGCCGCCGCACTCAACGCAACTGGTGAGGACGCGCCGCCGCTGCTCCGGCTCGCCGCCGTGATGCCGAGTCTGGCCGCATGGGATCGCCGGCAGCCGCCGCGTACACGAATCGATCGCGCCAAGTTGATCATCAGCCAGCTTCCGCTCGCGTTGGGAAATCGTCCCGAAGGCGGCGCGCCGCTCGGCGTTGGGATGGCGGGGCGACTGCTCGGTTTGGTTCCATCATCCACCGGATCGGATTGGGAAGTCGCCGCGCTCGATCGCGTCCTGGTCGCGTGCGCCGAGCACGAATTGAACGCGTCCACTTTTGCCGCACGCGTCGTCGCGAGCACCGGCGCCGATCTATTTGCCTCGGTGCTCTCCGCGTTGTGTTCGCTATCAGGACCAATTCACGGCGGCGCCTGCGATCGCATCGAGGCGATGTTCAACGAACTCGAATCCGGCGCGCGCATGGATGAATGCCTCTCCACCTTCACTCGCGATCATCGCCTGCCGCCCGGCTTCGGCCATGCGATTTATCCCGACGGCGATCCGCGCGCCGTGCTGTTGCGAGCAGTCGCGCAATCGATTGCACGCCATCGCGGCCGCCGGCTGTTCGAGACTGCGCTCAAAGTCGAAGCGGCCGTGTTCAAACGCGAGCGGCTCCGCCCCAATCTCGATTTTTATCTGACCGTCTGCGCGCGCATGCTCGGCTTCCAGCAATCGCTGCCGGCCGCGATCTTCGCGATCGGGCGCGCATCGGGATGGATCGCGCATGCGCTCGAACAGTATGCCGACAATCGACTGATTCGTCCGCGCATGCGTTACCGCGGCGCCCCCTCGCGACATTGGGATTAGCGCGCGGGCTTTTGCGTTGACGCCGAACGCGTCCAAGTCGTATTGAACACTCAGAGATAAATCCAACCAATGAAAGCAATCGCCAAAACCAGCGCGGCTCCCGGCGCCGAAGTCATCGAAACTCCAATCCCCGAAGTCGGCGAAAGCGAACTGCTCGTTCGCGTCGGTGCCTGCGGCGTGTGCGGTTCCGATCTGCACATCGTCGATTGGGAACTTGGTGCGAACCGGATGGTCTCGCGAATTCCGTTCGTGCTCGGCCACGAGCCCGCCGGCGAGGTCGTCGAACTCGGCATCGGAGTAAACGGCTTCAAAGTTGGCGATCGCGTCGCACTCGATCCCTTCGGTCATTGCGGACGATGCGGCCCGTGTCGCGCTGGTCGATTTCATCTTTGCGCTTCCCCGACCACGCTCTCGGGAGCCTTCGCTGAATTTACGATCGCGCCGATCGGCAACGCCCATCTCGTTCCGCCTACGATGGATATGGAGCAGGCCGCGTTGCTCGAAATGTTCGGCACCGGGCTGCATGCGGTCGAGCAATCCTGCCTGATGCCCGGTGATAGCGCGGTTATCGAAGGCCCGGGTCCGATTGGCTTGAGCATCGCGCTGTCGGCGCGCGCGCTTGGCGTCACCTCGCTCGTGATCACAGGCCTCGCGCAGGATACCACCCGCCTCGAACTCGCTCGCACTATGGGCTTTAAAACAGTGACTACCGGCGCCCCCGATTGGATCGAGCAAGTGCGCGCCATGATGCCTGCCGACGGCGCCGACGTGGTGTTCGACGCGTCGGGCGCCATCGATTCTCCGCGCGAATTGCTGCGTCGCGGCGGCCAGTTGATCGAAGTGGGATGGCCCGCGCGTGATGTGACCTCCGCCGAATTGCGCGCGCTGTTCTTTCACGGCGTCAATATTATCAACTCGCGAGTCCGCACCCCCGAAACCTGGCGTCGCGCAATCGCGATGGTCTCGTCGGGCGCGATCGACTTGCGTCCGATGATCACCCACCGCTACGGCATCTCGCGCGGCTTGGAGGCTTTCACCTTGCTGCGTGAACGGCGCGGCGTGAAAGCATTGATTATTCCGGAATAGTAACGCTATTAGCTACTGAGATTTCAGTATAGTACGGAGCAAAGTCATGAAAGACGGATTCAAGATCGTCGACGCAGATACTCACTTGATGGAACCTGAGTATGTATTCGAAAGGTATATCGACGAACGCTACAAGTCCCAGGCCCCGCGACTCGGTATCGCCGCCGAATCAGGACGCCGCACATTCCTCGTCGAAGGCGAGCCGTTCACCCGCGAAAAGGGCAAGTACCCGATGGCCGCGCCGGCCTTCCTCGAGTCAGTCCGCCGCGCGATGAAGCGCTTCGAGCGCGCCGCCAAAACCGGCTTCAGTCCCGAAAGCCGCCTGATGGACATGGACGAGCAGGGCGTCGACGTTCAGATTGTTTATCCAACCGCGGCCGGTCAAATGATGGGCCGCGAATTCCGCGATCCCAAACTGCTCGCCGCTTGCTGCGCTGCGTACAATGACTGGAGCGCGGACTATTGCTCGAAGACCAACGGCCGCGTCAAGTTTGCCGCGATCCTGCCGATGCAGGACGTCGAGGAATCCATCAAGGAAGCGCATCGCGCGGCCAAAAACGGCGCGATCAGCTTTTATGTCCGTCCCAATCCGGTTCGCGGCCGCACGCTCTTCCACGATGATTATCTGCCGCTCTGGGCCGAAGTCGAAAAGCTCGGCCGTCCGATCTCCACCCACGACTCGGCCTCCGCCTCGGTCGAATCATTTGGCGATCGCATGGATACCCATGTCACCGGCCACATCTTGTCGCATCCGTTCGAAGCGATGGCCGCGATGGCCGGCCTTATCTGGTACGGCGTGATCGAAAAGTACCCCAAGTTGAAAGTCGTGCAGGTCGAGGCCGACGGCGGATGGGTTCCCTACTGGCTACAGCGGATGGAACAGCATTGGAATTTTAGCGGCAATGCGGAACATGAGTATTTGACCAAACGCCCGACTGAGTATTTCAAAAGCAACTTCTTCGTGGCGTTTCGCGGCGACGAACCGACTATGAAAGCCGCCCTTGATATAGTCGGCGATGACAACTTCCTGTGGGATACTGACTATCCGCATCCTGACGGCACATTTCCCTGGGGCATCAACGCGATTCTGCAGCAGTCGATTCCCGAGACCAGCAAACGCAAAATCCTGTGGGACAACGCCGCCCGCGCATTCAACTTGAACTGACGTCTCGAAGTGGATAGTCGGTCTGCGACGTAATTAGGATCGCCCCTAATACCCACTCATGCTTTCGCGTTTCGTTCTCCTGAACTGCCAATATTTCACATGAAACATCACACCAAACAGGTTTCACGTGAAACATCTTCCCTGACTGATTTTTCTAACAGCCAGCAGCGGCACTCTTTACCTCGCCCGTTATTTTTACGGGAGAGGACGCCCGCCGACCACGCGAAGCCGACTTCGGGCCGAAGGGCCGAATCGCTCCAGGATTAAGCGGGTAGGTGAGGGTGCCGGATCGCCTGCTAGTGCATCGCGTCCACGATATTGCGTCCGCACCAAATATGTTTCACGTGAACCCCGAAACCCGCGTGAGGTTCGCCGCTTGCTTGAACTTTGCGATCTCGCCGCTCGACCGAGGTTTAGCCCGCGAGCTTTTGCTTCAGGATATCGTTGATCACTTTGGGATTGGCCTTGCCGCCCATCGCCTTCATCACCTGACCCACGAAAAATCCGAATAGCTTGTCACGACCGCCGCGATACTCGGCCAGCTTGGCCGGCTCCGCCGCGATTATCTTTTCGCACGCGGCCGCGATCGCTGCTTCATCCGAAACCTGCGCGAGCCCGAGTTCCGCGACCGTCGCCTCGGCGCCCTTGCCGGATTTCACCATCGCAGCGAACGCCATCTTGGCGGCGTTCAGGCTGATCTTTTGCTCCTCGATCATTCGGAGCAGCGCGCCGATTTCGCTGGCGGGCGGCACCGCCTCGCCGATCGATTTGCCCGATTCATGCACCACCCGCAGCACTTCCGTCATCACCCAGTTCGCCGCGCTCTTGCGATTCTTAAGTCCCGGTATAGCCGCTTCGAAATAATCCGCGACGTCGCGATCGGCCGTGAGCACGCCAGCTTCGTAATCGGTCAGCGCCAACTCTCGAATGTAGCGCGCTCGCCGATCGGCGGGCAGTTCGGGCATGGTCGCGCGGATGCTCTCGACCATCTCGGGCGCCACGATCAGCGGCGGCAGGTCCGGCTCGGGGAAATAGCGATAGTCATTCGCATACTCTTTCGATCGCATCGGCCGCGTTTCGTTGCGAGCCGGATCCCACAGGTGAGTTTCCTGCAGGACCCTGCCGCCCGCCTCGATAATCTCTACTTGCCGCGCGACTTCATGATCGATTGCGTTCTCGACGAACCGGAACGAATTGAGATTCTTGATTTCCGTTCGCGTGCCGAATTCCTGCGAACCGCGCTTGCGCACCGAAACGTTGCAATCGCAGCGAAAGCTGCCTTCCTCCATCTTGCCGTCCGAGGCATCGACGTAACGGAGAATTGCCCGCAGTTGGCGGAGATACGCGCCAGCGTCCGCTGACGATCGCAAGTCGGGCTCGCTCACAATTTCGATCAGCGGCACTCCCGATCGATTGAAATCGACCAGGCTCGCACCCGCGGCATGGATATTTTTGCCCGCGTCTTCCTCGATATGAATTCGCGTGAGCCTGACTCGCCGCGGCTGCCCGTCGCCATTGGACGGCAAGTCGATATAGCCACCTTTGCAGATCGGAGTCTCGTACTGACTAATCTGATAGCCCTTCGGCAAGTCGGGATAGAAATAACTTTTGCGATCGAAAATAGAGTGCGGAGCGATTGTGCAGTGAGTAGCTAGTCCCGTCCGAATAGCTAATTCGACGACGCGCCGATTCAGCACCGGCAACACGCCCGGCATGCCCATGCAGACCGGACACACATTCTCATTCGGGCCCGCGCCAAAGGTCGTCGAGCATCCGCAGAACAGCTTCGACTTGGTCAGCAGATGGGTATGGACCTCGAGTCCGATTACCGCTTCGTAGGCTTCTGTATTCATCGCAATCGTTAAACCGCTGTCGGCCGCGGCTTGAAACTCCCGGCGCGTTCGAACGCGTCGCCCGCGCGAAAAATCGTTTCCTCGCTGAATGGCGGCCCGATCAGTTGCATGCCAATCGGCAGATTTTTTTCATCGTACCCGCACGGTATCGACATTCCGGGCAGCCCGGCCAGGTTAACCGAGATCGTGAAAATGTCCGAGAGATACATCGTCAGCGGATCGTTCATCTTTTCGCCAAGCTTGAACGCCGTTGTCGGCGCTACCGGCGTGACAATCAAGTCGCATTTCTCGAACGCCCGCTCGAAATCGCGCCGAATCAGCGTGCGAACTTTCTGACTCTTCAGATAGTAGGCGTCGTAGTAACCAGCCGAGAGAGCGAAGGTGCCGAGCATGATTCGGCGCTTTACCTCGGCGCCAAAACCTTCCGCGCGTGTGAGATTGTAAAGATCGATGTGATCCTCGGCGTCGATGCGAAGCCCGTAGCGAATGCCGTCGTAGCGCGCGAGGTTCGCGCTCGCCTCCGCCGTCGCGACCAGGTAATACGCCGCAATCGCGTAACCGGTATGCGGCATCGATACGTCAACGGCCTTCGCCCCGAGCGATTCATAAATTTTGATCGCAGCTCGCACCGACTTCTCGACTTCCGGCTGCATCCCCTCGACGAAGTATTCCTTGGGCACCCCGATCCGAAGTCCCTTCACGTCTCCGGTCAGTGCGCGCTCGTAGTCGGGAACGGCGCGCGCGGAGCAGGTCGAATCGCGCGGGTCCTTACCGGCGAGCGTCCGCAGGATTATCGCCGCATCGCGAACCGACTTCGCGAACGGCCCAACCTGATCGAGTGACGACGCATAAGCGATCACGCCGTAGCGGCTCACGCGGCTGTAGGTCGGTTTCATTCCGACCACGCCGCAAAATGAAGCGGGCTCGCGAATTGAACCTCCCGTGTCAGTGCCCAGCGAGCCAAGGCATTCGTTCGCCGCAACTGCCGCGGCCGATCCGCCCGAGGAGCCGCCGGCGACGCGCTCGGTGTCGTGCGGATTAAGTGTCGCGCCGAAAGCCGAATTCTCCGTCGAAGAACCCATCGCGAACTCATCGAGGTTCGTCTTCCCGACGAACACCGCACCCGCCGCGCGCAGCCTCTCAACAACTGTTGCATCGAACGGCGGCACGAAATTCCCTAAGATTCGCGACGCGCAAGTCGTCCGCACGCCTCGGGTCGCGTAGATATCCTTGATGCCAAGCGGGATTCCGCACAGCGCCGGCGCCTCGTTGGATTTCAAGCGTCGATCGGCCGCGTGCGCCTGCTCGAGCGCTTCTTTTTCGCAGACCGTAATGAACGCGTTGAGCTTCGGCTCGATTGCCTGGATGCGGTCGAGACAGTCGCGCGCCAATTGCAACGCTGTGATCTCGCCCTTGCGGAGCAGCGTCGAAGCTTCGGCGATCGTGAGTTTGTTCAATTCGGATGGCATTGGTGAAACAGTTTATTCTTTCGCTATTCGATTATTTTCGGCACCTTGAAGTAATTGCGCTCGCGCGACGGCGCATTCGCGAGCATTTCTTCCGCCACCGGCGCGTTAGTCACATCGTCTTCACGCATCGGCGTGCCTGCCTCGCCGACCTGTGCGGTTGGCGGCACATCCGTGGTGTCCAATTCGTTCAGCTTGTCGACGTAGGCCAGCATCTCGTCCATGTCGCCGCGCAGCGATTCTTCCTCGCTGCTCGACAATTGCAGCCGCGCGAGGCGCGCGACATGCCGCACCTGCTCAAGCGTAATCCTGGTCTCGGCCATCTTGATTGGTTGCCTCGATTCTCGATTCCGCGGAAATCGTAACATTCCTCGAAGTTCAAGTCAGTCGCCAGCCACAGATGAATCGCTTGCGAAGCGGCGCGCTGCCTTCTAGCTTCGGAAGCGGCTTGGCAGTTTGGGCCATCATCTCGCGAGACTGGGGGGACGCGGATAAGATGAAGCGGAGCCGCGTGAAGGTTCGCAAGTGGTCGGCGCGACTGCTCGATTGGGCGCATCGGCTGACTGACTATGTACCGCTTGGAGCGCAGGGCGAGCGGGCGGCAGAGCGGCATCTCAAACGCCAGGGCTACCGGATCGTTGCGCGAAATTTTCGCGCCGCAGGTGCGGAGATCGATTTGGTCGCGATGGATGGCGAGACGCTGGTCTTTGTCGAAGTGAAGACGCGGCGTACCGATAGCGCGGGCGCACCGGAAGAGGCGGTGGATGCGCGCAAGCAGGCCCGGATGCGTCGTGCGGCCGAGGCGTTCGCGATTCAGTATCGGGTCGGCGAGCGTGAGATGCGCTTCGATATTGTCGCGATTAGCGGGACGGGTCCGCGTTTTGGAATTGAACTCGTGAGGAACGCATTCTGAATGCTTGATATCAAGCTGATTCGCGAAAAGCCCGATTTCGTAAAGGCGGAGCTGGCCAAGCGGGGTGTCGATCCGGCGGACATCGACGGCGTGCTCGCGGCTGACGCCGTGCGGCGAAAGCTGCAGGCGAATCTCGACGAAATGCGCGCCGATCGCAAGCGGCGCTCCAAGGAAATCGGCACGCTGCCGCCAGACCAACGCGCGGCCGCGATCGCGCAGATTCGCCAGGAGGAAGCCGAGGAGAGCCGCGCCAGTCGGGTGCTTGCTAATGCCGTCGAAGCGGCGGCGGCGATCAACAGCAGCAATCCGATCACTCTGGCCGCGACGCAATTGGCGTTGGCCGAGCGCGAGGTCGAGCGGCGCGCGCTGGTCTTGCCCAATATCCCGCGGTCGTATGTCGTCGTCGGTCAGAGCGAAGCCGACAATCGCGTGATCCGAACCGAAGGCACGCCGCTCGAGTTCACCGCATTCCAGCTGCTGCCGCATTGGGAGCTCGGTGAGCAGCTCGGAATTATCGATTTCGATCGAGGCGTCAAATTGTCGGGCACCAGATTCTACGTGCTGATGGGCTTGGGCGCGCGTCTCGAGCGCGCGCTGATTGCCTGGATGCTCGATATCAAAACCAGCGAGCAGGGCTACCTGGAAGTAATTCCGCCGCTGATGGTCAACACCGAGACCGCGACCAGCACCGGTCATCTGCCCAAAAATGCCGACACGATGTATCACGATGCGGAGGACGATTTCTGGTTCATCCCGACCGCAGAGGTTCCGCTGACGGGCCTTTATCGCGACGAGGTTCTCGACGAGAGCAAGCTGCCCGTTTACCTGACGGCATACACACCGTGCTTTCGGCGAGAAAAAATGTCGGCGGGCCGCGACGTCCGCGGTATCAAGCGGGGTCATCAGTTCGACAAGGTAGAGATGGTCAAGCTGGTGAAGCCCGAGACCTCGGACGACGAATTCAATAAGATGGTCGAAGACGCCGCTCAAGTGTGCCGACGCCTGAAAATTCCATTCCGAGTCGTCGAGCTCTGCACGGCGGATCTAAGTTTTGCGAGCGCCGTGACCTACGACCTCGAGATGTGGGCACCGGGATGCGGCGAATGGCTCGAGGTAAGTTCGATCTCCAACTGCACCGACTTCCAGGCGCGGCGCGCACACATCAGATTCCGCGGCGCGAAGGCGGGCAAGCCGGAACTTGTGCACACGCTGAATGGCTCGGGACTGGCGCTGCCGCGGACTGTAATCGCGATTCTCGAAAATTATCAAAACGAAGACGGCAGCGTGACGATACCCGAAGTATTGCGGCCATACATGGGCGGCTTGGAGAGAATCGCCAAAACATGAGCCTCAAGTTCAACTAAGCTCTGGAAAACACTTCTTTACGTGACCGTTTTCGCCGAACATTCGCGGGTTCACTGCGAATTACGGTGTCCGTAACATTCTCGAAACAATTGATCGTTAGAATCCTGCTACGGATGAAGCAGTTGCGGCGACGAGTGGCGAGCCGAAGAAGGAAGTCCGTAAATTCTGAGGGAACGACACAGCTTGTCTGAATTGGATAGTTCGGTCGCGGAGCGTGTAACCGTCGTCAGACGCGAGCGCGCCAAACCGCACGTCGGCGTACGCCTGATCGGCGATCGCATTTTCAACGTCACGACGTTTTCGCTCGCATTGTCGATCCTGCTGCTGCTGGCGGGGCTCGCGATCGCGCTGATCTACGACAGCTTTCCCGCGATTCGCCAGTTCGGCCTACACTTCCTGGTCAGCACCGATTGGGATCCGGTCAATGAACAGTATGGAGCGTTGCCGTTCATCTACGGCACCTTCGTTTCCTCGTTCATCGCGCTAATCGTGGCCGTGCCGCTCAGCTTGGGCGTCGCGCTATGCCTTAGCGAGATGGCGCCCGACTGGCTCGGTCACCGCCTCGGATTTCTGGTCGACTTGCTCGCCGCAATACCGAGCGTCGTCTACGGACTGTGGGCGGTGTTCGTGATGGGCCCGTGGCTTCGCGATCACGTCGAGCCGCTACTCGCCAAATGGTTCGGCTTCCTGCCCTTTTTCCAGGGACCGAAAGTCGCGGTCGGTATGTTGTCGGCCGGAATGATCCTCGCGATCATGATCATCCCGTACATTTCATCGGTATGCACCGATGTGTTTCGGGTCGTGCCGCAGTCGCAGCGCGAAGCCGCGCTCGCGCTGGGCGCAACCAAGTGGGAAATGGTCAAGACCGCGGTTATTCCGTACGGGATGACGGGCGTGATCGGCGCGATCATAGTTGGCCTTGGGCGCGCTCTCGGCGAGACAATTGCGGTCGCGATGGTGATCGGCAACTCGGCGGAGATTTCTGCATCGCTGTTCAAGCCGGCCGCGACGCTCGCGAGTGTGATCGCCAATGAATTTGCCGAAGCGACTTCCGATATGTACGTCGCTGCGCTGATCGAACTTGGACTCGTGTTGCTGATCATGTGTGTCGCGCTCAACGTAGTCGCTCGCGCGCTGGTGCTCGGCGTACAACAGCGACGCTACCGGGAGATGGGCAGATAATGGCTGCGGCCGCCAGCTTTCTTCGCGGAGAGACCAGCTACCGCATTCGCAAGTTCAAAAGCGATGGCATGATGGCGATCACGGTCGGTGCGACGATCCTCACATTGATCCCGCTCTTCCTGGTTCTCGGCTACTTGCTGTTCAAGGGCTTCAGCAGTTTGAACTGGGCATTCTTCACGCATATGCCAGCGCCGGTCGGGGAGAAGGGCGGGGGGATGGCCAATGCGATCGTGGGCACGCTCGAAGTAGTGGGCATAGCGGCGTTGATTGGCGTACCGATCGGCGTTGGCGCCGGTCTCTATCTTGCAGCCAATCGCGCCAGCCAGTTCACGAATTGGATTCGCTTTTCCGCTGACGTGCTGATGGGAGTGCCATCGATCGTGATCGGGATCTTTGCGTACGCGATCGTCGTCCGCCCCTTTGGAGGATTTTCCGCATTGTCGGGCAGCGTCGCGCTGGCAGCGATGATGGTGCCGTTAGTCACGCGTACGACTGAAGAAATGGTTTTGTTGGTACCGCCGGAATTGCGTGAGGCGTCGCTCGCGCTGGGAGTTCCGAATTGGCGCACAACGCTATCAGTCGTAGCGCGAACCGCGCTCGCCGGAATCACCACCGGCGTCATTCTCGCCATAGCTCGAGTTGCGGGTGAAACCGCGCCGCTGCTGTTCACGGCGTTCGGTAATCGATTCTGGTCAACCTCGCTCTTTCATCCGATTAATACACTGACGGTTCAGGTTTACACCTATGCCATATCGCCGTTTCCCGATTGGCAACGGCAGGCGTGGGCCGGCGCGGTGGTGCTGACGGGAATCATTCTCGCGCTCGAATTGGGCGTTCGATGGATGACGGGCGGGGCGGCAAAAGCGCCAAGATAATCATGGCCGACAAACTGGTCGTCAAGAACCTCAACGCCTACTTCAGCCAGATTCATGCGGTGCGTGACGTAAGCCTGGAGTTCGAGGAAAACCGGATCGCCGCGATTATCGGGCCGTCGGGATGCGGTAAGTCCACGCTCGTCCGATGCCTCAATCGAATGCATGAGGTCGTGCCGGGCGCGCGCGCGACCGGCGAGGTTCTGCTCGACGGGAATAATATCTACGACGATGACGTCGATCCGGTGCAGGTGCGGCGTCGAATCGGGATGGTGTTCCAGAAGCCGACGCCGTTTCCCACTATGTCGATCGAGGACAACGTCGCGGCCGGACTCACGCTCAATGGAGTGCAAATCAGCCGCGCCGAGCGGGACTCAGTGGTCGAGCGAAGTCTGCGCCAGGCTGCGCTCTGGGACGAGGTGAAGGATCGTCTGCGGCGTCCCGGCGCGAGTTTATCCGGCGGACAACAGCAGCGACTCTGTGTTGCGCGCGCTCTGGCAGTTCAACCGGAAGTGATCCTGATGGACGAGCCGTGCTCGGCACTCGATCCGATTTCGACCGCGCGCATCGAAGAACTGTTGCTGGAATTGAAGTCGGCGTACACTATCGTCATCGTGACACATAACATGCAGCAAGCTGCGCGAACCTCTGACAAGACCGCATTTATGTACACCGGAAATCTGGTCGAATACGGCGCGACCAAACAAATTTTTACCAATCCGACCCGACGCGAGACTGAAGATTACATCACGGGTCGATTCGGCTGATTTCCGCGGAGGCGACCATGGACAGCACACAGCCGCAGCATACCAACAGGCAGTACGAAGAGGATTTGCGCGGCTTACGCGCCGGCTTGCTGAAAATGGGTGGCTTGGTCGAACGTCAAATCGCTGAGGCGGTGGAAGCGCTCGTCAATCGCGACAGCGACCATGCACGCGAAGTGATCCAGCGCGACGACGAAGTGAATCGCATGGATACCGATAACGACGAGCAATGTATCCGGCTGCTCGCGCTGCATCAGCCGACGGCCAGCGACCTCCGCTTCATCACCACCGGCCTCAAAATCACGACCGATCTCGAACGGATCGGCGATAACGCGGTGAATATCTGTGAGCGGGCGCTCGAGCTCAATGAGGTTCCGCAACTCAAGCCCTACGTCGATTTGCCGAGGATGGCGGAGATCGCGCAATCGATGGTCAAGGATAGCATCGATGCGTTCATGCGTGACGACACCGAGCTTGCCGACCAGGTGATCGCGCGCGACGACGAAGTCGATGTGTTGAACTACCAGGTGTATCGCGAACTGCTTAGTTACATGGCGGAGGATCCGCACACGATAGCGTCCGCGACGCGCCTGTTGTTCGTCTCCAAGTACCTGGAGCGAATAGCAGATCACGCGACCAACATCGCCGAAATGGTTACCTACATGGTCAAGGGCGAGATGATTCGTCACATGGAATCGAAGAAGCGGGGACATGAATCGGGCGGTGGAGATGAATCGGCATGAATCAATCCAGTCAAGTGACTAATGCAGTGAGCGAGGCGCAACGCGGCGTTCGCTACCGGGTTCTGATCGTCGAAGACGATTCCGACATCCGCGAGCTGATTCGATACAACCTCGCCCAGGAAGGCTTCGTCGTCGAAGAAGCCACCGATGGACCGCAGGCGCTCGAGCGGGTGAGGCGCCGCGTGCCGGATCTCATGGTGCTGGATTTGATGCTGCCGGGGATGCCGGGACTCGAAATCTGCCGTCTGATGCGCAACGGAACGGACACCTCGAATCTGCCGATTCTGATCGTCACGGCCAAGGGCACCGAGGTGGACAAAGTCATCGGCCTCGAGATGGGCGCCGACGATTACGTGGTGAAACCCTTCAGTCCGCGCGAGTTGATTGCACGCGTGAAAGCCTTGCTGCGCCGAGCGCATCCGACTGCGAGCGCCGAGCCGGCGGGAGCCTACGAGCGCGGCCGGCTCAGGATGGATTTCGGCACCTACCAGGTATTCGTTGGCGGCATCAAGAAGGAACTGGCGCTCCGCGAATTCGAGTTGCTGCGGTTTTTCGTACAGCATCCGTTGCGCGTTTACACGCGCGAGCAGCTGCTGGATATGGTGTGGGGTCGCGACACGTTCGTCGAGCCGCGCACGGTTGACGTGCACGTTCGCCGGCTGCGTCAACATATCGAGCGCGACGACGCGAACCCGGAACTGATTCTCACCGTTCGTAGCGTCGGCTACCGCTTTAACCCCGAGGCGCTTGGCTAGGTCACCGACCTTTCGTCTGCTCGTCGCGATTGTTGCCGGGCTCGCGCCGGCATCGATACTACTAACTGTACTAGCCAGTACGGGCGCAGCGTCGCCGTTCTGGGTAGTCACTGTGATAGTCATTGGTCTGGGCGCCGGCGGAATCTGCGCTACTATGATCGCCGGTTCGATCTCGCAACGCGCTGAAAGATTGGACGCGGTCGCCGCCGCCCTGGGCGATCGCCGCCCGCCTCCGCATTTTCTTACCGATGAGCGAGACGTAGCCGGCCGCGCGGAGCATCGCCTGCTCGATGCCGCCGATTCGATCATCAGCGAAATCGATTCGCTGACCGAGCAGCGCGACGAATTTGAGGCGATCCTGCGGAGCATGACCGAGGCCGTGGTCGTCACGGGCGCTCGCGGACAGGTGATTCTCTTGAATGGCGCGGCGCGCCGGATTTTCGCTCTTGGCGCTGAAACCGACTATCGCGATCGCCCGTTCGTCGAGCTGTGCCGCGATCCGCGCCTGCAGGAATTCGTTGGCCGATCGATGAGCCTGGCGGACAATCGCGTGGTCAACGCCGAGATCATGATTCAGAATCCGGCTCCGCTGCATGTGAGCGCCAGCGCCGCACCGATTCGAATCTCGCGCGGCGCCGCATGGGTGTTCGTTTTCCACGACATCACGCAGCTCAAATCCTACGAAACGCAGCGCGCGGATTTCATCTCGAATCTCACTCACGAACTGCGCACGCCGCTCAGTGCGCTGTACGGTTACGCGGAGACGCTTGTGCATGGCGTCGACGATCGCGAAACCTCGACCCGCTTCCTTGGAATCATCGAACGGCAGGCGCGGCGTCTCGCGCGGCTAATCGACGATCTCGTGTCGCTATCCGATCTCGAGCGCGGTCTGACTCCGCTCAAGTTCGATCAACTCGAGGCGCCGCGCGTGTTGTCGGAAGCTGCGGAGCTGATGCAAGAGCAAGCCAAGCGGCGAGGAATCAAACTAGAAGTGAAATGCCCGTCGGCGATGCAGGAGTTCGCTGGCGATCGCGACCGGATGCATCAGGTGATGCTCAATCTTATCGACAACGCGATCAAATACACGCCGCGCGAAGGTCGCGTTACGCTTGAGGCTCGCACATCGGTCATGGCCGACGGAGTTGGCGAGAGACCCGGCATCGCACTTTCGGTGGCTGATACCGGCGAGGGGATTCCCGCGAGCGACATACCGCGGCTCACCGAGCGATTCTATCGCGTCGATCGCGCACGCTCGCGTGAACTTGGCGGCACCGGCCTCGGCTTGGCGATCGTCAAACACATCGTGCAGTTGCATCACGGCGTGCTCCGCATCGAGAGCAAGGTGCGCGAAGGCACGACCGTCACCGTGTGGATTCCCGCATCGCAGGACTGATTGGCGCAAGACTGATTGGCGCGAGTCTGCTTGCTCGCGAGCCTGCGATGTGAAAATTTCTAAGGTCTCCGACGCGCCCTTAGCTCAGCGGATTAGAGCATCAGACTACGGATCTGAGGGTCGGGGGTTCAAATCCCTCAGGGCGCACCAAATTTTTCAGGTTCGAAAATCCTCTCAGCGAACCAGCTGAACGCTACCCTCGACGCTTGCCCGATTGCTTTGCGCCCGCGGTTTTCTTTTTCTTGATCGGGAGCGACGAACCACAGTTGAGCGATTTTCTTACCCACGCAGAAAGTATCACTCTCGGCAAACGCCAATTCAAAGTCGAGGATGCACACTCGACTAGTATGCGCACCGTAGTGTAACCATCGAGGCGGACGTTAGCAGGATCGATTGATTCATCGGTCCGACCAGAAGGAGTGCGCACATCAGTGGCGAGTCTTTCAGAACGTTATCGAGTAGATCACGGGCGCAAATTTCGGCTGAAGAATTGGGATCCGAAGGACACAGCCCATTTCAAATCAGAGAAGCACGGCGAGAAGTTGCTGGTGCGAGGAGTCGAGCGCCTGATCCAGTTGCAGGAAAAACTCTACGCGCAAGACCAATGGGCGGTGCTCGTGGTCATCCAGGCGATGGATGCGGCCGGCAAGGATGGCGCGATCAAGCACGTGATGTCCGGCGTAAATCCGCAAGGATGCGACGTTCATTCGTTCAAGCAGCCGTCCTCCGAGGACCTGGATCATGATTTTTTGTGGCGCACGACCAAGCACCTTCCGGAGCGCGGCCATATCGGGATTTTCAATCGTTCTTACTATGAAGAAGTGCTGATAGTGCGCGTTCATAACGAACTACTCGAACACGAGCATCTGCCGCCACCGCTCGTCAGCAAATCAATTTGGAAGCAACGTTTCGAGGACATCAACACCTTCGAGCGCCACCTCCGGCGCAATGGCACCGTCGTTCTAAAATTTTTCCTCAACGTCTCGAAAGCCGAGCAGAAAAGACGGTTTCTGAGACGCCTCGACGATCCCGCAAAGAACTGGAAATTCTCGATGGCCGACCTTTCCGAGCGCGAGCGATGGAACGACTACATGCACGCTTACCAGGAAATGATCGAGGGGACCGCGGCCCCGCATGCTCCCTGGTACGTCGTCCCCGCGGACAATAAGTGGTTCACGAGGTTGGTGGTGGCTGAGGCGATCATTGAAGCACTCGAAGAATTGAAACCCGCGTATCCCAAGCTCGATTCGGCAAAACTCAAAGAACTGAAAGCGGCGCGGGCCGCGCTCGAGAAAGGGCGGCATCGCAGATGACGACTGGCGCTCCCAAAGTCGTGGAAGCGATCCCGCGACTCGATCAATTTGATTCGCCGCGCTCGTGGCGGATGGTCGGCGCGGCCTTCGTCGCGATGTTCGCGGTGTACGGCGTCGCATACAGCTTCGGCGCGTTCTTCAAGCCGATGGCCGCTGAGTTCGGCGCGCGTCGGGGCGCGACCTCGGCCGTGTTCTCGCTGACGGTGCTCGTCTGGGGTTTGCTCGGTCCAATCTGCGGACATCTGTCGGATCGATACGGTCCACGAATCGTTGTCGCGACCGGCGCGATCGTCATGGGACTTGGTCTCGCGCTGACTTCGATGATCGATCGGCTCTGGGTCGGCTACCTGACCTACGGCCTGGGTGTCGGAATCGGGATCGCGTGCGCATACGTGCCGATGGTTGCCGTGGTCGGCGGATGGTTCATTCGCCGGCGCAACACGGCGCTCGGGATCGCAGTCGCAGGCATAGGATTCGGCACGGTGTGCGGTGCACCAATCGCTGCCGCGCTCATCAGCCATCTCGGATGGCGCGCGACCTACGTGGTCTTTGCGATCGGCGCCACCGCGATACTGTTTGGATGCGTCGCCGTCGTCGAGCGTCCGCCGATTCACGTGACGGTATCGCCGCTGCGCCTCGGCGACGCGATTCGTACTCCGGCATTCCGGCTTTTGTACTCGTCATCGGTGATGGTCTCGATGGCGCTCTTTGTGCCGTTCGTCTACCTGCCGTCGTTCGCGCATGATCACGGCGCTAGCGAAGTCGCGAGCGCCGCGCTGGTTGGCGTGATTGGCGGCGCGAGCGTAGTGGGGCGCATGGGGCTAGGGACGCTGGCCGATCGCGCCGGAGTGGTGCGTCTTTACCAGGCGAGTTTCCTGGTGCTGGCGCTCAGTTACGGAATCTGGCTCGCGGCGAATTCATATCCGATGATGGTGCTGTTCGCGATCGTGATGGGCGCCGGCTACGGAGGATACGTGGCCCTGTCTCCGGCCGTGATCGCCCACCTGTTCGGCACGCAGCGTCTCGGCACGATGCTGGGCGCTCTGTATACGAGCGGTGGATTTGGCGCGATGATCGGTCCGCCGCTGGCCGGAATGATCATCGATCATACCGGCAGCTATCGAATTGCGATCGCCGCGGCACTAGCGATCGCGATTTCAGCGTTTGCGTTATTGATTCCGCTCGCCAGGTACGGGCCACCCGACGACGCTATCGAAGCCGACTAACAAGGTCTCAACTATTTTTGCGATTTCGCGTCGTCGGACTTTAGTGTTGCGACGGTGAAGCTCCATTCGTAACGTTTCGAGTCTTCGGTCAGCGCGACCTTGTAATGACCGGGTGAGAGTGGTTGTCGCGGCAACATGATCGCGGCGCCGGTGCGCTTGAGCCCCGTCTTACCGATCTCCGTTTGAATGTCATTCGGTCCACGATACGACGCGGCCGTGATCGAGCAATTATCGAGATCAACGCCATCGCGCGACAACGAATGCTCGGTGACTTGCAGACTCCCGTCCGCGCCGTAGCCCTCGCCGAGTTGGAGTGCAACCGGAATTCCCGTGGGTGCGGTGAAGCCCGGACACGCAGTCAACGGATCGGGCAAGTCGCCGCCGCGGTAGGATTGCAGGTCGACCACTGAGCCGTCCGGCGGAAACTCTACCGGAGTTCGGAGGCGTCCTCGCTCGGCGGGAATTGGGCCCAGACCCGGATTCCAAAGACGGTCGCTCTCGGGCCCGTCGTACAACGCGATGCGCACGGGCTTCTCCAATGCGTAGCGAAAGGGGATCACGATCGCACACTGACCGGGCTCGCAATATGCTCCAACTCCAAGGCGCGAGAATTGCGGGACCATCGTCATCAAACCGCTGAAAGGCATCTCCATTAGACGATCGACGAACTCACCGCCGCCCAAATCGATTTGTTTCGCGGTGACGACGATCGCGTTTCTGCCGGCGGCGGCGCCTTCATCGCTGTAGAAGCTCCTGCCCTTGTCTTCCCACTTCGACGCGTCCTGCGGAATCTGCACGTGCATCTGGCCT
Source organism: Deltaproteobacteria bacterium (assembly GCA_003135855.1). Taxonomy (GTDB): domain Bacteria; phylum Desulfobacterota; class Binatia; order Binatales; family Binataceae; genus Binatus. The sequence goes on from PNBD01000008.1 coordinate 43,575, forward strand.
TTGCTGAGAACGATGTCGCCGTCGGCGATGCCATGCTTGACGAGGTAACGAGCATGATTGAAAGCGCCGGCGCTCATGCGGGCATCTTCGGTCAGCGGCGGGATCTTCGCCATCGCGCGATAGTAATTGGCGCGCGCGATTCCGCTTTCCGCGAAGTTCGATGGGACGTTCGGTGAGGCGCCAGCCGGCTGCTCGGCAGATGCCGACCACGGCAGCGACAGAGCGGTGTGAAGGACGGCAAAGCAGGCGATACGGCGAAAGCGCATCGTCGATCGCCTCAGTCCTCGGTGCACAGTCCTTGGGCGCGTAAATACTTCACGCGCTCGTCGGTCATCGGCGGGCCAGTCTTGACTTGCGCGTACACGACGGATTGCTTCTGCGCATTGATTCCGCAGTGAACTTCCAGAATAGAAGATCCGTCAGGCATTTTTATTGGGATAAAGATGTCAGCCGTGTGACCGGAATTTTGTTCGACCATTCGTTGGTCGGCAGAAAGGCCGGTGCCGGACATGTCCACGGACTTGCCGCGAACATTCGCGCAAATCTCCGTCGCATTGACCTTGCAGCCGTTGCCGACGTCGACGGTGCCCGAGGAGCCGCTCGATCCGCTCTGAGACGCGCAGGCTGCCAGCGCGAAGCTGATCAGCATCAAACTCAACCGGATTCGCATGGCAGTTCCTCCAGCTATCTTCGGTTCGGAAGATTTGGCATCGGAAGCTATCAGTCCAACTATGCACGAGCAACTGAAAGTTTAGTCGCGCATCAGATAGTCGAGCATCGCTGCGCCGTCGCCTACTGACACTCCGTCGAATCGTGAGCGTCTTGTGACCTCGAGCCTTCGTAAGTTTTGTTTGTTAAAAGCATAGGGTGTTGATAGCGTCGGCCAATTCCAGTGCGCGGCGTGGGGCCGTAGCTTAGGGGACATTAGAATGCGCAAATTGATCATCTCGGGTCTTTTCGCCGCCGCTCTCGCAGGCATCGCGTTCGCCGCCGATCGCGATCGTCATGCTGACTACACCAATCCGAAGGCGCCGGCGGGACAAACACAGTCACAGTGCAAAGGCTTCTACGGCGGCGACGACAACCTTACCGCCTGCGCCGATTGGTGCGGTCAGTATCGAACCGATAATCAGGGCGCGACTTGCGAATGCGGTGAAGGCAAGTGCGTTGCTGACGATCACTAGAAGGTCAGTCCGAGCCTGAAATTGCGATCGAGCAGGCGTTACGCGGCGTCGTGAAATATGATGCCCATCGCGTAGCGTAGGCCTGACGTGATCGTACTGACTCCGTGCCGCATCGTCGCGCGATAGTATCCGCGCGCGCCGGCGACCGGGTGAAACCGGTTCGCAAACAGGATCCCTTCGCCCTGGTCTAGCGCGATCGCCTCGCCGCGCGATTGCGCCCGCGGCCGCTGCTCGACCAGCAGGAGTTCCCCACCCTCGAAATCGCGCCCACGGCGGGTCAGCATACACGTGAACTGAAGCGGGAAGGCGACCTTGCCGTAGATATCCTGATGCAGACAATTGTAGCCGCCCGCCTCATAACGAAGGATTAGCGGTGTCGGTTTGGTTTGCCCATGCGCGTGACAGCGCGCGAGATAGCGTGCGAGCGAAGTGGGATAGTCGTCGTCGTCGCTCAGCGCCTGCGCCCATCGCTTAGCGGTCGCGACCAGTTTCCGATAGAGCGCGACGCGCGCTTGCTCGACAATCTCCGGCATCGGCTGCGCGAAATACTTGTACTCGCCGACGCCGTAACGAAAGCGCTCCATGACGATCCGGCTGCGAAATCGCTCGCGATCGTCATAGAGCGCGATCAGTTCGCCGCACTCGGCGGCGCGGAGCAGCTTGCCGGTCGTGGCGTATCCGCGCGCATCCAGATCGTGCTCGATTCGCTCCCAATCGAGCGCATCGATTCGCCCGCCGATTGCCGCGCGCGAAATAATCCGATTGTTCACGGACGGCAAATCATTTCACGAGGCACTCAGGCGGCGTTCGTTTGCACGAACTGCCCGACCTTGTCGATCGCCTGCTGACCTTCGTCGAGCATCGCCGCGAAAATGTGCCACACGTGAACCATGTTTTCCCACGGCTCGAGGGTGACTTTCACCCCGGCTTTGCGCGCACGCTCGGCGATTCGGGTCGAATCGTCCAGCAGCGTCTCGGCGGTGCCGACCTGTATCAGGAGCGGCGGAAGTCCGGTGAGATCCGCGTAGAGGGGCGCCGCGAGCGGCGAGCGCGCATCCTTGCCGCCGAGATAGAGCTTCGCCATCTCAAGCAATCCGGCGCGCTGCACCATCGGATCCACCGACGCCTTGGTCTGCATCGACTCGCCGATTCCTTCGAGATCGACCCATGGCGATAGTCCCACGCCGGCGGCTGGCAACGGCAGCTTCGCATCGCGAATCGCAACCAGCGTTGCAATCGTCAATCCGCCGCCGGCCGAGTCGCCCGCAACCGCGATCCGCGCCGGCTTGAGTCCGGTCGAGAGCATCCAGCGGTACGCAGCGACACTGTCATCCACTGCAGCCGGAAACGGATGCTCGGGCGCGAGCCGATAATCAATCAAAAGGACGCGAGCCTTCGCCGCACGCGAGATTCGGCCCGCCAACGAGCGATGCGTATTGATCGAACCGATCACGTAGCCGCCGCCGTGTAGGTACAGCACCGCGCGTCCCGCGTCGGCGCCCGGCGCGGTGATCCACTCCGCCTTGATACCGCCCGCATTGACGGGTTCGACTTTGACGTCGGCTTCGACCGGGAAAGCTCCCGCCATTTTTTCGAACCCGGCGCGGGTTTCGCTCAACGAAGGATTTCCGGTGATGGGCTGCGCCTTGAGCATCTGAACAATCTGATCAAGCTGTTGTTGCGACATCGAATCTACCTCCTGAATTATTGGCGACTACCATTCCGGACCCTGGCCGGAAAGAGACGGCATGCCCGAATGCGCCCACAGACCGCCGTCGGCGACGAAGAATGCGCCGGTCACGAACGACGCTTCGTCGGACGCGAGAAACAGCACCACGTTGGCGATTTCCTGCGGCTCGCCCAGCCGGCCCATCGGAATTGCCTCGCGGATTCGGCCGACGATATCCGGCCGCGCATCTTCCAGCCTGAGCAGTGGCGGAGTTCCGATCGGCCCCGGACATACCGCGTTGCAGCGGATTCCCTTGCGCGCGTACTCGATCCCCGTCACCCGCGTGATGTTAACGACGCCCGCCTTGACCGCGTTGTACGCGCCCAGCGTGTAGTCGCCTGCGAGCCCCGACACTGACGCGGTATTGACGATCGCGCCTTTACCCTTCGGCAGCATCACTTCGAGCGCACATTTGGTCGCATACCAGTACGCGGTGAGGCCGACGTCGAGCGTCTTCTGCCATCCTTCGAGCGTGATCTCGCCGATCCGCCCGACCGTGGTGAAGACCGCGTTATTATGCAGGACATCAAGCCGCCCGAAACGATCGCGCGCGAACTTGATCATGCGCTCGATCTCGGCAGTCGAGCCGACGTCGGCGCCGAGAAACTCCGCAGTGCCGCCGGCCTTGCGAATCTCCGAGACGACTCGATTGCCGCCGTCTTCGTTCATATCGACCACGACCACTGCGGCGCCTTCGCGCGCAAAAGTCTTGGCGGTCGCCTCGCCGATTCCCGATCCCGAGCCGGTGATGAGTGCGATTTTGTCTTTTAAACGCATGGCTCTTCTCCGCGCTCTTATTCTCAGATAGTCCGCGCAGTATAGCGCCGCCCAAGTTCATCCGGCAAAGCAGTGCGGAGCGGCGATTGCTCACGATTAGTCTCGACGACAGCGGAGTCGAAATCCGGCCACTGGGTCAAGGGGTCAGCCCCTTGACGCGATGCGATCCGACTCCCTGCGAAAAGAAGTTTAGCGGCGGACCGTGAAAGAGCGCATAATTGCCTATGCCCACGCTCGACGCGATGCTCGCCGATACAGTCGTGATCGCACACGCCGGGTACGTCGCGTTCGTGATGTTCGGGCTGATCGCGATTCTGATCGGTGCTGCGCTCGGATGGCGATGGACGCGCGCTCTGGCGTTTCGGATCGCTCACCTGGCCGCGATCGTGCTCGTATGTGTCGAGTCGTTCGTCGGCGTGATGTGTCCGCTCACATCACTCGAGGACTGGTTGCGGCGCAGCTCCGGAGGCGCGGGTTATCGGGGTGAGTTTCTCGGCTACTGGGCTCATCGCCTGATCTTCTACGATTTCTCGCCGCAGGTGTTCACCGCGATCTATGTCGCATTCGCGGGGCTTGTTCTAATCACTTTCCTGCTGGTGCCGCCGCGATGGCCTGCAATCCGCCGACCGAGTTCGGTGATAGCTCGCTGAAAGTCGCCGCGCCGATCGAAGCGACCGGCGTCGTTGAATCCACTTGCCGGAATTGCTCGCACAGTTCTAGAGTCAGCGGGTGCGACGAACTCAAAATTGAGGTGAGCATGAAGGTATCGCTCTTTTATCTGCCATCGGTCGGCAGCAAGTCTGATATTGAAAAAGGACGCGTCGGCCTGCAGGGACATCTCTACGATCAGATGCTTCGCGAAATTTCCGCGCAGGCGCAGCTGGGCGACCAACTGGGCTACGATTCAATCAGTTTCACCGAGCATCATTTTCACGTCGAGGGCTTCGAAGTCTCGAACAATCCGGTCCTGCTCGATTTGTACATCGCGATGCAGACCAAGCGGATTCGCGTCGGCCAGCTCGGGATTGTGTTGCCATCGCAGAATCCGCTCCGAGTCGCCGAGGACATCGCGATGCTCGATCACATGAGCGGCGGGCGCGCCAACGCGGGCTTTGCGCGCGGCTATCAGCGGCGCTGGGTCGACATTATGGCGCAGCAGACACATGGCATTCATGGCGCGCTGCCGCATCAGCACGACGAGATCGACAATGCCAATCGCGCCGCGTTCGAGGAAAACTTTCGCATCATCAAGCAGGCGTGGACTCAGGACTTTCTCCACTACGAAGGAAAATACTGGCGCGTTCCACCAGGCGAAACGCCATGGACGCTCGAAGCGACCGCGAAATGGGGCGGCGGCGTCGAGAATGGGATCGTGCGCGCGGTTTCCGTGGTGCCAAAGCCCGTTCAGAAACCGCATCCTCCGATCTTTCAACCGTTCGCGTCGTCGGAACGCAGCATCAGATGGTGCGCGCAGGAGGGCGTGACGGCGATCCTGCCGCCGCTGCATCCCATCCTCGAACATCAACTGTGCGAGGTCTATTCCGAAGTATCAGGCAAGCCGCTGGGCGAGGGAATCGGCGTGCTGCGCGACATCGTGATCGCAGACACCGACGAAGAGGCGCACCAGATTTGGAAGGACAGCGGCTACTTTTGCGGTAGCCAATGGTTCGAGCCGTTCGGATTTTCGAAGGGGCTCGAGGATCCCAAAACCGGAGAGCCGGCCGACCTATGGTCAAATGGTCTGGGCTTCGTCGGAACCGTCGACACCGTCACGCGTCAAGTTGAACACATGCTGAAGCGGCTGCCCGTCAGCTGGATCTTCGCCTGGATGTACAACGGCCTGATGCCGCACGATCGCCTGATGAAAACCATCGAACTGTTCTGGACCAAAGTAATGCCGCGCGTCGCAAAGCTCAGTTAGCCGAACACCACGCGCGGATCGATCTCTGCGGTCGGACAGGCGCAGCGACGGGCGATGCTCCGCTCTGTGAAACGTCTTCCGAGACGGGCTAAAATGGCCCGACTCGATCATGATTCAGTTCGTCTCTCACACCTTTCTCGAAGATCTCGCGACGGTGCTCTGCGTCGCCGCGGTCACCACGGTTATTTTTCAAAAGATTCGCCAGCCGGTAGTGGTAGGCTATCTGATCGCCGGATTGATCGTTGGACCGCACACGCCGCTCCTGTTCGCCGATCAGGATCGAATCCACACGTTGTCCGAGCTTGGCGTGATCCTGCTGATGTTCGCGCTTGGGCTCGAGTTCAGCATCCGCAAGCTGATCAGGCTCGGTCCCACATCCGGATTCATCACCGCGCTGCAAGTCGGACTGATGATCTGGCTCGGGTTCATGTGCGGGCGCGCGATGGGCTGGACGCCGCTCGAGAGCATCTTCACCGGAGCTCTGCTTTCGATTTCGAGCACCACGATCGTCGCGAAGGCATATCAGGAAACTCCCGTCTCCGAGCACTTGCGTGAACTGGTTTTTGGCGTTCTCCTGGCCGAAGATCTGACGGCCGTCATCGAACTCGCCGTACTGACGACACTGGCTTCAGGAGCCAGCGTATCCGCGCCGCAGATGACGGTGACGGTTGGTAGACTGATTCTGTTTCTGGTCGCGTTTGTCGGTATCGGGATACTGATCGTGCCGCCGGCGGTGCGATTGGTCGTTCGGATGGGACGCCCGGAGACCACGCTCGTTGCCAGCGTTGGCATCTGCTTCGCCTTTGCACTACTCGCTGAACGCGCCGGCTACTCGGTCGCGCTCGGCGCGTTTCTGGCCGGGTCGCTGGTCGCTGAATCGGGGCAGGCGGAGCAGATCGAGCATCTGATCGCACCTCTGCGCGACATGTTTGGCGCGATCTTTTTCGTTTCGGTCGGCATGATGATCGATCCGGGTTTGATCGCCGAGCACTGGGTCGCATTGACCTTGCTGACCTTCACGGTGATCGTCGGCAAAGTTGCGGGCGTCTCGATTGCGTCGATCCTGAGCGGCATCAGCACCAAGACTTCGATCGAGGCCGGGATGAGCCTCGCGCAAATCGGCGAGTTCTCTTTCATCATTGCCGGCGTGGGCCTGCAGTTGCACGCGACGCGTGACTTTGTCTACACGCTCGCAGTTGCAGTGTCTGCGATTACTACTTTCCTGACGCCATATATGATTCGCGCTTCGACTCCCGTGGCCGAGTATGTGTCGAAGCGACTGCCGCGCCAATTCAGAGTACTCGAGTCGCTGTACGATTCGTCGATGGAGCAGATGCGCCGACCGAAACTGGTCGAGATCGAGCGGCCATCGCTCCTAGGGCCGATCCTGTCGATCGCCGCTTCTGCGATCGCGATCGGGGTGATCTTGATTCTCAACGCGCTGGATCCGCTCGACCTGACTGTGGCCGCGGCGAAGCTCGAACACGTCTCGTACTTCACCGCCGCTATTTTCGTCGATCTATTCGCGTTGCTGCTATGCGCCGGCCCGGCTGCGGCACTTTATTTCGGCTCGCGGCGACTCGCGCTCGGTCTGGCCTCTAGCGGAATGCCGGTGGTTGCGAAAAGCCATGAAGGCTCTGTCATCGCGCTCATTGAACTTTTGCAAGTTACAATTTTATCAGTCGTCGTGATTCCGTTATTGGCGATTATTCAGCCATTCCTGGCGTCCTTCGAAGGCATTGGAATCGTAGTCGTCGCAGGCGTGCTGATGACCGTCGTGATTTGGCGATCCGCGGGCAAAATGTACGGGCATATGCGCGGCGCCGCCCGCTTGATTGCCGAGGCGCTCGCGGGATCACACGCGCACAGTCGAGATGGTCAGAGTTACGATGTTCCGGGCCTCGGCAAGCTGACGCCGGTCAGAGTTCGCCCGGATTGGTACGGAGTTGGCAAGACGCTCGCCGATCTCGATTTGCATGGCAGCACCGGTGCGCTGGTCGTTGCGATCGGACGCGGAGACGGCGAGATAATCGTTCCCACCGAGCGGGAAGTCGTCCGCGAAGGAGACGTTCTCGAACTGGCCGGCTCGACCGCGCCAGTGCGGGCCGCGAAAAATTTGTTGCAGACTGGTTCCAACGAGTCCGGCGGACTCGCGATGTCGGTTTGATCGTTCAGTTGCGTCGAAATCGCGGCGGTCATAACTTCGTGCATCCTGAAATCAGAAATGGAGTGAAGTTGCCATGAATTTGAAAAACGCGATCGCTCTGGTCACTGGCGGCGGCTCGGGTCTTGGCGAGGCTACCGTTCGCGAGTTTGCCTCGGCTGGCGCCAGAGTCGTGATTCTCGATCTGCCTGCGTCGCCGGGAGCGAAGGTCGCTGAGTCGCTCGGCTCCAACGCGATCTTCGTCGAAGCGGACGTTGTCTCGAGTGACCAGGTCTCCGATGCGATTTCAAAAGCGGTCGCGAAGTTCGGCTCCATCAGCATCGCAGTCAACTGCGCCGGTATCGGTCGCGCGATGCGCACGGTCACGAAAGAAGGCCCGCATCCACTCGAACTGTTCAACAAAGTGATCGCGGTCAACCTTTCGGGCACTTTCAACGTGATCCGCCTGGCCGCGGCCCAGATGGCGAAGAATCAGCCGGGTCCGGACGGCGAGCGCGGCGTGATCGTCAATACGGCCTCGGTCGCGGCATTCGACGGGCAGATTGGACAGGTGGCGTACTCGGCTTCGAAAGGCGGCGTGGTTGCGATGACGCTGCCGATCGCACGCGACCTGGCGTCGCTCGGTATTCGCATCTGCACGATCGCGCCGGGAACTTTTGAAACACCGATGCTGGCCGGATTGCCCGAAGCGAATCGCAAGGCGCTTGCCGCGCAGATTCCATTTCCGCAGCGCCTCGGCAAGCCGACGGAATATGCCGCCCTGGCGCGGCATATCGTCGAAAACGAGATGCTTAACGGCGAGACGATTCGCCTCGACGGCGCGCTCCGGATGCCCCCGCGCTAGCGACTCGGCGAAATTCTCAGATGGTCGACGCTTTGCGCGCGACTCGCGTCGCAAGAATAAACGCGAACGCCGCAAATGCGATCGCGATCGCGGTCGACGACCCTAGCGGCATCGTCACGCCGATCGTAGCCGGCTCCGCGAGATAGAGCCCGCGCCTCAGCGCCGCCATCGCGTAGGTCAGCGGATTCAGTCGCATGGTCCATTGCAGCCAGGCGGGCGCACCCTCGATTGGGAAGAAGGCGCCCGAGAGCATCCAGATCGGAATGAGGATGAGATTCATGATCGCGTGAAACCCCTGCGTCGATTCGATTCGCCACGCGATCACCAGCCCGATACTCGTCAGCGCGAACGCGATGATCGCCATCATCGCGGCCGACACCAGGATCGCACCGGCGCTGAGCGTGATGCCTGCCAGCGGCGCGAGCACCAGGAAAATCACGCCCTGCACGAGCGCGAGCGTCGTGCCGCCTAAGGCTTGCCCGAGCACGATCGTGCTGCGCGAAATCGGCGCGACCAGCACGCCTTGCAAGAATCCTTCTTTGCGATCTTCGACGGTCGAGATGGTCGCGAAAATCGCGGTGAACAGCAGCACCAGCACGATCACTCCGGGATAGAAGTATTGCGCGTAGTTAATTCCCGCGGGCATCCCGCTCGGCTTGAACGACGCTTTGAGCCCCGCGCCCAGCAGCAACCAGAACACCAGTGGCTGCAGAATCGCGCCCGTCAGGCGGCTCCGTTGGCGGACGAATCGCACGATTTCGCGCTGCCACAGTGTGCCTGCTTGAAGAATCACGTCGCGCACTTCACTCGACCTCGGTCCGCGTATCGGTAAAGAACTGATGCCCGGTCAGATGAACGAAGACGTCCTCGAGCGTTGGTTTGCCGAACGAGATCGAATCGATCTCATCGCCGAATACATCCACGACTTCGTGCACGAATTCATGCCCGCGTGGCCGCTCGATGCGAATTGTTCCATCGACGATCTGGCCCTTCAGGCGAAAGCGTTGCAGGATTTTTCTTTGCAGCAATTCTGGCGCGCCAGCATGAATCACAACCACGTCACCGCCGACTTCCGATTTGAGCGCGGCCGGCGGCGCGATCGCGATCAGCTTGCCCTGATGAAGGATCCCGATTCGATCGCATCGTTCGGCTTCTTCAAGGTAGTGCGTGGTCAGCACCACAGTGACGCCGTCATGCTCGCGCAGATGAGCCAGGTAGTTCGCGAACTCACGCCGCGCCGCGGGATCGAGACCGGTGCTCGGCTCGTCGAGCAGCAGGAGTTCCGGCTGATGCAACAGCGCTTTGGCAAGTTCGACGCGCCGCTGGAGACCACCCGAGAGCGTTTCGACCAGATCCCGCGCGCGCGAGGAAAGCTCGAGCCGCTCGAGCATCGCGGCACTCCGTTCGCGGAGCCGCTTGCCGGTCATCCCATAAAGATGTCCGTGATGAGCCAGGTTCTCGAAGACGGTCAGCTTGCCGTCGAGGCTCGGATGCTGGAACACGACGCCGATCCGCCGCCGCACCCGGACGGTCTCACCCGCGAGATCGTGGCCGAGCATCCGCGCGCTGCCGGACTGAATCGGCACCAGCGTCGAGAGCAACTTGAACAGCGTGGTCTTGCCGCCGCCATTTGGTCCGAGGAAGCCGAAAATTTCGCCGCGCGCGATCGAAAAGTTTACGTCGCTCAGCGCCTGGCGATCGCCGTAGCGGAAGCCGATTGAAGAGGCCTCGATTGCCGACGGCGTCGTGGCGGCGATTGCGCTCGCTTGTGAAGGATTAGAAATTGTGGTGGCGCTCATAGCTCGAAGATTAGAAACAATTATCGCCTTGCGACGGTCGCCTCGCAAACTCGCTGCATATTCGCAATCGAGATGAGGGAATTCAGGGTTGGCCGAGGCCGCCGGCAGGACGCGTGCCTTGTTCCGACAGTCCGACTTGCGCGCGATGCCATCCGTCCTGGAACGCCGCGCTGCGCTCCTCGCCGCTGCCATGACCCGATGCGTGGCCGACGAAATCATCGCCGGTGAGTTGGTAGTAGCGCGTCACTTCCTCCGAATCGAGACGGCGGATACCGAGCCGCTCCATCGTATAGCCGGCAAATTGATCGGCTGCCAATTCTTTGTTCTTCCCGGGAACGGAGTCAGCAGAACTATCGAAGTCGGCGTGCGCGAGATGCCCGAGCTCGTGGGCGAAGATCGCGTACAGCATCGGCTTCAGCGCGTCCTCATCCTTGATATTCATCCATTGCTGCAGCAGCGAATCGAGATACTTGCCGTTGTAGAAAATGCATCCACCGGCGTGGGCGTGCGGCGAACCCGCCCTCGGCGATTCATAGACGGCAAAGGTGGTCCCCCACATATCGTTGAGCTGCGCGACGATCGATTTGTACGGCTCACCCGCAGGTCGCGCCGGCTCTCCGCATGCCGACATCGCGCTGTCGGCTTTAGGCGCGGGCGCTGCGCTCGATTCGGCAGGTCCGCTATTCGTATGCCGCTCGATTACTTGCCAATCGTCTTGCGCGTAACTCGAAGGCATTACGGTAAGGATGACGAGCGCCGCCATCACAGCAGCCTGCGCAAAAACGAGCCGTTCCACTAGTTGGAAATCCTTCGACACGCGATCAATCGTATGCAAGCCGGAGGTCGCTGTGTAGGGTGCGGGGACAGCGGAACAAAAGTCGGCGTCACGGATCGTGCTAGGTTGCCGATCCGTGACGCCTTATGTGTGCGTTAAATTATGCGCTCACGCCGTGACGCAAAACCTTGCCCGGATGCACGCCCGTGAATTGATCGTTTTCCCACGTGACCGCGCCGTTGACGATCACGTATTGATAGCCTTCGGCGCGCTGGATTCGACGCCACTCGTCACCCGGCAAATCGTGAACAATTTCGACCGGCAGTACCGCCAACTTGTCGAGATTGTAGATTACGATGTCGGCGGGAGCGCCTTCGCGCAGGAAGCCGCGATCCTTGAAGCCCGCGCAGAACGCCGGCAATCCCGACAAGCGCCAATGGATGTCCTCGAGCGAAATCCATTTCTGTTCGCGCGTAAAATTGACGATACCCTCGGTCGGGAAACGGCCCGCCGTCAGGAATTTCGTATGCGCGCCGCCGTCGGACACGCCGAACGTCAGGTAAGGATAATCGATCAATTCCTTCATGCCCGCCGAATCGTGCGAGTTGGTGCCGGGCGCGAAGAATTCGGTCTTGAGATTCTCCGACACCGCGAGGTCGAGCATCGTGTCGACCGCATCTTTCTTCGTTTCGAGCATCGCGAGCCGTAGCGTCATGCCTTCGAGCCGCTTGTTCTCGGGACGATCGACCTGCGTGATGATGATCTCGTCAAAGTAATTGACGATCAGACTCTCGCGCGGCATCTGTGCTTTCAGCGCGGCGCGCCGACGCGGATCGCCCAGCTTCTCCGTGCGCTCTGCGATCGAACCGGTGGTGGCTTCGCGCCATGCATCCGAATCGTCGAACAGGTTCCAGTCTTCGAACGTAAACGTTAGGCCGGCGTCGGTGGTCACGCCCTGTCCGTAAACTGGGAGCCCGCGCTCGCGGCATCGCTCGAGCCATCGCAGCGTGTTGCGATGCCGATGCGGGAAGCGATCGTTGGCGGCGACCGCTTCGAACATGATAGGACGCCCGCTGATTTCCGCGAGCTTCTCGAAATGTGCCGCATCGGCCTTGGGATCCCAGCTCGCGAGCGTCAGCTCCTGGAAGCCTTCGCCGCGATCGCCGAGCACCTTGGCCATCTCAAAGCACGTCTCGTCGTGCATGATATCGGTATTCATCGGCGCGCCGTCGTAATCGCGCTGCACCGAACTCGGGCCATCGGGCTTCAGCCGCTGCGCCGACCATCCGCACGCGCCGGCGTCCATCGCCTCGTTCAGGATGTGCCGCATCTTCGCGTGCTCATCGTCAGTCGGCATCCGGCCGGTCTTCGATTCGTCGATACCCATCACGTAGCCGAGCAGCGGATTCATCGGCACGTAGGGGAGCAGATTGATTCCCTTGGGGATAGTATCAAGCTTGTCGAGGAACTGCGGATAGCTTTCCCAATCGAACGGCATCGCGGCCTGCATCGAGCGCAGCGGAATCGCCTCGGTGCGTACCATCGTGAGCATCGCGCGCTCGGCCTCTTTCGGACGGACAGGAGCAAAGCCGAAGCCGCAATTTCCGATCACCACCGACGTGATTCCGTGGAATCCCGAAATCGTCAGATAGGGATCCCAGAAAATTTGCGCATCGTAATGAGTGTGCAGATCGATGAATCCCGGCGCGACGATCGAACCGCTCGCATCGACGACCCGCGCCGCTTCGTGCGGCCGGATCCGTCCAATCTTCGCAATCCTGCCGTTCTTGATCCCGATATCGCCGCGAAAACGCGGTGCGCGGGTGCCATCGATCACCATGCCGTTTTTAATGACGATATCGAATTCTGCCATGGCCTTCCTCCGTCCCAACTCGAGCCGTTAGATTGTCACTGGACCGCGATTAAACCGTTACCTTGCCTTACCTTGGCACCTGGCGAGTGAAAAATGCCGATGAATTGACGCTGCGTCGGTAATAGCGAAGCGGGTCATCTGCGCATCTCCGACGCTAGTAATCGAACCTTCAAAATGTCAAGCGTAAGGCGGATCGGCGGCCTGAAATGAAAGACCAGAATCACTTAATCAGTCAGCCAGGATTCTTTGGAGAATTGGTGCAATGACGAAGCTTTACCGCGCGGAAGTGATCGGGTCGATGTTGCGGCCGCAGTACTTGAAAGAGGCGCGCAAGCGTTGGGAAGCGAAAGAAATTGGCACGCGCGCGTTCAAGCAAATCGAAGATCGCGCGGTGGACGAGATGATCGCACTGCAGGAGCGATGCGGCGTCGACGTGGTCACCGACGGCGAAATGCGCCGAACGCATTTCATCGCACCGCTGACCGACGTGATTTCTGGGGTCAAGGAAATCCCCGCGTTTACTCGCGTCTGGCGCAAACCGCACGAGAAAAACGAGCAGCCCGAGGAGACCAATATCCAGGTGCAGTACGCGGTCGTCGAAAAAATCCATCGAACCCGCTCGCTCACCAACGAAGAATTTGCTTACGCGCGCGGCCGTGCAAAAAAGCCGCTCAAGGTTACGCTGCCTAGTCCGCTGATGATGACGCTTCGATGGTCGCCGGAACATTCTCGCGACGCCTACCCCGATCCGTTCAGCTTGTTCATCGACGCCGCCGATATCGTGCGCCAGGAAGCGCGCGAGCTGGCTGCGCTCGGTTGCGAATATATCCAGCTTGATGCGCCCGAGCTCGGGATGCTCTGCGATCCGGAGCGTCGCAAGCAGGATTTTGCGGATCGCGCATGGATCCCGAGCGGCTGCTGACCGAAGGTATCGACATCATAAATTCGGTCGCCAACGTTCCGGGCGTCAGCTTCGCGTTGCATCTCTGTCGCGGCAATAACAAGGGCTACTACGTCGGCGAGGGCGGTTACGACGCGATCGCGAAACAGCTTTTCAAGCGCGCAGGTAATTTTTCGCGCCTGCTGCTCGAGTATGACGATTGGCGCTCCGGCTCATTCGAACCGTTGCGCGAAGTTCCGTCCGACATGGGCGTAGTGCTCGGGCTCATCTCGACCAAGCGCGCGCAACTGGAATCTGCCGATGAACTGGTTGCGCGAATCAAGGAAGCGAGCCGCTATTGTCCGCTCGAGCGAATGGCGCTTTCGACGCAATGCGGTTTCGGAACTGTCTGGGAGGGAAACCCGATCGCCGAGTCAGTGCAGGAAGGAAAGTTGAAGCTGGTGGCGAACGTCGCGCACCAAGTCTGGCACTGACAAATGTTCCATCAGACGAATCTCACGTTGACGGAGCCAAGACGGTCATAGCGGGCGGTGATTGAATCGCCGGCGGCGACTTCGACTGCGCGGCACAATGCTCCCGGTATGATGATGCTGCCTGCCGTCAGCGTTTGGCCGAATTCCGCGAGCTTGTTCGCGAGCCATGCGACCGGCTCGGCAGGATGCCCGAGCACAGCCGCGCCGACACCTTCTTCGACTGCGATGCCATTTTTTTCGAGCTTCATCGCGACGCTCGCGAGGTCGTACTTCGACACTGGCGTCTTTGTCTCGCCCAACACGACGCGCGCCGACGATGCATTGTCGGCAATCGTATCGGCGAGCGTTATCTTCCAATCGCGCAGGCGGGTGTCGATTATCTCGAGCGCCGGTGTCACGTACTCGGTCGCCGCAATTACGTTCGCGCGCGTGATGCCCGGACCGCGAAGCTCGCGCGACAAAACAAATGCGATCTCCGGCTCGACTCGCGGCAGCATCAGGGCGCTTACGCGGCACTCGTCGCCGCTGCTCAGAACCATATCGTCGAACAGATGACCAAAATCAGGTTCGTTGACGCCGAACATTTTCTGCATCGCGATGCTAGTGAGGCCGACCTTGCGGCCGACGATTCGGCGTCCTGCGGCGACACGCCGCTCGACGTTGATCATCTGGATGCGATACGCGTCGGCGGCCGACAGTCCGTTTTGTGCCGCGGGCGGATCGATCGCTTTACGTTCGCGCTCGGCGCTATTCAGGCGCTCCGCGATTTCGTTCAGCTTGGAATCTTCCACTTAGAATTCTTCCATTTCATTCGCCAGCCGACAGGAAATCGATCACCAGCCGATTGAACTCGGGCGCCTTTTCCCACTGCGCCCAATGACCACATTTGCCGAAAATGTGCAGGCGCACGTCGGGCATTTGATTCAGCATGATGAACGCGCCGTCGAGCGTGACCGTGCGATCGTCGCGTCCCCAGATGATCAGCGTTTTGTGGCGGACGTTGGCGAGCTTCTGCCATAGCGGTTCGATCGCAACTGGGCGGCTGCGCGACAACATCGGATTGGCAAGCAGATCGGGCTGGGTGCTGGCGGCGAATCGTTCCTTGATCAGTTCGTCGGTCAACTGCGAGCCGTCGTACACCATCACGTTGAGAAATGCGCGCAGCTTTTCCAGCGAAGGTCCGGGCGGCTCGTAGTAGCCGAGCAGATGCTTGATTCCTTCGGTCGGCTGCGGCGTGAAAATCGGCAAGCCGCCCGCCGCACCCATTAGCACTAGGCGTTCGGCGCGATCGGGATTGTCCAGCGCGAATTGCAGTGTGGTGCCGCCGCCCAGCGAATTGCCGACGAAACTCGCGCGCGGAATATCCAGCGCGTCCATCAGGTCGCGGATCGCTTTCGAGAGAAACGCGAACAAGCCGCCCTCGATCTTCGGCTTGTCACTCTGCGCGAAGCCCGGCAGGTCGGGCAGGATCACGCGGAAGCGTTCCGCGAAGGCATCGACGTTGCGGCGATAGTTGCTCCATCCGCCGGCGCCCGGGCCGCCGCCGTGAATCATGATCAGTGCTGGACCGCGCCCGGCCTCGTGATAGTGGAGCTTCAGCGGACCTGCATGAATGAACTTGCTTGTGGCTTCCTGTGTGAGCGGCATAGCGACCTCCGAGTTGTTATCGATCAGCGATAGATTTTATTTGCGTTACAAATTGCGGCCGCCAGCCGCGTTATCACCGAATCCGCGAATGCCCATTCCGCCTTCGCAGATGATCACGCCGCCGGTCGCGGTCGAGGAGTTTTCGGATGACGCCAGCAGGACGTACGAGCCGGTGTAGTCGCGTGGCTCGGGAAGTTTGCCTAGCGGCAGCCCACGCTCGATCATCTCCTTGAGCGGCACCGAGGCGATCGATCGTTCAGCCATCTGGAGCGAGCGCGGCCCGCGGAGGTCGGTGGGAATCGCTCCGGGCGCGACGCCATTGACGCGAATCTTGGGCGCGAGTTCATAAGCGAGTTGGCGAATCAATCCGACCACGGCGTGCTTCGACGCGGTATATAAAGGACCGCCGCCGCACGGATAGAAGCCGGCGTTCGAGACAGTATAGATGATGGAGCCGCGAGTCTTGGCTAGCTCGCGATAGCTGGCCTTGGCGCCGAGCAGATAGCCCTTCACGTTGACCCCGAACAATTCGTCGAATGCCTCGCCGATTCGATCACTGGGCAAGTCAACCAGCGAGGTGGAGAAATCCCAGATGCCTGCGTTGCCGACAAAACAATCGAGACGGCCGAAACGCTTCACCGTATCGGCGACAGCGCGCTCGTTATCGCCGAGAATCGTCACGTCGCCGATGATCGCGGCGGCATCCTTGCCGAGCTGCGTGGCCAACTCCTCGCTGCGTTCGCGCGAGCGATCGAGAAAGGCAACTCGTGCGCCTTCCTCGATGAACCGCTGAACTATCGCCCGTCCAAGTCCCGACGCACCGCCGGTCACCAGCGCTATCTTGCCTTCGAGCCATCCCATTTCGGCTGCTACTCCATCTCGACCAGCACATCACCGGCTTCAACCTTTAATGGATAGGTTCGAAGCGGGACGGTGGCCGGCAGTGAAAGGACCCTTCCAGTGCGCAGGCAGAAGCGCGCCTCGTGCAGTGCGCATACTATCTCGTCGCCCTCAACGTAGCCCTCTGACAGCGAGAATTTCGCGTGCGTACACGTATCGTCGGTAGCAAAGAACTCTTCACCCACGCGGAAAATCGCGATCGGATTCAGTCCTTTGATTTTGAGGCCGGACTGATCGGCGAGGTCGTCAACCCGACAGACTTTCTTCCATTGCATCGAGGCGCTCTTATCCTTAGAAAAAGAAACTCAGGTTGCGTGCCTGCAGTATGGATTGATCGAGAATGATCGTGCGGCGCGCGATCTGAAAGCCGGCTGCGTTCTGAGCGCGGCGCAACACGTCATGACGCATCCCAACGAAGATCTCGACCTCGCGTTCGAGTCGCGAACGATAGAGCAGGTAGTAGCAATCGACCTCGTACTCATCGTTTGCGAGAGGCCGTAACACGACGTTGCTGACCATGTGGCGCGTGCGCGAGGGCGGATCCTCCGCCCACGCCATCCCGGTGTTGAGGCGACGGATACGCGTGGCGATCGACGCCTTGTCTTCGTCAAAGAACGCTGCTTCGTCAGCGGCAGAGAACTCCTTGTCAGCCTCGCGACGAAGCCGGTTGTAGCGCGTCGGCATGAAGTAGTGAAGGTCGCCGGCTAGCAGCTCGTACCATTCCTCGTAACGTCGCTCATCGAGCACCCGCGACTCATGATAGAGGAACTGCTCGATCTCCTGCTGGAGGTCCGGCGTAACGTGCTCAAGGCTGGCGCTTTGGGATTTTGACTGAGTGGCTACCGCGGCACTCATGCGCTTACCTCCGTGGAGATCATCTCCGCCCACCGGCGATAGAAGCCGCGCGCCGCTTCTTCGCCATAGACGTTGTTGATTGTTCCAGGGAACTTAGGATGGTCGGTTTGCGCGTGACCTAGTCCCATTCCTAAGTTGAGCTTGGAACGCCGGGCCTTGTAGCCGCGCAGAACTTTTTGGATCTCCAGCCAGTTCTCACCGTCGTCCTGCTCGAAGATGCCGCCGGCGCTGAAGGTGCGAAGCACACCCAGGCGGACTGCCTCCTTGACCTCGGGTGGTGAGTCGCGCTCGACCAGCGCCCAAGCCCATACTTCGATTTCACCGGGTCCGCGCGGATGCCACACACGGAGCGTCTGAATTCCCGGCAGGAATGAGAAGGTCGGGAACACGGTCATGTGCCCGCCGAAGATCTCCGAGCCGCGCGGTTCGCCGAGACGCTTGACGGCTTCGACGCGCCCAGGCCCTTCGAACCATGCTGAAGCCACGGGTCCGTTGATATTCTGACCGGTGCCCATGGTCTCGGTGAAGAAGCCGGTGCCATGACCGCCACTCGAGCTGAACTGTTTTCCGATCATAGGCAGGCGGCCCAGCGCTGGATCGATTCCTTCTGGTAGTTGCGCAATCAGCGCTGACAGATGACTGAAGTCGGCGTGATACATATCCGAACAGAACTGCTCGGCGGCAAATTTCCAGTTACACTTCAGCACCCATCGATGCATTCCGCCGATAACCTCGGTACCGCCCGCGCTCCGATCGAAGTAACCGTCCATGTACCACAGCATGTCGCCCAGGTAGTCGCGGAATGACGCAGCGTCTTCATGCCAATTGCCGAACACAAGGCCGTGGTAAGTCTCGACTCGCGGCACCGGCTGCGGATTCCACTGACTCTTGTCGACTTCACAGCGATAGCCGTCTTCCTCATGAGGAATTGCGATCAGCTTGCCGCCGATGTCGTAGCTCCAGCCGTGATAAGAGCAGGTGAAAGCGCGTGCGTTGCCGCCGTCGGCGCGGCAGATGCGCATCCCACGATGCCGGCATTGGTTGAGAAAGGCGCGAATCGAGCCGTCCTTCTGCCTGACTACCAACACGGGATCCTCGGCCATATAAGTGGCGAAGAAATCGCCCGGCTTCTTTAGCTGACTCTCGTGACACAGGTAGAGCCATGAGCGATCGAACACGCGCTCGAGTTCCAGCTCATAGATAGCCTGATCCTGGTAGATTCGCGGATCGAGCCGGCCGGCCTTCTCGTCGACCAACCCGCGCAGCTCCTCATGAGTCAGTTGATGTTTGCCATTGGTTGTCGAAGCAGTTTTCATCGATGCCCTCCAGCAGAACGCACGAGCGCGCGACCAGCGTTCCACCTTCATAGCTGCTCGGAATGTTTCAGGTCAAACATTGCAAGAGTCCGAAACGCGATCGAGTTCAAGCGGGGAAACGGGAGGTCAGTATCGCGTATTGACTCTTTCTTTAGCTCCTTTCCCGTCGCCCGAATTTGTGCCATTTTCGCGCGCAAGGAGGAGCTTATGTCAGTAACCACAGATTCCTTGATAACCCGGAGAGGTCTGCTGCGGCTTGGGGCACTCACGGGGCTTGCGACGGCGTTTTCGCCAGCGCTCCATTTGAACGAGGCGCGTGCTCAAAATGTGACCGCCTGCAATGCCATGCGACCTACCACTCCCGCCGCGGCGCTTGATGCACTTCTGCAAGGAAATGCGCGATGGTCGACGTTCGACCAGATACACCCCGGCGAGGACGAGGCACGGCGCACGTGCGTTGCGGAAAACCCGCAGACTCCATTTGCGGCGATTGTTTCCTGCTCGGATTCGCGCGTCCCGCCGGAGCTGGTCTTCGACCAGGGATTGGGCGATCTGTTCGTGGCGCGGGTGGCGGGCAATGTTGCGACCAGCACGTTAATCGAGAGCCTGCTGTTCGGCACGGGCAACCTGGGCGCGCTGGTCCTGCTGGTGCTCGGCCACTCGATCTGCGGCGCGGTGAGAGTCGCAGTCACGAACTTCCCGGCGCATAGTCTGCAGTTTGTTAGAGAGATCTTCCCGGCCGTCAAGCTAGCCAGAGCCATGGTCAGGAAAGCGGGCGGCAATCCGAATGATCCCACCCAAGTGATTCCGGTTGCTACTGACCAGAATGTGATTCTCCATGCAGCCACTATTCGAAAGCAAAAACCGTTCAAAGACTTCATCAAGGCAGGCACGTTGATAGTCGTGGCGGGTCGCTATGACCTGGACACGCAGTTAGTCACGATTCTGTCTCAATAGGCGGCTTGAGCGAGAACTTTGGGGGCAGGCGACAAGGCGCGATTCGGTTGGCATTTTGCGCGATTTGTATAAGTATCATCGCAGCATCGTATTAGACGGCGCGGCCACGCGCCTCGACATAACCGACTGATTGCGAAAAGTCCTTACCGCTCGAGGAGGGAACTCAAAAATGGCTGAATACGACATTCAAATTAAAGGCGGAACGATCGTCGACGGTACGCGCGTGCCGCGTTTTCGCGGCGACGTCTGGATCAAGGACGGGAAGATCGCGCAGATTGGCGGACGCGCGGCCAGCTTCGCGAAAAAAGTTATCGACGCAGACGGCCTGATCGTGGCGCCCGGATTCGTCGATCTGCATACGCATTACGATGCGCAGATTCGCTGGGATCCCTGGTGCACGATTTCCGGATGGCACGGCGTCACCTCGGTCGTGCTCGGCAACTGCGGCTTCGGCTTCGCGCCGGTCAAGCCGGACTTTCGCGATCGCTCGATGCTGACCATGACGCGCACGGAAGCGATTCCCTACGAATCGATGAAAATCGGTATGCATTGGGATTGGGAAACGATTCCGCAGTACCTCGATTCACTCGACCGCGCGCCCAAGGGCGTGAATTGCATCCAGTACATGCCGACCGCGTCGTTGATGACCTACGTGATGGGTCTCGATGCGGCGAAGACCCGCGCCGCAACTGAGGCGGAGCGCACCGAGATGCGCCGCCTCCTGAATGAAGGCATGGACGCCGGACTATGCGGCTTCTCGATTCAGCGGCTCGGCAAGCATTCGGCGCAGGCGGATTTCGACGGCTCGCCGATGGTCACCGACACGATGTGCGACGAGGACATCCTGAATCTCGCGCGTGTGCTGCGCGCTCGCGACGAAGGCTTCATCGAAATCACGCAAGCGACCGGGCATATCAAAGCCGATTTGGCATTCGTCGAGAAGCTCGCGGCAGAGGCGAATCGGCCGATTCTGTTCCAGGCGATCACGGCCAGCACGCGCAATCCCGACATCCATCGGAAAAGCCTGAACTGGCTGCATAACGCACGCGCGAAGGGACTGCCGATCTTCGGCCAGGGCGGAACCGTGCGCAGCGGCTTTGCGTTTACGCTCGAGCACTGGAACCTCTACGACATGTCGAGCGCATGGCGCGACATGACAACCGGCACCAAGGAAGAAAAAATCGCGAAGATGAACGATCCCGCAATTCGCGAGGCGGTCAAGAGCGATCGCGCGATGCATGCGATCGACACCAATGCCGCGGGAATCGGCGGACGGCCCGCGAAACTGATCGTTTCATGGGTCGAGAATAAGCCGGAGCTCGAAAAATACGTCGGCAAGTCGCTCGGGCAGATCGCGTCGGAAGAGGGCAAGCATCTCGCAGACGTGATGATCGATTTGTCTCTGGCGACCGATCTCAAGGCCGAGTTCCTGCAGCCCCAGCCCGAATTCAACGCCGAGTTCAACGCCGAGATTATCAACGGCTCGATGTACACCTTTCCGGGCGTTTCGGACGGCGGCGCGCATACCAAGTTCTTCACCGGCGGTTCGTTCACCACCGACTTTCTGCGCTGGATGGTGCGCGACGAGCAGCGCGTATCGCTCGAAGAGGCGCACTATCGATTGTCGGCACTGCCGGCGCATGCGGCGGGATTCCGCGATCGCGGCATCCTGCGCGAAGGCGCGTGGGCCGATGTGGTGGTGTACGACCTGAAGAATCTCGGAATCGAGCCGGAGTGGGTGGGCGAAGTGACGCACGATCTGCCGGGTGGCGAATGGCGTCGGGTGCAGCGTGCGAAAGGCTATCGATCGATCATCGTGAACGGCGTCGAGACGTTTGCGGAGGATAAGTGCACGGACACGACGCCGGGCAAGCTGCTGCGTCACGGCCATGCGTGATCGCTCGCGATGCGAGCGATCAGTTCGGCGCGCGCATTATTGAATGGTGCGCGACTGATTGAATACAGAAGCGGGGCGGCGATTTCGCCGCCCCCGCTCTGTTTTTGGAGAGCATCGCCTCGAATTCGAAAATAGCGCCGAATCATGAGGGGGAAATTCTGGTACCCCCCAATCTCTTAGAGTCGGGGATTAGGAAACATGGCCTCTCAATCCAGCTTGGTCGGTGCAGCGGGTGAGTATCACGTGATGGCGGAGTTACTGCGCCGCGGATATATCGCGGCGCTTGCGCCACAAGGTGTTCCGAACGCAGATATCGTCGTTACTGATGTTGAGGGAGCACGGCTCTGCTCGATTCAGGTGAAAACGCGCCGCGACTTGGGCTCTGATGGCGGCTGGCACATAAAAGCGAAGCATGAGGGCATCCGAGCAAATCGAGTGTTCTATTGCTTTGTCAATTTTGGAAAGACAGCAGACTCCCGGCCGACTGTATATGTTCTGCCAAGCGCGGTTGTAGCAAAAGTGCTTTCGGTCGCGCACCGGAGATGGTTGGCGACACCCGGAAAGAAAGGTCAGCCACACAAAGACAGCCAGATGCGCCGGCTGCTTCCGGACTACACAAAAACCTCTGGGCCTACTAATAACCCTTACACCGCGGGCTGGCTCGATAAGTATCGGGACGCTTGGCACTTCCTTGGACTTGAACCGGATTAGGTTGATCGGCGGAATTGAACGGGTAAGCACTAGCCAAAACTAGCTCGAAGGGAAGCCTGATGCGGAAAGTAGAGAAGGCAATGCGGCCGTTCGCCCGCGCACCCTGAGGATCTACAGTTCCACAATACGCTGGAAATCGGCTTCGCTGATGATGCGAATTTTATGACCTTCGTGGATTAGTTCTTCCGCCTTGCGGTGCTTCGTACTCGTTTCCTGACCGGCGAGTTTGCGGACATCTTGATTGCCGACGACAAGCAGTGTTGTGAGCTTCGACACGTTTGCCACGACCTTGCAGCCCGCGGCCGATGCCGAATCAGCCGCCTCATGGCGCGGCATCGATAGCGCGCCCGTAAAGACGAGGACTTCACCATAGAGTGGTCCGTCTGGATTTCCGTCGCGAGTGATTGGTAGCGATGTGAACGGATGAATTGACCGCTCAGCATCGGGATGCTCAACATCCGGATGAATTGGCTGAACAGGTAGATTGATCGGTTGCTTCACCCGCTCAAGCCACTGGTCGATGCTCAAACCAGTTTCGAGAATTGCCCGAAGCAGGATCTCGCCTGAGCAGCGAGCGTCTTCGAGCGCATCGTGTGGCCGGTACTTGATGCTAAACTCCGCTGCCACGTTTGCAAGGCCATATCCAGACCGAGAAAAAATTGGCCATGCGCGCCTTACAACCATTGCAGAATCAAGCCACCGACACTCGCAATGTGCGAGTTTGTTTTTTTCGCAGGCCCGGACCAAGGCAACTCGATCAAAGGCGGTGTGGCTAGCGACAATGTTGCCGTGCAAGAGAGAACTTACCTCGGCGTAAACTGCGGTCCAATTCGGATAAGAACGAACTTTCGCTTCATCGATGCCGTGAATAGAAACGTTAATAGGTGCAAAGTAGTCTTCAGGGTTAACTAGGGATTCCCATGAGCTGTGCAGCACCCCATCGCGGAAAGATGCAATCCCGACTTGGCAGATGCTCGACAAATCGGGGTTGGCCGTTTCAACATCAATCACCACGAAGTTCATGAGCGCCCCCTCCAAGCGATGAGAACTGTCTCGCCAGCCCGTACGAAAAATCAAGTGCAACAGTGCGGGTCAGCTCGGAAAAGAGCTCAGCGGAGGAGCTACGGGTGTGGCGGGGGCGGGCTTCAGCTCGCGATGGAACCAACCGAGCGACCAGAGCCGGAAACGATCCAGATAAAGGTAGATCACCGGCGTCGTGTACAGCGTCAGCATTTGGCTGACGATCAATCCCCCGACGATCGCGATGCCCAGCGGGCGCCGCAGCTCCGATCCGGTGCCGGTCCCAAGTGCGAGCGGCAACCCGCCGAGCAGCGCTGCCATGGTGGTCATCATGATCGGACGAAAGCGCAGCAGGCAGGCCTGATA
>PNBD01000007.1:0-17074 GCA_003135855.1 Deltaproteobacteria bacterium
GCAGGTCGGAGGCGACGGCGTCCCTAGAAGCTACCGACGGAAGGTCGAAGACCCTCTCGATGAACTTCATCAGCGACGCATGGGCTGAGAGAGTGTGGTCGATATAGCCCTGCTTCGCGAAGGGCGAGATCATCAGCAGCGGGACCCGGAACCCGAGNNGTGAGGAAGATGACCGTCGACGACCAGTACGGGCTAGCCTGAATCGCGGAGATTATCGTCTTGACGTATGCCTGCCCGGTCGAGAGGTCGTAGGGGGGGTGCTCGTTCTCCCCGTCGTTGGCCATCACGTAAGAGACGGCCGGCATTTTCTGGTCCTGCAGGTCCTTGAGGAACGCTCCGGTCAACTTCAGGTTCGCCATTCTCGTCTCGTTGGAGGTGATTGACGATATGAGCCCCAAGGCGTTCTCGTTGCCCACCGTGTAAGGCGAGTAGTAGGACCACGAAACCTGCGCGGGCGACATGGAATCAACTATCGAATTGATTTTCAAATCTTGAGGATGGAGGGTGACCGAGTCCGGCACACCGGCGTCCTGTCCCGCCACCAGATACAGGTGGTTGGGCAGAGAAGGCCCCATCGCCGAGGTGAAGTAGTTGTCGAAGAGCGTGTAGTTCTTCGCAAGGCTCCAGTAATAGGGGATGTCCTGCTGGTTGTAGTAGCCGAAAGTCTGCTTCGACCCTTCCGACTGCAGGAACCCGTCCATCTTCCCATTGTTGTAGTCGGCGTGCGCACAGACGGTCGAGTGGCAAAGGTCGGTAATCAGGCCGGTGAGGTGGTATGGCTGCACACCGGAGGGGTCGTTCTTTATTCCGTTGGCGCCGGGAAACGTCCCGAAGTAGTTGTCGAACGTGTGGTTCTCCTGGAACAAGATGACGACGTGCTGGATGGGGTTGGCTGCCGCCCCGTTGACCGTCGCGGAGAGCGTCGGTAGGGCCGCAGGCATGATCAAGAGGAGAAGCAATGGGACGAAGTAAAGCAGCTTCATGCTAGACCCGCTCTCGGTCCTTGAGACTGCCCATCATGGCACAGCCTAGCTTGCGCCACGCACGAGATGCGTGTGCTAACAGATTTCCCCAAAAGCCGGAAGTTCGTGCCGTATTTATCTCTAGCCATTCGTGATTATTTGCGCCAGATGTGTTAATCGGGGCGATTGGCGGTGTTTCTAAGAGACTTGGACCACGAGGGTCAGATTGCCTGTGTACGGGGTCGAGGGCGCTATGACCTCGACCGTGAGACTTGCTTCTAGGAAGTCGCCGCCTGCGCCCTTGAGAGGCAACGGTAACGAAGGCGTGGTCGCCATCACCGTGAAACCCTGACTCGCCGCGCTCACAGCAGTGATCTGCTTGGGACACGCGCCCGAGCCGCACGCCTGATACACGATGTCGACTACCACCATTATCGTCTCGCCGGGGCTGCCCTCGAAGGTGGTCTTGCCTGCAATCGAGGAGAAGTTGCTGTAAACGGCCTGCAACTCGAACGATTTCACGTCAGCGAACATGTTGGTAATCGTCAAGTCCCCTGGTGTGGAGCTCCCACCCGTCGAAACTGACGTCGTTTGAGAAGCGGTCGTGTCGACCGAAGTCGAAGACGTCGTCTCCGAGCTCGAATCGATGGTTGCGCCGGGCGGCCAGCCCACGAAATGGGCAACGATTGGCGCTCCCACGAGGACCAAAACAACAATCACAACGATCCCCACCCCCCTGGAAACTCGCGCCGGTCTACGGAAGTGCAAACTCATTCTGCGCGAAGCCTGCGTCGAATTTACGCCTTGCCTCGCGCTTCTACTCGCCGCAAATGCGCCGAGGGCCCAACAGAATCGATCCGTGCTGACGAAGAGAATCTCTTCATGAGGAACGCGATTGAGACCATCACGAACACCATTACTAGCAACAGTGATTGGCTTCCAAACTCGGGAGTGGTCGTCGTCGCGCTGGTCGAGGTGGACGTGCACGGCGCGCCAGAGGCGGTGTATACGAAGCTGGTGCTCGCCTCAGCTACCGCGGCCCCCACCGGGTTGGACCAGAGTCCCGCAACGCCGTAGGTTCCCGAAATCCACTGGCAGCTCCCACCAGCCGAAAACGCATGCGAATAGCTCCCTCCGGAGGGCCCAGAGCTCACCGGGGCCAGCGCACTCGCGACCACCGTGCCGTTAGGATCCTTGATGACAATCGTCACGTTCGAGCTCACGGAAGGGGGCGGAGCTAAGGTCCCCACGATGACTATGGTGTCGCTCCCCGAATAGGCAGCATACGGTGGATTAGTTCGAATTGAGAGAGTGAAGTGGTCAGAGGCCGTCAGGGGATTCGGGAGGGCCGTACCCCGGGTCGCAACGAGAGAAGCGCCCACGAGAGTGATGCAAACAATCAAGGCAGTTCTGGAGGGAACAGAAGCGTCGTTCAAGAGCTCCCCTTCTGAAAAGAATCTATCGCCAGCAAACGAGTTCGGCTACCGCTATCGGTCTAAATTGATTTTGGTATGTTCTCCGCGAAGCGATTTGCACCCGCCAGAAGTTGTCCCAGACTGTTGTTAATAACAGTGTTAACGGGAGTCATTAACATCGTTATCGATAAATATGACATATGTTATGCTGATGAAAGGCCTTTCAACTGATAGACTTCCTGCAGCTGCTTGCTCTAGGGGCGATAGCCGGATTCACAATCTTCCTTGGTCTGCCGTTGGCCGTCCTTCGAAACGTCAGCGCACGCAAGAAGGGCTTTGTGAACGCGATCGCGATAGGCATCCTAGTCTTCCTCGTAATGGACGTCTTCAGCCACGCTTGGACGACCGCGTCGACGGCAGCTGAGGCCGCATTCGTAGGAAGGGGAGCGACAGGAGTCGCAATCCTTGATCTCCTCGCCGTCTTCGGAGGCATCGCGATAGGCCTGCTGGGGCTTGTCTTCTATGAGGCGAGATACATGGCGCGGGTACGGGTGAAGCCTCCTTCAGTTGCTGGTGAGGTGCGAGACTTGGAGAGCGCTGGGCCCCTGGGAATCGCCTCGAGTCTGATATTGCATGGGGACCTCACGGACCACGTGGGCGCTTACAGGCTCGCGATGATGATAGCAATCGGCATCGGCGCCCACAACTTCAGCGAAGGGTTGGCGATAGGTCAATCGTACGCGTCGGGAGCGATCGGGCTCGCCCTCATCCTGACCATCGGATTTGGGGTCCACAACGCGACCGAGGGGTTCGGGATAGCAAGCCCGCTGACAAGCCTCAAGGAGAAACCCAGCGCGCGCTTCCTGGCAACGGTGGGGCTCGTGGGCGGAGGTCCGACATTCATCGGCACCATAACGGGCAGCTTGATCGGGGTGAGCGAATTCGCCTACGTCTTGTTCCTCAGCATTGCCGGAGGCGCCCTGGTCTATGTCTCGATGCTCATGTATAACTCGGGCAGAAGACAGACGAACAACCGCGTGCTCATGACTGGGATCTTCGTCGGATTGTGCGCCGGTTTTCTCACCGACCTGATAGTCACGCTCGGAGGCGCTTGACAACGGCTGGTGCGGCCTGGGTGGCTGCTGCCCGCTTGGGGGGACCGTCCCCCGCGTTCGACTGCCCCGACCAAAAAATCTTGCATACTTCTGTTAAAAGCGTCCCTAAATTGCGGATTCCATGTAGTTACGCTTTTTAACGTCTGGGTCATGGGGCGAGACAGTTTCAAGTTGCAGTTCAAGAAAGATCAAGACCGAGTAGCAATCAGCACGACGATAATCGCGGGTTTAGCCGTGGTAATCCTTGTAGTAGCCGTTGGCGCTTTCTTCCTGTTGTCCCCGGGGACAAGCTCCCAGACGACCAGCACAAGCAGCAGCGGCACGGTCACTAGCAGCACGCCCACAGTGTCTTCCACGACTACGACCACGTCTACGACGCCTTCGTCCACCTCAACGACGAGCTCGTCGACATCCTCTACCACCACGACAACGACAACGTCGTCCACGACGACAACAAGCAGCACAACGACGACATCGTCCTCAGCGCAGAGCTTCGACTTTGCCTTCTCGACCGCGCCCGGTATCATACTTCTCAGTCCTGGGAGCAACATGTTCTACCCGACCCTGAACATCGCTCCCGCGTCACAATCCGTTCTCAGCAGTGAGACGGTCGCTCTGAACAGCACGCTCCCGACCGGCATAACGCTAGCATTCGACTCGAACCCTGCGAAGATCGTTCCTGGTACCACTCGCGCGGTGAGCATGAACATCAAGGTCGCCCAGACCGTCGCGCCTGGCGACTACATGATCACTGTTAACGGCAAGTCTGGAGCGTCTACGAACACCATCACTTTCACGGTGAAGGTTGTCCAGTACCTAATTCTCATGCAGTCCAACACATTCGTAAATGGTAATCTCACGGTCAAGGCCGGGAGTACCGTGTACTGGATCAACCTAGATGCTCCTGCAGGCGGTGACCCGGAGGTCCACAACGTGGTCTTCACGTCCGGGGCAGTCGCCCAATCGCCCACGATGATCCAGTTCGCGACCTACAGCTACATGTTCGCATCCGCTGGCACATACAAGTACTACTGCACTTACCACCCTTCGAGCATGCAGGCCGCTATCACAGTGACCGCCTGAGCGTCGCTGGGCGACAGTCACAAAGGATTTAGCGCCTCTCCCGGCCACATTAGTCGTGTCCAGCGCGAGGCATTCCCCCAGCCTCAATAGCGAGGAGAGGCTAATCCCAATGATACGGGCCAAGCTCGCTGAGCGCCTCATCAAGGAAGGTTTTAGGCCGAAGGAGGCCGCAGCCGCCCTGAACGTCACACCGGCCGCAGTGACGCAATACCTCAAACGGAAGAGGGGTGGCAACGCATCTGCATATCCCTCGACGGACCGTCTAATCGACCCCCTCGCCGAGAAGCTCGTCAAGCGCTTGCGCTCCGGCCTTGGAGGAGTCGAGATGACCGAGCTCCTGGAGACGGCCCGTCAGGTGATGGTGATGACGCAAGGTAGAGTCATCGTGCAGGAGCAGCCGAATACGCCAGAGCGCGAGGAAGCTCTCAGGATCCTCCGGGAAAGACTACGGCTCGAGCTCACCGCCGCGGAGAAGTACCTCGAGCTCTCCAACCAGACAGCCGACGACTATTCGAAGATGCTACTCCGCATGATAGCTTCCGACAGCATCCGCCACGGCGACGTCGTGTCGCAGGTGATTTCTTGGCTGGAGGCGGGGAGGGACTCCGAATTCGAGATGCCTGGGAAGAAGATACTAGAGAGCCTAGTCGAGTTGGAGGACTCCGCTAACGAGGCGAGCCTGACGGAGAGCATCCACGTCGGCCACCCAATCGCGAGGCTCCTCTTCCAGTGGATCGACGCAGACGAGGCGAAGCACGAGAAGATAGTCTCAAAGATGCTGAAGCTGGAGGTCGACCGGACCCATCGTCGCCTGCGGGGAAAGCCTGCCGTCAGTTGATTATGGCGTTGGAGACGTAGACGTTCCCGTCTTGCATTATCACGCCGTATTCACCAAGCTTGCTCTGTGCCGGGCCTCGGGTGACGCTGCCGTTGGTCGCGCTGAACGTCGCTCCGTGTAATGGGCAATACAGCTCGGAGCTCTGGAACTCCACGGTGTATGGCCTGTGCGTGCATACCGCACTGAAGGCTCTCCACTGGCCGTTCAGGTCCAAAATGATGGAGTTCCCATGTGCTGGGTGGTTGAAGTAGGCTGAGCTCCTCCCGCTAAGGCTGGACTGCTGGGCGACGAGGACGTAGCCCGCTGGTGCCAAGGCGGACGAAGTTTGCGTTGAGGTGGTGGAGGCTTGCGAAGGCGCGGAGGACGCCTGCGAAGAGGACGACTGCGCAGAAGACGACGACGCAGAGGTTGTAGATGCTGGCGCCGATGACGAGCTCGACGCTCCCGATTGGACCTGCGCGGTCGTCGATTGGCTCGTCGCCGACGTGACAGGAGGAAGTTGGAGCTGCTGCTGGGTGGTCGCCTGGCTTGCTCCCGCTCTTGCTGCGACCTCGAAGAGCCCAGTCGCTCCGACGGCCAGGAGCGTCGTCGTCGCGATTGCGGTCCTTAGGAATTCGCGCCTGTTCAAGGTGTCTCGCCCTTCGCTCGGTGCGTAGCGGTCGGTCGAAGCCTACTCTCAGTCATCGCGGGAGTAGATGGCGCTAGTGGTGGTCGTAACGGTGCTGTTGCCCGCGCCGGACCCTGCGAACCCGCCACCATCGTGGTGGTGGTGCGCCCCTACGATGCTTCCACCCGGCTGCGAGCCCGCAATCAGGCCGTTTCCGCCCAGCGTCGAAGCGGCGCTGGTACTGGTCGTGACGGTGGAGTTGCTAGTCACCGTTGCCACAGCCGACATCGCCGCCGGCGGTGCTGCAGGCGAGGCGTTCGCGGGGGGCCCGTTGAACGGATTCACGACCAAGATCAACCCTGAGATCAGGGCAAGTCCCACCAGCACGAGGACCGAATAGTAGGAGAGTTTGCTGCGCAAGTCGACCTTAGACCAGATTTTCGTTCCCCTGCCTCGCCTTATAATCAGTATGGTGCAATCGTCTAACGCAGCGGGAACCTAGTCGCGAACCACTATCGCAAGGAAGAACAGGAGCAGGATGATGAACTCCATCACCGCGACGACGATTTGCTCCGTCTGACCCCCGACGGCGAACACGAACGCGTCCAGCTGCCTTATCCCAACCTCTACCGCAAAGAGGCCGAAGGCAAACGATACCAGGAGAAGGCGCCTTAGGCGTGTCTTCCGATAGGCCGAGAGCGAGAGAGCGAGCAGGACGAGGGCGAAGACCGCTATCGCGAGGTCGATGACCTCTCTCGTCTCAAAGCCTGTGTCGACGTCCAACAAAGGCGATAGGTTCCAGAGTGTCAGGCCTGCATCGATGGTCAATCCTTCTCCTCCCCTCCTGCGTAGGCGATGAATATGTCGGCCAGCCTGCTCGACCACTTCTCCCAAACCGTAGGATGATAAGCCCTGATGAAGGTCGCAATCTCCGAGCCGCCGCCGATTACGCTGTAGGTGACTGACCTTCCTTCTTGTCGCCTGTTAACGATCTTCAGGTCGGTGAGCCTCTTGAGGTGCCAGGAGACCGTCGGCTGGGAGACCCCGGTCGCGCGCGCCAGAGCCTCCTGTGAAGACTCGGGTTGCTCGATGATGTTGAGGAGCAGCTCCCGCGGCCTGTCGAGGCTGAGGACGCTCAGCACCTCACGCTGCCTCTCCCCGAAGATGTTCGCCGGATAGAAGAACTTGTAGAGCCCTCGACGCGCCGAGATGATACGTGCATCGCGCTCGAGCCTTCTGACGTGATATTGGACGTCGCCCATGGCGAGAGCGAGGCCCCTGCAGATGTCCCTGTGATGTGCCCCCGGGTGAGAGGAGATGAATTCGAGGATGCTCCGCTGCGTAGGGTCGAGGTCGTCCAAACTCCCCGGCCCTTGAGATGAGGAGAACGGGGCGACGTCCTTCGACCAACGCCGCGACGCGCGGATTCCCAACATCTCTTACCCCTAGTTTCATCCCTTAAACGTCTCGTGAGGTTCTCCGCGTCAGGTTGCGTTCGGGTCACACCTGCGCTCAGCAAGGACTATACCCGTTCACTCCGGTCGGAAAGACGTTTCCTGAGGTGTCGACGTTCAACGCGATCGAGGGAAGAGGGTAATTGGCGGGCCCAGCGATTACCCTCCCTTGGGCGTCGAACTCCGAGCCGTGACACGGGCAGTAGTAGATCTTGGAAGACGAGATGTAAGTGCACTCGCAGCACACGTGAGTGCAGAGTAGGCTGTAGGCCTCAAGCGTCCCGTCGCTTCGCTTGAAGAGAACGTTCGGATAGCCCGAAGGGAACTGGAAGTAGACCGGCGAGTCGACCTGCATGTTGTTCGTGTTGGTGATGGGATTGGAAGCCGAAGCCACCGGAGCATTGCTCGACGGCGAGGACGAGGAGGTCGCAGATGGGATTTTCATCGACCCGAGTATCACCCCCAGCCCGACGAGCGCCCCGAATCCGACCACGGTCTTGGCGAATGACCTTCGCGAATAGTTGAGCTCCTTTGAGACCCTCCTCCTCGAGGCAAGGAATTCCACGTCGCTCCTTCCAGACAAGCCAAGGACTATCACCGCGGCTTGTAGGGCGAGCAGTATGTCGAACGCGGGGAGCTTGAAGAGATATGCGGCGAAGTAGGGTATGGTCATGTTGTATTGGGGTGCGGTCACAATGTCGCCGAGTTGAAGCACGATACCTAAGAACGCGGCAGCCAGGCTGGCTAGGTAGAGGCGCTTGGACCCCATCAGATTGACCAGTCCAAGAAACACGTCAAGCACTACGATCAGCACGAGGCCGACTGCGTGCGAGACCGCTAGAATCCATAGGGAGCCGTCCGTGGCCAGAAGATATACGCCCGCGGCTGCCGACAGGAGCATCGCGTATCCTATGTATCGTTGAAGCTTGCGGAGCCCGCTCAACGCCTCCCTCTTGCTCGTGTAGCCCTTACCAGATCCGGCCCCTTTCTGGTGGATGACAGGGATCCTGTTATCGAGGCCTTGCGTCAGCCAGTCGCGGGGCGGGTCTCCCTGCGTCAACGCCTGACCCCTCCGGTGCCCCTCAACTTGCCGATGTATTGGGACGTCTTGTAGATGGCGATTATTGTCGTGCCGCCAAGGACGACCTCCGCTATCGCGAAGGGGACGTTGAGCCCCGCGGCGGCGGAGTGTATGACCATCAGAGAGATGGCGCTGAGCGACAGGGTGCCGTGGAAGTAGAGCGAGTCCCTGAACCTCTCGAGGAAGGCCGTCCCCGTCAACCACACTACCAACGCGAGGCTCGCCGAAACGTAGCCGAGGAGTATCTCAAGGTTGAGCGGATAGGAGATGAAGTAGGAGACGTGGAGGATCAGGAACAGGCCGCCAAGGCCTGCTGTCGCAATATGGACGCGCCGCATCAGGTCCAGGTTCTTGAAGCGCTTGAGTATGCGCTTCCTCACGAGCATCAAGACCGCAGTCGCGCCTATCAAGACGAGCGCAAGCAGCCCGAAGACGTCGCCGAGAACCAAACCTGAACCGCTCGCGCTCAACACCCTCACCAATCGCAGAACGGGACTCCGACACCCGTTGAGGACCGTGGGTTCGATGAGTCGGTGGATACCATGGCCTCGGTGTCGCTTTTGGCCTCGCTCCACGTTAATAATGGGTTGTGGTGCAAACTTCGATATCCCCGCGGAACCACCACGGAGTAAACCAATCTTCACCACAACATCAAACGTTGTTGTCAGGGCACGGTATGACCGAATCGCTCCAATGATGAGGCGTGAGATTATCACATGAGTAAATTCGAGAAGAACTGGAAACCGGCGGCGTCATCGGGAAGCTTCGGAAAGAAGACGAGGGAGACCATCAGGGGTCCACAACCTCTGAAGCCCCAGATCCAAAAGGCCACCGGCCAGCTCAACCAAGAGGTCCACCGCCTAGACGGCGCGCTCAACCGCTTGAAGCAAAGAGAGACCTCGATATTCAAGAAGACGGTGACCGCGGTCCAGCAGCACGACGAGATGACCAGCAAGGCCTACTCGAACGAGCTCGCGGAGGTCAAGAAGATGACCAAGATCGTCACCCAGTCCAAGATCGCTCTTGAGCAGATAACCATGCGCCTGCAGACAGTCACCGAGTTCGGAGACTTCACCGCAGTCCTTGCGCCGGCAATCGGCGTGATCAAGAACGTGCGCGCGTCCCTCTCCACGGCGTTGCCTGACGCCCAGGGCGCACTAGGAGACATCGGCACAGAGCTGAGCACGATGATGACCGACGTCGGCGGGCTCACAGGTGCCAACTTCTTCAGCAGCGGCGAGTCCAGCGAGGAGGCGGACAAAATCATGGCAGAGGCTGCCGCGCTCGCGGAGAAGCGGATGGGCGAGACCTTCCCGGAGGTCCCCTCCGCGCAGGACGAGTCCATCTTCAGCAGCGGAAGTTAGTCAGTAGAGCTAGAAGTGGGTCATCCGACCGCTTTCTTAGGCGGTCGGGTGGCACCTTCACTGAAGTTCTTCCCACCACTCCCAGTCGATAATGTGTAGTGCTACGTCGAACATCATCGATGCTTCCGCCAATCTCAGAGCGAATGGGTAACTGGGTCCGAATTTGCTGCCAGCGGGACTACGAAAGAAGTTGTATTGAAGAGATCCTCCATTTTCATGGGCATATCGCAAGTAAGTTTTCAGTTGCTGCTCGGCCCTCCATCCACTGACTACGGTCACCTTATTCTCGACAAGGCCTCCTCCTGGGAGCAAGTTGTCTATAGTAAACCGGGTATCACCTGTGCGCAGGGTGACTTCGGTCCTTTCGCCGCACTTCTGGAATATGTACGCATTGCAAAGCAGCGAAACAAACTCTTGAGTGAAGAAGTGTTCGTCGTCATGGATCTCAATCTTTGTGTTTGAGATCCGGAGGAATCCTCAATGCTACATGATGCTGGGTTCATATTTAGTCGCCCTGAAGCTTCGTACTAGATCCCCACAGCAGCTCGAGAAACTGGCCGAAGTGGGATGCCACGGCGTTGCTCTCGACCCAACCCGCGGCAGACAGGTCGGGAAGGCCAATCAAGGCCGCCTCGTCGTCCACAAGTAGATCGAAGGCAAAGACGTTCCCCGTCCGATGATTCACACTTTTCGGGAGACCTCTGACTTTGGCTTCCTCCGTGATGAGCCGGACTCGAACACCCCTATCCGCTGTCTTGGTCACCGCATTCAATAGGACTGGTGACCGTTCCAAAGTCTCCGCCGGCGTAACTAGCATCATACTCGAGCGAGCCCCGCGTATCATTTCAATTAGCTTCGAGACCACACGATCTTTCCCTCTTAGAGTATAAACAAGTTCAGCTTGATCAGCCGGAGTCGCCTTGTACATCTCTTCAAGCGAGCGGAATGTCGCTTGGAGCCTTGACTGTTCTTCGCTGAGGATTGTCCCGGGATCCCTTGCCCGATATACCGCCGGCCTATTCGTAACAAGCTCTACCCACCCAAGCTCTTGCAAGTGCCTCAGAGCTTCGTACGCGCTAGGGTAGGGCACCGACGCTTTGGAGGCGAGTTTTCTCGGGTCGCTCAGGCCCATCTTCACTAGGAATACATAGCATCTTGCCTCGTAGCCGGTGAGCCCGAGTTTCCTGAGTTCGGCTGCTAGCTCATCTTCTTGTGTCAAGTCTGCCTTGAGCTTCGAATAGACAAAAGCTCTATATAGGTATTAGTAGCTTTCCAAACTAATAACTGAGAGTTTATGGCAGAATACGACTATGACGTGATAATCGCAGGAGGCGGGATGTCCGGACTCCTGACAGCTTCCTCCATTGGCTTCTACTCGAAGCAAAAGGCAAGGGTCCTTGTCGTCGACAGGAACACGCCTGAGGAGCCCGGGAAGAAGACGAACAACGGGTGGATCTGCGGGGACGCAGCGAGCAAGAAGAGCGTCCAGTTCATCGAGACCAACATCGGCCTCAAGTACGACTACCCGGAGCTCGAGCACCCTGTAAAGGGGATCTACGTCTACTCCCCCGACCACAAGACGAAGGTGCTCTTCGAGGGCGAGGGTTACACGCTAAACAGGAGGCTCTTCCCGCGCAAGCAGGTGAAGGACGCGAAGGGCTTCGGTGTCGAGTTCAAGTTCGGCGCCACCGCCGAGAGGCTCACCGCGCAAGACGGCTACATCAGGGGCATAGAGGGTCGCGACAAGGACGGCAACCCGTTCAAGATCTCTGCCAAGATGGTCGTCGACGCTTCAGGTTCCTCGTCGGTGCTGAGGAAGTTCAACCCGATCGACAGCTACATCGAGAGGGAGATAGACATGGACGACATGGAGGCGACGGGCCGCTACCTGCTGGAGTTCGACCAGGCCGTGGAGGACGAGACATACTTCACACCCGAGTACTGCATCATCCACCTCGACCAGGACATCGCGCCGGCAGGCTACGCGTGGGTCTTCCCCAAGGGAAACAAAAAGGTCAACATCGGACTGGGCGTATCAAAGTCAGGCCTCGACAGGCGCAACAAGAGGCTCGGGCTCAACGACAACCTCTCCACCCTCATCGACAAGTACGTCAAGGACAACCCTTGCATGAAGAACGGGAGGCTCTCTAACGACCCGAACGACGTAGGAAACACAAAGGGCAACTGGCAGGTCCCCGTCCGAAGGCATAACGATTCCATGGTAGCAAACGGGCTCGCCTTGGTGGGCGACGCTGCGTGGCTCCCTAGGCCCCTCGACGCGGGCGGCATCGGGCCTTCCATGTACGCGAGCGTGATACTCGGGAAGACAGTCGCGCACGCGCTCGAGGCGAACGACGTGAGCCAGGAGGGGCTCTGGCCTTACAGCCACGAGTACATGTTGACCCACGGCTACCAGATGGCCTCCTTCGAGGTCCTGAGGCGCTACCTCCAGACCGTGACAAACGAGCAGATCGACTTTGGCATGAAGCACTTCCTCACCGCGGAGGACATCAACATGATCAGGGACCGGAAGCATCCCCGCTTCAACGCAATCCAGATGCTCAACCCCGTCCTCTTGATGAGGGTCGCGAGCCAGATGGACCTCGCGAAGGGGCTTCGCTACACGGCGGACAAGAGCCAGGCGCTCGTCGACCTTAACCTCCAGTACCCGGAGAGCCCCAATGGCTTCCCCGAGTGGAAGAAGAAGATGGACACGGAGATGGACGAGACGAAGAAGCGCCTAATCCCAAAGGGAGCGGCAGCGTAAATAAGAAGGACGAGCCCGAAGGCGCACGCAGATGGTCACCAAATCGCTCGACGACGAGATCGTCCAGCTCTGGAAAGAGCTCAACCCATCGGGGGCGTTCGCGCTGGGCTTCGAGGAGTACGCAGGGAAGCTCTTCATCCCTAGCGAGGAAAACATCCGCAACGCCCTAGAGAGGGTAAGGGCGCTCAGGCGAAGGTCGGAGAACGATATTCAGGCCAGGATCCTCGACAGCATGGAGGTCACGCTCTCATTCGATGAGCCGCAACCCATCCTCGACGACATCGTAGGGTCGATCTTCAACCACCTGACCAAGGAAGGAGTCAACGAGAAGCACCTCTCCACGCTCGTCTCGAGCTCGATCAAGGCCATAGACGTCACCCAGAAGAAGTTCAGCAAGAAGACCGTTCCAAGCGCCGTCAAGGCCCTCACCCTCTACAGGCTCGATGGAGTGATAGAGATTCTCGACGCGATATCTGGGCAGATCAAGGGCAAGGAGCTGAAGAAGGACTGCGAGCGTCTGAAGGCCAGGGCCAAGAGCTTCGTCTCTCTCTTCGCCCTCCCTGGCTTCGGCAAAGGGACATTCGAGGAGGTGGAGCGCGTGTTCAAGAAGACAAAGTTCGAGCTCGGAAGGGAGCGCTTCTACAGGGTCGCTCTGGAGAACGGGATGGACTATTCCGAGACGCCGGACGAGCTCGAGAAAAAGGCACTCGCCTGGCTCGCCGAAGAGCTCCCCCGCTATCGAAGCGTCACCAAGAGGCTGGCGAAGCAATACCACTGCGAGCCCACGCCGGAAGCCGTCGAGAAGCACCTCGTCGACAGGGCGCGCCTGAAGCCGAAGGACCTGCTGAGGGTGACCAACGCGATGCGAAAGGTCATCCAGGAGTTCGTCGACGAGGACGTCGTAAGGATAAACAAGAAGTACAAGACGAAGGTCATCGAGACGCCCGCTTATCTCTCAGGGATGCTCCCCACGGGGGCCGCGGCCTTCTTCGACACGTTCACCAAGAAACCCTTCCAGCTCTACTTCCTCACTACCGACCCCAAGAGGGACCCGCCCAAGTCCGTCTCCCAGCTCATGGACCTGCTCGTGCATGAGGAATACGGCCACTGCGTCAACCACTCGAACAGCGCGCTTCATTTTGGAGGCCGGCCTAGCAAGATGGAGCTCCTCCCAACTCTCCTCATGGCGCCCGTGACCGAGGGCCTGTCGTTCAACAGGGAGAGGGAGTTCCTGGAGGCCTCGCTCAAGCTCGAAGGAAAGGAGTCGCTCACGAAAGCCGAGAAGGCCTACGTCAAGCTCCTCGACAAGTACGGAGGCCTAAAGCTCATCAACGCCGAGCTCGAGTTCCAGACGCGCAAGTGGCGGCTCATCAGGTTCCTGAGGGTGATAGGAGACGTCCGGATCAACACGGGCAAGCAGACCCTCTTCGATTTCATCGACTGGGCCCACGAGCACAGCGGCGTCCCCAGGAGCAACGTCTACTACCAGCTCTTCCCGGCGCACGAGGGGATGTTCCCGGGCTACGCAACGGCGTACGCGGTCGTCGGCGAGGAGATCCACTCGATCGAAGACACGATCCGCGACGACAAGGGAAGAGTGAAGTTCTCGACCTACCTCACTGGGATAGGGTTCCCTCCTCGCAGCATATACAGGAAGATGCTCGAGGACTTTGCGGCGGGCGTCTAGTCTCGTCGAGAAATAATACAAACGCGCCCGAAAGTCCGCCAACGGTTGCCAAATGTCAGCACTCCGCTCGATAGATTGAAATATCATCTCCCGACGCGGCCCTCAGAAGGCAGCGCGAGCGTGCCAAAGCAGATCACCACCTTCGAGGAGTTCATCCGACACATCCTCAAGCTGGTGTTATGGGTCGTCCTGCTGACGCCCCTCTTCATACTCCCGATCTACTACGTCTTCTACACGCTCTTCGGCACGAGCTTCGCCGACCTCTTCTCTCTCACGACGAAGCCCGACCAGCTCATGGCCTTCGTCGGTAAGCTCATGGCCACGGAACCCACGAAGACCCTCTTCCAGCTCACGACCTTCCCCGGCTTCACGTTTGCGGCGATATTCGCAAGCGTCTTCATGATCTGGGTGGAGAGGAAGTTCATCGCGAAGATCCAGCTCAGGGTCGGGCCGGAGTACGCCGGGAGGTTCGAGGGGATCCTGCAGAACTTCGCCGACCTCTTCAAGCTCCTCTTCAAGGAGATGCTGATCCCCAACTCGGTAGACAAGGCAGTCTTCATCTCGATCCCGCTCGCCCTGATGTTCATCGCGGGCTCCCTCCTCGCGCTCGTGCCCCTCGGCCCTTCCACCTACATAGCTGACCCTTCGGTCGGGGCGGTCCTCGTCTTCGCGATAGTGAGCTTCACCCCGCTGGTCGTGATGCTCGCGGGATGGTCGAGCAACAACAAGTACTCGCTCATCGGTTCGTTGAGGGCGCTCCACCAGATGGTCGCATACGAGATCCCGATGCTCCTGTCGGTGGTGGGCGTCGTGGTCCTCGCGGGCTCCCTCGACCTTCTCAAGATCGTCTATGCCCAGAGCGGCATCTGGTTCATCGTATTCCAGCCCCTCGGGGCGATAACCTTCTTCATCTGCGTCCTCGCCGAGCTTGAGAGGATCCCCTTCGACCTACCCGAGGCGGACTCGGAGCTCGTCGCGGGTTGGCAGACGGAGTACGGAGGGATGAACTTCGGCATTTTCCAGCTCGCGACCTACATCAAGTTCTACGCGCTCGCGGGCATCTTCACGACGTTCTTCCTTGGTGGGTGGTACGGGCCCGGGTTCCTTCCGCCCGAGGCATGGTTCATCCTGAAGACCTTCATCGTGATGCTCGCCATGATGTTCCCGAGGGCGGTCATGCCACGAGTAAGGCTCGACGTCCTTCTCAGGGGAGGGTGGTCGAAGCTCATGCTCCTATCTTTCGTCAACCTATTCATCGCGCTCCTCGTCGTCTCCCTAGGGCTCTACCACATCGGGGGCCTCTGAGCTTATGGGAACGCTTTCGTCGATCAAGGGAGCCTGGATTTCCACGTGGTCGGGCATGCGGCATGCCTTCAGGCCGAGGATGACCCTGCGCTACCCTGACCAGAAGCTAGACCTCCAGGGTCCCGGATACCACTTCGACCCAAAGAACGGGGTCGGCCTTCCCGGGTTCAAGGGCAGGCATCTGCTCCGGGAGGACAAGTGCACAGGGTGCCAGCTCTGCGCTATCGCTTGCGACGGGGTCGCCGTCGCGATCGAGATGCAGACGATGGTGAGGAACAAGCCCCAGAACAAGAAGAACTATTGGCCGGCGGTGGACTACGGGAGGTGCGTCTTCTGCGGCCTGTGCGTCGACGCGTGTCCGTTCGACGCGCTCTCGATGTCCAACGACTACGAGCTCTCGGCGTACGACAAGGCCAGCCTGAAATACACGCCTGACCTTCTGATGATCCCGCCGCCGGAGTTCGGGACCGCGAAGGTCAAGTTCGACCAGAAGAGAGGCACCGTGACCCATGGTTGATGCGACCGACGCCGCGTTCGTGGCTCTCGCAATCGTCAGCGTGGGCGGGGCCATCGCGGCACTCGAGGCCAAGGAGATAATCTACGGGGCGGTCGGCCTCGCGGCCAGCTTCTTCGGGGTGGCCTCACTCTTCTTCCTTCTCGACTCTCCCTTCGTGGCGGTCTTCCAGATCACGGTCTACGTCGGGGCGGTCGCGGTCCTCGTCCTCTTCACGGTCATGCTTGTCAGAGAAGGGAGGTGGTTCGGCGACTCCGTGGGGCCCACCGCGAGCGTTGCCGGGCTCATTACGGTCGCCGCGCTCGTCATCTCGCTGGTCTCAAGCTTCTTCGCGGCCGGGCTCTCCAACGCGAGCGAGCAGGCCAGCGCGCCAAGTTTCGTCGACATCGGGAAGCTCCTGACTGGGCAGTTCGCGCCGGTCCTCGAGATCTTGGCGCTGGTCCTAGCCGCGTCTGTGCTGGGTGCGCTAACCCTTGCGAAGGTCGATCCTGGGGCCAAAGCTCAGGCCGCTAACGAGAGGGAGAGGTCGTAGCCAGCGTGACTGTCGCGCTCTCGGACTACCTCGTCGTCTCGGCGCTCCTCTTCGGGATCGGTGCGGCCGGCGTGCTCATGCGTCGCAACGCGCTCGTCATGTTCATGTGCATCGAGCTCATGCTCAACGCCGCGAACCTCGCGCTCGTGACGTTCGCCCGCGTGCTCCACGACGTGGGCGGCCAGGCGACGGTGTTCTTCGTGCTCGTGGTCGCGGCGGCCGAGGTGACCGTCGGGCTCGGGATCGTCGTCGCGATCTTCCGGAAGCGCAACAGCGCCGTCGTCGACGACCTCCACGAGCTGCAGGGCTGAGATGGTCTACGCCGCCCCCTGGATGCTCGCGTGCGCCCT
>PNBD01000007.1:17114-48501 GCA_003135855.1 Deltaproteobacteria bacterium
TCCCGATCGGTTCCTACCAGGTGAAGGTGTCCCTGCTGATCGACCCGTTGTCGGTGACCATGTGCCTCTTCGTCACCGGCGTGTCCGCGCTCATCCACCTGTACTCCATCGCCTACATGCACAAGGAGCGCGACTTCACGAAGTTCTTCGTGTACCTCAACCTCTTCGTGTTCTCGATGCTGCTCTTGGTGCTCGCTGACAACCTGCTCCTCACCTTCGTCGGCTGGGAGGGCGTCGGGGTGTGCTCGTACTGGCTCGTCGCGTTCTACTTCGACCGCGACAGCGCGGCGTCAGCGGGCAAGAAGGCCTTCGTCTACAACCGGATCGGCGACGTGGGGATGCTCGTCGCGATGTTCGTCCTGTTCACCCACCTGCACACGCTCACCTACGTCGGGATCGCGACCGGCGCCCCGACGCTCACCGGGACCCAGGTGACCTTGGTCACGATCGCCCTGCTGTTCGCCGCGGCCGGCAAGTCCGCCCAGATTCCGCTGTTCAACTGGCTGGCCGACGCCATGGAGGGCCCGACACCCGTGTCGGCGCTCATCCACGCCGCGACGATGGTGACCGCGGGCGTCTACCTGCTCTGCCGCATGAGCCACCTGCTCGTGCTCACCTCGTCGGGGCGAGCGACGATCGCGGTGGTCGGGGCAGCGACTGCGTTCGTCGCCGCGACGATCGCGACGGCCCAGCAGGACATCAAGAAGGTGCTGGCGTTCTCGACGGTGTCCCAGCTCGGCTTCATGGTGCTCGCGGTGGGCTCGGGCGCCTACACCGCGGCCATCTTCCTCATGGTCGCCCACGCCTTCTTCAAGGGGCTGCTCTTCTTGGGCGCGGGCTCGGTCATCCACGGCCTCGACGGCGAGCAGGAGCTGGGGCGCATGGGCGGGCTGCGCACGCTCATGGCCTGGACCTTCGCCACGTTCGTCATCGGCTGGCTCGCGATCGCCGGCGTCCCCCCGCTCTCAGGCTTCTTCGCGAAAGGCGACGTGCTCAAGGGCGCGTGGTCCTACTCGAAGCCGCTCTGGGCGATCGGGCTCGTCGCCGCACTGCTCACCGGCTACTACATGACGAGGCTGTTCGTGCTCGCCTTCATGGGCGACCCCCGCTTCCTCAAGGCTGCCGGGGGGCGCCCGGCCCTGGCCCCGCCCCACGATTCGCCGTGGGTCATGCGGCTCCCGCTCGTCGTGCTCGCCGTGTTCGCGGCACTCGCGGGGGTCTTCGGCCCAGCGCTCGATCGGTTCCTCAACCCGGTGTTCGCGAGCACGCACCTCGCCCCGCTGTCCGGCACGAGCAGTGCCGCGCTCATCACCGTCGACGGGGTGGTGGCCGTGGCCGGCCTCGCGATCGCCTGGTGGCTGTGGCGCGGGCGAGCGGAGCGCCCTGCACTGACACCTCAGTTCCTGGCTCGCGTCTGGTACTGGGATGACGCCTACGACGCGGTCATCGGCCGGCCCGGCCAGGCCCTGGCCAGGACCTCCGCCGAGGTGATCGATCCTGTCGTGATCGACGGGGCGGTGCTCGGCGTCGCCGCGGCGGCGCGACGGGTCGCCCGCCAGCTCCGCGGGCTCCAGAACGGGTACCTGCGCAGCTACGCGCTGCTGTTCGCCGTGGGCACCGCGCTGCTGGTCGCCTACCTGCTCGCGAGGACCTTCTGATCGTGCAGTCCTCGGCCCTCCTCGTCGCGCTCGTCTTGGCCCCCGCCGTCGCGGCGGGCGTGCTCGCCCTCGTGCCCAGGCTCGACGGTCTGCTCGCGACCGCGGTGGGCGCGTCCGTCGCGATCGCCGAGCTCGTCGGCGCCNNCAGGTGCTCGCCGCGCCGTTCGGGCTGTTCTGGCGCGCCGGCGTGGACGGGATCTCGCTCCTGCTCATCGTGTTGACGGCGATCATCGTGCCGATCGCGATCCTCGGCGCGCCCGTGCGCCACCGCACGAGAGCGTCGATCGCGTGGCTGCTCCTCTTGGAGGCAGCGACCGTCGGCAGCTTCGCGAGCCTCGACGTGCTCTTGTTCTTCTTGTTCTTCGAGCTCACGCTCGTGCCCGCGTACTTCCTCATCGCAGGTTGGGGCGATCAGCATCGCGGGCCCGCCGCGGCGATGAAGTTCTTCGTCTACACGCTCGTCGGCTCGGCGTTCCTCTTCGTCGGCATCCTCGTCGTCGCGTTCCTGCACCAGTCCCAGGCCGGCGGCGACCTCACCTTCTCGCTGACGGCGCTGTCGTCCACGCACCTCGGCGGCACGACGGGCGTGCTCTTGGTCCTCGCGTTCACCGCGGCCTTCGCGGTCAAGTCCCCGCTGTTCCCGTTGCACACCTGGTCGCCCGACGCCTATGCCGAGGCACCCGTCGCGGGCTCGGTCGTGCTGGCCGCACTGCTCGCCAAGCTCGGCACCTACGGCATCGTGCGCTTCGACATCACCCTGTTCCCCCACGCCTTGGTCACGGTCGGGCCCTGGCTGTTCGCCCTCGCGATCGCATCGATCCTCTACGGCGCGGTCGTCGCGTGCGGCTCGAGTGACCTGAGGCGTCTGCTCGCGTACTCCTCGCTCGCCCAGATGGGCTTCGTCGTCCTCGGCGTCGTGTCGCTCAACCAGGCCGGGGTCTCGGGCGCGGTGCTCCTCATGTTCAACCACGGGATCGTGACCGCCGCGCTGTTCTTGCTCGTCGGCTTCCTCGCCAAGCGCACCGGCTCGTCGCTCGTGACCGGCGTCCGCGGCATCCAGGGGGCCGCCCCGGTGCTCGCTGCCTTCTTCACCGTGGCGATGATGGCCTCGATCGGCCTGCCGGGGCTCAACGGGTTCGTCAGCGAGTTCCTCGTGCTCATCGGGTTCTTCGGCGCGGAGGGGTGGTGGGCGGTCATCCCGACGCTGGGCGTGATCGTGGCCGCGATCTACCTGCTGTGGGCCTACCAGCAGGTCTTCCAGGGCGAGCTCGCCCCCAAGGGCGCGTCCATCAGCGACCTCGACTGGCGCGAGCGCTCGGTGCTCGCGCCCCTGCTCGCGATCATGGTGCTGCTCGGCGTGTACCCGAAGCTCGTCCTGGACCGGATCCTGCCATCGGTCGTGAACCTCCTGTCGCACGTCACGGTGGCCCTGAGCACGGCGCACCCGCGATGAGCACCGTCGCGATGCCCTCGGTCCACTACCTCGTGATCCTGCCCGAGATCATCCTCACCGTCGCGGCGGTCGGGCTGCTCCTCGCGAGCTCGCTCGTCCCCGGGCGGCTGCGCCCGTCGATCGGGACGGCCGTGACCGTCGTCGCGAGCGTCTGCGTGGCCGCCGACTGCGTCGCCCAGTGGGTGGACATCTCGCGGCACGGGCCGTCGACCACCGTGGCCCACGTCATCGTGGAGGACGGGTTCGCCGTCGTCGCGACCCTCGTGCTCGCCGTCTCGCTCGCGCTCTCGGCCCTCGTCGCGGACGGCTGGCTCCATCGAGAGCGCCTCGA
Organism: Deltaproteobacteria bacterium; assembly: GCA_003135855.1. GTDB lineage: Bacteria > Desulfobacterota > Binatia > Binatales > Binataceae > Binatus. Next base: position 20,557 of record PNBD01000007.1, read on the forward strand.
GGGCGTCGAGCTGCACGTGCTCGCGCTCGCGTCGGTCACCGGGGCGATCATGATGGCCCAGGCGAACGACCTCGTGGTCATCTTCCTCGGCCTCGAGATCATGTCGATCGGGCTCTACGTGCTCGCCGCATTCGACCGCCGCTCGGCGCGCTCGGGCGAGGCGGCGATGAAGTACTTCCTCCTCGGCGGGTTCTCGTCGGCGATCTTCGTCTACGGCATCGCCCTCGTCTACGGCGCGAGCGGGACGACCCAGCTCGGCCAGCTCGCCGACTTCCTCGCGAAGAACGTGCTGCGCAGCCAGGGACTCCTGCTCGCGGGGACCGCCCTCTTGCTCGTCGGGTTCGCCTTCAAGGTCGCCGCGGTGCCGTTCCACGTCTGGTCGCCCGACGTCTATGAGGGCTCGCCGACGCCCGTCGTCGGGCTCATGGCCTCGATCGTGAAGGTGGGCGCGTTCGCCGCGGTGCTGCGCGTGCTCGCGTCGGGGCTGTTCACCCAGCAGGACGNNGATGGCGACCGTGCAGCGCAACGTGAAGCGCATGCTCGCCTACTCGTCGATCAGCCACGCGGGCTTCGTGCTGCTGGCGTTGTGGGCGTCGTCGCCGCGCGGCACGGCCGCTGCCCTGTACTACCTCGCCGCCTACGCGCTGCTCGTCGTCGGCTCGTTCGCCATCGTGACGGTCGTCTCGGCCGACGGCCGCGAGGACCTCACGAGCTACCGGGGCCTCGCGCAGCGCCGCCCGCTGCTCGCGTGCGCCTTCACCGTGCTCCTGCTCGCCCAGGCCGGCGTGCCCTTCACGACGGGCTTCCTGGCGAAGCTGGCCGTGATCGAGTCCGCCATCGAGCACCTCGGCTGGGCCGGGGTCGCGCTCGGGGTGATCGCGATGCTCGCGACGGCGATCTCGGGCTACTTCTACCTCCGCGTCGTCGTGCTCATGTACGCCGCGCGAGCCGACGTCCCCGCGACTGGGACCGAGCTGCCCCGATCGACCGCACGGCCCACCGCGAGGCTCGCCGCGGTCGGCTCGGGGATCCTGCTCGAGGACGCCCGCGACGGCGCCAAGGCGGACCACGCCGAGGAGTACGGCGTGGTCCACGACCGCGACGACACACCCGTCCCGCTCGCCACGGCCATCGCCATCGCCGCCTGCGTCGTGCCGACGGTCGTCTTCGGCGTGTGGGCAGGGCCGCTCGTGGAGCTGACCTCGCGCGCCACCATGCTCTTCCACCCGTGATCGACGTCGCCATCGCGACCAATCGGGTCATCGCCGATCCCGACGAGCCTGCCCTCGTCGCGGCGCTCGCGCGCGAGGGCGTCCGCGGGGTGCCGGCGCCCTGGGACGACGAGGACGTCGACTGGGCGAGCTTCGCCGCCACGGTCATCCGCTCGACGTGGGACTACCCGCTCGCCTACGGCGAGTTCGTCGCATGGGCGTCGAGCCTCGAGCGCCTCATCAATCCCGCCGACGTCGTCGTGTGGAACGCCGACAAGCGCTACCTGGACGACCTCGCGCAGCGGGGCGTGCCCACCATCGAGACGACGTACTCGCTTCGCGGCGTTGACGCCGCGCTCCCCGACACCGACTTCGTCGTCAAGCCAACCGTCGGCGGCGGCTCGCGAGGCGCCAAGCGCTTCGCGCCCGGCGACGCCAGTGCCGCTCGGGCGCACATCGACTCGCTCGCGGACCAGGGGCGCGTGGCCATGATCCAGCCCTACGTCGAGACCGTCGCGACGGTCGGGGAGACCGACGTCATCGTGATCGACGGCGATTTGAGCCACGCGGTCCGCAAGCACGCGTCGATCAACCTCGAGGCGAACGACACGCCGGCAGGGCCGGTCAGCGTCGAGCGCGTCGAGCCGAGCGGGGCTGAGCGCTCGGTGGTCGCGGCCACCCTCGCCGCAGTCCCCTTCGCGTCCCCGCTGTGCTTCGCACGCGTCGACCTCGTGTCCACGACGGACGGTCCTGCGGTGATCGAGGTCGAGCTCATCGAGCCGTTCTTGTTCCTCGACCACGATGCTCGTGCGGCGCAGCGACTCGCCCGCGCGATCGTCCGCGTCGTCCGGGACTGATCCGCGCGCGGTACCGTCTGGTGCCCGCGGACGCCGGGCCCGCGGGCAGCCGCGAAGCGACGGGAGTCGATGATGGACAGCTTTACCTCCAAGATCGCCGTCGTCACCGGCGGCGGCACGGGCATGGGTCGAGAGCTGGTGCGACAGCTCGCCGCGGAGGGCTGCAGCGTCGCGGCCTGCGACGTGTCCGCGGACGCGCTCGCAGAGACCGCACGGCTCGCGCGCGACGGCGCCGCGCAGGGAGCCTCGGTCGTCACGTGCATCGCGGACGTCGCCAAGGAGTCCGACCTCGTCGCGTTCCGGGATGTCGTCGAGCGCGAGCTCGCGACGGACCACGTGCACCTCGTCTTCAACAACGCCGGCATCGCGGGCGGCGGCTCGTTCGTGACCGACGAGCGCGAGGCGTGGGAGATGGTCTTCAACGTCGACTTCTTCGGCGTCTACTACTCGACGAGAACGTTCCTGCCGATGCTGATGGCAGCGGACGAGGGCCACCTCGTGAACACGAGCAGCGTCAACGGGCTGTGGGCCTCGATCGGGCCCAACTCGCCGCACACCTCCTACAGCGCGGCGAAGTTCGCGGTGCGCGGGTTCACCGAGGCGCTCCTGTGCGACTTCCGTCTCAACGCGCCGCACCTGTCCGCATCGGTGGTCATGCCGGGCCACGTCGGCACCTCGATCGTGCTCAACTCGGCCCACGCCCACGGCCAGGACCCCGAGCACCTGACGCCGAGGGACCTGGAGCGCATCCGCGTGCAGCTGGCCGGCCTCGGGGCCCCGGTCGACGGCGTCTCGGACGAGGACCTCCGCAAGGGCATGCAGGCGTTCGGGGAGCAGTTCCGAGACGCCGCGCCGGTGACGGCCGCCGAGGCGGCGACGATCATCCTGGACGGGGTGCGCGCGAAGCGCTGGCGGATCCTCGTCGGCCAGGACGCGCAGGACCTCGACGAGATGGTCCGCGCCGACCCGGAGGGCGCCTACGAGCCGGCCTTCTTCGACGCGCTGCGAAAGCTGGGCCACTTCGGCGGCATGGGGATCTGATCGCGGCGTCCGGCGCTGTAACGCCGGGCTGGTCCCGGGGGACAAGACCTCGACCATGCTGACCGTGCTCCTCGTTGGATTCGTCGCCGGGGTGGTGACGGTGATCTCGCCGTGCGTGCTGCCGGTGCTCCCGGTCGTGTTCGCCGGCGGCACCACCGGCGGGCGCCGCCGCGCCGTGGCCATCGTCGCGGGGCTCACGATCACCTTCGCCGCAGCGACGCTCCTCGGCGTCGTCGTCCTCTCCGCGCTCGGGCTGCCCCAGGATCTCCTGACCGACATCGGGATCGCGCTCCTGAGCCTGCTCGCCCTCGGTCTCATCTTCGAGCCGATCGGGGCGCTCATCGAGCGTCCGTTCGCGCGCCTCTCGGTGACGCCGAAGGTCGGGGCGGGCACGACGAGCGGGGTGCTCCTGGGCGCGGGGCTCGGCCTCGGCTTCACACCGTGCGCCGGCCCGATCCTGGGAGCGATCACGACCGCCGCGTCGACGCATCGGATCTCTTGGACCGCCGCCGCGCTCACGTGCGCCTACGCGGCAGGCGTCGCGGTGCCTCTGCTCGCCCTCGCGCTCTCGAGCCAGCGACTCGCCGCCCGCTGGTCGGTGATCCGCACGCACGCGCGGGCGGCGCGACAGATCTCGGGGGTGTTCATCGGCGGCATGGCGATCGTTATCGCGACGGGTGCGCTCGTCTCGATCCAGGACACCGTCCCGAGCCTCGGGCTCAACGCCTTCGTGACGCCCTCGATCCAGACCCAGCTGAACCGCATCTCGGGCGAAGGCGCCAACACCTTCGTCTCGAAGCAGCAGCAGAGCGACGCCGCGAAGCTGCCGAACCTGGGCGGCGCCCCGGACTTCACGGGCATCACCGCGTGGCTGAACACGCCGAGAGACGCGGCGCTGTCGCTCGCCTCGCTCAAGGGCAGGGTCGTCCTCGTCGACTTCTGGACGTACTCGTGCATCAACTGTCGACGGTCGATCCCGCACGTCGAGTCGTGGTACCAGCGCTATCGGAAGGACGGCCTCGTGGTGGTCGGCGTCTCGGCGCCGGAGTTCGCCTTCGAGCACGTGGTCTCGAACGTGGCGTCGGGCGCGGGCTCGCTCGGGATCACCTATCCCATCGCGATCGACGACAACCTGGCCACCTGGACGGCCTACCGGAACAACAGCTGGCCCGCGGAGTACCTGATCGACCAGCACGGCATCGTGCGGCACACCCAGATCGGCGAGGGCGACTACGCAGGGACCGAGGCGGACATCCGCGCGCTGCTCGTCGCGGGTGGCGCGACGTCGCTGCCGCCGCCGACCAACGTGCCGAACACGGTGCCGGTGCTGCCGACGACGCCCGAGACGTACCTCGGCACGGAGAGCTACTACTACGCCCGCAACATCGACAACAGCCTCGTTCAGGACACGATGCAGGGCTACACGCTGCCGAACCCGGTCCCGCAGGACGCCGCCGCGTACGGCGGCAACTGGAACGTTCACCAGCAAGAGGCGACCGCGGGCACCCACGCGGTCCTCGAGCTGCAGTTCCTCGCGACCGACGTGTACCTCGTGCTCGGCGGGCGCGGCACGGTCACCGCCAGCGTCAACGGCGGCGCCGCGACGACGATCGGCATCTTAGGGACATCCGCTAGCGGAGCCAGCCGCTCGCCGATTCCTGTGACCCGCGATGGCGCCGGGTCCAGAAAAAACGGCACATCGGCGCCCAGCGCCAGCGCGATTCGATGCAACCGATCGGCGCCGTCGTCGCCGATTCGCGCCGCACTCGCCATCATGCGCAGCACGGAGCCGGCATCGCTCGAGCCGCCGCCAAGTCCGGCACCGATCGGAATATGCTTCGTCAGATTGATTCGCACCTGCGCGACCAGCTCGAACTCCGCGATGAAAGCTCGCGCCGCGCGCGTCGCGAGATCGTCGCCCGCCGCGGTCAAAGCTGGAATGTTGCAATCGATCGCGATCGAAGATTCCGGGGCCGTGCGAATCTCGAGGCGAATTTCATCGGCCAGAGTGATCGGAAGAAAGACCGAGTCGAGTTCGTGATAGCCGTCTGCACGGCGGCCGGTCACGCGCAGAAATAAATTGATCTTCGCGCACGCCCGCTCTGCCAGCAGTTTCACCATCGGATCGTTTTCAGGCGGGCTTCAAGAATCGCGCATTCAGTATCGCGCATGGAACGGCTCGCGCGGGCGCTGGAATGGACGGCGCGAATCCCGCTGAATCACGCCGATAAAACCGAACAGGGTCAACAGCAACCCAACCAGGACCATCACGCGTCCAGCCAGAAACACGGCGTGATAAAAATCCATCCGCGCCGTCGCGTACGAAGTTTGCCGTTCCCGTTCGGAGAATGGCGCGAGCACCGCGCCGCCGGCGCCGGCCTCCAGCTCGTCGAAGCTGCGATTGTCGGTTGCGGTTCCCACGCTCGCGCGCGCCGCGATCATCCGGCTGTAGGTCTGGGTTCGCTCGAGACCGATCACCCAGTTGCCGGCGCCGAGCATGATCAGCGCGAGTCCGACCACGATTTTCCAGTCGGTATAAAGGTCCGGCAGCTTCATTCCAGAAGTCGAGACTAAGGCGGGCGTGCGGCGAAAACAATGCCAGCGTCCGCGCCAGTTTCGAGTGCGCGGGAAATTTGTTGCGTGCCGCGAACGCAAGCAGATATCATGAAGGTTCGAGTTGGTATGACTTCTGACCCCCTACCGAATCCCGCCGCGCCTCTGCAGCCCGAAGGCACCGATCTTAGCGCGATGCTGGCCCGTTTCGAACGCGGCGACCTGCGGGTCCGCGACCTCGCTCGCCTGATTACGAAAGTTGAAAATCGTTCGCCTGATTCGAGCACGATCATCGAGCGCGTCTATCCCAAGACCGGGCACGCGCAAGTCGTCGGGATCACCGGTCCTCCGGGCGCGGGAAAATCGACGCTGATTAATCGGCTGATCGCGCAGTATCGCGGGATCGGCAAAAAAATCGCCATCCTCGCGATCGATCCATCGAGTCCGTTTTCAGGCGGTGCGGTGCTCGGCGATCGGGTCCGGATGACCGATCACTACAAGGATGAAGGCGTCTATATCCGCAGCCTGTCATCGCGCGGCAGCCACGGCGGACTCAGCCGCGCGGCGCGCGAGATTGTCAAATTGCTCGATGCTTACGGCTACGACCTGATCATCATCGAGACGGTCGGCGTCGGGCAGACCGAGCTTGCGATCATGGACCTGGCCGACACTACGGTGGTCGTCACGGTCCCCGAAGCCGGCGATGGCGTGCAGGTGATGAAGGCCGGGCTCAACGAGATCGCCGATATTTTTGTGGTGAACAAGGCGGATCGCGAGGGCAGTGATCGAATCAAGGCGGAACTCGAGCTCAGCGTGCATCTGCGCGGCGGCGATGGATGGCGCGCGCCGGTACTGCTCACCCAGGCCGCGGTCGATCGCGGCGTCGATAAGCTGGTCGAGGCGATCGCGATGCATCGCGACTACTTGCGCGAGCATAGCGACGCCGCGCGCGAGGCCGAGCGCCGCATGCACGAGTTTGTCGAAGTCCTGAGCGCCGAGCTTGAAGAGCGCGCCGCGCGCGGGATCGCCGACGGCGGCGTTTCAACTGTCGTCGGCGAAGTACGGCGCGGCAATCTGAATCCGTACAGCGCTGCGCGACGAATCATCGAGGATCGCGAAACATTGGACGAGCTGCTCCATAACAGCAAAGCGCATCGCAGCGGCAAGGCGCGATGACCGCGCGCCGCAACGATAAACTCGAGGGTCGCCTGTTTGCGATTGGTGATATCCACGGATGCCCGAGCGAGCTTGGCGCGATCCTGAAAGCAATCGCGCCGACCGCGGGCGACACGGTCGTGTTCGTCGGTGACTACGTCGATCGCGGTCCGTCGGCGCGTGACGTAATCGAGTTGGCGCTCGACCTCGAAAAAAGTCAGGCGGAGTGCGTGTTCCTGAAGGGCAACCATGAGGACATGATGATGTCGTTCCTCGGCAAGCCCGGAAATTACGGCGAGTCTTTTCTGTTCAACGGCGGAATCGCGACGCTCGACAGCTACGGGCTGCGCGAAGACGACCTGGAGAATGCGGCCGAGCGGCTGCCTGACACCCACCTGGATTTCATGAACCGCCTCTCCGTCAGCTATCTACGCCCGCCGTACTTGTTCGTCCATGCCGGCATCCAGCCGACGCGCCAACTCGAAGAGCAGCAAGTCGAGGACATGCTGTGGATTCGCCAGGAATTTATTTTCAATCCGCACCGAATCGACGCGACGGTGGTCTTCGGGCACACGCCGATGCGCGGCGTGATGATCGACTTGCCGTATAAACTCGGAATCGATACCGGGCTGGTGTACGGCGGCAAGCTGACCTGCGTCGAGTTCAACGAGGGTGTCCTGTATCAGATTCAGCGCGGACACAAACAGGTCAAGACGCGCAGCATCCCGTTGGTATAAAGCGCGCCGATGCAGGCGGTCGCCGCCGCTCTTTCGCGGCGTATTCGCTCACGCTACATTTGACGATTCCCGGTGGCGACGTAGCTCAGTTGGTTAGAGCATGCGGCTCATATCCGCAGTGTCGTAGGTTCGACTCCTACCGTCGCCACCAACTTCAGCCTGATGCTGCGAACCCGAGGCGCTACGCGCGCGAGCGGGAGCAGCCGGCGCATCGAACAGCAAATCTGTCGCGCGGATCCACAAGTAGAGCGTGATCAAAACCAGTACCGGACCCTGCATCGCACTTTCCCGAACGTTCGTTAGTTCGAAACGGATTGGCAGGTAGGTTATCGCATAAGCGAGATGACTGATGACGATCTGCGCCATGTAAATCAGCGCGAGCGCCAGCGCCCATCGCCGTTCCGCGATGATGCCGATACCGATCACGCCGAAAATCGCGGCTTCGATCACCAGCACCAGGCGCGCGTCATCGAAGTTAAAAAACATCCCGCCGACGATCGCGTGCAGCGGATTTACCAGTATGAAGTCGCCATCGATGAAGAACGCGATCGTCAAAAGGAACATCGCCCACGTCGCAGCCAGAATAGCGAACACCCGTAAATCGAGCGGCCAGCGTTTTCTGGGTTCAGAGATCATGGCAGAGTTCACGGTATCAGAGTAGCGTAGGCACATCAAGAGTTAACTAATGCCAATATTGCGACGTTTATCGTTGCCTACGCGTTTGGCGCAAATAGCTGAGCAATGCCCGCATTCACTAAACGCTTGCTCACTGCCGCCGATGTCCACCATAATTCGCTTCGCATGAACGGCGTGCATGATATGGGCGGGATGGACGGCTTCGGACCGGTCACTCCCGAGCAGAACGAACCGGTATTCCACGCCGAGTGGGAGCCGCGAGTTTTCGCACTGTCGAATCTCGCATTTGGGGTCGCGGGTATCAACATCGACGAGTTTCGTCACGCGATCGAGCGTCTGCCGCCGGATCGTTACCTCGCGTCCAGCTACTACGAGCGATGGCTGGGAGCGTTGGAGACGCTGCTGGTCGAGCGCGGCGTCATCACTCGCGTGGAGTTGATCGCGAAGCAACCGGCCGGCGTTGATACATCCGCAATCGCGCGACCGGCGAAGACGAGCGGGCCCGCGCCGGCCAAGGATCGCCTCAAGGCTCGGCGTGCGCGATTTGTCAAAGGCGATCGCGTTCGCGCGCGCGTGATAAATCCCTCGGGGCATACTCGCCTGCCGCGTTATGTGCGCGGCAAGCGCGGCGTCATACTTCGCGATTGGGGCGTGTTCGTTTTCCCGGACACCAATGCGCATCACGCGGGAACCAGGCCGCAGCATTGCTACTCCGTCAGCTTCGACGCACGCGAGCTATGGGGCAAATCCGCGGCGTCGCGCGAGCGTCTCAATATCGATCTTTGGGAAGACTATCTCGAATCGGATGCGCCGAAATCGAAACCACGATCCGCCAAGCGGAAGGCTCGCCCGCAGCACGCCAAACGCGCAAGCCGCAGTGAGAAAAAACGATGAGCGAAAACCATCACGATACCAGCGAAAGCGGACCGGCCGCCCGGGTCAAGGCGCTCGAAACTTTGCTCGCGGAAAAAGGATTGCTCGATCCGGCCGCGGTCGACTCGGTAGTCGACACCTACGAAACGAAAGTTGGACCGCGCAACGGCGCGCGCGTCGTCGCCAAGGCCTGGACCGATCCTGAATATCGCGCGCGCTTGCTGAAAGACGCGACCGCGGCGGTCCAGGAGCTCGGCTACGCGGGCCCCGAGGGCGGTCATCTGGTCGCGATCGAGAACAGCGAGCGCATCCATAATCTCGTCGTGTGCACGCTATGCTCGTGTTATCCGTGGCCGGTGCTGGGACTGCCGCCGGTCTGGTACAAGAGCTTCGCTTATCGCTCGCGCGCAGTGAGCGATCCGCGCGGCGTGCTCAGGGATTTCGGCACCGAGTTACCGAACGATGTCGAAATTCGCGTCTGGGATTCGAGCGCCGAGATTCGTTACCTGGTGATTCCCGAGCGTCCCGCGGGCACCGAAGGAATGAGCGCCGATGAGCTAGCGGAGATCGTCACGCGCGACTCGATGGTTGGAGTTACCAAAATCGCGGCGCCGGCACGCCGCGGCAGCAAGAAAAAATCGGCGACCGAATGAGCACTGCGGCACTGGATCAAATCGTCAAGGCGGCGCGCCTCGATCCCGATCACGTTTTTAGCGCGCCGTGGGAAGCGCGCGCATTCGCGATTGCGCTCAAGCTTTCCGACGCGGGCGTTTTCAGTTGGGATGAATTCCGCGCGCGCTTGATCGCTGAAGTCGGCGCGTCGGATCGAGTTCACGAGCGCGACGGCACTTCCGATCACGGCGAATACTACGAGCATTTTCTCCGCGCGTTGGAGCGCCTGCTCGCCGAAAAAGGAATCGTGAGTAGCTAGACGGAGCAGACGTCAGGCGTTCTTGCCCTGCTTGCCCTCAATCCACTGGAACATCAAGCCTTGGTAGTAGTCGAGGTTGCGTCCGAGCAAGAAAACTTTCGGCACGCCGAGAATTTGCGCATAGACCGCGGTATGCGTCGGATTCTCGTTGCCGAATGCGATCTTGATCGGTTGCGGCTTGTCCTTCGCTTCGATCGTGATTTCGCTGGTCGGATGATCCAGCCCGAACTGCTTCAGATCCTTTGAGTCCTCGGAAACAACCTCGACCGACTTCGCGTTGACCAGCAACTGCACCAGCGCGCTCATCAAATCCTGCGGGACAAATTTGCCTTGCGGCGAGACCAGTTGGTAGAGCTGGCCATCGGCCGCCTTTTGAAACCGCAACGACTCGTTGGCCTGTGTGATTGTGATCGCGTCGATGCCGTTGCCAAGTTTGAGCAGGCTCTCTTCTTTCTGCTGCAGCGCGGACGCCGGCTGAATCGACGGCTGACTCCAATAATAAACCGGCAGCAGGAGAAAAAAGACGATCGTGTAGAAAATTGCAGGACGCGTTCTCAAGCGAAGAATCTCCTGCGCACGAAGACCGTGATTGCGATCAGGAACAGTATCCCCGGCTCCAGCGCCGATCCGAGAATCAGCAGGCGGCGCGCTTCCTGATCGCTGATGTAGAATGCCGCCGTCTCGGCCTTGTTCAGCCGCTCGCGGCTCGCGATCAGCATTTCGTCGCCCGCCATTTCGTTGATCAGACTCACCGCCAGTTCCTTGTTGCCGAGCATCTCGACGAACTGATTCGAGGCGAAGGCCGAACTGCCAAGGCCGACCAAGCGGGTCATCGTGACCAGCGGGATGTGCGTGTTTGCGGCCGGCGCATAGTCAACCTCGGAGCCAACCGGAATCGGTCCCTTGATGTCGCGGCCCGCCTGGAACTCGGTGATGCCGGTGGTCAACGCCTTCGGGTCGCCCGACGCCCAGCTTTCATGCGACGACTCGAGGAACTTGCTCTCCTGCTCGAGCATGAGGTTGTCGGGCGCCGACGCGCCCACTGGCGCCGTGATCATCACGCCGCGCGCCAGCGAGAAAACAGCCGGCGCCGTAAGGCCGCGGCTGATCGCGTTATCCTCGGCCCGAATCGGAATCTGCGTCGTCAGAATCTCGCCCGCGGTCAGGCGATAGGCCGGATCGACCAGGACCTGCGGAATGAAATCGAGATGGTACTGTTTCAGAAACTCGACCAGCGACGGCGACCCGAACGGATCGATCATCGCGATGTAATGACCGCCATGCGCTAGATATTTCACCAGCGCCGCGAGTTCCTCGGGCAGGAAATCCTTGCGCGGTCCCAGCGAGACCACCACTTTCGCGTCATCGGGCACGCCGCTCGCGAACAGCGATACGTTGTCGATCTGATAATTGTTCTGCTCGAGCAGACCGCGCCACACTGAATAACCGTTGGCGCGATCGGTATCGAACATATCGCGTTCGCCGTGGCCAATCGTGAAGTAGATATGCTTGTTGGCCTCCTGCGAGATTTGCAGGACCGCCGGAATCAACAACTCGGAGCGCGCGTTATCGAAGTCGCGCCGGCGCCCTTGCGACTCCACCACCACTTCGCCGTAACTGCTCACGCCGTATTCGCGCGCAAGTCCGGGCGCCTTGTTGACGTCGATCACTTGATAGGTCAGGCGCGGTGTAAACGCGGCCGCCTGGAACAGCAAATCGGAAAGTTCGAGGTAGGCGGGATCTTCGGTGCGCACGAACGCCATCACCTTGACGTTGTGATTCAACTGGCCCAGCACCCGTTTATCAAACTCGGAGAGCGAGAATCGCTTGGTCGGCGTGAGATCCCATCGGAGGTTGTAGTGGCTGATTATCGCGTTGGCGATTCCCAGCATCGCGCCGAACGCGACTACGGTGTAGAGCAGGATCAAATAGTTGGTCCACAGCGACACGCGTCCCGACTCCGATGGTTTTTCTAGCGGCGGCCGGTCCACTTGCGTGCCTCCATCGAGCGCAGCGTCAGAAACAAAAAGAACATGATGAAGAAAATGAAATAGGTCACGTGATCGAGATCGATCACGCCCTTCGCGAATCCGCCGAACTGATCGAACAGCGAGAACGCCCGCATCACGCCCATCCAGGAATTCTGGAACACCGCTTCATTCCAGTTGAGGATCCAGAAAAGCAGCAGCAGCGTGATCGTGCCGACGCCCGCCATCACCTGGCTCTCGCAGAGCGATGAAATGAACAGGCCGCACGCGATGAACGCGCATCCGATCAGGAACAGCCCCAGGTAGCCCGCGAACAGCGGAAACAACGGATATCGGTGGATGGTGTAAAGGAAGACCGGGTAGAGCGTCGTCAGCGCAAGCATCATGAAGAAAATCGAAACCGACGCGAGGAATTTGCCGCCGAGGATTTCACCATCGCGCAGCGGATACGTATAGAGCAGTTCGACGGTGCCGAGTTTTCGCTCCTCCGCAAAGAGTCGCATCGTCATGAACGGCAAAGTCAGCAGCAGGCACAGCCGGATGTCGGAAAACAGCAACTGCCAGTAGTTCTGCATGATGTCGCGCGAGAACGCGATCGTCACGAAGAACACCAAGTCGGTGTAGGCATAGTAACCGGCCAGCACCAGGAAGATGCCCGAGAGAACGTACACCAGCGGAAAGGCGAAATAGGAGCGCATTTCCTTGCGCATCACCGCGAGCATCCGCACCAGCGAAAAGCCGGTGCCCGCCGCGCGGATCGCGGCGCGACGCGTGTCGGTCGCGGCATGCGCTGCTTCGAGTGTGGCTGCACCGTTAGACATCGATTACCTCAGATCCATCGAGCGTCAGAGGCCGCGGCGATCAGACTCGCTCTTCCTTGGTGACCAGCCGCATGAACAAATCTTCCAGGCTCATCGCGACCGGCTTGACTTCGAGCAGGTTCCATCCGTGCTGGACGACGCATGCCGCGAGCCCCGAGCGAACTTCTTCACCATGCCCACTCGAGAACGCGATGAAGCTGCACACTCCCGACGAACCTCCGTCTTCCGGACGATCCTGCAGCCGCTCGACATAGTTCACGGCGCTCAGCGCCTCGCGCACAATCTGCGCAGGCCCGCCGACCGTAATCAGCGTCTGATCGGTGCCCTGCAACTTCGCCGTGAGATGTTCGGGAGTATCCTGCGCGACGATAATGCCGCGATCGATAATCACGACGCGCCGGCAGGTCATGTTGATCTCCGGCAGGATGTGCGTCGATAGCAGCACCGTCGATCGGCCGGCCAGCGAACGAATGAGGTCGCGAATTTCGACCACCTGGCGCGGATCCAATCCTACCGTCGGCTCGTCGAGAATCAGCACCTCGGGATCGCTCAGGATTGCCTGTGCGATTCCGACGCGCTGCCGGTAGCCCTTCGAGAGCTTGCCGATCAGCTTGCGGCGGACCTCTTTCAGCCCGCAGGTCTCCAGCGAAAAATCGATCCGGTCGCGAGTGGTTTTCACGTCGAGTTCGCGAACCCGCGCGCCAAATTCGAGCAGCGCCATGACCGTCAGATCGGGATAGAGCACCATGTTTTCCGGCAGGTATCCGACCCGACGGCGGGTTTCCAGCGAATGCTCCGCGACGTCCAATCCGCCGATCAGCGCGCGTCCCGAGGTCGGCGGAAAAAATCCCGTGAGGATCCGCATGATCGTCGTCTTGCCCGAGCCGTTGGGCCCCAGCAACCCGATGATCTCGCCCTTCTCGACCCGAAAAGAAACGTGGTTTACCGCAAGTGTGGCGCCGAAATATTTGGTAAGGTCCTGGACCTCTATCATGAAGCCTGCTTTATCCCGCGCGCTGAGTGTCCCGGCCCCACTGCGAGGCGCGGTAAGCGCATTGCGCCCACAGCCAATTTATTGATCGGCGCCCTATCGAAGTGCGACCCTCGGGCATTCTAGGAACGGCGAGCCGATGAAGTCAATTCAGTTTCTTACCGTACAGGCGCAATCGGTCGGCGTCGAAAAACCGCACGCGGAATGACACTTACTTTTGCGATGGGGGTGGCGGCAGCATGAAGCGCTGCCACTCCAGCAGAAAGCCGAGCGACCGCATGTCGGGCATGCGATCGAGATACACCTCACCCTTAAGATGGTCGGTCTCGTGCTGAATCACGCGCGCATGGAAGTCCGACGCGACGATATCCAGCGCCTCGCCATCGCGGCCGAGCGCCGTTACGCGGAGCTGCTTGAAGCGCGGTACGCGGCCGCGCAGATCCGGGATGCTGAGGCATCCTTCAAATTCATCGACCGGCGTAGAATCGAGAATCGTCACGATCGGATTGATCAGTACCGTCAGCGGTACCGACGGCATCTCGGGATACCGTGGATGATTTTCAACTTCCAGCACGGCCAGCTGGATCGCCAGATGCACCTGCGGGGCGGCCAGCCCGACGCCGCTGTATTCATGCATCGTCTCGACCATGTCGTCGATCAGCTTTTGGAAATCGTGAGTCCTGATCTGATCGACCGGCACCGGAGCAGCCACGGTCCGGACCGACGGATAGCCAAGCCGCGCAACTTTAAGAATCATGAGAGTGACTCGAATCCGCGCGCCAGCTTCGGTCGACGCACGCGCGCCTGCGTGATTCGCAACCTTACTGCGCGAGTGACGCGCCGAGCGCCTGCTGCTTCTGCCGCAGGATACCGATCAGTTTGTCGTAGCCGCCGTTGTTGAGCACTCGATTGAACTGATTGCGATAGTTCGCGATCACGCTGATCGCCTGGATCGTCAAATCGTAGATTTTCCACTGACTGCCGTCGCGGCGCATCAGGTAGTTCACCTCGAGCGGGTCCTTACGATCCTGCAGCGCGACGGTACTGAAAACTTCGGCATAGTCGGGGCCGTCGGTCTTTTCATTGGTGAATTGAATCGCCGCCGACCTTATCGTCTGGTCGATTTTTTCTACCGAATATTTTTCGATCCGCGACAGATAGATGTCCTCGATAAAGTTGGTAAAGAGCGGCACGAACTCCGCCTGCTGCTCGGGCGTCAGGTCGCGCCAATGATACCCGATTGCCGAACGCGACATTTCCGCGAAATCGAAATGGCTCTCCGCAATTGATCGCAGCTTCTGCTCGCGAGCGACCTGCGAAATATCGCGGTCTTTGAAAACCAACGTGGTCTGATCGATGATCGTCTTCACCGACGCCGTCGGGCCCGTCGCCGAATCGGCCGGTTGCGCGTGTGCAGATGCGCTAAACGCGGCGACGCCCAAAATCAGCGCTGCAATAGCAAAAAGAGTTGGGGCCAGTGCGCGGCAGGAACTCAAAACACTGCAAATCATCGGATCGAGAATTATCGGATACTTGCTGGCTGATCCAGCCAGTGCGGAAATGTCACGTGTTTTCGCGGAGTTGCAGGTCGCGCGGAACCGGCGGGCAGTTCGCCCCGCTCATTCCATCGGACTGTTTTTGAGTTGCTTGCGATCGTCTTCGTCGCCGTCGGCAGGGCGCCGCAGGCAGCTTTCGCCCAGCCATCGCAACGTGACGCTATCGGACAAAGCGACGCCGCCCGAATCCACCGCCCAGGTGCGGCTATTGATCGTGGTCTGATTGAAAATCCTGCCGCAACTTCGGCAGGTGAAGGCGAGCCGCGAGCCGCCGCCGGGAGAGATCGATTCGAGCGTCCTGACTTTCCAGTCGTGCGTTTTCCACGGAGCCATCTTCCCGTCTGACTGCATCACGTCTCCTGCGTTGAGAATTGACAATTGTTACGGCGCCCGCCAGATAGTTACGGCGCGATATAATTTCCGCGCTATGCCGAGGCCGTGCCGTTGCTGGTCGAGCGCTTCATCGGCGCGCGGCGTTTGCGTTCGCCGCGGAATTTATTTCCTGACGATTCCTGCGGACGGTACTGATCGACCTGGAGTTTCCGCCCTTCGAGTTCGGTGCCGCTGAAGTAAACGGCGGCGTTGATCGCGTCATCGACTTCGATCATTTCCACGAAGCCGAAGCCGCGTGAGCGGCCCGTCACTTTGTCGGTAATGACCAGCGCACCACCGACCTTGCCAATTTTCGAGAAGAGCGCCCGCAAATCGTCACGCGTAACTGACTCGGCGAGATTTCCGACGTATACTCTGGGCACTCTGCTCTCCTGAGTTAAACTGAATAAGCTAATCCAGCGTCGGGCATGCCTCAGCGCGATCGAAGTCCCATGCACTTCGAGGCCGATACTGACCCGTATCAAAAACAACTGAGCGGGCAGATACTGCCCGCCCAGCTTCGATCTAATCTACCAACGGCTGCCGCCGCGATCCCCACCGCCACCGCCACCGCCGCCGCGCCGGTTGCCGCCACCGCCGCCACCGCCGCCGCCGAAGCTCGATTCGCGGGGTTTCGCCTCGCTAACCTTGATGTTTCTGCCTTTAAGATCCGTGTCGTTCAAAGTCTGGATCGCCTTGGACGCCTCTTCCGAAGTCGCCATCTCGACGAAGCCGAAGCCCTTCGATTGGCCGGAAAATTTGTCCGTGATCACCGCAACGCTTTGAACCTGTCCTGCCTGTGAAAACAGCTCTTCCAGATCCGTGTTTGAAACCGAGTAGGCCAGATTGCCTACGTACAACTTGCTGGGCATTTTTGCCCTCCGTGAGTGAGTGCCAGGAAGCTCTCGAACAGAAAACCCGGGCTCATTCCCGAGTTTAGATGAAAGGAACGTACCGAGCGTTAGAGTCATAACGTATGCTAATCGGCGCCGCGAAGATAGGGGCGTCAAAACTGCTCGCGGATGGGTGCGCATCTATTATCGATCGCTTCGGCAAACGCGATCCTATTTCCGATCACCGCGACCAACTACCGCACCGACCGGAAAGAGTTACGATCAATACTCACTTCGACGATCACTCCAAATCTTCCCGGGCTGCGTAATCGTTGCCGCAGCCAAACGCCCGTCGTCAGTTCGTGCCGGCGCAGCGCGTGATAGCCGCCAGTAGCGCCTGAATTATTGCCAAGGAAGATACGCTCGTTCAGAGCAACCCAAAGATTAGGACTGCGAATGCCCATTGGCCCTCAATCTAAAGAATCTGCGCGATTCCGATAGTTCGGAACCAATACTCACTCGCGCCACTGACTATTTAAGCGGCATAGCTATTGCTGGCTTATTTACGACAATCTCTACAAAGGAAAATACTACAAGGGCTTGTAATTATGGATAGTCAGACGAGCAAGCGAAGAGGATTTGCTGGAATGGATCAACGCAAACAGCGCGAGATCGCCAGCAAGGGTGGACAGGCCGCTCATCAGAAGGGGACCGCGCATGAGTTCAACAGCGAAGAGGCGCGGGCGGCCGGCCGTAAAGGCGGCGAGACCGTGAGCGCCAACCGCGCTCACATGTCGGCGATCGGACGCAAGGGCGGCGAGAGCTCTCATAACGGCGTCCAGCGGACTCGGAATATCGGAATGCCCAACCGGGAAAACGGGGGAGCCGCAAACGGCCATAACGGCGATCCCAGCAACGATAAGCCTCAGCGCAGCGAAGTCAACGTCTCTTTCCATGATGGCGAAAATGGAATGATGAAAAACGAGAGCGGCGATCAGCAAAACGAACCTACTCAGTACGGCCATCGCGACGATTGACCAGCAGGGCTGACGACTTTGTCACGTGGCGAGCGGGCGATCGAAAAACGGTCGCCCGTACTCATTTCTGATCAGGGATTTATCGAGATAGCCTGTCCGCGAACTCTTCATACCTAGTTTAGCTGTATGGCGGCGCATCACCAATAGTCAATTGCTATTCAAGTTACTATAGTATGTATTTAGTCAGTCGAAGGATTTGCCGATTCCGATTCTTATTTCAATCTGTCGGTGGCGCCGAGCCCCGACGCTCATTTGCAACGGATTCAATGCCAGGCTCACGAAATTTGGGGCTCGAGACGCCGTTATTGCGAGGATCTGATGGCCTGGCGGCAAGGTAGCTTCGCAAGACTGACGATTGCTCGGTGTGTCATAGCACCATTTAGCGCGCGCTATTGACTATTCGCTGATGGGTCCACACTATAAGAGCCCGATGGTTGCGGAATGGTAAGTCCAAGCATCCTGGTGGTCGAAGATGACGCGGATGCACGCGAGGCCTTAGTCGATATTCTCGAGGTCAGTGGCTATTCCGTTGTCCCCGCCGAGAATGGCAAGAAAGCCATCGAATATCTGCGCGCGGCTGCCCCACCTGCGTTAATCATTCTCGACCTCCTCATGCCAGACATGGACGGTTGGGAGTTCCGGAGCCAGCAAAAGAAAATTCCCAATTTGGCCGAAGTGCCGGTCGTCGTCGTCACCGCGTTCAGCGGCGCCAAGGTCGATGCGAACGATGTCTTGATCAAGCCGATCGATGTCGATCGTTTGCTGGACCTGGTCAAACACTACGTCGTTTCGGAGCAAGCGCTATGACGGATTCGGTCGCTTCGAAGTCGTCGAATCAAGTCGAAATCGAAACCTTGGAACAGCGCGAGGCGGAAGCGATGCTCCACGCCGACCTCGCCGCGTTGGAAAATCTCTGGTCGGAACACTTACTGGTCAACAGCACCGCGAACATCATCGCCGGCAAACAAATGCTGCTCGATCTGATCCGCAACGGACGGCTTCGCTTGAAGTCTTATGAGCGTCGGACGCTGCGTTTCACTGAAGTCGGCAACATGATCGTCACCACCGGCAACGAGACCTCGCAGCTCGATTCGGCGACGATCACCGACCTTCTGTTTTGCAGCTACATGAACGTCTGGGTCAGGAATGGCGACAGTTGGCAATTGTTCGCACGCCACGTCGGTCTGATTGGACGACAGCCGAGGCAGGCCTGACCACTCGCCGCGATCCGCTACAGCTCTGCCAGCGGCAATACGATCGTGAACGTAGCGCCGCGCCCCTTGCCCTCGCTGTGAGCGGCGATCGTTCCCTCATGCAGGTCGACCACGTGCTTCACGATGGAAAGACCAAGTCCGAGGCCGCCGCGGCTGCCGCCCGTGCTCGGCTGCGCTTGCGTAAACCGCTCAAAGATCTGCGGCAGAAACTCGCGGTCGATCCCCTCTCCATTGTCGCTGATAGTGACCCGGGCGCCGCGCTCGATCAGGTCGAGCGCCACCGTCACGTGTCCACCTCTGGCCGTGAACTTGATCGCGTTCTGGATGATATTGCAGATGCTTTCCAGTAGACGATCGGCATCGCCATGGATCATCGTAGCTTCCGCGCGCAGCTTCGCGATGAGCGCAATTCCCTTCGCTTCCGCGGCCGGCCTCATCGCCTCAATCGCCCCGTGAACTACCGGCACCAAATCGATCAAGATCGGCTTCACGCGGAACTGCCCGGTCGAGACCCGCGTCGAGTCGACCAATGTTTCCACCATCTCGGCCAGCGTGCGCGTCGCCCGCTCGATCCGCTCGACCGCCGACAGGATTCTTTCCGGAGCCTGCGACCCTAATCGAAGCCCGCTCGCCGACAACGCGATCGAGTTAATCGGATTGCGCAGCTCGTGCGAGATCATCGAGAGGAACCGATCCTTGGCCTCGTTTGCCCGTTCCGCAACCTCCTTCTCGCGCTGCAAATCTTTTTGAGTTTGCCTGAGCGAATTCACGATCAACGCAATTCCAATTGAGGATACCGTTGAGATGACGAGGCTTACCTGATCGCCTCGCTCGAACACCGTGAATGAGGTTAGCGGTCCGAGATAGATCCAGCCGATCGCCATCTGCAGAGTCAAGGTGGTCACCAGTGCGGGACCAAAGCCGAATAGCCACGCGGCTACGGCGATCGCAAAGAAATTGACGATGTACGGAGCGTCATCGCCGAGCAGCGGATTCAGCGCCAAACGCAATCCTACCGCGACGGCGGCAACAAGCACGGTCCCCGCATATCGATATGGAACCGATCGTGAACCCACCGTCGGCCCCTTCACTTCCGCTCCGTTGTCTCTGATTGCAACACGTAAGCAAACTCAACTACGCAGATTTCTCTTGCCGTGCGTACGCCGGAAATCTGCGGATAATTTTGTCAGGCGCCCGCAAACCGCCAATTCTCGCGCAGCCGATGCGCCGCGATTTGCCGACCCTGGCTGCTCGATCATCTGTATCTGCCAGGGTGACACAAACTTGGCAGAATCAACTTCAGCGTATCGGAAGTACCGTCATTTTTACGCCGCACATATTGATAAGTTTCATCTTTCTGAGTCAATGCTTGCTAAGTGTCGTCTTTTCGGGTCAATCCAACGATGGAACGAACGTTGCACCCATACCCTTTACAACCTTGAAGGGACGCTCGCCGAATACACCGGTGCAAATGTGCCCGGTGTCTCGCCGTGTTTGCGCCTCGAAGCTCGGCGATGTGATGTCGGCGGTTAATCAAACGAAAGAAATCCTCGTGATCGAAGACGATCAAGCCTCGCGCGAAGCCATTTGCGACTTGCTCGAGCTCGAAGGCTATCTCGTAGCGAGCGTTTGCAATGGCCAGGAGGGTCTCGACCACTTGCGCCTCGACTACTCGCGCCAGGAAGCGCGAACCGGCCTCATCCTTCTCGACCTGTCGATGCCGGTGATGGACGGATGGGAATTTTTACAACGCCTGCAAACTGAAACGTGTCCGAGGCCGCCGGTAGTTGTTATGTCCGCGGGCGTGTCGCCCTCGCCCACCGACGCCCAGGCTGTACTCCGCAAGCCTGTGAATATCGATCAACTGATGAGTACGATCGCCGCCTCGTTTGATTCCAACTGAGTTCCGGCCACGCCTGCAGCGCGCGGCCGCATCGGTTCGCGGCTCTCAGTTCGGCATCCAGGCCAGCGCGCGAATCTCGCCGAACTCCCGCCGCAGCTTGCTCCACGAATCGCCCGCGTCGGTCGAAAGATACACATAGCCGTGCAGACTGTTCGCGACGACGACCTCAGGATTCGCCGGATGCGTCCCGAACCAATAGATCACTGAATTCGCTTCGACTGGAAGCTGGCACTTCTCCCAGGTCTCGCCGCCGTCGCGCGTGCGCTGGATTGCTCCACGCTTGCCCGGGATAAAATCTCCATTGCCGACAAAGATCGTGTCGGGATCGTCAGGCTTGAGTGCGACGCCGCGGCAGTACGAAATCCGGTCCCGCTCGGCAAATCGTGGGAAGCCGTGCAGCGACCAGCTTTCGCCGTCGTCGATGCTGCTCCACAATCCGTCGGGAGTTGTCACCAGCAATTTGCCGGGCCGTCCCGGGCTCACCACCAGTCCGTGAACGTCGCGATTCAATTCGTTCTTGCCCATCTCGCGATGAGTCCACGTCAGCCCGTTATCGCGGCTGCAATACACTCCATCGATTTCGACCCCCACCCAGATCGTTTTTTTGTCGCGCGGATCGATCAGGATATTGGTGACCTTCGGCGCTCCGGCGAGGCATCGCTCGGCGATTGGAATCGGAAGTTTCTCCCACGTCTTGCCGCGATCCGATGAACGAAACACGCCCGGCGGTTTGGTTCCGATAAACAATACGTCGGGATCGCCAGGATGAAATGCTACCGACCAAATCTGCTTGCCATGCGCCGGCGATTCCACCAAATCCCACGACGCGCCGTTGTCTTCGCTGCGATAAAGCCCGGCTTCCGAGCCCGCCAGCACGTGATGTGAATTATGCGGTGAGACCGCTAGCGATCGGATCTGGATCTCGCCCGGTTCTGCATCGAACGGAAGATTCATCCTGCTGCGTCGCCAATGCTCGCCGCAATCAGGACTGAACCAGACGCCCGCGCCTACGGTCCCCACGCAAATCGTGAAATCCTGAGTCATGTGCATTGCCTCGCGAAGGCGATATTTTGATGTAAGATCCGTTTCGACCATTAGCGACGGCGCGGCGCCATTGTCAAACCCGTTCGCACCCCGCTCGAGGCAATGCCATGATCGGCGCGGATTGAACGACTAGTAGCCGAGGCGGTTTGCCCATTCGGAGGTTCGTGACTCTTGCGGCGAAATCGCGTACGAAAAATGTTTGGAGGGACTATTCGACGAGGCGGAAAAGACGACCGCTCATTCGCTTTCGAGAATGGAGTTGCTGCTCAACGATGGATTGACTTCTACAATCTCTGACACTTTTTTGGAAAGAGACTTCGAATCGTAATTGAGGCCCTGTATGGCAATAATCTTGATGCCGCTATCGGCCATTTCCTTCTGATCGGCCTCGTCAATCCGGTAGTTGGTCACAAGGACCGGTACCACTTCTTCACCCAGCCACTTGCGAACACCATCTTTCAGGATGAGCATTTGAACGTTCGCGCTGCTCGGCAAAGGCATCGTCGGATCCCCCGTCTTGACTTCCACTACGGTGACATGGCCACCGTGGCGGATCACCAAGTCGGGAGTGAATTCACCCACACGCTCCTCGATCAATACTTCGCGGAAATTCTTCCTCAGGTCCCCGCTCACACGTTCGTGCAGACGAACTATGCCCGGTCCCGAAGTCACCGGTTCCGCAATTGGGACGCCGCTAGGGTCTTTGCTCATTTTAGTTCTGCCTCAAGCTCCATTTCATGCTATCACGGCCCCACCAGTACCCTGCAACTGTGTCACCAAGCGCAAAGACCAGAACGATTAGAAGACTATAGAAAACGGCCTGCTTTGGTTCTTTGTTCAACCCGCGCCAAATCAAAAGCAGTGCCGTGGCGAACGCCGTCACGGCAGGCGCGATCTCTCTCCATGCAAACTTCTCTTTGAAAACCGAGCCGAGCGTCACGGGCTTGCCCTCCATTCCCGTTTCCCTCCCGTTGTCTTCAAACAGTTGCACCGTCAGACTGCGCACCCGGCAGTCGGAGCCTAAGGTTTTCCCGCGAAGCTCAGCAGTAATCTGCTCCGAGAATTCCTGGACCGCATGCAGCATGGTATCGACACTAACTGTGCGATCGGTTCCCTCAAGATGGTAGGTGCTGAAACGAACATTGCTCACCTTGCGGAGAATCACAAAACAGTTTCGGGCCAAATCAAACGCGAAAATCGAAGCCGGGGGTGGCATCACTCCGTAGATCGCGCTTCTCGCGTACGCCTGATTGAGTGGGATCCCATTGCCAAACGATTGCTGGATCGCCGATTTCAGGTCGTCTGGCTTTATCGGCCGTCGGTGCCGAATCGTTATTTCGCAATACATCTGATGCGCAAAGCTGTTCTTCCACTTAGAGTCAGCAACTCCACACAAGCTGCCGATTTAGCGCCCGACGCTATCAGAGAGTCACCGCCCTCAGCAACGCGCTTGGCATCCAATTCGCGTCCTGAAAGTCAACGCCGCAAAGGTCCAACATGAGCACCGGGGTCGAACCCGCTTTAGCGACGGCGCGGCGCCATTGTCAAACCCGCCAATGCGATTTCAGACGCGAAGTTCGCGAGCAGCCGGCGATGAAACGATATCCGACGTCCTGAAAAAACGGCGATACCAATCTCGAATCGCACGCATCGCGGGCCGCTCGATAACGAACGTCATTACCGTCGCGAGCGAAATCGCTACCGCGGCCGCCATCGCGATGCCCAGATAATTGTTGAAGCCCCTGGCGTAGCAGGCACGAAAAACTACGTACCCGATGTTTTGATGAATCAAATATAAGCTGTACGAAATCGTGCCGAGGAATAGCAGCGGTCTGACTTCCAGCCAGCGAAGCCAGCTCCGGGTCGCCGCAAATACACCTGCGATTGATATCACGGCGACGATGCCTGCCATCGAGCCTTGAGTGTACCACTGCATCAGGATGCAGCCGATCAAAATCGTCGCACGGCTGAATGAAAAGCCTCGCTGATGAATTTCATGGATGATCATTCCGGCGACGAACAACTGCGCGTAGCCCTGCAGCACGAGTAGCTCGATCAGATACGGCAGCCTCACTCCCCAGCGCTCGCCGGCGACCTTCACTCCGAGCAGCAGCATCAGCCAGCCAGCGCAGACCAGTTCGATCCGCGACAGCATCCGCAATTCGTACAGGGCGAAAATGATCGCGTAAAAGCTCAGTTCCAATGTAAGCGTCCAGTAAACGCTGTCGACATAAGGGATTTTGAAGAACGCGGGTAGCATGCTGAGATTTGCCAACGCCACGCGCGCCGTCACTTCGCGACCGGGAAGACCTGCGACATTTACGATCAAGAATGTCAGCGCGATCGCAACCCAGTAGGCGGGAAACAGACGCGAGAATCGCGACACGACGAAATCCAGTCCGCGCCGCGTTTTCTCGATTGTCATGATGATCACGAAGCCGCTGATCACGAAAAACAGATCGACCCCGCGCCTGCCGACGTCGATCAGCACCATGCTCGGCGCGTGGCCGTAGAGTTGGTCGAAGCGCGCCGTGTAATGGAAGATCAGCACCGACACCGCCGCGACTCCCCGCAATACGTCGAGTTGCAGCAATCGGTTTGGCGAGCGCTCCTCTGACATTGCTTGATTGATCCCAGCGGGAGTCGAACCCGCGTTCCCGACGTGAGAGGCCGGTGTCCTAACCACTAGACGATGGGACCATCGTCGCAATGCAGAGTTGGCTGAGGAGGCAGGATTCGAACCTGCAATCGCCTGATCCAGAGTCAGGTGCCTTGCCAATTTGGCCACTCCTCAGCGCCATTCGAGATAATAACCAACGACCGCTGAACGCGCCACCTCATGCGCACGGCGTGACGATGCCGCGCGCCGATCCGCCCATGGCTCGAAATTATTTTGCGGACGAACGGCGCAGCGTCTCGGCGTGACGATTGACCAGCGCGTCGCATCGCGTGAGTAGTGCCGGGTCATGCGAATGACGCTCGATCATGTAGCTCAGCTCTCCGAGATCGTGCACCAGCAAGCGCAGGCATCGCTCATATTCGTCGGGCGCCTGCAACGCCTTCAGCAACTCAGACACCAAGTCCTCGAGCTCGGTCTCCTCGACTTCGAGCGCGATTTCAAGCGCGCGTTCGAGCGGGATTCCAGGCGCCGCGTCGCGCTGCGCTTTTTCGAGCAGTGCGCGCAGCCGCAGGATGGTCGCATCCTCGAGCGAGATCGGACACGCCTTATCGAGCATCGATTCCTGGTCGAGCACCGTCGTCACCAGGTCGAGCGCACCGACGTGCCGCGCTTCATCGCGCGCCATCGCGAACCAGAAATCCTGCAGCGCGCGATCGTGCGCGAACGTCTTGGCGAACCGCGCATAGAGCGCCATGCTCTGTTTTTCGAGCGCGATCGTCGCTTCGAGAACTTCCCGCGTTGTTGGCATCGCAACCCGATAATAGTAGCGCGCGAGCCACGCCGTAAAGGACGAAGGCCCGATCGCATCGCGATCGAGCCTCCGCTTCGAGCAATTTCAACTGTTCTCTTACTTGGCCAGTTCGGTCGCGCGCGTCTCCCTGATGACCGTCACGCGGATTTGTCCCGGATAGGTCATGTCGGTTTCGATCTTGCGCGCCACGTCGCGCGCCAGCATCGAGGTGTCCTCGTCCGAGATCTGGGTCGGCTCGACGATCACGCGCATCTCGCGGCCCGCCTGCACGGCGAAACACTTCTCGACCCCCTTGAACGACTTCGCGATCGCTTCGAGATCCTCCAGGCGTTTCACGTAACTCTCGAGCACTTCGCGCCGCGCCCCCGGACGCGCACCCGAGAGCGCATCGGCCGCATCGACCAGCGGCGCGAGGATTGTCTCGGCTTTCACTTCCTCATGATGCGCGGCGATCGCGTTGACGATCTTCGCCGATTCGCCGTACTTGCGCGCGATTTCGCCGCCGATCAGCGCGTGCGATCCTTCGACTTCATGCGTCAGTGCCTTGCCGATATCGTGCAGCAGCGCGGCGCGACGCGCCTGCTTTTCGTTGAGTCCCAGCTCCGCCGCCATCGAGCCGCAGATGAACGCCGCTTCGATCGAATGCATCAGCACGTTCTGCGCGTAGCTGTAGCGATACTTGAGCATCCCGAGCAGCTTGACCAACTCCGGATGAATCCCATGCACGCCGACCTCGATAATCGCGCGCTGCCCGGCTTCGCGGATCGATTCCTCGACGTCCTGCTCCGCCTTGCGCACGACTTCCTCGATTCGTCCCGGATGTATTCGCCCATCGGAAATCAATCGCTCGAGCGCGACGCGCGCGATCTCGCGGCGAATCGGATTATGGCACGAGATAACCACCGCCTCCGGCGTGTCGTCGATTATGATATCGACGCCGGTCGCCGCTTCGATCGCGCGGATATTGCGGCCTTCGCGTCCGATTATCCTCCCCTTCATTTCGTCGTTGGGCAACGCGAGCACCGACACAGTGCGCTCCGCGACGAACTCGCCCGCCAGCCGCTCGATTGCGATCGATACGATGCGCTTGGCCCGCCGATCGGCCTCTTCGCGCGCTTCTTCCTCGACGATTCGGATGTGCCGGGCGGCTTCGGTGCGCGCCTGTCCGGTCATCTCCTCTATCAGGGAGCGTTTGGCTTCTTCGCGCGTGAGTCCGGCAACGGCCTCGAGCTTGCCGCGCGCTTCGTCGATAAGCGCCTGCTGCTGCTCTTCCTTCTCGGTGAGACTTTTCTCGCGCGAGCGCAGGCTCTGGTCGCGCCGATTGAGGTCCGCCTCGCGGCGCTCGAATGCTTCCTGGCGTTTTTCGAAACTCTCTTCGCGAGCTTCGAGCTTGGCTTCGATTGCCGCGATTTCACGGCGCCGATCGCGGATTTCACGTTCCGCTTCGGCGCGCGCGCCGACCATCAAATCTTTGGCCTTTAGTTCAGCTTCCTTCAGTAATAGTTCGCTGCGGGTTCGTGCCTCCTTGGTTATGCCCTCGACCTCGGCGTGCGCGGCCTCCAGGTTAACGTCGTCCTTGCGCCGGTTCGTTATTCCCCAAAAATATAAGACCACGCCACCAACTATGAATCCCAGGATTGCGGTGAATAGAGCCACCCGGGTTTACCTCCTTGGTCCGTGCTTCGCGAGCCGGCAGTGGCGTATCGCAGGCCCGGTGAACAGCGGACTCAGTCACAATAATGTTGAGCCGCCGATCGATCCCCGTCTCGGGTATCCGATCGAGCAGCTGGAATGAATATGCGAGTCCCACGCTGATCGCTTCCGTGCCGAACTGGCCAAGGAAACGATCATAATAGCCCCCGCCCCGCCCAAGGCGCTGACCTTTGATTCCGAAGGCCACGCCGGGCACGCAAATCAGAATGTTGGAAAATTTCTGCCGATCGAGCGGCTCCGCCGATTCGGCGGGCGCCATGATTCCGAAGGCGCCCCGCACAAGTTCGGCGCGATCGCGAACCCGTCGCGCGACGATCACGCTCGCGGCCGCGTTGCTCGGATCCTCTTCGATGCGCGGAAAGAACACGGCCCGTCCCGACGCGATCGCGTCGGCAAAAATCGCGTCGGTCGCGACTTCGTTGCCCGTCGCGGCATACAGCACGACCGCCGACGCGCCGCGATACTCGGCATTCGCGAGCACCCGGCGCTGGACGCACGCCGACCTTGCGCCGGCGTCCTCAATTGAGAGCGCGTCGCGGCTCTCGCCGATTATTGCGCGTAACTTTTTCTTTTCATCCGCCACAGTCTTCGCCATGGCGGGAGCGGGTTAACTCTTCATTGCCCGCACGCCAGCGCGTGCGCTTCTCGATCCGGCTGACAGCCGGCCTGTAGCTGCGAAGTATCGCTCATACTGCCGAGATTTTCGCTGCCCGTTGCCCTCGATGCGGTTGAAGGATTTAGCACGGTCCCACTGCTTGGAAGCACCGCGTTTAGGCCTGTTCCGAGATTCACAATTTCCCGCCCCCGTCTCCCCAAATCAAACCCGGCAGTCTCACAGCCGCGATTCACGATTGTTCACCGTCGATCGCTGCCGACAGCCGTTTATTCATCGCCGCGATTCGATCCACCAGCGTCTGATGCTCCCGGCGCAGGCGTTCGAGTTCGTCGGCAACGTCGAGGGCGGCGATCTCGTGGGAGGGGTGGCGGACGTGGTCGTGACCGACGGCTTCACGGGGAACATCGCGCTGAAGCTGATGGAGGGGGTCTC
>PNBD01000032.1 GCA_003135855.1 Deltaproteobacteria bacterium
TGATCCTCGTCGAGCACCTGCCGCGCGTGCTTAATATCAAGATTGTCCTCGGTCGAGACGCTCCACGGCACGCTCACCAGCAAGTCGAGATAGGTCCGCACGACGGTGTGTTCCGCCGACTCGGGCGGAATCATCTTGAGACGTTCCAGCTCCTTATCGGCGGCCTTGCGCGCGTCGGNNAGCCAGTCGAGATAGTTGCGCACCACCGTTGCTTCCGCGGACATCGGCGACATCTGGCGCAGCTTCTTCAGCTCGTGCTGCGCCTTCTCCCGCGCTTCCTTGGAGAGCTTGGTCTTGCGGATGCGCTCTTCCAGCTCGTTCATCTCGTCGCGGCCTTCTTCGCCTTCGCCGAGTTCCTTCTGGATCGCCTTGAGTTGCTGGCGCAGATAGTACTCGCGCTGATTCTTGTTGAGCTCGGTCTGCACCTGCGACTGGATCTTGTGGCCGAGTTCGAGCAGCTCGATCTCGCGGCCCAGGATTGCGATCAGCTTTTCCAAGCGGGCACGTACATCGAGCGTCGAGACCAGGTCCTGCGCTTCTTCGACGGCGATCTTCAGGTACGACGCGACCATGTCCGTCAGCCGGCTCGCGTCCTTGATCTGCATCGCCATCACCTGCAACTCGTCGGGCAGGTAGGGCACCAATGAAACGAATTTCGAGAACTGGCTAACGAGATGCGCATGCAGCGCGTCGATCTCTTTGTCCGGGCCTTCCGCCTCGTGCAGACGCGTGACGTGCGCGACGAAGTACGGCTCGCGCTGAGTGAATTCACCGAGCTCGATTCGCGCGAGTCCCTGCACCAGCACGCGCACGCTCTGATCCGGGTAGCGCAGCATCTTGAGGATGCGCACCGCGGTGCCGCGCGGGAAAAGTCCCTCGGGACCGGGCTGCTCCTCTTCAGGATTTCGCTGCGCCGCGAGCGCGATTATCTTCGACGTTTGCCCGACTTCCTCGATCAGTTTGAGCGAGGACGGACGCGACACCAGGAACGGATGTATCTGACTGGGGAAAATAACGATGCCGCGCAGCGGCAGCACCGGCAGGATCTCGGGGATGTCAGCCTTGGCCAGATCCTCTTCGATGTCGAACCGTTTTTCCCCTTTTGGTTTATCTGCCATAGGTCATCAAACCTCTAAGGAGGGGAAACCCGCCGCCCCGCTTCCACGCAATCCAAATTT
Source organism: Deltaproteobacteria bacterium (assembly GCA_003135855.1). Taxonomy (GTDB): domain Bacteria; phylum Desulfobacterota; class Binatia; order Binatales; family Binataceae; genus Binatus. The sequence goes on from PNBD01000032.1 coordinate 1,179, forward strand.
TACCGTATTATATGGATCCCAGGCAGACAAGGTTGCCTCCGAATCAGAACGTAATCACGGTAATCGTTTTGTGCCACTAACGGGGGAAAAGTTGTCCAAACCGTTCGAGAAGTTGTTCAGCGCGGAGGAGGCGAATCATCTGATTCCGCGGCTCGAAATCCTGATGCGCCAGCTGCAGATGCAGGCGACCTCGCTTAGAACCCGCGTCGAGGAACTCGCGGTGGACGATCCTGCGATCCTGCGCAGCGACTTTTCCGAGATCGTCACGCGCTACCCCGAGCTTCGATCCTTCACGACGAACATGGCCGACGCCGCCAGCCAAATCGAATCGTTCGGATGCATCCTTAAGGATATCGACCTCGGCTTGATCGACTTCCCGTACGACGCAGGCGACGACATCGTGTTCCTATGCTGGCAGTCGGGCGAACCAGCGATCTTCGCGTGGCACAGTATCGACAGCGGATTCTCCGAGCGGCAGCCGCTGCCCGGCGCACCCAAGACATACCTCAATTGACAGCCGGCGCCCGCCGCGGAGATTCTCAGCGATGGTAGTAGCGCTCTTCTTGTTCCTGGTCGCGATGGGATGCTGGCTCGGCGGCGTCGTGTTCTTTTCTTTTTTCACGGCGCCCGCGATCTTCGGCAGCTTGCCGATCGAAGAAGCAGGCAAAGCGATCAGCACGATCTTCCCGCGCTACTACATGCTCGGTTACGTGGCCGGCACGATCAGCCTGGTGCTCGCGATCTACTTCACGGCAGTGCGCGATGCTCGCATACAGTGGGGCGGCACGGCGCTCGCAATCGCGATCGGACTTGGCCTGACATTCTATGCGGGCACGGTCGTGCTGCCGCGCGCCGATGCGATCCGCATCGTCAGCCATCAGCCGAATGCCGATCCGGTTCGCAAGGCTGAGTTCGACAAACTTCATCGGCTGTCGGTGATTCTCAACGGCACCGTGCTGCTACTGAATCTCGCCGCGCTGGCCGGCACCGCGGGAGCATTGACGGTCCGTGGCTAGACTCGATTACAAAGCGGTCGTGATCGATCTGTTCGACACGCTGGTGAACTGGAATCCCGAGGGGCTGCCGCTCGTCGAATGGCGCGGCCGCGAGATTCGCAGCACCGCGCCATTGCTGTTCCCCAAGCTCAAGGAAGCGCTCGGCGAGCGGTTCGATCGCGACCGCTTCATGGCCGCGCACGAGATCGTTTACAACGACATCTTCTCGCAGCGGATGTTGGCGGAAGCGATCGAAATCACCTGTCATGAACGATTCGAGCGCACGCTCAAGAAACTCGAGCTCGGTGACGACGAGGCAAAAACGCTCGCGGCGCATCTGCGCAAAATTCATATGGGCCGCGTGCGCGAGGTAACCTCGGCGCCGGAAGCGCGCCTGGACGCGATGCGCAAAATCGCGGAGCACTATCGTCTCGGCCTGATTTCAAACTTCGACGATGCGGAAACCGGCCATCTGATCGTCACTGACACCGGCATCCGCGAACTCTTCGACGCGGTCATCATTTCGGCCGATACTGGCATTCGAAAACCAAACCCGATCATCTTCAACAGCATTTTGGAAATGATGAAGCTCGCGCCGCGCGATATCCTGTTCGTCGGCGACACGGCTCACGAAGATGTGCTCGGCGCCAAGCGGGCTGGGATGCATGCGGCGTGGATTAACCGTCGCGGCATCGAGCTGCCGGAAGACGTCCCCGCGCCGGACATCATCATCAAGGACCTCGCCGAATTGCCGGTTGCGCTGGGTCTGTAGCAAAGTCGCGAGAAACGCGACAGGAGGAATTTCGATGGCGCTGAAGCTCAAGAAAACCGTCAAGCAGATGCTCGCGGAGGCGAATGCCGAAGTCGAAACCATCGCCGCTGCCGACTCGATCAAGCTGAAAGATGATCCCAATGTCGTGTTCGTGGACATCCGCGATATCCGCGAACTCGATCGCGACGGGCGCATCGCAGGCGCGTTTCACGCTCCGCGCGGGATGCTCGAATTCTGGGTCGATCCGGAGAGCCAGTATCACAAGGACATTTTCGCGTCGGGCAAAAAATTCCTCTTCTTCTGAGCGGGCGGAGGCAGATCTGCGCTGGCAGCGCAGACCCTTCAGAGCATGGGACTGACGCCGGTTTGCCATATGGGTGGCGGCTTTACGGCGTGGAAAGCCGCGGGCGGGCCGGTCGAAGGCGGCAAGACGTCGTGATGGACTCCGGCTCTTCAATCGGCGTGTCGTGAGAGGCCAGGTGCTTCAATTCAAGAGAATTCTTTGTCCGATCGACTTCGACCCAAACTCGCTGGCGGCCCTGCGGCTGGCTGCCGAATTGGCGCAAGAACGCAAAGCAACACTTCATTTACTTCATGTGGTCGCGCTCCCTTCCGGACCTGAAGTAGCGCTACCTTTCGGAAAAATGGAGGCTGCGGCACGAACCAGGCTCGAGCGGACGGCACGGCAAATCAAAATCAAGGCGCGTTATGAAGTCGAAGTCGTGCTTGGCGATCCAGGCGTCGAGGTTCTGCAAGTCGCGAAGCACGTAGGCGCGGACCTCATTGTAATGGCGACTCATGGCCGCAAGGGGCTCCGCCATCTCTTGCTCGGCAGCGTCGCTGAAGCAATCGTCAGATCGGCGCCTTGCCCGGTACTTACCATAAGGCCGACCGGCACCCGCACGCCTCGCTCGCAAGTTCCGTCTGCCGCAAAGCGGCGTACCTGAGGCGGCTTTTTCGCTGATCTGCATGCGGCATGAAACCATCAGCCTGCGGTGACGCGCCGATTCGCGTCGGCGTTTCGTCATGCCTGCTCGGTATCGAAGTTCGCTACGACGGTGGCCATAAGCGCAACGACTTTATCCTGAGCACCCTCGGCCGATTCGTCGAGTTCGTTCCGGTCTGCCCTGAATTTGAAATCGGACTCGGTGTGCCGCGCGAAACGCTACGCCTGACCCGCGATGGCGACGAGGTACGTCTCATCGGCGATAAATCCGCCACCAATCATACCGGCAAGATGAACTCCTACGCCGTGAAACGCGTCGCCGGCCTCGCGCGCGACGATCTTTCGGGCTACGTGCTGAAAAAAGATTCTCCGAGCTGCGGGATGGAGCGCGTCCGCGCATACCGTCCGTCCGGGATTCAGGCGCGCGACGGCGTTGGTCTGTTCGCCGCCGCGCTGATGCGCGGTTGTCCAAACTTGCCAATCGAAGAGGAGGGGCGTCTCAGCGATGCGCATCTGCGGGAAAATTTCGTCGAGCGCGTGTTCGCGTATCGCCGTCTCCATGCGTTCTTTTCCACGCGATGGACGCTCGGCGGCCTCGTGCAATTCCACACCGCGCACAAACTCACTCTGATGGCGCATTCCCCGCGCGCCTACCGCGAGTTAGGCCGCCTGGTCGCGACCGCTAAAACGATCCAGCGCAACGAACTCAGCGAACGCTATCAGCGCGAGTTCATGGCGGCGCTGAAAAGGCTCGCTACCACCGCGCGCCACGCCAACGTCATGCAGCACATGCTCGGCTACCTGCGCGAGCATCTCGATGCGGGGTCTCGTGCCGAATTGTCGACGCTGATCGATGACTACCGTCGCAGCGTGGTGCCGCTAGTCGTGCCGATCACAATGTTGCGCCATTGCGTTCGCACCTTCGACGTCGCGTACCTGCGCGGGCAGACATACCTGGAGCTTCATCCGAAAGAGCTGATGCTCCGCAACCACGTCTGACCGTTCATCATCCGTCACCGTCGAGCGCGCGGAGCGCCAAACCGCGCGCCACCGACGTGAACTCATCGCCCATCCTGATTCGATCAGCGCCGAAACGCTCGACGAAAATCCGCCGCACCGCCGGTACGAACGATGACCCGCCGGTGAGGAACACGCTGTCGATCGCGTTGGGCGCGAGGCCGGCCGCGGCCATCAGCCGATCGACGCATCCTGAGATTTGCTCGAGGTATCGCTCAATCCACGCCTCGAATTTCGGCCGCGCAACGATCGCTTCGATATTCACCGGCGGATCGACAAAGTTGAACGTGGTCGATTCCGCGTCCGACAACTCGAGCTTTGTCTTCTCGACCGCGCGGAACAAAAAGTAGCCGAGATCGTTCTCGACGATGTGAATCAGCGCGCCGATCTTTTCGGGCTCGAACGACTGGCGTTTCAATTCCTCGAATCGAAGCATGGTCGCGCGCGCCTTCAGGAATGACAGATAGTGCCATCGCTCGAGCTTGGTGTAGGGCCAGGTCGGCGCGGGGAGCAGCATCCCATACGGCGAACGATATTTGGTGCCGCGCCCGAGCGCCGGTGCGACCAGATGCCGCATCATGCGTCCGTCGAATGCGTCGCCGGCGATTCCGACTCCGTCGTTGCCCAGAATTTCGTAGCGCGCGGGGCCGTGCTTCGCCGCACTTCGCGGCCGGAGCCGCAGCAGAGAAAAATCGCTGGTGCCGCCGCCGAAGTCCGCGATCAACACTAGTTCGTCGCGCGTGATGCGAAGCGCGTAATCGTAGGCCGCGCCGACCGGCTCGTACTCGAACTCGACCTCGGTCCATCCCGCGCGCCGCACCGCGATATCGAGGCGGCTCCGCGCCAGCGCCTCATCGGCGGTACCCATAGATGCGAAATGCACTGGGCGCCCGACCACGATTCGCGGCGGCAACTCGCCGAACTGGGCGATCGCCGCGTCGCGAAGCGCGGTGATGATCGGCGCGATCAAATCGCCGAGCGTGTAGTTCTCGCCCATGATGTCGGTCGACTCGAAAGTCTTGTCGGCCAGGAACGACTTGAGCGATTGCACCAACCGTCCGTTGCCGCTCGCGGCGAGATAGCGCCGAATCGCATCGTTGCCGACCGAGAGCGCCGACTCGGTGCCGCCGATTTCTTCCCGCGTTTCGAAAAACAGAATCGAACGAAAAGTCTCGGTTTCGAGTCCGCCTTCAGCGTGCGGAAATCGCGCGAGCCGCGGCGCGCCGTCCGCACCGACGATCGAAATCGCGCTGTTGGTGGT
>PNBD01000084.1 GCA_003135855.1 Deltaproteobacteria bacterium
TGGTGTCGTGAATCGCGAGTGCGCTCCATATTCCGAATTGCATCTGACTCAAACTGAAGTGATGCCCGATCCAAGGAAAAACCAGCAAGGCGACCGCATTGAGGAAGAACACAGTCGCCAATGCCACCGAAACCTCGTGACTCCTGGCGCGGATGGCGGGGGCAATCGCCGCGATAGCACTGCCTCCGCATATTGCCGTGCCGACGGTGACCAGCAGCGACGTGTCACGTTCGGTTCCGAGCAAACGCCCGAGGAGCAAACCGATGGTCATCGTGAGGCAGATGCCGATCACCGTGTAGAAGAAGCCATGGACGCCCGCGTGGCCAACTTCAATCAGGTTCATGCCGGCGCCTAAACCTACCACTGAAATTTGCAGCAGTGGGGAGATGATGCGCGCGGTAAAAATCTGATAAGGATTGCCGAGCGTCAAGGCCACGCAAATTCCGAGCATCAGCGCGATGCCAGGCGAGACGAAGGGTACTAGCATCGCGAATGCCGCGATTGGAAAGACGATCCGTGCGGCGAGATGCGCGCTATCGGAGCGGCTGAACCCGTTGCGCCATCCCGAGTCGACTGTAGTAGAGGCGCCCTCGGGCGGCTTGGACGCCGAAGACGCTTGGGCCGCGGAACTCATGCTCGCACCCCGACTTTGAGGGCTCCGACCTGCGCTTCGAGCCGGTCGCGCAGCCTGGTGCAGATCATGTCGCACAGCTCGAAAACCATCGCGTCGGCGATCATGTAGTAGGCGCTGGTGCCTTGTTGGCGCCGCTTTACCAATCCTGCATCCTGCAGAACCTTGAGATGCTTGCTGACATTGGGCTGGGTCGATTCCACGCTCAGAGCGAGGGCATTGACGCTTAGTTCGCCCTCTTCGAGTTGCTGCAGAATGCGCAGCCGCAGCGGTTCGCCCATAGCTCTGAAGCGGGCGGCTACCAGCTCGAGCGCCTCCAACGTCATTGGGCTCGCAACTCGGCGCGATGCGCTTCTACTGTTTACTTTCATAAGTAAATAGTTATATGTAAATGTAATGTGGGTCAAACGCCGCCAGCTCACAGTGATCCGACGCAAGCGGAAAGCGCCATGTTCTTTCGAGAATTGAATCGCGGAAAATGCAAAACCTACCTGCTCGGATGCGAGCGCACCCGGCACGCCGCAATCGTCGACCCGCTCAAAGAAAACACTGCCCGCTATATCGCGATCGCCGCATACCATGCCTTCCGGCTGGACTATGCGATCGACACACATACTCATGCTGACCATCGAAGCGGCATCTGGGACCTGGCTGAATCGACCGATGCGACGGTCGTAATGGACCGCCACGCTCCCGCGCCTCACGTGGACTTGCACGTTTCGAATGGCGACGAACTCGAAGTGGGCGACTTGCGCGTGAAGGTCCTGTTCACGCCCGGGCATACACCGGACGGAATCAGCCTCTATGTCGAGGGACACCTGTTGACGGGCGACACCTTGCTGATCAATGGCACCGGGCGAGCGGACTTTCCGGGTGGCGACGCCGGAAAACAATATGACGCTATCACCGGCTCATTGTTCAAGTTGGCGGACGATACTCTTGTGTTTCCCGCGCACGACTACCGGGGCAACCGGTGCTCGACGATCGGAAGGGAAAAAACCACTAACCCACGCCTCGCGAGGCATACGCGCGACGAATACATCGCCATCATGAACAATCTTGGTCTGCCACTACCTGACAAGATCCAGGAGGCTCTGCAGGCCAATCAAACGGCGATCGAGGACGACTCGGTCAAGTTCCCCGATGTTGCGCAACTGAGTGGCGTTCATCAGGCGAGCGTTTCAGAATTGCGCGCTCGCCTCGCTCTAGGAAATCTGCCGATCGTGCTCGACGTGCGCGAGGTAGAGGAGTACCACGACGAACTCGGACACATTGCGGGCAGCAGATCGATTCCGCTGAGAGCTTTGCCGAACGAGGCGGGCAAACTCGAGAATCTAAAACAGAGCGAAATCGTCGTGGTGTGCCGTGCTGGCGTCCGGAGCAGCACCGCCGCTGCGATCCTGACAGCGCTCGGCTTCGAGCATGTGACCAACCTCAAGGGCGGGATGCTCGAGTGGAACGAGGCAGGGCTGTCAGTGGAGCGTTGAAACAACGATGCATGACTTCACGCCTGTTGCATCGTTGATTGGTGGCATTCTGATCGGCCTGAGCGCCTCGGCGATGCTGTTGCTTCAAGGAAAGATCGCTGGAATCAGCGGAATCTTTGCCGGCGTCTTGCGCCCTGCCATGGGAGATACTCTATGGAAAGCTGCCTTCCTGACGGGTCTTTTTTCGGGAGGACTATTGCTACGTACGTTTCTCCCCGGTGCATTCGACTTTGGTGTGGCGCGGCCGTTCGGAGTGTTCGCTATGGCAGGCCTGCTGGTGGGCTTCGGCACGCGCTTGGGCAACGGATGCACCAGCGGTCACGGCGTCTGCGGGGTGAGCAGATTCTCGGCACGCTCGATCGTGGCGACGGCGACTTTTATCGCCACCGGCGCCCTGACGGTATTCATAATCAATCACGTCCTGGGAGCTTCGCTATGAAAGCGCTGCTGACGTCGTTTGTCTCCGGCACTGTGTTTGCCCTGGGGCTCGGAATCTCTGGAATGACGCGCCCGATCAAGGTCATTGGCTTCCTGGATTTTTTCGGAAATTGGGATCCAAGTTTGGCCTTGGTAATGATTGGCGCGATCGTTGTGTATTTCGTAGCATACCGTTGCAGCCGGAAGATGGTTTCTCCGGTTCTTGCCGCCGAGTTCCCGGTACCAGCGCGAAGCGATTTGGACCTACGCCTGATCCTGGGCGCGGCCATCTTCGGCGCGGGATGGGGTCTCGGCGGATTCTGTCCCGGGCCCGCGATCACCGCGCTCGCGTCCGGCGCCGCGCCTGTTGCTGTCTTCGTCTTGGCGATGGCCGCGGGTATTTACCTCCACGGGCGGTTCGCGATGATCGAGACTTTCAAATCACCGAGCCGTGGAACCATCCTCGCGCCCGCGTCTGACGCATAGAGTTAGCCAGCAACCAACGCGACGGCGGCAGCGGCGCGCTCATCCTCGAGCTGAGCAAATAGCAAGAAACGTCTGGTGCTCCTGACGAATTCGACGAAGCGCAGCTGCGTCGCGTTTTGAAGAACTACGCTTCCTACTACAACCAGGTCCGGACGCATCTCTCACTGCACAAGAATGCACCGCATTTTCGCTGCCCACAGAAGCTCGGCCACATCGCATCAATACCAATCCTCGGCGGACTCCATCATCAATACGTCCGCGTTTAGGTTTTGACTAAGCACAGCCGACTGATCTCGGCGCTGGGTTCGCCAATTGAACAGGTTGGAGCCTCAGAAATCTCTGAGGTTTTCGCGCAATGTTGGATAAGTGTAGGAAGTACGCACAAGGCCACGGCGCTGAAGGGCCGGAACAAGCCCCTCAGTCACTTCGATAATTTGACTCCGGCTAACGCGCTGGTTGTGGGTTGTGATGAGAAAGCCATCGCCGCCGACTTCCTCGATGATCTCGCCCATCCGGTCGGCCATCTGCTCCGGCGTTCCGATCAATTCGATCGAAGATTCAAATTCTGTCGATTCGTACGCGAGCTGCCGCAGCGTTTTACCGCTTCCCCATTGTGCGAACTTGTCGAGCGAGCCCTGCTCGCCATTCGTGGTCAGTTTCGGCAATTGGGAATCCAGGTCGTACTTGGAGAAATCGATATCGGTTATCGCCGAGACGAGCGCTAGAGTTTGTTCGACGAACGCCGGCGTCTTGGCCATCTGGTCTCGCCGGGCATGTGCTTCCGCCTCCGTCGCACCAAGGTTGGGAATCACGAGAAACAGCACCTTGATGTCGTCAGGGTTGCGGCCATTTTTCGCCGCACGGGCCCGAATATCATTTCGATACCACTTCATGCCTTCGATACCGTCTGCCAGTGTTATTATCGAGTCCGCGTGCTTCGCCGCAAACTCGCGGCCTCGGTCTGATCCACCGGCCTGCACGAATACAGGACGCCCCTGGGGAGACCGCACCGTATTGAGCGGTCCCCGGCTTTTGAAGAACCTTCCTTTGAAATTGATCGGATGGACCTTCTTGTAGTCCGCGTAGATGCCTTTCTCGCGATCCATGACCACCGCGTCCGGTTCCCACGAATCGAACAACTGGCAGACCAGATCCATGTATTCGTCCGCCATGTCGTAGCGAAGCTTGCGATCCGGTAGCTGATCCAACCCGAAATTCTGCGCCGCAAAGTCCTCCGCGCTCGTGACAATGTTCCAGCCGAATCGTCCGCGCGAGATGTGATCGAGGGTCGAGCTGAGCCGGGCGAGCAGGAAGGGCGGGTATCCCAAGGTCGACATCGTGATGACTATGCCAAGTCGCGTGGTTGCGTAGCCCATCAGAGCCGCGAGCGGAGCCGGGTCGTGCTTGGGTGCGAGGCCATGCTTCAAATATATCTCGGCGGTCCCTCCCAACGACTCGGATACGCACAGCTTGTCTTCGACCATGATGTAGTCGAAGCAGGCGCGCTCCAGTGTTTTCGCCATGTCCACGTAGAACTCACCCGTCCAGGGTGACCCGCCGCTAGCGAATGGTTCGTTCCACACATCCGGAACGAAGTTCATGAACCAACCGAGATGAAACTTCTTTGCCGCCATATCGTTGTATCCTTTCCTTATTACCCTGTTTCAGCCGCGTCTCGACGCGAGCGGGCGGGGGCCGAAGTAGTCACCTGCCGCGGGCGAAATTTCTTTAAGTTTGAACAGAGCTTGCACGAGACTGGATAAATCGCGCTTCGCCTCGTCGGAAAGATTGCCTTCAACGAAATCCGACGACGAAAGATAGACACCGGTCGGTACGACCATCGCGCCAAACCACGCCAGCACGTCGCGCAGATGCCAATCCACTCCGAGGTAGTGATGATTCGTCGCGCCCATCGCCACGATTCCAACCGGCTTGCCGGCCAGCGCCTCGATCGGTAGATGGTCGAGAAGATTTTTCAATGCGCCGGTAAACGAGCCGCGATAAACCGGACTGGCCAGGATTACCGCGTCGGCCTCGCCGACGCGCGCGACAATCGAAGCGGTATCATCTTTATATTGTTCGGGCGGCCGGCCGTCGGCGAATGCAACACGGCAGTCAGCCAAATTGATCAAATCCGTTTCGAAATCCCGACCGCGAGAACTTCGAACCTGAAGCGTCCATTTGAGCGCGTTGAGCATCCTCCCGGGGGGCGTAACGCTGCCGAGAATCGCTACGAGTTTGGCCACAATTGAACCTGCTGCCCTGAATTGGCACTTATTTCGCAACTTCCAAACAATTTGGAACTCAAAGAATCACAATCTCGCAATGCTACCAGTCGCTCCGAGCAACCGGCATGCCACCGCGCGTTTGTCAGAATGTCCTTTGTATTGAGTGTTCCTGCTATCAGGCATTACCGATTGCCGCGCGTTGGGCGCGGTTCACTTACGAAATCTCGTGAGCGGTGACGAATATTCGCGGTCTGAACCCGGGCGAATCAGACGCCCGGGCCTTGCGGAAATGATCTAGTTGCTTGCCAGGTACCCTGTTCGACGATGTGTCCTTGTAAGTAGCAGGTATATTGGCCGTTCCCGTTGTAGTCTAACGTGCCCATATACCTGCAGTTAGACGCATCGGGCAGCACCATTATATTCAGGGCGACCTGACTCTCACGCGCCGTTCCTTCGATCGTTCCCTTTTCGTCTGAATTGCGGCAGAAGGAGTTGGCCGTCCTGCCAGAATAACAAAGGTATGAACCCGTGATCTTGTCTCCAACCTGTTGAAGATCGAGTTTGATCGAGCGAATTATCCCCGGCATCCCGAGCATGCCACCGGTGGTCGTCGTTCCAACCCACAGGCCGGACAAGTTCCCATCGACAACATTGCTTGGGGTTGCGGCCTGAGAGGATCCGGAACTGACGGGCAGCTTCGTTTCTTCCGTCGAGCAGCTAATCGCGCAGACCATGAACGAACATAAGCACGCGAGCAAACGATTGGTTCTCCGGTCTTTGATCGGTGCCACCGATTTCATCTGTTCCGCTTTCGACGTGCGAGCCGCGGGAGCAGGGCGTTTACGGCGCCACCTGTGCGGGTCGTGGACCGGCGTCCGGTCCTGCGCCCGGATTACCGCGTCCCTCGTAAGGGGCGACAGACGCTGCTCCGGGGACGTAAGCCCGTGGCATCGGTGGAGTGTAGCCGGCAGGCTGACTGGCTATCCATTGCTCGCACGCGGGGATGTCGCCCTCTCTGACTTTTTCCTGTTGTATGATCTGAACGTCCGTCCAGCCCTGCCGCTTCTCGTAATGGACTCCCGGGCACCTGGCAGCGAAATCGAGGTTGGGCGTGGTGTGCTCTGCCGCTGAATCGGTCGCAGCGCCAGGAGCAGCGCTATTTTCGGTGCTGGTGGAGGAGCAGCCTGCAGTAACCAACATCAAGGCCGCGGACAGGGCCAATCCAATCATGTTTTTCAAGTCCATCCTCCTATGAGTCTCGATGGCAATCGAGCAATCCCCTTGGCGCAACTGACCTTCGGGCGGTAATCCCTCGCCCCAACTGGCAATATGCGTGCCAAAAACATCTGAGGCGAAAACTTCTTTGTCTTTCTTGCGATTCGATCAACGACTTCTCGGGAGCCCTTCTCCTATATTCGGCTTAGCTACGAGATCTCGTAAGTGGTTACGAATATTCACGAGCAAATGCTCCACCACCAGTGCAGGGCGCGACAGTCAAGAAATCGGATCCTCGGGGGTAGTTCAGACGGTGGCGACGGAGTTTAAGCCGGGCCATCCGGCTGCGCAACGTGCTGGGATGAAGCCCGAGCCGGACTGCGGCTCCCTCTGAACCGTTGATTTTCCCTCGGGTGGCATTGAGGACCTTGAGGATGTGAGCGGCTTCGACTTCTTCCAACCGGCACATGGGCGCCATGGTGTGATCGTTGCGAGCATCACGCGGCAGATCGCCGGTCAGAAATACCTTCGGTTCGAATTCGGCGCCAGGACCGAGAAGCAGGACGCGTTAGATAAAATTTTCGAGCTCGCGGATGTTCCCGGGCCATGAATGACGTCGAATGGTAGCTATCAGGCATGCGTCGATGGTCGGGACGTTACGCCCCATAGCGCGGGAATAAACTTCAAAGAAGTAGCGGGTCAGCGGCTCCAGGTCTTCCAGCGTCTGGCGAAGGGGAGACAGCCCGACCTTGAACACGTTCAAGCGGTAGTAGAGATCGGGCCGAAATCGGCCTGCCACAACTTCGGTTTCGATTTCGCGATTGACGGCGGCAATTATCCTGACGTCGACTGGCACTGGCACATTGCTACCGAGTCTGTGGAACTGCCAGTCCTGCAGCACTCCCAACAGCTTCGCCTGATTCGCGAGCGGCAGTTCCGCAATCTCATCGAGGAACAGCGTTCCGCCATTGGCTTGCTCGAAGCACCCGATGTGGCAGGCGTTCGCTCCGGTAAATGCACCCTTCTCATGTCCAAACAGTTCGCTCTCAATGAGCTGCGAACTAAGCGCAGCGCAGTCGCATTTCACAAACGGCTCGTTTTTCCGCGCGCTCCAGTCATGAATCGTCCGGGCAATGATACCTTGCCCGTGCCTGTCTCACCCAGGAGCCGCACGATCGCTTCGGATTTCGTCATCTCCATGATGCGGTCAAGCGACTATCGCATCGAAGGTCGGATCACCGGGCAACAGGATTGCGGTAGCCGCGCGCCGGCGCTTTCTCGCTCGCGTCCGTTTGGGTGATTTGGATTATTTCGGACAAAGTTGGGAAGCTTGTTGGATACCGCCAGCGCGGTGGCAATATGGCTCGCGATTCCGCTGAGCAGATCGATGTCCGCTTCTGATAGACGTTCGCGCCGCCAGACATCGGTGTTGAGCGTTCCCACACAAGTGCCGTTGGCGATGAGCGGCACCTGAGCGGCGAAGCTCAGTCCCTCTTCAGCGAGCGGGCGGTCTTCGAAAAATGACGTCTTCGTGTCGAGGGCGTAGGCGTAGGGCCGACGGGAATCGAACGCCACGCCGGTTCTGCTGCCGAGGTGAGGAATTATTGATCCGTCGCCGAGGCTGCTCTCTTCCTGAAGGGCAAGCGCCACCAACTCGAACTGGTTACGCTCGGAATCGAACAGAGTCAGACTCGCGCCGTCCACCCTGCAAAAATATCGAAGGCCGCGGGCGACGGGCGTCAAAGAACAAATCGGGCTCTACCGCATTTGCCAACAGCCGCCCGACCTCGAGCAACAAATGTTCCCGTGTTCCCGCGATGCCGGGCCTTCGCCTGTCGGATGGACCGAAGTTGCTTTTTCGTGCATCGCGTCCGCATCGAGCGTTCAGCCCACTTTTGGTCGGGCGGTTCGAGCTGCTTTTTTTTTGCGCACTTTCTTGCCAGAGGCCGACGACCCAGGGATGGATGCTTTCGTCACCGCCACCACGGCGGGTAATAGCTGTTCGAAGCGGCGGGCGAGGTTGGTAGCCTCGGGATCGACCTCATGATCGATGAAACATCCGTTGGTGAAGGAGAGCGTGAAATTGCTCAGCTCCTCGATCAGGAATTCGCTGCTGGTTCCGCCCAACGACTCGATCAAAGCCTTCATGGCCGGTTTAAATTTCGCGATTGCCGCTCTACGAACTCCGCGAATCGTTCTCACCGATGCTTGGTCGATGCGATCGCGTTCGATGTAGAGGGTCAGCAATAGTTTGATCAGGTCTCGCCTTCCTCCAAGCTGGCGCGCGATTTCGCGCAACATTTTGTCCAGACGTTCGAGCGTTGAGCCGGTTAAATCCTCCCAATCGGGAATCAGATCCAGCCATTGAGAACCACCCTCGGCGGCGACCGCCGCCAGAAGGCCTTGCTTGCTGCCGAAGTGCCAGTACAAGGAGCTGGCGGGAAGGCGCGAGCGTTTCGCGACAGCAGAAACACTGGTCCCCACGTATCCGCGTTCGGCCATGAGTTCGGACGCAACTTCGCGAATGCGTCGGCGAGAGCGCTCGCCCAGTTCAACCCTTCGGTTTCTTCGGGAAATGGCGGGCAGAATCATGCCTGATGTTCCTTACCCGCAAACTCTCCGATCGCGGCTTTTCCGCGCCTACGCGAATCGTCTCCTAAGCTGCTCCATTCGGATGAGCAAGCTTCCATACGCGTTCCGGAGTGAGCGGTAAATCAGTTATCTTGGCGTTGAAAGGAGCCAGCGCATTTGCGACCGCATTGACTATAGCCGCCGGCGCTCCAATCGTTCCTCCCTCTCCGCATCCCTTTATACCGTCAACGGTCAGCGGCGTCAGGGTCTCAATGTGCTCAATCTCGACGTTCGGGACATCTGTCGCGGTCGGCACTAGGTAGTCCATGAAGGAAGTCGTCAGCAATTGGCCGGCTTCATCGTAGCGTAAGTGCTCGTACATCGCCATTCCAATCCCCTGCGCGATCCCGCCTACAACCTGTGCATCGACGATGACCGGATTGACCATCCTGCCACAGTCTTCGACCACTACGTAACGGATAATCTTCACTATTCCGGTATCTCTGTCGACCTCTACTTCGACGACATGAGTCGCGTTAGAGTAGGTAGCCGGGGGAGGATCGTAGTAGTAAGTCGCCTCGAGACCCGGCGCTTCGCCCTGAGGCAACTTCCACGCGGAAAACACGGCGGCGTTGGCTATTTCCTTGATGGTGACCGACTTGGTGGGCACACCTTTGACTCTTACTTTACCGGCGTCAACTTCCAGGTCGTCGGGACTCACCTCCATCAAATGACCGGCGATCCGCAGCATCTTCTCGCGCACCTGTCGCGCAGCGTTCACTACCGCGCCGCCGCCCGATACTATGCTGCGGCTGCCCCAGGTGCCCCAACCATAGGGCGTCATATGTGTATCGCCCTGCACGAAGGCTATGTCCGAAACGCCGATGCCCAACTGATCGGCAACGAGTTGGGCATAGGTCGTGGCGTGGCCCTGGCCGTGCGAGAACGTACCGACGCTGAGCACCACGCCGCCGCTAGGGTCCATTTTCACGTTAGCGGCTTCATAGGCGGAATGCTGAAGGCCGTACGGCGTCCAATAACGGGTACCGAGGCCAGTCAACTCGATGTACGTCGAAATACCTATACCAAGGTATTTCCCTGCTGTACGCGCTTCCTGTTGCCGGCGCTTGAAACTCTTGTAGTCAGCGACCTCGATCGCTTTCTGGAGGGCGTCAGTCGAGCTGCCGCTATCGTACTCCTCGTTCATTACCGTTTTGTAGGGAAATTCGTTGGGCGCGATCATGTTTTTGCGCCGAATTTCCACCGGATCGATCCCGAGCTTTCCCGCCGCCAAGTCCATCAAGTGCTCAATGACAAAGACTGCGCCGGGAAGACCTACTCCCCGATACGTACTGAGACTGGCCTTGTTTGTGCTTACTGCGTAGACCTCCAGAGCATAGTTACTGAGTTTATAGGGACCGGGCAGAGACGCGCCCAGATGAAGAGCTTCAAAGGGGGCCGGCCAGGGGTCAGCGCTATAGGCGCCCGTGTCGCCAATTACTTTCGCTCGCATCGCGAGCATTGTGCCATTCTCGGCGAAGGCTATTTCACAGTCAACTATGTCGTCCTTGGCGTGGAATGAAGCCGTCAGGTGCTCGCGCCGATCCTCGGTCCACTTTACTGGCTTGCGAACCTCGCGCGCGAAGTAGCAAGTCAGGACCTCTTCCGGGAACACGTGGCACTTCAGTCCGAATCCTCCACCTACGTCTGGTCCGACGACGCGCAGCTTTTGTTCGGGGAAGCTCATGAGTTCCGCGACTCTGCTGCGCACAAAATGCGGCATTTGGGTCGAGGTCCATAGCGTAATTTCGCCTGACGCATTGAGGTCGGCAAGGGTCGCTCGTCCTTCCATCGGCATAGCAGCATGGCGGTTGGTTCTGAAACGTTCGTGCAGGACCAGGTGGGCTCGGGAGAAGGACCCGTCCACGTCGCCGACGGTGGTATCCAGATGCATAATCACGTTGGTGCCGAGCTCTTCATGGAGCAGCGCCGCGCCCGGTGCCATCGCATCTTCCGGCTCCACCAGAGCTGGCAGCGCCTCGTATTCTATCTCGATGTTTTCGGCTGCGTCCTCGGCCAGATATCGCGACTCGGCGAGAACGGCAACGAGTGGTTCGCCAACAAAGCGGACTTTATCTAGCGCCATGCAGTGCCACGTGCACTGTTTGAAGACCGAACGCGGGAAAACATCCTCGCGAAACGGAAGACCAAGCGTTTTCAGATGCGGCGCAATCTCAGCACCGGTAAAGATCCGATGCACACCCGGCATTTTGCGCGCTTTCTCCGCGTCGATCTTCTTGATTCTGGCATGGGCATGAGGGCTGCGAACGAATGCCACATGCAACGTGCCAGGCAGCTTGATGTCGTCGACGTAGGTGGCCTTCCCCAGAAGAAAACGCGGATCTTCGACCCGCCTGACACTTTGTCCTACCAGCTTGCCTGCTCCCATTCCGAATCTCCGATAACAGCTACGTTGTTGGACTTAGAAGTCCACCACGCTCACATGGGTCGCCGTATTCCAGTTCCCATTTCTTACCCGCGCAGAAACGACAGTATTGCGTCGTTGAAGGCCGCGGGTTGTTCCGCATATCCGATGTGACCTGTTTGTTTGAGTGTATGGGTCTTCGCTCCTTCGATGCTGGCCGCGAGCTCATAGCCGCCTTCGGGCGGTATTACGCGGTCCTTGTCTCCGACCACCACCAGCACGGGAAGCTTCAACTTAGAAATCTCCTTGCTCAGGTCGAATCCGTTTAGTCCTTCATTCAACACTTGCGCATAGGCAGTCCGATCATTCATCGCGATCATTGTGGATAGCCAGTCGAATAGTCTCGACTGTTTGCCGTCGGCGAGCGCCTGTTCCGCTACCATCTTCGCGTAATCGTTCATAGGCAGATCTCTCAACGCGTTGAGGCGCGCCTCGAGGATTTGCGGCGGTATGCTCATCCGTGCGGCCGTGTGCACTAGCATAAGACTGCTCAACAAGCGCGGCTCCCGCAGAGCGATTGCCTGACCAATGAAACCGCCCATAGAAGTGCCGAGGTAGTGAAATTTGCTTATGCCTAGCGTGCCGACGAGCCGGATAAGATCATCTGCGAACTTGCCAATTGAATAGCAGCCCGGAGTCTTTGGCTTGTCGGAATGACCGAAGCCCCGCAAATCCGCGGCTATGACGCGAAAATGCCGACCAAACGCCTCGATCTGATTGCACCAGAGCTCCGAACTAGCCCCGAGTCCATGCACAAGGAGCAGCGCTTCGCCGGTACCCCATTGGCGAACCGCAAGTTTTACCTCGCCCAGACTGATAACTTCCGCATCCGGAAACAGATCTGTCACGATGCTTACCGCAAAACAGCAATGACCGCGTTCAACGGGTCTTCCGAAGTTATCGTTCGGGCGCTCTCATATCGTTAGGTATGATTTCACCATCTTTTACGATGAGATCATCGTCCAGGTATAGAGTGCATCCGCGCATTGGGAGATCGAGGTGACATGCTGTGTCGTTGGTACCCCCGAGCTCAGTGTTAGGACCGGTCGAGAACAGGACGTTGCCGTAAAACGCACGACCGTCCATCCCGATGCCGCCTACTCCGGTCGCATGACCAGTCCAGACGGCGTTATGGTTGAGACCCCAACCGATGTGAGAAATCGAGTAAGCTTTTGGATCATGAAAACTGGTCATGTAGTCTGACAACAGGCGCGCGTCGAGTCCGCCCTTAATATCAACTATGCGGCCGTGACGAATAGTAAATTCGACTGGCTGACGCACGTAGGTCTTGAATGGATAGATAATATCGCCTTCGTCCATTACTACCTGGCCGTTTACGCCGTCATCGCTTGCGCCAGTGGCGAGAAATCCGCCGGGCCAGTGATCCCACCTGCCAGGGGTATCGGTGAAGCCGTATTCGGTAAGAACCGGGTATCGACCGAGCTCATAGCTGACATCGGTTCCAGCACGATTTGTGAACCGCAACTGCCGCGCTTTTTGCAACCGACGTTCGCCGGCTTCGACTCTTTCTCTCAACTCCTGGGTGGGAAACATCCGCGCAAGGACGTCGAACGGTTCGACCACAAGCAGAATGCGCGTGCCCGACTCTTGAATCTCCAACTGTTCTTTCGAGAAAAGTAGGAAGACCAGGTCGATCATCAAATCCGCTTGCTTGAGCGCGTCGATAGCCGGCTGGTTGCCGGTAAGTGGATTGACTCCCACGTTGCCGACTTTCGCGTCCATGCCGAGCCCGGAGGGCAGAACATTTACGTTGAAGGCATGCGCTCCCAAATCCCGCGCGGCAGTCATGAATCCGGTGGCATAGTCCGTCGTCCGATCCATTTCCGACAGGACCGCGACCGTTTCGCCTTCTTTCACGCCGCATAACAAAAGTTCTCTGCGAAAGAGGCCGATCATATCGTTCATGGCTGTTGCAGTTGCCATTTGAAAGCCTCCTTAATCGGTCAGCGCGTCCATCAGACTCGCACGATGGGACAATCCTCTTCGCTCAGCGCGCCACTTAGCCGCTCAGGCGCCTAGGCTTCCTCAAAGCCGGATCATTTTTGATCGCCGGCCGCGGCGTAACGTCGCCATCTTTGATGAATTTGTTGAGATCGATCGCGGCTTCGCCCAGAAGCCTCCAGGTGGTCTGCGCCGCCCATGCCGCCTCGTCCTGTTGAACCTGGCTTTGACAGTATTTCGTGACCACGTAACGACCCATCATGCCGTGGAACGCTTCTTCGTCCCATTGCGCTTCGAAGACCCAACGAACGATGGGATCCTTGATCACTTCGATCGCGCCCTTGAGCAGTTGTGGGAAGGTCAGGCACTCGGAGGCCATTTGCTCTCCGGCGTACAGAGTCGTGAAGTTGAAGCCGCCGAGATGTTCAAGCCACATAGTAAAGTTCAGCCATCCGGGAACCGGCTTGGCGTAGGGATGCGTCCACAATTCCTGATCGCTCTGAACAAATCCCTTGCGGATGCACGCGTCGGCGTAGAGCTTGCCGTGCCGCGATTCATCGTAGAGCTGCCGCGACAGGAACATCTCCACGTCCCGATATTTTCCAGTCGGATCGCGCGGGATGGTGTTCCACCAATTGCGCGCGTAGTTTCCGAGCACCGGCGCCTCGATAAACCAAAGTTGAGCTAACAGACGAAATGCCTGGTCGTCGCTCAGACTAGAGTAGCTTTCGCACGTGGACTCGTAGGTCTGCTTGGCGAGCGGCTTCGCCAGAGCTTCCATTTCTCTGAAGAAATCTTTGCCTCGCATAGAGCTGATTTCCTTTTCCCTACTCAGCCGGAATTTGATCTCATGAAGCGCCGTCGTAAGTGCCGGCCACAATCGCGCCCGGAACGGGACAGTAGACATCGCATGGCGCCTTGCCGGGTCCGGCGCACCAGTGGCATCGGTCAGGGAGAATCTCGTAATGATGCTTGATGGTCGAAGCGCATACGACCGCGCTGAAGGGACAGGTCTCACGGCAGGCACCGCAGTCGATGCAAACCTTTTGATCTATGACGAGTACGTTTTTCATCGCGGGCGCCACCGCATCCGGTTCTGCAACGGTCGCTACACAGTTCTGCAACGCTCGTTACAGTAGCGAGCGGTTTTGGGAAATGTCAAGTCTGAACGATCGTTCCAGATAGCCGGGTACGGCAGAGTGCGTGGACTCGATTTCCGCACGAGTTCAGGACGGCGACCGGGAAATGACGGGCGAATTAGGGTGCCGGCCGGTCATTCGCGGCGAGGCTTGCAAGGTATCCGCTTATCTCTGCGAGCGGGGCCACGTCGCCGTACTTGTTATCGATGTCGAACAGGCTGGCGTCGTGCGGCTCCTTGGCCCGATCTCCGACTCCCTCGACTACGATTATCGGCCGAAAACCATGCGACACCGCGTCCACCACGCTCGCTCGCACGCATCCGCTCGTGGTGCAGCCCGTGACGAGCAGAGTATCGACCGCGAGCGCGGTCAAAGTTGACGCAAGATTGGTAGCGAAAAAAGCCGATGCATACTGTTTGGTGATTACCAGGTCGCCGGGCTGGACGCTGAGGCGCGGATCGAGGTCGACCAGATCCGAACCGCGCTTGAGAAGGCGCAGGCTCGGAGCCTTGCGGGCCCACAAACCGGCGTCGGCCTGTCCGTGCGCATCGTAACCGGTGGTGGTGAAGATCACGGGCCAGCGCCCGCGTCGAACGATCGGCAAAAGCTCGCGAACAGCGCCGATCTGAGAATCCAGATTCCCCGCCAGGGGAGATTTTTCCGGATCAGTGAAACCCACCTGCATGTCGACTACCAGCATTGCCGGTCGCGTCCCGAAACCGATTCGGTGTCCGAAACCGCTGCTGCGTAAAATTTCTTCCTTGTTCGCGGTTGCCATCTTTTTGATCCTTCTCGAGTGTCGTTAGCAGACGCGATGCTTCTTGCACTTCAGGCGATCGTAACCGCGATCGCCCCCGCATCCACTCCTTCTTGTCCTTCGTAAATGTTGACCGACTGCACGGTCCCGGCTTGACTCGCCTCGTGCGGCACTTCAGTCTTCATCACCTCGAGGATGAACAGTACGTCGCCGGGCCTAACCGTGTCGCCCGGCTTGACCAGGACCTTCCAGACATTTCCGGGAACCTGTGTGACCACTTCTTCTGCCATGATTTGACTCTCGTTCAGATAATGCTGCTTTCGGTGCAAATGGCGTCGATCTTGTGCCGCAGCGTCTGCGCCTCTTCGACACTCACTGCGTTGAAGCGAAGAACCTCCGCCGGCTTCGCCTGGCCGAGCTTCCAAAATGCCGCCGACGGGACGGTGTAAGGATTTATGAAGCCGCCCATACTTGGTCCGTCGTTGACCAGTATGATCGGGGTCTGACCCGCGAGATTGATTGCTCCGACCGGATAGCCCTGGTCAATGATGTTGGACGGTTCCGAGCCGTGTTCGGGCGCCTTCTCGGTTGCCATGGCAGTGAATGTCCATTGCGGACCGTCGAGCCGAAAACCGGTGCGGTCGCTTTTTGAGGAGAGCTTCCACTCGGTCATGAGGAATCTCTGGTGCCCATCCTCGTCGATCCAATCGTCGTTCGGTCCGCGCACCACCTCGACATTCCACTTCTTATCGGCAGCGAACGCCGGGCGCGCATCGGGCCTGACTCTACGCCCCGCCAGACCGTTACCGGTTCCCACGGCTATGACCTGGCCGGCCTTGAGGGCGTGGCCCCCGATACCACCGACGCCCGCTTTGTGGAAGGTCGATCGGGAGCCCAGCCATGGAGGAGTATCGATCCCGCCCGCAACCGCGATATAGGCGCGCGCGCCGACGACGGCGAAGCTCATCGCGAGGACATCGCCAAGATTCACAGCCACACTTTGCCACATCGGGAATGGCTTGCCGTCGAGAGTCGGCTTCATGTCCGCGCCGCAAACCGCGATCACCGTAGCGGTGCGGAATCTGAGCGTCGGACCGACGAACTGGCATTCGAGAGCAGCGGCACCCACCGGATTTCCGACCAGGAGATTGGCGAGACGAAACGACCAGTCGTCCATCGGACCCGACGGCGGAAAGCCCTGAGCCCAATAACCGATGCGGCCTGGGTAATCCTGAACAGCAGTCTCTAGACCCGGTTTTATGACCTCGATCATGAAGGCTCCATCTAGAAGCGGCGATCCTTGTCGAGCGTTGCGATCCAAACCTTGTAATCCATAACCGAGAACTTCTGGTACTCCACAACGTTGTAGATGTAAGTACCATCCTTGACCTTGGCTTCGATGAACTCGAACTCCTCGTCGCCAATCGGCATAAACTTCACCCGGTCTCCTGCGCGAAACAGCACAATGCTGTCGTGAAAGACCGAGAAGCGCTTTTCGGTATCCCAAATCGGCACAGGAGTGCGAGCGAAGATCTGATAGCCGCCGGGTGTCGCCACGGGGTAGATCGCAGTCGACGCGCCGCCCATGCCGACGGTGCCCTGAGGCGTCCAGGTGCGCGGCGGATTGTACTTGGGCGCCGTGATGACGCATCGGGGATCAAGCGCCATCATGAATGGCAGACCCGGCCAAAAGCCCAGCGCAGCAACCCAATACTCAGTGCCTGAATGGACTCGGACGAGCTGATTGGTGTCGGCGAGCCCATTGATGCGAGCGACGAATTCCGGATCCGGTTCCTTGCGCTTGATCTTGTTGCAGTAGTCCTCGACGCATTCCCGCGTCCATCGATCCAGGTACATGGTCGGGAGATAAAACAGACGGCTGTCGAGCATAATGTCGTCCGATGGCCCGAGCGAACGAATCAACGCAGTCGTCTCCTGACGCAAATCTTTGAAGGAGATCTCGTCCGGATCGTAATGGACAAGAAGCGAGGCAAAGCTCGGCGCTGTCTCGACGATACCTGCGATCTTCTGCGCTGCGATCGTGCCCGCCAAACCCTGAGCCATGAAGTTCAGCTCGAGATTCATCTCGTTGCCAAACTCGATGAGCACAAAGCGGTCCCCGCCTGGCAGAAATTTTGGTTCCTGGTAAATCAATCGAGTTTCCCCCGGTGGCGTCTTTTAATTCGCGAGAAGCTCGGTCATGTAGGTATCGACGAAACGCGTAAAGCTGTTGCCGGCGCGAAATTCCGGATGGACCAGCACCTTGCGCAAAAAGCCAATATTGGTTTTGAGTCCTTCGATCCGAAATCCGTCCAGCGCTGCTCCCATCGCGCTTAACGCCGCCTCCCGATTCGGGCCATGAGCGATCACTTTGGCAATCATCGGATCGTAGTAGTAGGTAATCGCATCGCCCTCTCGGAACCCCGTATCGATTCGGATGCCCGGCACCGAGTTCGGAACTTCAAACGCGGTGAGCCGTCCCGGCGACGGCAGAAAATTCCTCGACGGGTCCTCCGCATAGATCCGGCACTCGACTGCGTGGCCGGAGGCGACAATGGAGGCTTGCGTGAGCGCCGACAGATCCTCGCCGCTGGCGAGCCGTATCTGCAGCTCTACGAGATCGCGGCCGGTGATCATCTCCGTCACCGGATGCTCGACTTGAATCCGCGTGTTCATCTCAAGGAAATAAAAACCGCCCAGAGAATCGACCACGAATTCGATAGTCCCGACACCGGCGTAGCGCTCCTGCCGCACGAGTGCCGTCGCAGCCGCAGCCATCGCGTCGCGCGACGCTGTCTCCAGGCGCGGAGCGGGACTTTCCTCGACAATCTTTTGGAAGCGCCGCTGGATCGAGCATTCCCGTTCGAAGAGATGCACCGACCGGCCGTCACCGAAGCCGAACACCTGTATCTCGATGTGGCGCGCGGGCTCGGTGTAACGTTCGAGATAGACTCCGGGATCGCCAAAAGACTTCGCGGCGAATTCCTGGGTCGCCCGCACCGTCTTTTCGAGCTCGGATGGTTGGTCGACTCGCCGCATGCCGATTCCACCGCCGCCGGCCACCGCCTTGACTAACAGAGGATACCCGACATCGGCGGCAGTCTCGGCGAGCCCATGCAGATCGTCGGGCATGATCCTGGCGCTGCCACTCAAGACCGGCACGCCTGCGGCCTTGACGAGCATTCGAGCGCGCTCCTTGTCGCCCATGTCTTCGATTGTTTGCGGTGTGGGACCGATCCAGGTGAAACCGGCTGCAATCACTGCCCGTGCGAAGTCGCAGTCTTCAGAAAGGAACCCGTAGCCGGGATGGATCGCGTCGGCGCCTGCGAGTTTCACCGCCGCGATAACCCGCTCGGCCCGAAGGTAGCTGTCTCTGGCGGCCGACGGACCGACGGGTTGCGACTCATCCGCGAGGCTTACGTGCATGGCGTTCTTGTCAGCGTCCGAATAGATCGCGACCGTTCTCACACCCAGCTTCTGGCAGCTGCGGATGATTCGGCATGCGATCTCGCCCCGGTTGGCGATTAGAATCTTGCGAATAGTGCCGTCCATTGATCCAAGCTCTTCCGTTCACTTCACTCGAGATAATTTGCCAGCGACTTGTGCACCGCTTTGGCGACTTCTACCGCACCGGGCGTGTCGGAATGAACGCAAACGCTGTCGGCCCGCACAGCCACGTCGGGGCCATCGACCGATTTGACCACGCCCTCCTTGACCGCTCGCACCACGCGCTTGGCAGCTGCCTTGGGCTCAACGGCAGCGTGCTCCCGCGTGATAATCAGGCTCCCGTCTTTGGCGTAGTCGAGATCAGCGTAGAATTCCGCAATGAAAGTTACGCCCTCGGCCGTATATATTTTCTCGTGAAGCGTGCCCGACATCCCCATGAGCGGCACCCCAAAGACCTTGGCCGCTTTAGCGATCGCGCTTGCCACCTGCTCCGAGCGCGCCGCCATGCCGTACAGGGCGCCGTGCGGCTTGATGTGATTCAGCGGCATCCCTTCGCGTTCGAGAAAGCCCAGCAGCGCTCCGACCTGATAGATGATGCAGTCGGTGATCTCGTCCGGGCGCAGTTCCATTTCGCGGCGTCCGAAGCCCGCGAGGTCGGGGAGCGAAGGATGCGCGCCAACCTTTACCTTGTGCCGCTTCGCCAGATGTACAGTATGCGCCATTACCGACGGGTCCGAGGCGTGGAAGCCGCAAGCCACATTCGCGATTGTGATAAACGGCATGATCGCCGCGTCGTCGCCCATCTTGTAGATCCCGAAGCTCTCGCCCATATCGCAGTTGATTCCCAATGCCATAGCGTTTTCCTTCCCTGGTCGGGCACGAAATAGCATGCTTCGCCGCTTTGATCCCGAAGTTGCTGCTTTCGCCTTGTCGAGGCAACGAATCGCGTGCTAGGAGTTCCGTGGTTCATTTAGTCCTTCAATAGACCATGAGTCCGGCGAAAACCATCTCTCCTCCTCACCGAGTTTAAATTCGGCGGCTCGTCTAGCTGAGTATTCTTCGTGGCGCGAAATCAGTCTCCTTGGCTTTGGTGGCGCTCGACAAGAGATTCAGGAGACTACAGTTGGCATAATCTGTGCCACTGATTCGTGCGCTTATCGATGATTTGCAAGGCAATCAGGAGGTATTATGGCTGGACTTGAGAGGAACTCTGAGATCGATATTGACTATTCATCAGTTCCCGTGCCGTATGACGCGCGCATGCCCAAAGGCGCACTCACGATGGCGTGGTGGGCGATGTGCAGCGCGATGTTCTGGCTGGTGGTTGCGGCAACCCTCGCCGTTAATTTCGGAACCGTGAATGCGCTACTAGGCTTGGGACTCTCGGTCGTCGTGTATAGCCTGGTGAACGCCGTGATCGTCCGGTTTGCGATTGGAACCGGTCTCTCGGTTGCGCTTTTCTCCCCCGTTTTGTTCGGGGATGCAGGCGCGGCGATTGCAACAATTATTTTCTTCGCAACCGCGATATACTATGGAGTGTTTGAAGGATCAGTTATCAGTGTAGCTCTTCATTCGTTCATTCCCGGCATCAGTCTGAAGTTAGCGTACCTAATAGTGGTCTCTTACAGCGTCTTCCTGATTTTCGGAAGTGTGCAACGTTGGCTCGACAAGCTAAACGGCGTGCTACTGCCATTTTATCTGGTGGGACTGGTCGGCGCAGTCGCCGCCGCAATAGCAAAAGTGGGCTTCACCGAAAGTTGGCTACACATGGGTCCGAATTCCGGAGCAGTGACTCTGACCGGCACGTGGAGCAGCTTTACCTACTTGATGGGCGTATGGATTCTCATGATGTATACCTTCGACTACGCACGATTGGGCAAAGTAGCAGATACTGAGTACCATGCGAAAATCAATTTCGGGTGGCCATTTTACATATTCATCTTTCTGATCAATGGCACAGTCGGTATATTCCTGGCCGGCACGATGGGCACTCATGGCAGTGTTTCTGAAATCTCGGTGGTTTTTTCGCTTCTGGACCTCATGGGTATCTTCGGACTGCTTTTCATTTGGGTTAGCCAGACGCGAATCAACACAGCGAATTTTTATCTCGCTGCCACCAATATGCATGCCTTCGGTGAACGGATTCTACACATTCATCTGCCGCGCTTTGGGTGGGCGATCATCGTCGGCATAATTGTTTTCCTGCTAATGTTGACCAACGTCTTCAGCTATATCCTTCAAGCTCTCGCATATCAGGGGATTTTCGTCGTCGCATGGGTAGCGATAGCGGTTGCGCATATATTGCTTCACCCCGCCCATGAACCGCTGGATACAGCGAGCCTGTCAAATGCGGACGTTCAGGCGTTTCACGCGCAAGGGTTGCTGGCGTGGTTCGCGTCGTCCGCGGTGGGGATAATTCTCGCGAATACCAACGGTCTGATGGCGTCGTTCTCCGCGCCGGCAACGGCAGTGTTGGCGTTTTGTGTTTATTCCGTCATGCTCTCAAGGGTCAGACGGCAACGATATGCTGAAAAACTTGAATTGCAGAATTAGTCTGCGCGAAAGATTCTGCCGATGTGGTACAGATACATCTGTAGACGCGTCTTCTTTTGTCCATCTAAAGCACTGGGCGCCCGCCGAGTGCCTCATCATTTGGAAGCAACTCGAGTCTTGCGGGTTTCAACGCGAGAGGTTTGGGGTGCACTAGCCGCTCGACATAATATTTGACTTGAGACAAGTCACATCGGCTTGACACTTCTCTACGACGTAGCTTAGTTTTTCGCTTGGTTACGAAAGTATTACCGTTTTTGGTGAAGATTTGATGGCTTCAAGTGGCGGTTTGGGTTCCACTCCTAGGTTCGGCGCTGCGGTTCCAGCGACAACGGCACCCGGTGTCGAAGGAGTGCTGCTTGAGATCGCGAATCTCCTTGCCACCAAACTCAATCCGGAGTCGTTGTTCGAAACGATCGCTCAGGTCCTCGGCAGACTCCTGAAGATCGACCGGGCGAGCCTGGCACTCTACGATCCGGATCGCGATCAGTTCGAAATCGTCGCGCTGGCGTTGCAGGAGGGAAGCCAGATCGGCAAGGGATGGTTTATCCCGCATCGCGGCAGCCGGATTGGACTGGCCTTCGACTCCGGCCACGCCTGGTTCACGACGCTCGAGCCGGCGAGCGGCTTCTTCGAGGATAAAGCGCTGGTCGGAGAAGGGATGCATGTGAGTTCGATCATCCCCCTGATGATCGAAGGAAAGCCGATCGGATCCTTCAACGTTAATCGCCGGCTTGAGGACGCATTTAACCAAGACGAAATCGCACTGCTTACCCGGATCGCGGATCAGATCGCGATCGCGGTCACGAATTCCCGCAAGTTCGACCAAATGCGGCTTCAGAAAGAGGATCTGAGCCGTCAAAATGCCTATCTTCTCGAATTAGCCAAACACGCATCGAAGACGAATATGTTGCTGCTTTGCCCTTCGTTGCGAGCTGTCCGCGACCGGTTGATAACCACCGCCAAGGTGGACGCGACTGTATTGATTACCGGAGAGACGGGAACGGGGAAAGGCGTCCTGGCGCGCGCTCTGCACGACTGGAGCGGTCGTCACGATCGGCCGTTCGTCGTCTGCGATTGCGCCGCGTTGAGTGCGAGCTTGATCGAGACGGAACTGTTCGGACATGAGAAGGGCGCATTCACGGGGGCGAGCTCCCGGCGAATAGGACGTTTTGAACTGGCGCAAGGCGGCACGCTCTTCCTGGATGAGGTGGCGGAAATGCCACCGGAAATCCAGGCCAAGTTGCTCGGGGCGCTACAGGATCGCCAAATCTATCGGGTTGGCGGTACCAATCCGGTAAGGGTCGACATCCGCGTAATCGCTGCGACTAACCGCGATCTGCAGACCGAAATCGCCGCCGGCCGATTTCGGCAGGATCTCTTTTACCGGCTCAACGTCGTGAGCCTGCACCTTCCTCCTCTGCGTCAACGAACTGAAGATGTGCTGGCGCTGGCCGACCATCTAATCCAACATTATGCTCAGAAGTTCGCGCGCGACGTCAGCGCGCTCAGTCCGGCAGCTCGCGCGACGATTTTGAGCTACCCTTGGCCTGGCAATATTCGTGAGCTCGAAAATATAATCGAGCGGGCCGTGCTTCTGAGTAATGGCTCGATACTCGAACTGGGTAATGAACTGAGTTCATGTCTGAGTATGGGCGACAGTGCGATACCGAATCGCGATCCAACGCATGAATCGGGCAGACTGACGCTGGAACAAGTGGAGGAGCGCTACATCCGCGAAACTTTGGATGTAACGGGATGGCGCATTTCCGGAAGGAAAGGAGCGGCTGAGATTCTGGGACTGCACCCGAACACGCTACGCAGCAAGATGGAACGCCTCGGAATCAAGCATCCGCCGCCTGCGGCCTGAATCGAATCGCCGAGACTGCTCGAAAGACTTTACTTCTCCCGCTTAGCATTCGACAGACGATGCATCGCGTCGTCGACTTGCTCTCCTCGCAGTTTCACTCCGGTGCGTTTCTGAACGGACTTCATCGCTTTTTCGAACTTTGCCGGCTCCTCCAGGAAATCCTTGGGGCGATAGCGCAAGGCCGCCTCGTCATCTGAACCACTCGAATCGCTGCGAACGCTGAATCGAGACATCAAGCGCCTGATGCGTCCGGACCCGCACTCTTTGCATCGTTTGGGTGCGGGATCGCCCTTCAGCAAGAGGATGTTACTGAGCGCACCGCAGCGCCCGCAGATATATTCGAAAATAGGCACTCTTTCGCTGTTACCGCGTGGCTTCCTGGATCGCCCGCCATACCCGATTCGGAGTTAACGGGGTCTCCATGAGCGACAGCTTGAGCTCGGGCAATGCGTCCTCGATCGCCGCGGCGACGGCGCCCAACGGTCCTGTCACGCCTGATTCGCCCGCCCCCTTGGCGCCCAGCAGTGTATACGGCGAGGGCGTTGACTGATGCTCGACAATGCACATAGGCACTTCTACAGCAGTGGGTATTGTGTAGTCGAGAAACGTAGTTGTCAGAAGCTGCCCCGCATCGTCATAAACTATATTCTCATAGAGCGCGCCACCCAGACCTTGAGCAACGCCGCCGTGCAAATTCGCATCGACGAGGGTCGGATTGATCACTGTGCCGGCATCGTGGACCGCAATAAATCGCAGGACCTTGACGAAGCCGGTATCGGGATCGACTTCTATGATCGCCGCACACGCTGCGTAGGGCCAGGTCGGATAGGCACTGAATCGGCCTTGCGTTTCGGGCTGATGGTAAACGTTTCCAATCCGATAATAGCGAGTTGACTCCAGCCCGGGCTCCACGTCCGATGCCTCACGGCCATAGGCGTGGCGATAAACCAGACTAGCTACTTCCTTAAAAGGAATACTTCGTGTCGGCGCGCCTTTGACATAGATGCGGTTGTCCTCCGCTTCGAGATCTTCCGGCGAAACCTCCAGCGCTTTACCCGCCACACGAAGCATCTTCTGGTGAATTTCCACGGCGGCGAGTTGCGCCGCCGAACCGCCAATCATCAAGCTGCGTGAACTATAATTGCCCAATCCGTAGGGACATTTGTCGGTATCGCCCTGGATAACGCGAATCTGATCGATTGACACGCCGAGCGCGTCGGCTACGATCTGTGCGATTCCGGTTTCGTTGCCGGAGCCCGGCGATGTCACACCGGTCAGGACTGTAACCTGGCCCGATGGCGCGACTCTCACGGTTGCCCCGTCGTAACCCGACAGCAGTGTCGAATTCGGCAGCGAGCAACCTTCAGGTGTCAACTCGAAACCCAAGCCCATGCCGAGATGGCGTCCCTGTTTGAGAGCATCCGCCTTTTCCCGGTGGAACGCAGGGACATCGACCAGTTCCAGCAATCGGCGAAGCGCCTTGGAATAGTCGCCGCTATCCAACACTGCGCCAGACACTTGCGAATACGGGAATTCCTCCGACTGAATGAAGTTTCGGAGCCGCACTTCCGCTCGGTCGATTCCGGTAGCATCTGCTATCCGGTCCATCACTCGGTCCATCAGAAAAGAGGAAGCTTCCTTGCCGAACGCGCGGTATCCGTTCCACGGACACTTGTTGGTGATGGCCGCAAACATCTCTACGTCGCAGTTAGGAATCTTGTACGCGGTCGGCACGCAATATGCCGAAACGTACGCCATCGCCCAACCGCACAGGGTCGAGGGCACGCCAACGTCGGCGATAATTCTTACTCGGAGCGCAGTAACGCGCCCGTCCTTGTTGTAACCGGCTTCGAACTCGAGAATCTCCTCGCGCGCGTGGCCGCCGGCAAGAAAATGTTCGGTCCGTTCCTCGATCCATTTCACAGGACGGCCAAGACTGCGCGCCGCGTAGGCGATGACGATCTCCTCCGGAAAGGGCGGCACTTTCTCGCCGAACCCGCCGCCCACGTGCGGCTGGATCACTTTGACCTGATTTTCAGCGATGCCGAGCGTATCCGCGATAAATACCCGAAGTGGATGCGGGTTCTGCGTCGAGGACCAAACCGTCAGCAGGTCTTCGTATGCATCGTAGACGGCCGCATAGGCGCGCGGCTCGATCGGGGCGGCGACATACCGTTGCGCGTTGACCGTTCCTCGCACCACACCATCGGCCTGACCCATCGCGCGCTTAGCGTCACCAAGGGTGAATTCGCGATGCATCATGACATTGTCGCCCCACGCAGGTTCGACCAACGTAGATCCGGGCCTGATCGCTTCCGACGGATTGGTAACGGCCGGCAATGCTTCGTACGTGATCTCAATCAGGTCCAATGCCCGATTCGCGGCGTAGCGGTCTTCGGCAACGACGGCAGCTATCGCTTCGCCCACGTAGCGTACGCGATCTGCAGGCATCGCGTGCAGCTTGGTGCTCTTCCCGCCATAGAAGGCGGGATCCGCAGCCGGCGGCACCGGCTTGGTCTTCGCCTTGATCTCCTCCCCGGTGATGATCGCAATCACACCTGGCAGCGCCAGCGCGCGAGAAGTGTCCAGCGATGCGATGCGGGCATGTGCGTGCGTACTGCGCAGAAAAGCGATTGCGCACATTCCCGGAAGTTTCACATCCGCCACGTAGGTTCCGTGCCCGCTGGCGAGGACATGATTAGTCAGTCCCGGAATCGATTTTCCTATATATTTCATGCGTTGATGCGTCCCTCACACTGCGAGGCTGCTTGAGGCAATTCGATCTCCATTCGCCAGGTTCCTTTTGCCGTTCGCATTGTTCCGCGACCTTCCATCGGAGATTTGAATGTACTTTTTTCCCCACTCGTGACCCGTCGAACCTCCGTCCCAGGACACCACGCGAACCGGTTTGATCTTTATATAGATGCGAGTCCAGTCTTTGGTTTTCTCGATGTAAGAACGTCCCTCGGCTTTCCCAAGGTAGCGTGCGGCCATCCGACGCCCCATAGGGAGCCAGTCCTTCGCTGTCTTGATCAAACGCGCCCGGCCCTGCATATATACGCGCACATAAGGAACCTCCGGGGTAGCGACAGACACCGCTGCCTGCGGATTCCTCCTCAGATTTTCTACGTACTCAGCCTTGGGCTTGCTGACTACCCACAGATAAGTTCCGTCCCACTCATACCAGACAGGAACCAGATAGGGCCGTCCCTCGCGGTCCAAGGTGGCGAGAGTAGCTATCAGATTACTACGCTTGAGGAAGCGATCGAGCCGAGGCTTGCTTAATACCGCCATTTCTAATGCATTCCATCGATACCAAATTGAATATGTATTGCTATCCGGCCCATTCACTCAAGCAAATCGCTTCCGGATGAGGAACGTGGTAATCGCGTAGAGCCAGCTTGATCAGGGATGGGTAATCGTCATGTACCCGGTACCCTAGTGAGTATAGTCTCATCAGAATCGAATTATATTCCGCATAGACTGGGACGGTAATGGTCGTGCGATTCAACGAGCGCGCATAAGTCTCGCACGCGCCGATCAGGGCGATGCCGTCCTCCTGACCGCAGCGTTGC
The DNA here is from genome assembly GCA_003135855.1 of Deltaproteobacteria bacterium. Lineage (GTDB taxonomy): Bacteria > Desulfobacterota > Binatia > Binatales > Binataceae > Binatus. The sequence continues at coordinate 26,821 of PNBD01000084.1, forward strand.
ACGTCCATCGCCAGAATTCGCACCCGGACGTTTTGCGCGTCACTCGCGGGATACAGGCCAACCGTCTCGTTGAACGCGTAGCACAACGCGAATCCGCAAACCTGAGAGCCCTTTTCGTAGGTCAGGCAGGTCCCAATGCGATACTTTCGCAGCAACGCAACTTCCTTGCTGAAGTCCAGCCCATCTTCAAGCGTCTCGCTTATACGATGGATCTGATCCAGGAGCTTGTCAGTCGGCTCTCCAACTGCTTTCACATTATTGGGCAGATTTTTCGCTCCTACCGGTATCGTCTTTTGAAGCCGGAGCGTCAGGGTGAACAGACGGAATCCGAGCTTGGTATATAAGCCGAGATTGTAAGCGGTCTCGGGCATAGTCTCGAGCCCGATAGTCGTGCAGCCTGATCGCTCCATATAGTCGATCGTCGCTCGCACCAGCGCTTTGCCAACAGCGGTACCCTGGTAATTGGGAACGACGCCAAATGGTCCGAAGAAGCCCACTTTGCCGAAGGTCCTGCTGAAAATGTAGCCGACCGGTCTTCCGCTATCGTCGAGAGCGACGAATCCGCCTTCCGGATCTCCGTCAAGGTAGGTCCCGTATACAAGCGCTTTGCTGGGGAACTGAATCGCGCGGCCAAACTTTTTCGTTGCCCAATTCGACCATGCCTCGACGTCGATTTTATCCATCGCGGCGAAACGATCGGCGGTCATTGGAACAATGGACGGCATTGTCTCGCCTCCTACAATCGGAGAATCGCGGCCAGATTAGCTCCCATGATCTGACTCTGAGCGCCTTCGGGAATCCGCGACACGCGAATCCGCTCCAGTTCCATCGCGGGATCGTTGATCGGTGAGTTACTGCCGAAAATAACCCTGTCAGGAGAGACTTCGAGGACCGCGCGTTCGATTAACCCTTCGGTTCCTGTTTCCGGGATGCCGCTGGTTTCGACGTAAACCTTTCCAGTCGTCTTGACCACAAGCAGGCAGTCGAAGATACCCAGTCCGTGCAAC
>PNBD01000005.1:0-189 GCA_003135855.1 Deltaproteobacteria bacterium
CGGCACGAGCGCTATTGCCAGACAAACCGCTAATATTCGGTAACCGTTTCTCATCTTTCCTCCTAATGCCCGGGCACATTTTGGGAATGGGCACGGGCAGGATAGAGATCGATTGTTACGCTGTGATTACGCTCAGATTACTGTCGAGCGAATTCGCCAAACCGCTCAAACGGCTCAATTTTTGAATTT
>PNBD01000005.1:255-3093 GCA_003135855.1 Deltaproteobacteria bacterium
GCGGCGCCGGCACGAAGTTGACCGGCGGGTGCACGTATAGAGAGACCAGTATGAAGGATCCCGATTCGACCGCTGACCTGACCGTCGGCGACGATCATTTCGACGAACAGTTTCCGCTGACGCCCATCGACGACCATATGATCCATCAAACGCCGGACCCCATCCGGGTGATGTGGTCGAGCGACCCCCGCACGTACGAGCGCTACTGGGTCATCTGCCACGACCATGCCGGCGATCTGATACTGGTCACTGGCGGTAGTTTCTATCCGAGCCTCGACACTGCGGAGGCCTATGCGATCGTGAATTACAGAGGCGATCACCGGTCAGTGCGGGCGTTTCGACGGCTCGGCGCGGACCGGATGAATCTGCACGTCGGCCCGCTCAAGCCCACGATCATCCGGGGGATGCGGCTATGGCGCTACGTGCTCGAGGAGAACGAATGGGGCATCAGCTACGATTTTCATTGGCACGATACCAAGCGGCAGATTTATCACGCCTCAACGTTGCCGGCAGGTAGCGGCTATCCGCGGGGGCGGCAGAGCGATGTCACGGCGGGCTTCGAGGGCTTCGGCGCGGTCGAAGGCTGGGTCAAGGTGGGCGACCGGCGCGTCGAATTGACCAAGGCTACCTGCAGCGGGACTCGCGATCGCCATTGGGGTATCGGACGCGGCGTCGGCGGACCCAACCTGCAATTGGGACAGACCTTGCCGGCGGGATGGATTGGAGGCAATTGGATCTCCTTTAAGGATTTCGCAATCTGGGGTAATACCGTGCTTTACAACTTCGGCGACCCGCGCCCGCGCATGGGCAAAGTCGTCAAGACCGAGCGGCAACTAAGGTTCGAGCCCGATACTCATATCTTCGTAGAAGGAGTTATCGATTACACACTCGGCGACGGCGCGATCAAGCACGTTACCTTTCGGCGACTGGGATACCAGACCGCATACATGCGCTGCGGAATGTACGGAGGCACGCCGGACAAGAACATTCATCATGGCGTGTACGTCGGCGATAACGTGGTCGAAGGCGATCGCTTCGATGTTACTCGGCCGGAGGTGCGAAGCCGTCTTATCGGCCTCGACGAGCATCAGTGCGAAGTTACCTGTGACGGCGAAACGACGATCGGAATTCTTCAACCGCTCGAACCGGATGCGTACGAGGCGTGTGTAAAGAACCTTCCGGGATGGAGGTTTCTCGAATGAGTGGGGCCGCAGGTAACGCCGTCAGCATACTCCGTGAACAGCTGCGCGAACTGATCGGAGCGCAAACGCCGGCGGCGCAGGGAATTGAGGTAGGGAATCTCTCACCGCTGACCGCCGGCAACACGCGCAATGCGTGGTCGTTTGACGCGAGCTGGGACGAGGGCGGAACCAGACAGATGGTCGGGTGCGTGATGTTGCGCAAGGCCGAGGCGGGACAGCTCGAGACGCCATTGATTCCCGAGTTCGAAGTGATACGGGCGCTGGAGAGCTCTGGCGTACCGATTCCGCGCGCCCTGTGGATCGACCCGGAGGGCAAATGGGTGGAGCGGCCTGCTTTTATTTTGGAGCGAGTCGCGGGGACTTCGGATTTTCCCGCACTGCTGAGGCCGGAAGGGGCTGAGATTAGTCGCGGGGTTGCGGAGCACTTGGTGGAGGTTGCAGCGCGGCTGCACACGGTCGATTGGCGTGCGCGCGGTCTGGATTTCCTGCCGGCGACCAGCGTCCAAACGGCTGCCGCGCAACAGGTTGACTACTGGGAATCGCTATTCCGCAAGCATCGGCTGGAGCCGCATCCGATGATCGTCGGCGCCTTCATCTGGCTCAAGGAACATCAGCCGGTGGCGGATCGAATCACGATCGTGCACGGCGATTTCCGCTACGGCAACTTGCTTTACGAAGGCAAGCGCATCAACGCACTGCTCGACTGGGAGATGGTGCACCTCGGCGACCCGGTCGAGGACTTGACCTGGGCCTATCGAGCGTTGTGGAGCCCGGCATCGGTGATGTCGCTGGAAGAATTCGTCGAGCGCTATTCGAAATTGAGTGGAATCGCGGTACACCCCGACAACCTGCTCTACTACCGCCTGTTCAATGAAATGAAGCACACCATCATCTCGCTCACGGGCGCGNNGAGAACGAGAAACATAGTAATTGCTGACCGAGCATCGACTGTAACCAGTTATCTGATTCAGTTCCTCGACTGGCTACCGGAACTGAATATGAGGACCGCTAAGTGATCAAGCCTACCATCGGCGAACTCCTGAGCGGTGTCGCTACCAGTTTGCGCGAACGCGTGCTGCCGGAGATTCCCGCCGGGACGACGCGGCGGCAAATTCAGGCGGCGATAGGAATTATCAGACGGGTGGCGCTGGTCTGGGACAAGACCGGACCATACCTGTACGCCGACAATGAAGACATTGCGCAGACACTTGAACGGATGCTTCCAGTGCTGGAACGCGTGGCTGCTGAAGAAGGCAATGAACGCATACGGGTGGTCCACACGAAATCGCGCCAGGTCCTGGAGCGTTCAACCCACCAGCCATACCCTTCGGCGGAAACGCTCGGAACGCGCAACCTCGAACTGCAGGAAGTGCTGGCGGATATGCAGGAGGCCCTGCACGAGAGTTCTGCGGTGGAGAGTGTCGATCGCAACGAACTGAAGGCGATGCTCTATGCGCTGTTCCACCGGATGCTGACGCGGGAATTGGGAATCACCACGCCGGCGCGGCGACCATAACGGTGCGGTTTGCACTAGCCCTTGGGCGCCGGCGGCCGGACAAATAATAGAGGCGCACCGCCGATCGCGGCAATTGCAGTGAATCGATCACCGCGCAGGCGATTCAACCGATTACTTCTT
>PNBD01000113.1 GCA_003135855.1 Deltaproteobacteria bacterium
TTCGGCGTCGTCCTCTCCCAAACGGGGGCTTTGCCCCAATAGGCCCCTACACGTCGTCTTTTTGGTGACAGCCATCTGATTTTTGGGGCAACTGTCCACAGCCTCTATTCTTTTTTCCACAGTTTGGTAGCAAGCGGTAATTTCCACTTTATTCCACCTGCGTGCACCCGTTCTTCCCCGTGAGTCCCAGCTAGTCCCAATTCGTACCAACTTGAGTTCCCGCCGCGTTTTCTTCGAGCAGCCCCTCTGTTGATAACTGGCTTGTCAGTATCGCGAAATTCATTTCATATGGCGGCCCTAAGGCACGCCGCGACCGCTGTAGAATTTAATTGGGGGCCGAAGTGCTCGACACACTTCAACCCCCCGATCACCACGGAACAGGAGTCCGATGGCAATCAAAACCGCATGGCGATGGCGAGGCGTTCTCGCCCGCGCACCACCGAAAATTGACCTATTGGATTTCCGCCAGAGGAAAGGCTTGGCGGGGGTGTAGCTCAGCCCAGTAGAGCGGTGGTCCGCAAAACTACGCGTCACCGGAGCGAAGCCGGTCACCCCCACCAATTCGGCGTGTCCGACGTTACTGCGTCGGGCACGCCTCACCACTTGTCGGTATAGCGATGATCCAGTGTGCGATTCAACGCGCCGGTTTAGGCGCGGATTTTGGCTTGTCCCATCGGGGCGATTTGCACTTCGGGCAAACGGTTGGCCGCTCGTCTCCGCGTGGCAGCCATTCGTGCCCGCATCGGCATCGGCACCCAACCAGCTTGACCATTCCGATTTCCTTGTCTTTTGCCATCGTGCGATACCTCTCGTATCTATTAATAATATATACGATTGGTATTGACAAGTACCCCTGTTTGAATATACTATTAGTATATACCGATGAGGGGTTACAACATGGAACCGGAACAGAATGCACGGCAACAGCGCGGACTCGTAATTGCTGCTACGGCGAAGATCGGAAAGCGAGACCGTGGGACGTGGATCGTCCCATCGCAGTCCGGCGACCGCAAGGCACGATACGCCGTGACCATTTCCAAAGAGGGAAAATTCTGCACCTGTCCCGATTTCGAGTTGCGGCAGAAACCCTGCAAACACGTGTACGCCGTGCAATACGTCCTGTTTCGTGAGACTGCCACCAATGGCGAGACGACGACGGTTACCGAAACCGCCGCCGTGCGCGTCACTTATGCGCAGAACTGGCCCGCATACAACGCGGCCCAAGTCGGCGAGAAAGAAACCTTCCTGAATCTGCTGCGCGATCTGTGCGCCAACGTGCCGGAACCGGAGCAGACCCGTGGTCGCCCGCGCTTGCCGTTGCGCGACATGATCTTCTCTGCTGCTTTCAAGGTCTACAGCACGACCAGTGCGCGCCGCTTCATGTCGGATTTGCGCGATGCGCAGGGCAAGGGCCTGATAGCCCGCGCGCCTCACTACAATTCGCTTTTCCGCTGTCTCGAATCGGATGCTGTCACTCCGATCATTCGCGACTTGGTTACTCGCGCCGCGCTTCCGCTTCGCGCGATCGAAACTGAATTTGCGATTGATTCGACCGGCTTTACCAGCACGCAGCTTGTGGGCCTCTGGCAAGAGGAAAAGTACGGCGCGCACAAGGTCCGCCGCGAACATGATTGGGTTAAGGTCCATGCGGTTTGCGGCGTGAAAACCAATGTCATCACCGCAATCGAAGCGACGGAGAAGAACACCCAAGACTCGCCGTTCTTTGCGCCGCTGATTACGAGGACAGCGGAACAGTTCAACGTTACGCGCGTCATGGGCGACAAAGCGTACAGTTCCTACGCCAATCTGGAATTGACCGTTGCCAAAGGCGCGGAACCCTTCATCCCCTTCAAGAGCTACGCAGTCGGAACCTCGCCATCCCATACGTGGAACAAGCTGTTCGGATTCTTCATGTTGCATCGCGAAGAATTTTTGAAGGCGTACCACAAGCGGTCGAACGTCGAAGCCACGTTCTCCGCGATCAAGCGCGTGTTTGGAGATACGGTTCGCAGCAAAACGAAAACCGCGCAGATCAACGAAGTGTTGTTGAAGGCGCTCGCCCATAATATCCGTTGCGTTATTCATGCGATGGCCGAACTAGGAATCTCTCCGTCTTTTTGGGGCAGCAACGAAAGTTTGGGGGCAAGATGAGATTCTGGGGCAAAGCCGCCAAACGGGAGAGGGGAAGAGGTGCGGCCTTCGCCTCAGAATGACACGAGTGCCCCAGAAGGAGTTGAGAGCTAGTGGTGCTCGTGCACGTAGATGCCGGGGGCGGGGGTGGTCGGCTTGAAGCGATCGCTGCCGAGCGATTTGGGCGCCGGACGTTCGTCGCCCGAGCGTGCGCCAATCCATTTGATCCAGTGATCCCACCAGGTGCCCTTGTTCTCCGACGCGCCGCGCAGCCATTCGTCGGGATTTTCCGGCATCTTCGCGCCGACATAGTACCGCGCTTTGAAATTTCCCGGCGGATTCACGAGGCTCTGGATGTGGCCGCTGGAGCCGAGCACGAATTCGATTCGTCCGCCGAACATCCTCGTCGCGCGGTAGCAGGCGCGCCACGCGCAGATGTGATCGGTCATCCCGGCGACCAGGTAGATATCGTTTTTGACCGCGTGAAGATCGATCGGGGTACCGAGAATTTCCGTTTCACCGCTCTTGGTCAGCGGGTTCTTCAAAAATAATTCCAGGAAGCCGGCGTGCAGCTTCGCCGGCAGATTGGTCGAATCGCTGTTCCAATAGAGGATATCGAACGGCGCGGGATCGTTGCCGAGCAAATAATTGTTGACCCAATAATTCCAGACCAGGTCGTTGGGACGGAGCCAGGCGAAGACGCGCGCCATGTCGGCGCCGTCGAGGATGCCTTTTTGCGCTGAGCGATCGCGCGCGGCCTTGATGGCATCATCGGTCGCGAACATCCCGGTCATCGAGGGCATGCTGGTATCGAGCATCGTGACCAGCAAGGTGACCGCATTGACGCGGCGATCGCCGCTGGCAGCGAGATGACCGAGCATCAGCGAGGTGGTGATGCCGCCGGCGCATACGCCGAGCACGTTGCAATCGGGGCTGCCGGTGATTTCGCACGCGGCGGAAATCGCGTCCTTGCACGCGGTGACGTAATCGTCGAGACCCCAGTTGCGATTCTCAGGGGTGGGATTGCGCCAGCTAATCGTGAACATCGGGAGGCCGTGCTTGACCGCGTATTCGACGAAGCTGCGTCCGGGCGCGAGATC
>PNBD01000091.1 GCA_003135855.1 Deltaproteobacteria bacterium
CAACTTCGAATGCATCTTCGGCGCGCGCGCCACGCCGCTCTTCAACGATGGCTTGCTCACGCTCGATCGCGACCGCGTCAAGCTAACTGATCGAGGCCTGGAAATGGCCGACTCAGTCTTCGCCGAATTCGTCTAAAGCTCGCCTGACGCATGGCTGACATCAGTGATCTTGGTGGGGCGATTCGTCGAATCGCTATGCAAAGCGCGCGATCGTGGCGTCGAGCAACTCGATCACGCGCGCCGGCGTCGCCAGCTGGATGAACGCACCCAGACGAGGGCCGCGTTCCTGGCCGAGGATCGATCGGTACATCAGCGGGAAAATCTTGCCGGGCTTGTCGTAGTTCTCGCGCCCGAGATCGTAGATCTTCTTCTCGATTTCTTCGGCGCTCGCACCCGGATGTTCGGTGAGATATCCGACTAGCTGCCGCAACTGCTCGCGCTCGTCATCAGACGGTGCATACGGCTTTTTCGTCGGCTCGATAAAGTCGGCGTAGAAATTCAGCGTGCATTCGATCAGCGTGCGAGCCATCGCCTCGGTCTCGGGATCGCCGGCGATCGCCGCATCGTAGCGCTTCAGATAATCCCAGATGAACGCGCGATCTGAACTGCCGAGCGTCGCGACCAGGTTCATCATCATCCCGAAACTGAGATCGCTGTTGAATCGGCGCGGCGTGGTTTTCTGCAGCACGAACTCGAGCGCCGAGCTCTTGCGCGACGCTTCATCCGCCTTCGAGTGCTCTCGCAGCGCGTCGAGAAATTCATCGACGTATTGCGGAATCGAGCTCAGAAACAGCTTCCGCGCCCTACGCGGATTCTGCAGCAGGAACAACTTGAGCGCCTCGATCGGCGCGTAGCGCGTCCATTGCTCGACCGTGACGCCGCGACCGATCGATTTCGAGACCTTGTGCCCTTCCTCGTCGAGAAACATCTCAAACGGGAATCCCATCGGCGGATCGCCGCCGAGCACGCGCAGGATCTGTCCCGACAGGCGCGCCGAGTCGGTCAGGTCCTTGCCGTAGAGTTCGTAATCGACCTTGAGCGCATACCAGCGGAGCGCCCAATCGACTTTCCATTGCACCTTGGCCAGGCCGCCGAGCACCGATTGCTCGCCGCTGAAGCCGCATCCGTTGGTGCCACCCGCACTCTTTTCGCAGACGAACTCGACCGTCGCGCGCTCGGGATAATACGCCGTCACCGTGCGCTCGACGACTTGCCCGCACTTGGGGCAAATCGGCATGAACGGCGACCATCCGGCGCGATTCTCCTCGCGCAGCGTCGGCGTGATGATCGCGATTATCTCCGCGTGCTTGTCGAGAATCAGCTTGAGCGCGTCATCGAAACGTCCCGATGAATACATCTCGGACGCGCGAATCAGTTCGTACTCGAGTTCGACCGGCTCGAGAAAATTCTCGAGCAGACCGATCATGTGATCGGCGAAACTGACGCAGCATCCGAATGGATCGGGAATTTTCCAAACCGGCTCGCCGAGATGCTGCGCGATTTCTTCGCGACGCAGCACGTTTTCCGGTACCTTGCGGAGCCCGTCCATATCGTCGATGAAAATAATGAGCCGCGTTGGCCGCGACGGCGCGATTTGCCCGAACGCCTGGCGAACGTACGACGGCCGGATGATTTCGCACATCGTGCCCAGATGCGGCAGTCCCGACGGTCCGAAGCCGCTCTGAAAAGTGACCGGCCGCGACGCTTCATACGAGGAGACCCGCTCTGAGAGCCGCTTTGCTTCCTCATGCGGCCAGAGTTCCGCGCTTGGCGCCGCCGTCGGCTGGCTGCCGGACTTGTTAGCGCCCGCCATTTGTTAACTGTTTTCCTTTTCCGATTCTTTGCCGCGCAGAACGACTGCGACCGCTTCATGGACCCAGGGATCGATTTGCAGGTCGCGCATTTTTTCTGAGGCAAGCCGAAGCTTAACCGCACAATTCGCGCAGATAAAGGCCTCTTGACGAAACCCTCCGATATCTTCGACCGAAAGGCGCAGCAGCCATTCCGCGGTCGGGCGGCGGCAAATCGCGCAATTGAACTTGGTTGGATGGGATTCGGACGGTTCCATATAACCTGCTATTCTACATCATTGCGTCAGATCTTGATTGCGTCAGATCTTGGCGCTGTGATAATTCCCCAAATCCGATGAAACTTGCCGACTTCGACGACCCCGAACTTCACTTGTCCATCTGGACCGTCTGCTTCCTTCGCCACAACTGCACCTCGCCGATCGGTCGATAGTCCGAATCTGCGCGCGCACCTGAGTCGCATTCCTATCCATAATGGACCAAGCCCTCACCAAACAGAAAATCAAGGAATTGCGCGCCATGGTCTCTGAGGGAGATCGCGTCGCCATCTTGCTTCAGGACGATCCCGATCCTGATGCGATGTCGAGCGCGATGGCGCTGCGCACCTTGCTCGGCCGCAACAAACAGACCACCCCGATCTTTTCGTTCACTCCGGTCACGCGTCCTGAAAATCGCACGATGGTCCATCTGCTCGAAATCGAGATCGCACCCGCGACCACCGAGGACCTCGCGAGCTTCGACAAAATCGCGATGGTCGATGTGCAGCCGGCTTTTTTTGGCGAGCGGCTTCCCCGCGCCGATATCGTGATCGATCATCATCCCGGTTACGAGTCTGGCCGCGCACCCTTTGAAGATGTCCGCACTCGCTACGGCGCCACTGCCACCATCATGACCGAATACCTGATGACCGCCGATGAGCGAATCAGCGAGCGGCTCGCAACGGCCCTGCTCTACGGCATTCGCAGCGATACCCTGATGCTTTCGCGGCGCGTCACCGAAGATGACCTGCAAGCGTTCACGCACCTGACGCCGCTCGCAAATTACAGTCTGATGCGGCAGATCGATCGGCCCGAGCTGCCGTTGAGCTTCGCGCAAATTCTCGCCCGCGCGATGAAACGGATGGTGGTCGAGGACAAGCTGATCGTGCTCAACTTGGGCCGCGTCGAACGCGACGATCTGATCGTGCAGATGGCTGACTTCTGCCTTCAGTTCGAGGGCGTCGATTGGGTCGCGGTGGCTGGCAAGCTCGGAAAAAATCTGGTCATCAGCGTGCGCAATCACGGAATGGGGCGGGCCAACGCGGGCGAACTGGTGAAGACGCTGTTCGGCGATATCGGCAGCGCCGGGGGACATCGCAACATGTCGAAGGCGGTCATCCCGCTCCGCGCGTGGCGTCGCCGCGAGCAGACGACTCGTGACCCCAAAATTGAATCGCGGCTGCGCGATCTGTTCGCTGCGCAGATCACATCCGAAGGCGACGAGGGCCGCACTGCCAACGGCCGCAATGGCTCCTAGGCCACCCCTCGCGACCGCGTGATCGATCATCCTGAATTTGCGATTGCGCAACCCGAAATTCGCGATTCCGGTAGCCGGTCGTTTACCGCGCTCGCGGATACCTTTATCGTAGGGGCGTGAGCGTGGCGGAGGCGACTGTGGAGGTCAAAAACCGGCTCGGATTGCATCTCCGAGCTGCGTCCACGCTGGCAAAGACGGCATCCAAATTCGCGTCGCAAGTAATGATTGGACGGGGCAAAACTCTCACCAATGCCAAGAGCGTCACCGGTATTATCATGCTCGGCGCTGGAATTGGCTCCAAGCTCAAGCTGCGCGCCGAAGGCGACGACGCTCGCGAGGCCGTGAAGGCGGTTCAGGCGCTGTTCGAGAATCGCTTTGGAGAGGAATAGTGTTCGCCTTTGACACGCCTTGATGTGACATGTGACCTTGCTTCTGTCCGACTGGTCGGCTATACCATGCACCCACAGCCACAACATCGCCCCGCTATGGTCGTGATTTCGCAGTTCAGGGGCGTATTCAACTGAATTGGACAAACTCGTTCCGGGGAGGCCGCTGGCCAGGTTAAATTTCTGTCGGTCCAAGTCCGCCCGGAAACCGCTTTAAGGAGCAATTACGAATGCCGTTGAAGGATTTTCTGTTTACCTCCGAGTCGGTCTCGGAGGGTCACCCTGACAAAATGTGCGACCAGATCTCGGATGCCGTGCTCGATGCGCTCCTGAAGGAGGACCCGAACTCACGCGTTGCGCTCGAGACGCTGGCCAAGACCGGACTGATCGTGCTCGCCGGCGAAATCACCAGCAAAGGACGTCCTGATTTCGTCGATATCGCGCGCAAGACTGCGATTGGAATTGGCTATGACAGCGCCGACGTAGGCTTCGACGGCAATATGTGCGCCGTCCTCACGGCGATCGAGCCGCAGTCAGCGGATATTTCGCAGGGTGTGACCGAGGGCGAGGGACTCCACAAGGAACAGGGTGCCGGCGATCAGGGTCTGATGTTCGGCTTCGCGTGTGACGAAACTCCCGAAGCGATGCCGCTGCCGATCGCGATGGCTCATCGCCTCATGGAAAACCTGACCAAACTGCGCAAATCAAAGAAACTCGATTTCCTTCGCCCCGACGCGAAAAGCCAGGTAACGATTCGTTACGTCGATGGTCGGCCGGTCGAAGCCACTGCGGTCGTGATCTCGACCCAGCATTCGCCGACCGTCAAATACGAAACGATCCGCGAGTCGATAATCGAGGAATTGATCAAGAAGACGATTCCCGCACAGTACCTCACGCGCGACACCGTCTACCACGTCAATCCCACCGGCAGCTTCGTAATCGGTGGACCGCATGGAGATTGCGGACTAACCGGGCGCAAGATCATCGTCGATACGTACGGCGGCTATGGCCGTCACGGTGGCGGCGCGTTCTCGGGCAAAGACCCGAGCAAAGTCGATCGCTCCGCCTGCTATATGGCGCGGCACGTCGCGAAAAATGTCGTCAAAGCCGGCCTCGCGACGAAATGCGAAATCCAGGTCGCGTATGCGATCGGCGTGGCCGAGCCGGTATCGCTCCTGGTCGACACCTTCGATACCGGGACGGTCTCGGAAGAAAAGCTCTCGGCGACCTTGCGCGAGCTGTTCGATTTTCGTCCCGCAGGAATTATCAAGACTCTCAATCTGAAGCGCCCGATTTATCAGGCCACCGCCGCGTACGGACATTTCGGCCGCAACCCGCTCGACGGATTCTTCCCGTGGGAGCGTACCGACATGACCGAGCAACTCAAAAACGCGTTCGGTCGCAACGGTCGCTAGTCGGATCGTGCGCCTTTAACAAAGAAATATTTCCCGGAGATTTGACCAAAATGTCGACGACTGCCGCCAAGCGTAAAGTCATGCCCAAAGCCCGCATTAGTTCGAACGTGCCTGATTACGATGTTCACGATCTCGGACTCGCCGAGGCGGGACGCAAGCGAATCGAATGGGCAGACAAGCAGATGCCCGTGTTGCGGCGAATCCGCGAGCGGTTTACGAGAGAGCTGCCGCTCAAGGGCCAGCGGCTCGGCGCCTGCCTGCATATCACTTGCGAAACCGCCAACCTGCTGCGCGCGCTGAAGGCCGGCGGTGCCGAAGTATTTGCCTGCGCGTCGAATCCGCTCTCGACGCAGGATGATGTCGCGGCGGCGCTGGTCGATCAGTACGACATTCCGACTTACGCAATTCACGGCGAAGATCGCGATACCTACTACAGTCATCTGCGCGCCGTGCTCGAGCGTCAGCCCACCATCACCATGGATGACGGCGCCGATCTCGTGAGCCTCCTCCACACCGAATACGCGAGCCTTGCCGAACGGGTAAAGGCGAGCATGGAGGAGACCACCACCGGCGTCATCCGGCTGCGCGCGATGGCCAATGACGGCGCCCTCAAAATTCCGGTGGTCGCGGTCAATGACGCACAGACCAAGCATCTGTTCGACAATCGCTACGGCACNNTCGACGGAATCATCCGCGCGACCGGTGTGCTGATCGCGGGCTCGGTCATCGTAGTCGCCGGCTACGGCTATTGCGGGCGCGGAATCGCGTCGCGCGCGCGCGGGCTTGGCGCCGACGTGATCGTCACCGAAATCGATCCGATTCGCGCACTCGAAGCCGCGATGGATGGTTTCCGCGTCATGAAAATGATCGACGCGGCAAAAGTCGCCGACATCTTCATCACCGCAACTGGTGACAAGCACGTGCTCTCATCGGTCCATTTCGGTCTGATGCGCGACGGCGCGTTCCTCAGCAATTCAGGCCATTTCGACGTCGAAATCGAC
>PNBD01000071.1 GCA_003135855.1 Deltaproteobacteria bacterium
GTGCAAATTCTCGCCGGTCCGACCCCCACGGCCACCGCCACTCCGGCTCCGACGCGAAGGCCTGTTGCGAGGCGCACTCCAACGCCGACCTCGACGCCGACACCTACAGCTACACCTGGCCCGGGCGGTAGTCAGAGGTGGAGTCTTAAGAGGATGAAACTCGGCAAGGTCAGCTTCCCCGGCGCCCACTAATTCGCGCGACCCGATCTACCGCTTGGGGGTCGCGACGCCGCTCGCTCAAGGCGCGTGCGTCGCGATTCGGATGTTGCCCCATTTGCCGACCGCGCCTTGCCCATGACATGAAACGCTGCCCTTGCCGGGCGCGATATCGTGTTCACTCATCAAGCCCAGCGCCAACGTGCACGGCCCCAGCTTGAACGGAACGTTCGAGTACTGCCGCACTTCTTTGCTATCGGCGAGAAACGTCACGCGGTCGGCCGCCGATTCGTAAACGATCTCAAAATGATGAAGCTGACCCGGCGCGCTCGCCTTTCGCATCTCTTCAAACAGGCAGAAATGCCGCGGCCCGTGCGCGGGATCGACGATCGGCACGCCGGGAAACGGCAACTTGCCGTACACCGTCGCGATCGTGTCGTTGCCGACAAAAAAATCCAGCGCTGCCCCGGTCGAGAAATCCAGCACGTTGAATGAAACGAAGCCGTCGTACAGATCGCCCGGCTTCCCCTCGACGATCGTCGCCGCCAGATCGAGCGAGAACGAAATCGTGCCCCCGTCGGGACACTGAAACGTCCGCGTGCTGAAGTACATATGCTTCGCGTTGTCGAGGAACTGGATCTTGTCGTGCCCGCGTGTGTACGGCACCGCCGCGACGCGCAAAAATCCGTCCTGCACGATCACTACCGCGTCAGGTTCGCGATACTGCCAGAATCCGCCGTCCGGCAGCGGAAATCCCGCGAGCACCCAGTCGCCTTCGCCGGTGATTGCCGACGCGAAGTTCGAGTACTCGATTATTTCGTCCTTCGCCGTTGCTATCGATGCCGCACTCTTGCTCATGTTCTTTTACTTCGAATTTTCGCTCTCGACTTTACTCGATTGCAGATCATCTCAATGACGAAACCATGCACTGCGACCTCACGCAAGCTCAAATCCGCTCGCTCCACCGGCGGTTCCGAATCGGCGCACGTTGCATCGGCCTGGCCGCGATGAAATGTTTTCCGCAATGGCGCTCTACGATCGAATTGGAGTCGGCTACGATACCACGCGCCGCGCCGATCCCTATCTGCTCTCGCGCCTGATTCATCATCTGCGTCCGCATTCGGGCGGCCGTTATCTTGACGTCGGCTCGGGCACCGGCAACTACACGATCGCGATGCATCAGTCAGGCGTGCCGATTGTCGGCCTCGAGCTTTCGCCGATCATGCTGAATCGCGCGCGCGAGAAGGGCCCCGCTATCTGTTGGCACATCGGCAGCGCTGACGCGCTCCCGTTCCGCTCCGCGAGCTTCGACGGCGCGACCTGCACTTTCGTCCATCATCATCTGCGCGATCCGGTCGCCGCCTTCAAGGAAGCTCGTCGCGTGCTCAAGGACGGCGCGCGCTTCGTGATCCTCAATGTCACCGCCGAGCAGATGTATCACTACTGGCTGCATGAATATTTTCCGCGCGCGATCGCGAAGGGCACCGCGCCGTACGAAAAGTTCGTGACGATCGATTCGCTCGATGCGGCGGGCTTCAAGAATATCCGCGAAGAAAAATATGACGTCGCGCCCGACCTGCAAGATTTGTTTCTCTATTGCGGAAAAAATCGCCCCGAGCTGTATCTCGATCCGCGCATTCGTGCGGGCATTTCGACGTTCGCGGGCGCGCCGGATCAAACTGAAATCGAGGATGGCCTGAAACGTCTCGGCGCTGACATCGAATCCGGCCGCATCGCCGAAGTGATGCGCTCGTATGCCTGGGATGGCGGCGATTACATGTTCACCGTCGCCAAGAAATAGCCGCGCGTCTGCGACTACACGCGGCAGCGCAAGCCGCCATCGACGCCGATCGCTTCGCCCGTGACGAATCCCGCCGCCGGCGAAACCAGGTAGAGCAGGGCGCCGCCGAGTTCTTCCGGCTTCACCAATCGATTGTCCGGCAGATACTTGAGCAGCATCTTGCTGAACTCGTCGTCCTGGTTGGCGGGACTCGATTCGTCGTCGAGCCAGCCCGCTTCGATTGCGTTCACCCGGATACCCTTGCGCGCCCATTCGAGCGCGAGCGCCCGCGTCAGATTCAGCACCGCGCCTTTCGCCGTGCAGTAGAGAGCCGCATTCGGCACGCCGCGCTCCGCCAGCACCGATGTCATGTTGACGATCGCGCCGCCGCCAAATTTGAGCATCACGCGCGCTCCCTCCTGGCACGACATCCAGATATTTTTCAGATTGTGGTCGATGATTTTTTCGAACGCCGAGTCATCATCCGATTCGGCGGGACCGTAGGCCGGCTTGTCGAGCGCATTGACCACGATGTGCAATCCGCGNNCCCCCCGCCGCTTGCGCGAGTTTCGCCGCCTCCTTGAGCTGCTTGTCGGTGCCCGGCTCTTGCGATGCGAGCACGATGCCGGCGCCGGCTTCCGCGAGCGCGATCGCCGCCGCCCGTCCGACGCTATGCTCCGCGCCGACGATCAGCGCGCCTTTGCCTTCGAGTGAAAATTCCTGCAGGACGTTCGACGATGCCATTTTCTCTCCGCTGTCGTTTCGCGCCGTCTAGGCCGGCATTTGCGGCGCCACTCCGGTCGGCGTGATTCCGCCCGCCAGTCCGCCGCCATCGATCGCGATCAATTCGCCATTGATATGATTCGACGCATCTGACGACAGAAATATCGCCAGCGGTCCCATTTCGGCGTCCTCTCCGACGCGCCCGATTGGAATAAATTTGCCGCCCTTGAAAAACCGCATCATCTCTTCGTTGTGCGGAAAAATTCCGGGCACGATGCAATTGGTCTGGATATTGTTCTGCGCATACGTCAGCGCCATCGAGCGCGTGAGCTGAATCGTGCCGCCCTTCGAGCACGCGTACATATAGTTATGTTTGCCGCCGCGAAGCCCGTAGCCCGACGCGATATTTATGATCTTGCCGCGACTCTGCTTGACCATCTGCGGAATTACCGCGCGGCATCCGTAGAACTGGCTGGTGAGATTGGTATCGAGCCCGCGCCGCCATTCCGCGTCGGTGATTTCCTCGAGCCGCTTGCCGAGCGAATCGTCGCCGCCGCCCGCGTTGTTCACCAGGATGTCGATTCTTCCGAATTCCTTGATCGTCGCCTCCGCGAGCGCGTTCACTTGCTGCGAATTCGTCACGTCGGTCGGCACGATCATGCATTTGCGGCCAGTCTTGCTCACCTCGGCCGCGGTTTCCTCGAGTTGCGCCCGCGTGCGCGAGGCCGCAACGACGTCCGCGCCCGCCTCCGCGAACTTGATGCACATCGCCCGGCCGAGTCCACGGCCCCCACCGGTGATGATCGCGACTTTGCCGTCGAGTTTCAGGGTATCGAGAATCATTTTTCCACCTCGGTGAACGCTCCCACAGCGACCGCGCATCACGCGCCTTTGCTAGTGAAATAACATAGCCGCGATGTTGCGGAAAACGCCGCCTTTTCGCCACCACCTCGTTCACCGCGCCTGCCCGGCCCGCGTCCACCCGCTTTTGACGGCACGCGCGCGACAATCTTATAGTGAGTTGCCTATAGTGAATTTTCTGGAGAGTTGACTCTATGCCGCTCAAAATCGTGATGTTCTCCGACTTCGTTTGCCCGTTTTGTTACATCGGCTTCGACGTGATCCAAAAACTGAAACCGGAATTCGATCTGCAAATCGAATGGCGCGGGTTTCAGATTCATCCCGAGTGGCCGGCCGACGGCGCCAGCGCCGCGCAGGCGCGCCAATTGGGAGATCCCGACGCGCGCAAAGCCGCATGGCAACGTATCAGCGCGATGGCCGAGGCGGTCGGTCTCGCGATGAAGCCGCCCTCCGTGCTGACCAATTCGCGCCGTGCTTTGGCCGCCGCCGAATTCGCGCGCGACTCCGGCGCCGATCACGAGGCGTTCGAAGAGCGCGTCTATCGCGGGTATTTCACCGAGGGCGCCAACATCGGCGATCGCGACGTGGTCCTGCGGCTCGCTACTGAAGCTGGCCTCGATTCCGCGCAGGTTGCCGACGCGATCGATTCGCCAAAATATGAACTGCGGCTCAAAAACAATGCGTTGACGGCGAATCAGCGCGGCGTCAGCGGCGTGCCGACCTTCTTCATCGGCGACTATCCGCTGGTCGGCGCGCAGAGTCTCGACGTGATGCGCTCGATACTTAAACGCGCGACCGAAAGATTCGGCGCCGCCGCCTCCGCGCAAACAGCAGAGGATCGTTCATGCGAATTAAAAACAAAATCGCCGTAATCACCGGCGCCGGCAGCGGACAGGGCCGCGCTGCCGCGGTATTGTTCGCCAAAGAAGGCGCCAGCATCGTCGCCTGCGATTGGAAGCCCGAGGCCGGCGATGAAACCGTGCAGCAGGTGATATCCGACGGCGGCAAAGCAATCTTCGTTCGCGCCGACGTCTCGAACTCGCGCGACGTGCAGAATCTCATCAACACCGCGATCTCGACCTTCGGCCGCATCGACATTCTCTACAACAACGCCGGCGTCGGCTTCTCGTCGCCGCTCTCGATGTCCGACGTGCTCAACACCCCCGAAGAAGATTGGGACCGCGTCATCGCGATCAACTTGAAGAGCATGTACCTGACCGCGAAGTTCGCGATTCCCGAGATGATCAAAAGCGGCGGCGGTTCGATCGTTAACACCGCGTCGATCGCCGCGATGATCGGTTCCGAGGCGGCGCACGCCTACACCGCGGCCAAGGGCGGGATGGTCGCGCTCAGCCGCGCGCTCGCCGTCGAGTTCGGCCCGAAGAACATCCGCTCGAATTGCATCTGCCCCGGCGCGATCGACACGCCGATGATCGCGCCCGTCGTCGATCCGATGAAGGGCAGCGGGCAACTACTACTCAACTCGCCGATTCGACGGCTCGGAACCCCCGACGACATCGCCTATTGCGCGCTCTACCTCGCCTCCGACGAATCGAGCTTCGTGACTGGCGCGACCTTCGTCGTCGATGGCGGCTACACCGCCCAGTGATTCCCGAAGCGACTCGAAAACATTAGGAGTAATCGCAATGCCTAAATCGATCGAACAGCGCGTCCAGGAACTCGAAGACAAAGACGAAATCCGCGAACTCACCGCCCGCTATTGCTGGCACGTTTCGCACGGCGAGGGCGAAGCAGTCGCCAATCTATTCGCCGACGACGGCGTGCTCGACATCAGCGGCGGCGATTTCAAGGCGGTGCGCGGCCGCGAGGCGCTGCTGAAATTTTATCGCACGTCGGTGCGCGAGCCCGAGGCCGCGATTCCCTTCATTCAAAATCACATCATCGAAGTGAACGGCGACGAGGCGCGCGGCACCTGCGCGATCGAGGCGCGCTTTGCCCGCAACGGCGAGAGCGTCACTGCGGCCGGCTACTATGAAGATAAATATCGCCGCGAGCGCGGCCGATGGCGGTTCGTCGAGCGCAGGATTTTCTTCCATCACGTCGTCCCGCTCAAGCAGGGATGGGCCGAAGCGAAGGGTCAGAGCCGCACGCCCTAGCCGCGCCGAGGAGGCGTTTCACAGAATTGCTTATCGATCGTCAGTGCTAATCGGCCCATTTTCTAACAGCGCGTAGCGCGCATCTTTACGTCCCAGGAAGCCCGAAACCCGTGAGGGGTTTCGGACTCTTCTCTTCTCGGTCGCCCCGCGCGATATGATAAATCTATCCGCGTGGATGACAGTGCTTCGCCGATTCGCCTCGACTTGCGAGGCGTCAAATGCCCCCTCAATTGGGCGCACGCCAAGGTCCGTCTCGAGCAGATGGCGCGCGGCCAAACGCTCGAATTGCTCCTCGACGATCCGCGCGGTGCTCGCGACATCCCGGCCGCCGCCGAAGCTGAAGGCTACCTCGTACTCGAATCGTCGAAGCATGACGGCGTGTTCCATCTCCGCATCGAGAAGTAAGAACGCGTTCGCGTATTCGCTCCTAAACGATCGTTTAATTGCGATTGCAGAGCGCCCGGTTTCGCGTTACACACTCGATCATGCGCGTGCAGGTTGGCGATATTCGAATGTTCTTCGACGTCGAAGGCGCCAAACTGCGTCCCGACGGCTGGAAGATGCGCGAAGTCCCGACCGTCATCCTGCTGCACGGCGGGCCCGGCTTCGATCATTCGAACTTCAAGCCCGACTTTTCGCGACTGTCCGAGATTGCGCAGGTCGTGTACCTCGATCATCGCGGCCAGGGCCGCAGCGATCGCGCCGACATCTCGAAATGGAATCTTCCGCAATGGGGCGACGACGTCCGCGCGTTTTGCGAGGCGCTCGAAATCGAACGTCCGATCGTGATGGGCGTGTCGTTCGGCGGGATGGTCGCGAT
Organism: Deltaproteobacteria bacterium; assembly: GCA_003135855.1. Classification (GTDB taxonomy): domain Bacteria; phylum Desulfobacterota; class Binatia; order Binatales; family Binataceae; genus Binatus. Next base: position 6,458 of record PNBD01000071.1, read on the forward strand.
GTCGTACGCGACGCGCCATCCTGAGCATCCCGCAAAACTCGTGCTGGCCAGCACTTGCGCGCGTATGCGTCCCGATCGGTCGCTCGACGTGTTCGAGCAACTGGGCGGCGCCGAGGTTCGGCGCGCGGCCGAGCGATTCTTCGCGAATCCCGGCAAGGAGACTCTGCCCGATTTTGAGAAGAAGGCTTTTCCGGTCTACAACCGCACTCCGATGGGCCCCGAGTTTACCGCGCGCTCGGTGACCAACTTCGATCTGACCTACGATTTTTTCCGCAACGAATCGAAGACCTTCAATTTTCTGTCCGACCTCTCGCGGATCAAATGCCCTACGCTGGTGACCTCCGGCACTCGCGATCCGATTACGCCGCTCGCCGACTCCCAAGACATTGCCGCCGCGATTCCGCGTGAGTACGCGCGCCTCGAGACTTTCGAGGGCGCCGGCCACGGCGCGCATCGCGACGAGCCCGCTCGCTACTTCAAAGTGCTAACCGAATTTATTCTCAGCTGAGATCTGTGCCGTTGTTATTTTCTAACAGCGCGTAGCGCGCACTTAATCTTGTTGCGATTCGGCCCTGCGGCCCGAAGTCGGCTCCGCGTCGTCCCAGGAAGCCCGAAACCCGTGAGGGCGTGAAAAATTTCGGCCTCTATAGTTCGTGTCATTCTTCGCTTCGCGAAGAATCCCCCTAAAAAAAGGGCGCCGCGCGGCCCCCTACAGCGCGCGCCGGATTCGCTGCCGCAGCCGTCCGAAAAATCCCGCCTCCGCGACCGGCGCCCGCGCCACGATCGCGATCGTCGATTGCACCTTGCCATCGAGCATCACCGCGAGGTCGCCGGCCTTGTCGCCCTTGCGCACCGGCGCTTGCAGATACTTTGCCGCCGGCGCGAACGCCACCGTTACCTTGTTCTCCTCACCGCGGCCGAGCGTGAATACAGCGCTTCCCTCCGGCCCGATCGCGACCGTATCGGCGACGCCGTCGCGCACCTCGATTGCCGCCGGCAGATCCTTATGCAAGTCCGGCTTGTAACTCACGAATGTCCTGAACGCCCAATCGATCAGCTTCTCGGTCTCCGTGCGCCGCTTCTCGGAACTTGGCGCGCCCATCACCGCCGAGATGAGATTCATCCCGTTCGACCGCGCCGACGCGACCAGGTGATACCCCGATTCCTCGACGTGCCCGGTTTTGATTCCGTTCACGCGCGCATCGTAGAACAGCAGCGTGTTGAAGTTCGGCTGCTTGATTTTGTCGAACGTAAATTCCTTGGCCGACGTGTAGGTCAACGCCTCCGGATGATTCTTCTGCAGCGTGCGCGCGAGCTGCACCATATCGTACGCGGTCGAGAACTCTTCCTCGGTCGGCAGTCCGTCCGGGTTGGTGAAATGAGTTTCCGCGAGCCCGATCGCTTTCGCCTTTTCGTTCATCATCGTGGTGAAGCCGTCGGTGCTCCCGCCGAGATATTCCGCCAGCGCCACCGCCGCGTCATTGCCCGACGAAACCATCAAGCCGTACAAAAGGTCGCGCACCGGCACCTTCTGCCCGACGCCCAGGAACATGCGCGATACGCTCTCGTCCATCGATAGCCGCCACGCCTTTTCGCTGATCACCGCGTCCGTATCGAGCGTCAGCTTGCCGGCTTGCAGCGCGTCGAGCGTCAGGTAGAACGTCATGATTTTCGCGAGGCTCGCCGGCTGCATCTTCTGATGCTCGTTGTATGCGTACAGCACCGCGCCCGTGTCCGTATCGACCATCATCGCGGCCTTGGCGTCCAGCGCGAACGGAGCGGGGCGATCGCCGAGCACGTGGATATTCGCGAGCACCGCCGCCGGCGCTTCCGCCTGGGCCGCGGCCCCATGATGCCGCCCCTTGGCCGCCGACGCGGGCGCCGAAATCGCGAGCGCGATCGCCAATGCCAAAAGTGGGATTGTCTTTACCAACGATCTTTGCCGCACGCCCCTTTCCCGTGTCCGCATCGCACTACCTTGAGAAGTTACGGTGCGCCGCACTACTGGGCAAGATGGTGTGATGGTCAAGATGTTCTCGATTCATTCGGAAAATAACGCGGCTCGGTGCCGCACCGTATTCCCTTTTATCGCGCGCCAGCATAAAGGAAACTGAACGCCTGACCGCGCATCATATGGACGTTTCAATAATTCTCCCCGTCGTTAACGAACGCGAGAATCTGCGCGTCCTGATTCCCAGGCTCACCGCTCTGCTCGATCGCGAACGCCTCGCCCACGAAATCATCGTCGTCGACGGCGGCTCGACCGACGGCACCCAGGAGGCCGCGTCTGCGCTCGGCGCGCGCGTGATGCCCGAACGTCGGCGCGGTTACGCCGGCGCGATCGAAACCGGCTTCGCCGAAGCGCGCGGCGACTACATCCTGACCCTCGACGCCGACCAGTCGCACGAGCCCGACTTCGTCACCAAGATGTGGCGGGCGCGTGAGCGCGCCGACATTGTGATCGCCTCGCGCTATGCGCGCGGCGGCGTCGCCTACACCAATTTTTTCCGCCGCATCACCAGCGCCGGCCTGAACTTCGTGCTGCGCGTGATGCTCGCGATGCCGGTGCGCGATCTCTCCAGCGGCTATCGCCTCTATCGCCGTGAAGCGATCGCCGGCCTCAAGCTGAACAGCACCAACTTCGAAGTCATCGAGGAAATCCTGGTCAAAGCCTACGCGCGCGGCTTCAGCGTCGTCGAAGTGCCCTTCACTTATTTCCCACGCGCAGAGGGCCAATCGCACGCCAAGCTGCTGCAATTCGGCTGGCAGATCGTCAAGTCGTCGGTGAACCTCTGGAAGATTCGCAACTCGCTCGAGTCCGCCGATTACGACGAGCGCGCCTACTACAGCGTCATCCCGATTCAGCGCTACTGGCATCGCCGCCGCCATCACGTCACCGTTTCATGGGCGCGCGGCGCGGGCCGCGTGCTCGACGCCGGATGCGGTTCCAGTCTGATTGTGCAGAGCCTCAACAACGCGATCGGCATGGACTTCAACTATGCGAAGCTCCGATTTCTGCGCCGCTACGGGATGCCCCTGACCAACGCCTCCGCCTTCGCGCTTCCCTTCAAGGATAATTCCTTCGACTGCGTGATCAGCTCGGAGGTGATCGAGCATCTGCCCTACGACGAGGTTCTCTTCAGCGAGATGAACCGAGTGCTGCGCCCCGGCGGGATGCTCATTCTCGAAACGCCTGACTACTCGACGCTCGGCTGGCAAATCATCGAACCGGTTTATGGCTTCCTGATGCCGGGCGGATACAAGGACGAGCACATAACCCATTACTCGCTGGAAAAACTCAGCGAGATCTTGCCGCGCTACGGCTTTGCGATCGAAGAGTCACGCTACATCGCGGGCAGCGATCTTCTGCTGCGATGCCGCAAAGTTGAAATCGCCGCCAGTAGCAGCGGCGGAACTATCGGCGAGCGCGCCTCGAGCGCCGCGTGAACATCGGCGCAAGTCGAAATGTCATGATGAAGACGTCTTCATTTGTAACAATCGCAATCGCGGCGGCTATGCTCGCGGCATCGGCGTGCTCGAGCAGCAACCCCGCTCCGAGCGAGCAGAATCTCGCGAGCCTCAAGGTCGCACCGGCGCCAGCAGGCAGTTGCGACATCGACGCGATCAAAATGTGCACCTCGCTCGGCAGCCTCGCGAACCAGTCCGCGTCTATCCCGCCGCCGACGTCCGCGAGCGCCGCGCAAACCACCTACGCGAGCGCCAACATGCCCGAATCGATCGATTTTCAGATTCCCGCCGGCCAGGCAATCCGGCTGATGTGCTATTACAATCCGCAGCACACGGCGATTGCGCGCGCCGACGCGACCCCGGTTTCCGCGCTGACCGACAATTCCGTCGCGTACCTGAAAACGCAGGGCTTCTGCCCACAAAAATAATCGGGCCGGCTGGCCGGCTCACTGGGAGATCCAAATGCCGAAAATTCAAGTTGGCGACATCAATCTCAACTACGATCTTCACGGCGCGGGCGAGCCGCTGCTGATGATCATGGGCCTCGGCGCCAGTTCCGCGGCTTGGGATCCCGAGCTGGTCAACGATCTCGCGCGCAAGTTTCGCGTGATCACCTTCGACAATCGCGGCACCGGCCAGAGCGACAAGCCCGATGCCCCGTACTCGATCGAGATGTTCGCCGACGACGCCGCGGGCCTGCTCGACAAACTGGATATCCCGCGCGCGCACATTTTCGGCGTCTCGATGGGCGGTATGATCGCCCAGGAATTTGCGCTCCGCCATCCCGCGCGCACCGCCACTCTGACGCTTGGATGCACCACTGCCGGCGGTACGCATTCGGTGCCGCCGCCGCCCGAGTCGCTCAAGATTTTGACCGCGCCGCGCGAAGGCGTTTCGCCCGAGGATGTGATTCGCCGCGGATGGCCGCTCGGCTATACCGCCAAATACATCGCGCAGCATCGCGACCTGCTCGAGGCCGCCATCCCGCGCCTGCTCAAATTTCCGACGCCCCCGTATGCCTTCCAGCGCCAGCTCGAAGGTACCTACACGCTGAAGACTTACGACCGCTTGCCGCAAATCAAGGCGCCGACGCTCGTCATCACCGGCGCCGAGGACGTCCTCATCCCGGCGAAGAACTCGGAAATTCTCGCCGCGCAAATCCCCGGCGCGAAGCTGCACATCATTCCCGGCGTCGGCCACGCCTTCATGGGCGAGGGCCGCGACGCTTTCGTCGAGGTCTTCGTGCCGTTCGCAAAATCGCATCCCCTCACGACGTAGCATTGGGGCTCCGCTCAAAGTCTGCGAAATCTTTTCTTCGGCTGACATTGTTACGATGATCCTTCGACTCCGGAAGCCTTCGTTCAGGATGACGGAGGGGGCGCGATCGCTCGCACCAAAAATTCACAGACTCTCGGGATGACACGGGGCAGCGCCACATGTCACGCGAAAAATTCCCCCTATTTTCTACCAGCGCGTAGCGCGCATCTNNCCAGTGTGGGTTTCGGAAATCTTCTTTCGCGTGCCCTCTTTTTTGTCTCTCGCCCCCCATCGCCCGCGCTCGGCCCCCCACTTGCGCGATCTACCCCTCGCCGACGTAATCTTTCACGATGCCCTCCCTCTACGATTTCGCGATCGTCTGCCAATCCCTAAGCCAGACTCAGAGCCGGCTCCAGATGGCGGAAACGGTCGGCACTTTCCTCGCCTCGCTCGATCTCGACGAAGCGGAAATCGCGGCGCGCTTTCTGGTCGGCAAAGCTCTCGAGCAGGGCGAAGAGAAGCGCCTGCAAGTGAGTGGCCGCGCGATCTGGAAAATCGTCGCCGAAATCACCGGCACCGAAGATCAGGGCGAGGACATCTTCACCGCNNGCTCGCCGCGCTCAAGGAACTCTTCGAACGCGCGAGCGCACTCGAAGGCAAGTACATCGCCAAAATTCTGATTCGCGAGATGCGCCACGGGATGAGCGAAGGCCTGATGCTCGAGGCGATCGCCCGGATGGCGTCGCGGCCCGTCGCCGAAGTCCGCCGCATCAATATGCTCGAAGGCGACGTCGGCCGCGTCGTGCGGATCTTGCGCTCACCCGACGCGCCGATTCCTTCCGAGCAATCGCCCGGTTCGACGCCGCAAAACGCCCGAGTCGTGGTGAAACCGCTCAAGCCGATGCTCGCGCATCCCGCCGCCACCATCGCCGACGCCTTCGCGTCGATCGGACCCGACCTCGCCCTCGAGCACAAGGTCGATGGCGCCCGCGTGCAAATCCATCAACTCGGCGCCGCTGGCGGAGTGCGGATATTCTCGCGCCGCCTCAACGAGATCACCGACAGCCTGCCCGAAGTCGTCGAGCTCGTGCATCGGCTCGGCGATCGC
>PNBD01000047.1:0-27379 GCA_003135855.1 Deltaproteobacteria bacterium
ACGCTCTACACGCATATCGACGACTTCGTCGAATCGCTGCGCGTCGTCACCCCGGCTGGAATCGTCGAATCGCGGCGGCTGCCCGGTTCGGGCGCCGGTCCAAGTCCCGATCGAATGTTCATCGGCTCGGAAGGAATTCTCGGCATCATCAGCGAGGCCTGGATGCGCCTGCAGGATCGTCCCACGTTTCGCGCGGGCGCCTCGGTGCCGTTTCCGACTTTGCTCGAGGCCGCCGAAGCGGTGCGTCAGATCTCGCAGGCGGGGCTCTATCCCGCGAATTGCCGCGTGCTCGACGAGGGCGAGGCGTTCAACTCCGGCGCCGGCAACGGCAAGGAAGCGGTGCTGGTGCTCGCATTCGAGTCGGCGGACCATCCGCTGGAACCGTGGATGAAACGCGCACTCGAATGCTGCGCCGATCACGGCGGCAAGGTGCCGGCCGAAGCGGCGAAGACGCGCACCGACGCCGACGCAACGCATGAAGGCTCGGCGGGCGCGTGGCGCAATTCATTTCTCAACGCGCCGTACCTGATGGATACGGTCGCGGCGCTCGGGATGGTGAGCAATACGTTCGAGACGTCGATCACGTGGGATCGATTCCCGGAATTTCATCGCCAGATGATCGCGACCGCGAGCGACGCAATCAAACGCGTCTGCGGCAAGGGTTCGGTGACGTGCCGGTTCACACACGTCTATCCCGATGGGCCGGCGCCGTACTACACGGTGTTGGCGCCCGGCAAACGCGGCTCGCAGATCGAGCAGTGGGATGAAATCAAAGCTGCGGTCTCCGATCAGTTAATCAAGCTGGGCGGCACGATCACGCATCATCATGCGGTCGGCCGCTATCATCGGCCGTGGTACGATCGGCAGCGGCCCGACGGATTTGCGATGGCCTTGAAGGCGGCCAAGCGGGCGCTCGATCCGCGCGGGATACTGAATCCGGGCGTGCTGATCGATCCTTGAGTTTTTGTCGTGAACTTTTGCCGTGAACTATTGCCGTGAAGCGGCGTCGAGCCGTTCGGATATCCGAGCGCCCCGAGTCATACCGAGTCGGAGCAGCCGCAGCCCTCAGCCGAGAGGCATCTTTTCTGAATTTATTTTCCAACAGCGCGTAGCGCGCATCTGTGGCGATCTGCTCGCTTCTTCCCCACCCGTTTCTGCGAGTGCGGAGCGCGCATCTTTACCTCAATGCGATTCGGCCCTGCGGCCCGAAGTCGGCTTCGCGTCAGTCCCAGGAAGCCCGAAACCCGTGAGGGCGTGAAAAATTTCGGCCTCTTTAATTTTGTCTCTCCTCGACCTTTTTCCCTTTGCCTCTCAGCCGCGCAATCCCGCGAGACAGCCCGAGCTCTCGAGGATCGCCTCGAGTGCGCGATTCTCGCCCATCGCCTGATACTTTTCCCGCAATACGGCGAGCGATTTGGCGTGATACTTCTGCGGCTTCTGGCTCCAGATGCGCCCGCCCAGCTCGACGCTGAATTCCTCGCGGCCGTTGGCGATCGCCGACGCATTAGCCACGGTCCACGGCATGAAGAGTCGCCCGACCTGGCGCTCAAGCAACGGCGTCAGGGTCGGAGCAAGCTTTGACCACGGCTCAAAATCGCCTTCCGCCTTGGGCCACAGCATCCGATGTATCCATGCGAGCAGATTGGGCGCGGTCGCATTGATCAGCGCGCCCGGGGTCGGATCGGTCCAGGCGTTGTAGAGCTGCCCCCACATCGCGAAGTCGGCGAACGCGGGCCGATCGCCAAACAAATAGGCGCGGCTCGCGAAGTGAGGCTCGAGGATCGCGAGCGTCTCGCGGAACGAGTCCTCGATTTGCGGCGCGGTCTCGGCGTTCGAGCCGACGAACGATACTCGATTGACCATCCGCTCGCGGACCATCGCGATTCCACTGGCGAGCTGCGCGTCGTCCGCGGTCGGCATCATCGAGCGTGCGATCCGCCCCGCGCACGAGAGCTGATCGACCTCGCGCGCCCAGCGATAATGGAACATCCACTTGTTGCCCCATTCATCGCCGAACTCCTCGAGCAGTACCGACACAAACTTCGCGACCGGATCGGCCGGATGAATCGACGGCTCGGGATAGCGAGCATCGACGCGCTCGATAATCGGTGTGGAATCCTGGATCCCTTCGTTCTCAGGCGTCACGACTAGCGGAACCAGCGGAAGCTTTGCGTATTTCTGATACTCGCCCGCGCCGTCCTGATTGCGCGGAATCCATCGATGAGCAATTCCCTTGTAGCGGAAGTACGAACGGACCTTCACGGAGTACGGCGAGATTTCGACGCCGTGGACGCGGTACACGCTAGTCATGGTTTAATCTCTCTCCGCCGAGTATCGCACAGAGCCGCCGCGATCTGTGAATCTGCCGCTCTTTCTGATTTATTTTCCTAACAGGGCGCAGCCCACATCTTTCGACCAGCGTCTCTTTTAATTTTTTATTTTTCTGCCAGCGCGTAGCGCGCATCTTTAGCTTAAGGCGATTCGGCCCTGCGGCCCGAAGTCGGGTTCGCGTCACTCCCAGGAAGCCCGAAACCCGTGAGGGCGTGAAAAATTTCGGCCTCTTTAATTTTTACCTCCTCGACCTTTTATTACTTTTCCTCCGGCACTGTTCATCCTCTCAGCGTCTGCGCCAATTTCGCACCTTCGCGACGCCTGAACCCGGCGGCCACGCTGAGCCGTTCCAGATGCTGGTCGATAATCTTGCCGCCCAGCCGTACGCGATGCTTCCCGAAAAAGTTCTTCACTTCGTCTTCGCGATCGAGTAGCGCGACCACCGCCTCGCACATCCGTGGCAGCGCATTGTCGGGGTACTTCGCGATCATTTCTTCCCAATGCGCCTTCACATAATCCCACGCCTCGTAGCGGCTCGCAGGATTCAGCAGGATCGAATGCATCAGGTATGGCGCATTCTGCGTTCGCACTTGACCGTCGAGCGTCATCGCCATCGTTTGCCGCAGCAACTCGCGATCGCGGAAATTCGCCAGCGCGAACAGGTAGCGCTGTTCTTCCTGCGGCGTGCGCGGCGATTTGAACTTGGCCTTGAACTCCTCGTAGCGCGCCGCGTCGCCCGAATGCGCGAGAATCCCGACCAGCGCCGGCACCAGGTCACGGTCTGCCGATTCCGGATCGTCCTCGAATCGCGCGTATAGTTCGCGCGCGCGCCGCTGGACGTCCTTATCATCGCCGAGCGTGCCGAGCGCTCCGATCAGCGTGCCGCGAAGCTGCCGCTGCAGCTCGCTTTCGCCCGGATGCGGCTCCCATCCGAGCCGCGTCGCCGCCGGCCCGACCGTCTCACGCACGTAGGCCGCCAGCGCTGGACGATCCGCATCCGACGCGATTATGTCGAGATACCCGAATGCGCCAATCAGCGCGCGCCACACATTGATATCGGTCTCGCTGGTGAACAGGCGCGCCATCTTCAGAAATTCGCTGAGCGGTCCCATGCCGGCGACCGTCGCCGCCCACGTATCGCTGACCAGGCCGAAGCGCTCGATCGACTCGAGCGCATCGAGATTTCTCGTCAACGCCCGCAGCAGTTCCGGCGCGTAATGCACGCGATAAAAGCCGTGGCCGCCTTCGTTGGCTAGCGCCCATTCGAGCTTGCCGGGAATTTGCACCGTCGATTCCCGCGCGTCCAACAGTACTCGATCGGTCTCAACGCCCTTGTCAGTCTTGGCCCGCACCATGATCGGGACCTGCCAAAGCTGTTCATTATCTTCGGGCAGATAGAAGAACCGCCGCTGCGACAATTTCAGCCCACGGCCATTGGCCGAGGGCGACACATCGATAATCGGAAAGCCCGGCTGGAAAATCCACGAGTCCATCATCTTGCGGACCGGTTCGCGCGACCCCTCTTCCAACGCGTCCCAAAGATCGCCGGTCTCCGTGTTCGCGTACTGATGCTTCCGCAAGTACAACCTGATTCCGTCGCGAAACACGTTCGGCTGCAGATATTGCTCGAGCATCCGCAGCACCGCGGCGCCCTTCTCGTACGTCAGGATATCGAACATCGCGCGGCAATCTTCAGGACTCAGCACCGGATACTCGATCGGCCGCGTGCTGCGCAGTCCATCGATCGCCATCGCCGCCGCGCGCGATACGCTGAAACTCTCCCATCGCTTCCACTGCGGCTTCCACTCGTCGACCGCGAGCATCTCCATGAACGTCGCGAACGCCTCGTTCAGCCAGATACCGTTCCACCAGCGCATCGTCACCAGGTCGCCGAACCACATGTGCGCGTTCTCGTGCGAGACCACATCCGCGACGCGCTCGAGCTCCGCCCGCGACGCGGTCTTGTCATCGGCCAGCAGCGCAGTCTCGCGAAACGTGATCGCGCCCAGGTTTTCCATCGCGCCCGACGCGAAATCGGGAATCGCGATCAGGTCGAGCTTGTCGCCCGGATACTGCAGCCCGTAGTAGTCGGCGAAAAATTTCAGCGAGAACGCGCCAATCTGCTTCGCCCAGTTGGTCAACGATTCTTTGCCCGGCACGTGCACGATTCTAAGCGGCGTGCCCGCATCGACCGGCGCCGTCGCGACGAACTCGCCCACGATAAACGCGACCAGGTAGGTCGACATCTTGATCGTCTCCTTGAAGACGACCTCTTTCTTGCCGTGGCCAACGTCGCGCTCGCTTTCCTGTCCACCGTTTGAAATCGCGGCCAACTCTTTATCGACGATCAGGATTACCTTGTAGCTCGCCTTGATCTCCGGCTCGTCCCAGCATGGAAAAGCGCGGCGCGCATCCGTCGATTCGAATTGCGTGGTCGCCGCGACGTGCGTCTTGCCCGACGCATCCTGATATTGGCTCCGGTAAAAGCCGTGCAGTTTGTCGTTGAGGATTCCGCGAAACGCAATCTTGAGCGTCCAGTCACCCGGCGGAAGCGTCTCCGCGAACTTGAGATGCGCCCGTTCCTTGGCGGGCTCGAGCGTTGCGCTACCGCCGATCGATTTGTCCGCGCGCTCGACCGTCGTTTTATCAATTTCCAGTTCCAACGCATTCAGCACAATTTCATCAGTCGCTTGATTGACGGTAATCGCGACCGTCAACTCGCCCTGAAACGTAAACGCCTGCAAGTCCGGCGTCAGGCGAATCTCATAGCGATTAGGCGTGACGGTTTTCGGCAGACGGTAGTCTTGCGAGGATTCTGCGAGCGGCGCTCCTTGCTGATCGCGCATCGGTTTCCTTCCTTCTTATGTAGTCGAGCTTGATTCTGGCCGGACGACGAACGACGCCCGGCGAATTCCAGACTAATGCAATTCGCGCTTATGCGCGAGCAATTTCATTTCACTCACCGGACAGCCGCAGCGGCCGCTGCATCCACACCACGTCCCAGTAACGATCGAACTTTCGTCCGTTTTCGATGAACACTCCCGCTTCGGTGAAGCCGAACCCGCGATGCATCTCCACCGACGCCTCGTTCGGCAACGTGATTCCCGCGAGTATCCGATGGATATCTTCGTTCCGAAGCGCCGCGAACAGCTTCCGATACAACATCGATCCGATCCCGCGCCGGAGCGCGTCATGCGCGCAGTAAATCGTCGTCTCGACGCTGGTGTCGTAGGCGGCCTTGTCGCGAAATTGCCCGGTGCCTGCGTATCCAATGATTCGCCCTGCGTCCTCCGCAACGAACAGCCGATGACGCTTCGTGCCGGCATGCTCCTCGAACCATTTGACGCGCTGCTCGACCTTGAGCGGCTCCAGGTCAAACGTGATTGGCGTGTTGATAACGTAGTAGTTGTAAATCTCCACGATCCGCGCGAGGTCCTCGCGCACCGCCGGCCTGATTTTCACGTCCGCCATCGCGCTCTTCTCCTTCCCGTGGAAATAATGTTCTCACCGCGCAGCGCGCATCTTTAATCCTCCGCGACGTCGCCGCGCCCCAACTCCGCGAATGTGATCAGCTTGATTCCCCGCTGCTCGATCGCCGCGCGAATCCGCGCGCCAGTCAAAATCTCGACTTCGAGCTGCGCCTCCGCTGACGGAGGAACGCCGCCGACATCGGCCGCGGGATGGAAATAAAGTTCGGTCGTGCCGTCGCGCAATTTTTCGATCACGCTCGCGACGTAGTCCTCGCTCAGATGCCCGCTCTGATGGAGTCCGAACAGCGCATCCGTTGATTTAAGTCCGCGCGTAGCCATCAGCCGACGCGTGCGCCGCGACAGTGTCCGAAAAATCACCGACTCAACGAGCTTCCGCGCCGCATGATCGCGCCTCAGCCGCAGCGTGGTCATCACGCGCTCGCGCGGCAATCGGATACACGGCACTTTGTACTCGACCGCCAGCTCGACGATGATATCGGCGAACAGCGGATGCACGTGGAAGTTAAGATGCCCGTCGATATGATTCAGATAGCCGACCAGTTCGAGATGACGCTCGACTTGCGCCCGCAATTCATCACGCATCGAGGTGCGCATCGAGCGATCGAAAAAATATCGCAGCCCCGCCATCACCGGATTGTCGATAAACTTGCCCGATTCACCGACTGCGCCCGCCAGCCGCGACGAACCGAGCAGGCTCTGCCCCTGGCACACCACCGCATGCAGCCCCACGTCGAGCCCGGGATTCTCTCGCGACAGCGCCGACGCCTCGCGCGCCGCCGGCTCCGCAACCATCAGGCTCGCGCTGTTCAGGATACCTTCGCGATGCGCCCGCAGGATTCCAGCATTGACCTCCGGCGATCTGCCGAAGTCGTCGCCGTTGACGATCAGCCGCTTCAATCCTCGACCTCGCCGGCCCTCATATCTGACTCGCACATTTCAGTTGAACTACCGAAACGACGTGGTGAAACACAACGCCACAATTTTGCTAACATCTCCGCCGATGCTCAAGCGCCGCATCAAATCTCGACGATGAGACCATCCGATTGATACTGATCTTCTACGCCTTCGCCCGCGAGATCGCAGTCTTCAAGCGCCGATGCGCGAATCGGTCGCCGATTTCGCACCCCGGCTTGCACGGCTTCAGCGCAACGATCGCCGGCAAGCAGTTCACCGTAATCGGTCATGGGATCGGCCATCGCCGCGCTCGCGAAACGGTGCTCCGCGCACTCGAACTAGTCCCGCGGCCCGAACTGATCATCGCCACCGGCGTCGCTGGCGCGCTCTCCGCCGGACTGAGGCCGGGCGATCTCGTCCTCGCCGATCGGATTTTGTTGCTCGACGACGAAAGTGAAATCGCGACGCGCGTCGATTCGATCGGGTCGGCGCATCTGCAGGACGCTGGCCGCGCGCTGACGCTCGCGGGCCTTCGCTACTCGACTGGCGCGATGTTAACGATGCATCGCGTGATCAGCGCCGCCGAGAAGCGTCGCGTCAAGGAGAATACCGGTGCGATCGCGGTCGACATGGAAACCGCCGCCATCGCCGCCGAGGCGGCCGTGCTCGAGCTTCCATTCATCTCGCTTCGCAGTGTGCTCGACGAGCTGGACGACGAAGTCCCCGGCGCGGAAATACTCGACGGGCAGGGCCGCGTGCGTCCGCTCGCCGCGACCTCTTTTTTCGTTCGCAATCCCGGCGTGGTGCTCCAGATGCCTAAGATGATTCGCAACCTCACGCGCGCGACCCGCTCGATCGCCGACGCGCTCGAAGCGATCGCTCATGACGGCAACGTGCCCTCCGTCATGAAGAAGCGCGGATCAAACCGGGCGGGATGAACGCGCCGGCATTGAACCCGCCGTCGATCGGCACCGCGACTCCCGTGATAAAGCCCGCCTGGTCCGACGCGAGAAACGCCGCGAGCGCCGCGACTTCCTCGGGCTTTCCGTTGCGTCCCAGCGGATGCATATTCCCCGTCCTTTGCCACACCTGCGACGAGCTCCCCGCTGGCACCTGGTTGCAGTTCTCGGCGATCGGCGTCTCGATCACGCCGGGACAAATCGATACACAGCGAATCTGATTCCGCGCGAAGTCCAGCGCGATTCCCTTCGACATGATCACCACGCCGCCTTTCGCCGCCTGGTACGCGCCGAGATTCGGCACGCCTTCGAGACCCGCGCCGCTCGCCGTATTGATGATCACGCCGCCGCCCTGCTTGATCATCTGCGGGATCGCGTACTTGCAGCCGAGGAACACGCCCTTCAGGCACACATCGACCACCCAGTCCCATTCCTCTTCGCTGGTATCGACGACATTTTTCGGCACGTAAACGCCCGCGTTGTTGAACAGCACGTCGAGCCGGCCGAACGACGCGATCGTTTCATTGACCATGCGCTCGACTTGCGCCGGCACTCGCACATCCACCGCGATCGATTTCGCCGTACCCGCGGCTTTTTCAATCATCGCGGCGGTGTTGCTCGCCGATTCCGCTCGCACGTCGGCGACCATTACCTTGGCGCCTTCTTGCGCGAATCGAATCGCACTCGCCTGTCCGATTCCCGAGCCTGCACCCGTCACTAGTACGACTTTATTTTCCAGCAGCATGATTGTTCCTCAAACTTTTTTTAATCTGCGAAATTCCTCAAATCTGCGGTTCCTCTTCTTTCCGATCTCTTTCCGCCGACGACCCTCGTCACCACCGGCTTCGCACAACCGCGATTATTTTGAAAGCTCGCGATCTCTCTTAATACCTCGCCCGTTCTTTTCTACCAGCGCGCAGAGCGCATCTTCCCCCATCCTCCGCCTACGCGATCACGCGGCTCCGCTCCCGCCCCGCCTCCGCGCCGCTACGCCACACCGGCAATTCGCGCTCGTAAGGAAAATCCCGCAGATGCCGCTCGATTGCCGCGCCGTCGCCATAGCAATCCCGCCGAGTGAGTATATGGATGGCTAGTACCAGGAACGGTAAGTATATAAACACGGCCGCCCATCCTATATTCGGCGCGCCGATCCGAAACAGCATCGTGATACCGAAAATGACTATTCCCGAGTAGAGCACCGGTCCGAGGATCGCACGCGACGGCATCGACGGCACGGCGCCCCACGGCTTGCCCGCTCCTCGATTCAGCCGCGCGTCGAGCAACTGAAAGATCGCGATCGTGATCGCCGCCACGAAATACCAGCCGAGATAATTGCTGATCGGAACACCGAAATGCGGTCCCGGCGGATCATACCAGAAGATCTTGCCGAGGAACCATCGATCGCCCAGCACGCTCAGCGGATCGACCACCATGTCGATCATCACCATGAATAGCGCCGCCATCAGCCACACTCGCGGCGCGCGCCTTATGTTCCACGTGTCAAGCAGTCGCACATCCAACCCGCGCCGATAGAGCGGGGAGCTCAGCAGCAGCGCGACCGTGTAGCTCGCGAAGCCGAGGAACGTGAACGACAGCGAGTCCATGAATGGCACGCCCAGCACCCAGAGCTCGCGGCCGCGAGTCGCCTCGATATAATGATACAAGCCGAACGGGAACCCGTTATGCACCGATGACCACTCGCAGGCGAGCGATACTGCGTAGGTCAGTACCGCAAATAGTATAGTGGTGCGTATTCCGAAATTGACTATTGCGATTAGTAAGAAGCTCGCGAGGAAAATGAATACGTACGGGCGCAGCGCTATAGTCAGTAGCAGTAGATGCATCGTGTCTAGGCGGCGTGCTTCGCGATACCTTGCGACTTGAAAAACTCGATCGCGCTTCTTAGCGCGCCTTCGATCGGCCTGGGCGCGTAGCCCAGTTCCGCCTGCGCCTTGGACGAATCGAAAAACATTCGCTTGCGCGACATTCGCACTTCGGTCAGGCTCGCGCGCGGCGCCCGGCGCGTCACGGTTCGGGCGAGCGCCTCCGCTCCCAGCGCATAGCCAAATGCGACCGCGTAGGGAATCCTCACGCTCGGCGCGGGCAATCCGGAGATCGCCGCCAGCCGTCCCAAAAAATCTCTAAGCGTGAGATTCTCCGCGCCCAGAATATATTTCTCGCCGATCCGGCCGCGCTCCGCCGCTATCAGATGACCCCGTGCAACATCCTCGACATCGACCAGGTTCAGCCCCGTGTCGACGTACGCCGGCATCCGCCGATTCAGGAAGTCCACGATGATCCTGCCGGTCGGCGTCGGCTTGAAATCGAGCGCGCCGATCGGCGTCGAGGGATTCACGATCACCACCGGCACGCCGCTCCGCGCCGCCGCGAGCGCCTCCTGCTCCGCCATGAATTTCGATCGCTTGTAATGCCCCGGCATATCGTCGAGCGACGACGGCGTATCCTCCCGTCCGATTCCGCCATGCGGAATCCCGAGCGCGCCGACGGTGCTGGTGTAAACGATTCGCCCGACGCCCGCCGCCGCCGCGGCGCGCAGCACATGCTTCGTTCCCTCAACATTGGTCGCGTACATCGGCGCCGGATCAGTCACCCACAATCGATAATCCGCCGCGACATGATAAACCTCGTCGCATCCCTTCACCGCGCGCTCGACCGAATCGAACGAGCGCAAATCGCCGCGCACTATTTCGACGCCCACGCCCGCCAGCGCCCGCAGGTCCGCGTTTTCGCGCACCAGCACTCGCACCCGATCGCCGCGCGCGAGCAACGCCCGCGCGACGTGGCTTCCGACAAATCCGTTGGCACCGGTGACCAGCGCGCTTTTTGCCGTGTTCGATCCCATCGAAATTTTATCTGCCCGCCCGCGACGCGATCGCCCGCGCCGCTGCGCGCCCGGAAATCACCGCGCTCTCGATCGTCGCCGGCAGCCCGGTCTGAATCCAGTCGCCCGCCAGAAAGAAATTCGGAATCGGCGTCGTCACCGTCGGCCGCAGCTCGTGCGACCGCAGGTCAGGCGCCATGGTCGCCTGTTTTTCCTTGAGCACCAGCGACTTCACGACGTTGGCCTCGCGTGCCGCCGGAATCATCTTCTGCAGATCGCGCATCGCGATCGCCAGCAGTTCGTCGTTACCTAGATCGACAATCTTCCGCGCGCCGCTGATCACGAAACTCAAATACCCCGGATGCGACTCGCCGCGCTTGGAAAAAATCCGGCGCTTGTTGAACATCCATTGGGTCGTGGTGCCGATAAATCCGACGAACGGAGAATCCGTGACTTCGCGATCAAACCATACGTGCGTGCAGATGATCGGCGAGCTCGTGAGTTCCGCCAGCCGCGCAAAAAACACATTCGCCACCGCATTCTCCGGCAGCAGGCGGATTAACTGCGCCGCTGGCACCGCCGAGATAAAATTCGCCGCCTCGATCCGTCGCCCGTCGCGCAGCCTGACGCTTTCGATTCGTCCGCCTTCGCCTTGCTCGAGCAGCTCGACGATCGCCCGCGTTTCGACCACCCCGCCCGCTCGCTCGACGAACTGTTTTGCGCCGGTGCAATAGAGATCGCTCAGCCCGACGCGCGAATAGACGAATGCCGAGTCGCGCCGCCGCGAAAAAAACGCGCGCTTCAAAACCTCCGCCAACAATTCCGCCGACGACGACTCGGGCTCGTCGTTCAAAGTCGCGATCGAAATCGGATACCAGAAACACTGCCGCGCATTCTCCGATTGCCCAAGCCGATCCATGAGCTGCGCGACCGTCAATCGTCTCAGCTCGCCGCCGCGCCTGCGCATCGCGAGCAGTCGCAGCCCCGCACGCATCGCCGAGATTCGCTCGCCGATACTCAGATGCCGATAGCCGAGCAGCGCGCCCGTCATATGCAGCGGTCCCGGCAGCCTGCTGGTCCGGAGCCGCGCACTTCGCCCCGCCCCAGTCAGCATTTCGATTTCCAGATCTTCGTGAAATACCAGTTTGTCGCGCGCGCCGATTTGCGCGATGAAATCGAGCGTCTCGGTGTAGCAGCCCATCAGCACGTGCTGGCCGTTGTCGACGAAATCGCCGGTCTCCGCATCGGCGAACGAATAGGCGCGGCCGCCCAGCGCTGGTTTGCCTTCGAGCACCGTGACGCGAAATCCGCTCGCGGCGAGCGCGACTGCTGCACTCAGGCCCGCGAATCCCGCACCAATCACGACCACGTCGTTCGCCTTGGACATCGATCTTATTGCGCGTCAATCCCGCGCATGAACCTCATCCGCGCCGCGCGCCCAGCCGTCCCGCCGCCCACGCGCGCCCGACCAGGTAGAGCTTATGCGGCGCCGACAGGCGATGGCGTCGATCGAGCACGCGATATTTCGACTTGACGATCCGCTCGAGCAGCGCGCCGTATATCCGCCGCATCGCCTCCGCCGTCAGCAGCGTCGCTCGATCCTCGGGCGCGAGCTGCTCCAGCGCAAGCTCGTAAAAATGTTGCGCGCGCCCCGCCTCAAACTCCATCAGCCTGACGAAGTTTTCGCTGTACCGGCCGCTCCAAATGTCGTCTTCGCTGACGCCAAAGCGTTCGAGATCTTCGAGCGGCAGATAAATTCGCTTGCGCGCCGCGTCTTCGCTCACATCGCGCAGGATGTTGGTAATCTGAAAAGCGATGCCGAGATTTTCCGCGTACGACTTCGCCGATGGATTGCGGTAACCGAAAATCTCGATGCAGATCAGCCCGACCGCCGACGCCACCCGATAGCAGTAGAGTTTCAGCTCGTCGAAAGTCTGGTAGCGATTGCGCGAGAGATCCATCTCGACGCCCGCGATCACGTCTTCGAAATATCTTCGCGGAATATTGAAACGACGCGCGCTGTCGGCCAGCGCCCGCGATACCGGACGCGTCGGCTCTCCCGCATAGACCCGCCCGAGTTCGTCGCGCCATTTTTCCAGCAAATGCGCCGCGTCGCGCACCGATTCGTCGTCCGCGATATCATCCACGAAGCGACAAAACGCATACACCGCATGCAGCGCGCGCCGACGCTCGACTGGCAACAGCATGAACGCGTAGTAGAAATTCGACGACGAACGCTGCGTCACTTCCGCGCACCGCTCGTAGTCCGACTCCAATGAAGCGTCGATCCGCGCGTGCGTCGGGGCTGGTGCGGCGCCGGCCATTTCAGTTTTCCAGCCGTCCACGCAGCGCATTCCATCCGAGTTTGAGATAATCGAGTTTCGTCAGTTCCGGTCGCGCGCGAAACACGTCGTATCCGACCCGTTCGATCGCGTGCAGGATTGCGAGCCCACCGCCCGCGAACATCAGGATGTCCCGCCGCAGCCGCTTGTCCACTTGCCGATACAATTCGCCGCCCTCGATCAGCATCGCGCGTGCAATTGCGACTTCGTGCCGCATCAGCTCGACGAAATTCTTCGACGACGCATGCGCCTCGAGCTCCACAGCACTCACGCCAAATTTCTCCATGTCGCGCCGCGGCAGATATATTCTTTCTTTTTCGAGATCGATCGCGACGTCCTGCCAGAAATTCGCGAGCTGCAATCCGCTGCACACCAGGTCCGACAGATGCTGCCGCTCGGCATCGCGATGTCCAAACAGGTACAGCACCAGCCGCCCGACCGGGTTCGCCGAATTGCGCGAATAGCCGAGCAGATCGTCGAGCGTGTCGAAGCCTTTGAATTTTACGTCGGAGCGAAACGCGACCAGCAGATTTTTGAACGGCTCGCGCGGAATGTCGAAGCGACGCACCGTGTCCGCGAGCGCGATAAACACCGGATGACGCGCAACGCCCTCGTACGCTTGGTCCAACTGCCGCTCCCAATCATCGAGCATCGCGAGGTCGTGATGCTCATCGGCGAAGTCGTCGGCCATCCGCGCGTATGCGTAGATCGCGTACATATGCGGTCGCATCTCGCGCGGCATCAGCCACGACGCGATCGTGAAATTTTCGTAATGCGATTTTGCCAGCCGCGCGCAGAACTCGTACGCGCCCGCTACATCAAAAGTCCCGGCCGGCAGCGCCGCGGTTGGGATCGACGTTGCGACGTATGCCCGCGCAGTACTCTCCTGATTGACGCGCGCGGTCTCCATCGTCTCACGCCGCAACCGACTTTGCCGCAATCAGCTCGCGCGCCGCCGCACGTGCCCAGCCGTCGGTTTCGAGCAAGTCTTCGATCGTGTGCGCCGGCGAATTGGGATGCCGCGCCATTACTGATTCGAGATGCCGCGGGATATCGACGAAGCGCAATTTCCCGCCGAGAAATCCCGCCACCAATTCTTCATTCGCGGCGTTCAGGCACGCCGGCATCGTGCGCCCCGACGCGAGCGCTTCGTACGCGAGTCTTAAGCATGGAAACCGCGCGAGGTCCGGCTCCTCGAACGTCAGCTTCGAATTTTCTGCGAGCGATAATCTTTTCAGATGCGGCATCGGCAAACGATCCGGATACCCGAGCGCGTACGCCACCGGGATCGCCATGTCCGGAATCGCCATCTCCGCGATCACCGAGCCATCGATCATCTCGACCATTGAATGAATCACGCTCTGCGGATGAATCACGACCGAGATTTGCGCCGCCGTGAGATCGAACAGCCAGCGCGCCTCGATCACCTCGAGCCCCTTGTTCATCAACGTCGCCGAATCGATCGTGATCTTGCTGCCCATCGTCCACGTCGGATGCTTCAGCGCTTGCTCGATCGTAATCGCGGCAAATCGCTCAGCCGGTAATTCGCGAAACGGTCCGCCCGACGCGGTGAGGATGATCCGCTTGAGCGACTCTCGTCCGCGCCCTTCGAGGCATTGAAAAATCGCATTATGCTCGCTGTCCACCGGCAGCAGCCGCACATGATTCTCGCGCACCGCCGCCGTGATCAGCTCGCCCGCGACCACCAGCACTTCCTTGTTCGCGAACCCGATATCCTTGCCGGCCTTGATCGCCGCGAGCGTCGGCCGAAGTCCCATCGCACCCACCAGCGCCGACATGACGAACTGAGCCTCAGGATGCGTCGCGACCGCGATCGCGCCTTCCAGCCCGTGCACGATCGTCACGCGGTCCGGCGCGAGGCGCTGCGCGAGTTCCTTCGCGAGTTCCGGAGTGGCGACGGAAACCAGTTCCGGGCGAAACTGCTTGACCTGCTCGACGAGCAAATCCAGGTTGCGGCCCGCTGCCATCGCGACTACGCGAAAGCGATCCCTGAAACGATCGACCACGTCCAGCGTGGTGACGCCGACCGAGCCGGTCGAGCCAAGAATTGCAATCGCCTTCATTGCGTAAACTTCAGCGCGCCGCCTCTTCCACCAGTCGCCGGCGAAACCGCCCGAGCGCCATCAGCGGAAAATAATGCGCATACATATGGTAGCGAAGATAAAAATGATTCGGAAAGCCGCTGCCGGTATGCTCGATCTCATCCCACGTGCTCTCGTCGTTCTGCCGCTCCGAGAGCCATTGCGCGCCGCTCATCGCGTGCTCGCTGATGCCGTCCTCGCCCGCGATCAACGCGATCAACGCCCACGCCGTCTGCGACGCGGTGCTGGTGCCGCGCCCGTGCCACGCGGGATCTTTGTCCGACAGCGGGCTCTCGCCCCACCCTCCGTCCGTATTTTGCTTCGACTTCAGCCACTCGACCGCGCGCTTGATCCACGGCTGCTTCATGTCCACGCCGATCGCGCGCAGTCCCGACAGCGCCGAAAAAGTTCCGTAGATATAATTCACGCCCCACCTGCCCCACCATCCGCCATGGCTCGATTGATTGCGCTTGAGCCATTCGATCGCGCGTTTCGCCACCGGATGATCGCTGCGATAACCGACCGACGCCATCATCTCGAGCACGCGGCCGGTGAGATCGGGGCACGATGGATCCGTCACCGCTTCGACATCGGCCAGCGGCAATTGATTCAGCCAGGTCGAATTGTTATCGGCGTCGAATGCGGCAAAGCCGCCGTCCTTCGACTGCATCCCCATTACCCAGTTCGCGCCCGCGCGCACTGATCGCTCTTTGGCCGCCGCGTCATCGACGCTCGTTTCCGCGAGCACCGAAAGTATCACCGCCGAATCGTCAACATCGGGATACCAGTCGTTGTAAAACTGGAATGACCAGCCGCCCGGCTCCACCGCGGGACGCTTGACCGACCAATCACCTTTCTTGAAAATTTGCCGATCGATAAACCAGCGCGCCACTTTGCGCAGCGCCGGATGATCGCCCGCGAGGCCTGAGTCGAGCAGCGCCCGGCCCGCCAAAGCCGCGTCCCAATTGGGCGAAACGCACGGCATGTAGAGCGCGCTGTCCGGCAAATCCCAAATCAGTTCGCGCGACGCCTCGATTGCCTTCTTCAGCACCGGATGATCATTGCGATAGCCGTTCGCCTTCAATGCCATCGCGCTCAGCAAATAGCACGGCTCGATTCCGCCCCACGAACCATTCTCGTCCTGATGCTCGACGATCCATTCTTCCGTCTTCCGCATCGCCCGCGCCCGCATCGAAGCAAGATTGTGCTTGTCGTAAAGTCTGAGCGCCCGGTCGCCGACATTCAGCGCGTTGCGCAGCGAGAGCAATTTCTTGCCCTTCGGCTGACTGAACTTTGTGAAATGAGGCGGCTGGATATACAGCTCCAGGATGCCCCTCTGATAGTCGATTTGCTTGGCCGGCCGCGCCGCCTGCAGCAGCATCAATGCCATCAGCGTGCCGCGCGCCCACGAACTCAATTCGTAAATGTTGATCGGGAACCAGTTCGGCAGCAGCACAATCTCGATTGGCAGCGACGCGGTAGCGTCCCAGGTGACCTGACCCATCGCGGCCAGGTAGAAGCGCGCGAGCGTCCCGCAATTCACGATTCCGCCCTTCGACAGAATCCAGCGCCGCGCTTGCGCCATCGGCTCGTCGCCCGCCCGCATGCCCGTCAGCTTCAGCGCGAAGTAGCTCTCGATCGTGTTCGAGAGATAGCCCTCGCCGCCGGGAAACAGGCTCCAGCTTCCGTCCGCGTTCTGCGTGTCCAGCAGATATTTTTTCAAGCGCGCTTCGAGCTCGAGATCGACCGTGTCCATGAAGTGGCTGAAGATGATGTACTCGGCATTCATCTCCGCGTTCGCTTCCAGCGGCGCCTGCCAGTAGCCCTCGGGCCGCTGCAACTCGATCAGTGACCGCTGCGCACGTTCGATCGTGTAATCGACCTTGGCCGCGAACTCGTCATGCGGCGAAAGCAACGCCGCGGTGTTGTCTAAAGGAATTGCCTGACTCATATTTCTCCCAACCTGATCCTGCTCCTCATCCTGCGCCCACCACGAAATTCCCCGTCACCGTCGCGCGATCTGCGCCTCCTAATACCCTCGCCCGCTTTTTTGCGGGAGAGGAAGCCGAAGCGCGTCAGCGATGAGGCAGGTGAGGGTGCTACCACCGCGCGCCTATCATAGCCTCCGGCGCGTTCATCGCGCTCCTAAGGAATCACCGCGCACTTCAGCACGTCGCCGCGCTCGAGCATCGCAAATACTTCCGTCAAATCGTCGAGGCTGCGCCGCGCGTTAACGATCGCGCCGAAGCCCCCG
Organism: Deltaproteobacteria bacterium; assembly: GCA_003135855.1. GTDB lineage: Bacteria > Desulfobacterota > Binatia > Binatales > Binataceae > Binatus. Next base: position 17,216 of record PNBD01000047.1, read on the forward strand.
CTCCGCGCCGCCAGCATTTCATATGCACGTCGCACATCGCGCGGACGAAAATGAAACGGCGCCATCAACGTCAGATTGTCATAATGCATCCGGCGCGTATCGACGCTGAGCGTCGTGCCCGCCGGACATCCGCCGAAAAACACCACCCGGCCGCCGCGCCGCACCCGCGCCAGCGCGTCCTGCCATCCTTCGACTTGACCCGTGCATTCGATCGCGAGATCGGGACCGAAGCCGCTGTTCAACCGCGCGACCGCGGCGATCGCATCGTCGCTGCGCGCGTCGATTACCGCGTCGGCGCCCATTTCGGCCGCCCATTTGAGCCGCTCCGCGCCGCGCCCGAGCACCACCACCTCGCGCACCCCCGACGTTTTCAGCGCGAGCATGTGCAGCAAGCCGAACGCGCCGCCCCCGATGATCAGCACGGTCTCCGATTGTTGCGGACGCGCCATTTCCTGCGCGTGGATCACGCACGAGAGCGGTTCGAGCAGTGCAGCTTCCTCGAACGGCAACTCGCGCGGCTTGATAAACGTGTTGCGCGCCACCACGTGCGCCGGGATCAGCAGCATGTCTGCGTACGCGCCCAGCACCATCTTGTCGATCGCGAGCGCGCACAGATTTTCCTGTCCGTGCTGGCAGTAGAAGCAAATACCGCACGGCGCAGTCGGCGCGGCCATCACTTCGTCGCCAGCCTTGAACGCCGTCACACCCGCGCCGGCCTCGACTACCACGCCGGAAAATTCATGCCCGAACGGCGTCGGCAATTTCCACAGCGGATGTCCGCGGCGAAATGCTTTAAGATCGGTGCCGCAGCTAAGCGCGCAGCGCACTTCGATCAACAGCTCACCATCGGCCGGCCGCGGCGGCGTAAAGTCGCGCAGCTCGAGACGGCGTGGCTCAACCAGCACCGCCTGGCGCGATTGCTGACCCTCGCCCGCCACTGCTTCCAGCTCGCTCACAGCTTTCGCTCCACCACGAAGGTCGCGAGATGCCTGAGCGCGTCGGCGCCCGTATCGAATCCGGCCAGTGCCCGATGCGCCCGGCTCTCCAGCTCGCGCGCCAAATCGATCGATCGCTCGACGCCCAAAATCGCCGGGTAGGTCGCCTTGCCGCGCTCCTGATCTTTCTGCGTCCGCTTGCCCATCTGTTCGGGCGTGCCTTGCACGTCCAGCAGATCATCGACCACCTGGAACGCGAGTCCCAGCGCGCGCGCATACGCATCGAGCGATTCGATCTGCGCTTCACTCGCGCCGCCGAGTCGCGCGCCGCCGCGTACCGACGCGAGGAACAGTGCGCCGGTCTTCTTCGCGTGCAATTCTTCCAGCTCTTCGATCGTTTTCGCTTTGCCCTCGCCGAGCAGATCGATCACTTGCCCGCCGACCATTCCCGCCGAGCCCGCCGCTTGGGCCAGCTCCGCGATTGTCTCGAGCACGATCTTCGGCTGCACATTCTGCGCCGACTTGCGCGCGAGCACTTTGAACGCGTCGGTCAGCAGCGCGTCGCCCGCGAGCGTCGCGATCGCTTCGCCATAAACTTTGTGATTGGTCGGACGCCCGCGCCGGAAATCGTCGTCATCCATGCAGGGCAGGTCGTCGTGGATCAGCGAATAGGTGTGAATCATCTCGACCGCGCACGCGAGCCCCATCGCCGCTTCAAGCCGGCCGCCGACCGCTTCGCACGCCGCGAGTACCAGCACCGGCCGCAATCTCTTGCCGCCCGCGAGCAGGCTGTAGCGCATCGCCTCGTAAAGACGCGCCGCCGCACCCGCGGGCTCGTCAACGACGGCCGCCAACTCCCGCTCGACCAATAGGGCGCGCTCTTTCAGATAGCGATCGAGGTCGAACAATGCCTTTTCTTCTAGGCCACGTAGTGTCGGACCATCCGCCACGAGTCCTTCAGGTTCTTGCCGAAATCGAGCGCGACCGTCCCTTCGAATCCCGAATGCAGCTTGCAGTCGCGGCAACGGATGTCCTGCTTGGTCCTATAATATTCCCAATCGGTCGCGGCATGCATTTCATTAAAGGTCTTGTAGTGACCGTTTGTGATCAAATAGCAGGGGCCCTTCCATCCTTGCGGATTGCGCGTCACCGTCGTCCACGGACTGCAGGTCAGATCGCGCTTGCCGACCAGGTAGTCGAGATAAATCGGCGTGTTGACGATCTTGTAGTCGTTCGCCATGTCGCGAACTTTCATGAACTTGTAGGGCATCTCCTCTTTCTTGAGGTACACCTCGTCGTTGCCGAGCACCTGGTAGTGATAGCCGGGGCTGAGCAGCATCCCATCGACGCCGAGCGTGGTCAGGAACTTGATCATCTCCTCGAGTTCGTCGCTGGTCGTCTCGCGAAAGACCGTGGTGTTGGTCTGCACGCGATAGCCCTTGCCCTTCAGCATCTTGATCATCTTCACCACGATGTCGAAATGACCCTGGCGATCGGTCACCCGATCGTTGGTCTCGCGCATCCCGTCGAGATGGATGTTGAAGCTCAGGTACGGGCTCGGCTCGACCTGCTTGACGAATCGCTCGAGCAGAATCGCGTTGGTGCAGATCATCACGTGCCGCTTCTGCTGCTCGATCAGCCCCTTGGTCAGCGGCGCGATATGCTTGTACATCAGCGGTTCGCCGCCGCAGATCGACACGATCGGCGCGTTCGCCTCCTCCGCCGACTGGAGCGCTTCGTCGAGCGTCATCATGTCGCGGATAGTGTCCTTGTACTCGACGATTCGGCCGCAGCCGATACAGGCGAGGTTGCACGCATGCAGCGGCTCGAGCATCAGCACCAGCGGAAAGTATTTCTCGCCTGAGCGCTTTTTCGAGCCGATATACCGGCCGAGATCGATCATCTGTCTAAGCGGAATGCGCATCTCTGGATGTTCTCCTACAATTGAGAAAGTCAGGCAGCCGGATTGCCGCCCGCTGGCGATGTTTCAGGCGAGTCGCCGAACAGCCACTCGCCGACCATCGCGACCGCGCCCTCCGGATCCACGGCTTTGGCGCCCATGAACAAATATTCGATTAACAAACCGTTCAGCGCCGACAGCAGGAAGCCGGTCGCCGCCTCCGGCGCGAACCGACGCGTGCATATTCCTTTTTCCTGCGACCGCGCGATCAACTCGACCAGCAAATTCCGGTAGCCGCCGTAGAGCCTCAGCACTTGTTCGTTGAGGCTTTCCGACAGATGCTGATCTTGCAGCATCTGCGCGAGAAAGAAGCGCACCGAGCTCACATTGTCGCGCACAAACAGCAGATAAAACTCGACCAGCTTCTGAATCTGCGCGCGCTCGTCGAGCGCCCCCGCCTCTTCGGCAAAATCGATAAAGTACGGCTCGAGCAATCGATTAAGAACCGCGACGAACAGCTCTTCCTTGGTCTTGAAATGCCAAAAAATCAGCGCCTTGCTGACCCTCGCCTCGCGCGCAACTTCCGACATCGAGGTCTCGTGAAATCCGCGATTGGCAAACAGATGCATCGCGGCCTTCAATATCTCGTCGCGCGAATCCTGCGATTGTGCACGTTGCTCGACCCCTTTGACCTGCGATGCGCCCATAGAAATCTGAAACCTACCCCTTTATTTGCTTGTCTGGAGCCGCCAAGCGCGGGACTAGACGCCTCAAGCTGACCGGCAAGGCCGCCGGAAACCCAGCATTGGCTAACCACTCGGTCAAGAAGCCACTTTACAGTCCAGCTTATGAAAGTCAAGCTCCCGTCCGAGCGGTCAGTCGGTCAGCCCAGCGGTCAGTGGGACTTGTGAACAAGTCTGGCTAGTCCCTCGGGATCGGGACAGCGGCACCGTTCTGCGCGGACGATTCTCGAGCCGCGACAATCAACTTAAGCGACGACGACGCTTCGGCCAGGTTCAGACGCGCGACCATCGAATCGGGGCCCTCCGCAACCGCCTGTTCAAACTCCTCGGCCACTCCGCCGAACCACGCCGGATGGTATGAATCGTCGGCAACGTCGGGTAGCGAAAGGTCTTCGGACTTGCCGTCGCGATCGGTCAGGGTCACGCGGTCGCCTTCAATCTCGATACAGCCCAGTTCGCCGTAGATGAGCGCCGAAGTGCGGCGCACCGGCGCGCGCCACGAAAGATGGGAGCGGCCGATGGTGCCGCCGTGAAAAACGATTCGCGCATCGGCGAGGTCATCCGCGTCGCGGCTCGCGGGCGACCCGAGCCGCGCCGAAATCGAGACAGGCTCAACCCCGCCGAGCAGCCAGTGCATCAGGTAGAACACGTGCCATCCATGGTCGACCAGGATTCCGCCGCCCGATTGTGCCGAGGCGCGCCACTTGCCGCCCGCGCCGCCCGCGCCTGCCGCTTCGGTGCGCAGCCGGTCAATCGACATGAAATGGATTTCGCCGAGGCGTCCAGCCGCGATCGCAATGCGCGCAACAGCATACGGTGGCGCGTATTTCCAATTGTGCACGCATATCAGGACGCGGCGTTTTTCCGCAGCGAGTCGCACCAGTTCATGGAAGTCGTCGAGCGTGAGGCAGAGCGGCTTTTCGACCAGCACGTGCGCTCCAGCATTGAGCGCGGCCCGAATCGAGTCGGCATGCAATGCCGGCGGACTCGCAATATCGACAAAGTCCACTGCCTCGCCATCGAGCATCAGCTCGAGGTCGTCGTAAACGCGAACATTTTTGATTAGTCGAATCGCCTCGTGACGGCGCTCGGAAACGGGATCGTGCACGACGCTGATATTGATGTTGTCGCGCATGCGCCATCCCGGCAGATGCGCCCGCGCGGCAACTTCGCCGAATCCCGATATTGCGCCCCGCAGTTTCATCGCAGCCAGCGCCGATCAGTCTGAGTGAAAGCGCCGTGGCGGGCAACTGAGAAGCGCGTTCAGATTTCGTCGCGGATAATACGCGTCGCGATCACGAGCGCGGTCGCACCCGCGGTGGACATCAGGATTGCGCCGACTACGTTATGCGCATGCACACCGAGGATCGCGAAAATCATCCCGCCGACGATGCCACCAACCAGGCCGAGCGCGATGTCCGCCATCACTCCGTAGCCGTTGCCATTGATGATCTTTCCGGCGAGCCAGCCCGAGACTAAGCCGATAAATATCCATGCGAACATGTCGCTAATCCCTCCCTGATTGGACTTACGGTCACGTGTCGACCTGCCGTCCACAGGAGAGAGCAAGAGCGCTGCCATCGACGCGATGAGTCGCGATCGCACGGGCAGCGTCAATTTCGCAGGCTGTCTGGCTTAGTTCCGGTCCATCTGAACGCGATTCCGCGATGCAGATGCCGTTATTCTACTGCACCGCCATCCGCCGACTGCGTCTGGTGTCTTACAAGTACAGTCCCGCGACCTTCTTGAGCACTCCGTCAAATGTCTCGAACGTAAAGTCGCCAAGCCCAATCACAAACCTCTGCGCGCCGGCCGCTGCGAACTCCTTTAGTCCGTCCTGCACCTTCGCGCGATCGCCCTGGATACCGCCCATAATCGTGATGTCCAAACTCGCGAAGTCGCGCCCGACTGCCGCGCACTCGCGCTTCAGCTCGCCGACCTTTTCCCCGAACGTGGCCGCATTCAAACGAATCGGGCACCATCCGTCAGCCCACTTCGCGACTCGCTTCAGCGCATTTTTGTCGAGGCTGCCGATCACGACCGGCGGACCGGCCTTCTGCGCGGGCTTGGGATAAACTTTGACCGGCGGGAACTTCGCGTACTTGCCTTCGAACGATGGCGCATCCTCAGTCCAGAGAGCGCGCATCGCCGCGATCAACTCGCTCGTCTGAGTCCATCGCCGTGGAAAATCGACGCCGAACAGTTCGCACTCTTCACGCAACCAGCCTGCGCCGATTCCGAAAATCACGCGGCCGTTCGAATACGCGTCGAGGGTCGCGATTTGATTCGCCAGCGCGATCGGCTCGTGCTCCGGCACCAGGCAGATTCCGGTCGCGAGTTTCAGATTCCTGGTCACCGCGGCTGCCATGCTGAGCGCGACAATCTGGTCGGCCATTTGATGATACACCGGCGGAATCGCACCACCGCCCGGAAACGGAGTCTTGGGATTGGCCGGAAACGCGGGATGCTCCGGCACCCAGAGCGATTCGAAGCCGAGCGATTCCGCGACTCGCGCGAAGTCGGCCGGGTTCGCGTTCTTGCCGGTAAAAGGCGTAAGCAATCCAACCTTCATTTGGGAACCTCCTGCTGGGCGTATCCAGCATGAATATCAACTGCGATCGATTTTGTCTTGCGAAATAACTGCGAGGCGTGCGCGAGCGATTCTCTCGGCCGCTTACTTCCAGCCGAAGAAATCGTGCGCGGAGACAAACTTGCCGACGCCCGCGGCCTCGCCCGCGAGCCGATCGACTTCCTGATCGCCAATCATCGTGGACGTCTTCAAATCGACGCCATACATCTCCGCCAACTCGAGGATCATCCCGCCCTTGGGCTTGCGGCATTCGCATCGGTCGTCGTCGGTATGCGGGCAGACCTGCCACGCAGTCAGGATTTCACCCAGCACGTGATCCAGCTCGACCATCGCCGCCTCGACTTTTTCCGCGGTGAGCCGTCCACGCGTGATACCCGCCTGATTGGTCACGACGAACATCAGGTGATCGCGAATCGGACGCAGCTTCTCGGCTACGCCCGGCAGCAACTCGATCGTTATTTTTCCGCTCGAGTCGAGCGGGATCTCCCGCTGCTCGTTCAACCTGACCAGCGTGCCGCCCAGATCGAAAAACAGCGCCGCGTTCCCGGTTATCTCAGCCATCGGCACAAACTTCCTACGCGTGGCGCCAATCGACGTGATCGCGGACGTGCGCGAACACTTCGTCGAGAATCGCGATGCCGGCCTCCGCCTGCGCCTGCGTGATCACCAGCGCCGGGTTGATGCGAATCTTGGGGAAGTAACCCATGATGATCAGGCCGCGTTTCAGGCATTCGGTAAAAATCAATTCGGTGACTGCCTTGCCGAGCAGCTCCTTGGTTTTCAGATCGCGCACCAGCTCGACGCCGATCAAAAGGCCCCGGCCGCGCACGTCGCCGACAAATTCGTATTTTTCCTTAAGCGCCATCAAGCGGCTGAGCATCAGCGCTCCGATTTTGCGCGAGTTCTCGACCAGGTTTTCTCGTCGGATGGTGCGAATCGTCTCCGCCACCGCGACCGCGGCCAGCGGATTTCCGCCGTAACTCGACGACGACGCACTCGGCTTCGCGAACGGCTCCGCCTTGCCCAACTCGTCGCTCAGCAGCACACCCGAGACCGGGAATCCCGAGCCCATGCCCTTGCCGATCGTGACGATATCGGGGGTGACGCCGCTATGCTCGACGCCCCACATCTTTCCGGTACGCCCGAAGCCGGTGATCATTTCGTCCGCGATTAGCAGCGCGCCGAAATCTTTCGCGACCGACTTGATTGCGGGCATCCAGTCGTCGGGCGGGATCACGTTGCCGGCGGTTCCCTGCATCGGCTCAGCGACTATCGCGGCGAGCGCACCACCCGAACTCATCTTTATTTGCTGACGTGCGAAATCGACGCAGTAGAGCCCGCAGTCCGGATACGTCAGCTTGAACGGGCATCGGTAGCAGTCGGCGTACGGCACGGTGTATTGCCCGCCCTGCAGCGGACCGTAACCTTGTTTCGATTCGTCGCCGATAAGGCCGATCACGCCGCCGGTCTTGCCGTGAAATCCTCCCCAGAAGCTCGCGACCTCATGCTTTTTCGTCGCGGAACGTGCGAGGCGAATTGCCGCCTCGACCGCCTCCGCGCCGCCGCTGTAGAGATGCGCGCGTTTGAGATTGGCCGGCGCGATTTCGCTGAGCAGCTTGAATGCCTCGGCGCGCTCTTTGGTTGCGAAGGTGCCGACGATTAGCCGCGACGCTTGATTAGCCAGCGCTTGCGCCAGACCCGGATGTCCATGCCCGAGGCTCGCGACCGCGACTCCGGCAAAGAAATCTACGTAAGTGTTGCCGTCGGCGTCGGTCAGCGTCGCACCTTCGCCGTGATCGAACGCGAGTCCGGCGAGCAGCGAGATTCGCTGCCGGCCGGGCGCGATGAAACTTTGCTCAGTGTTGAAAATTTCCCGTGATTTGGGACCCGGGATTGCAGTCTTGATCGCAGGCAGTTTGCCATTGCTGGTTTTTGTCATCAGTACGGTGGCGAATGGTTCCTTCGATAAATTTTCTGGTCAGCGCGGGCGTCCAAGCAGATTCATCGCGCGTCGTGCGATCGCGAGCGCCGCTGGTCCGCGCACCCGGCTATAACTGGGCCAGTCGTTAAAGTCGATAATCGCAAAACGATCGCCATTCAAGATGACGTCACCGCCCCATGCCTCGAGCCCGAGCGCATGCGATGCTACCGCAGCCGCTTCCGACATCGCGCGCGCTGCCGCTTCGGGGATTTCATCATCCTCAGGCAGCGCGGCGAAATACATGCCGGAGCTGACGCCGTAAAACTTAACTACTCGGCCATGCACTTCCTGCTGCACGTATGCGAAACGGATTCCGCGCCGCGCGAAGTCCGCGAGAATCGATTCGACCTGCGCACGATCCGACGCGTGTTGCACGTCATCGGATCCGAGTGCATGCAAATCGCCGCGCTTGACGAACACACCCGCCGCGAGGTCGAGGCCGGCGAGCTTCCGCGGATCGAGCGGCTCGTTGGTCGCGACCAACGCACCGGCCGGCGTGGGCACTCCCGCACGCGCCAGACCCGCGGCCAGCAAGTCGCGATAGCAGTTGCGAATCGCGAGTGCCGAGTTGATCGCAATCGCGCCGCTCTGCTCGATTTCCGCCAGCCGCCGGAGCGGTTGATCGCCCTGGCACATCGCAAACACGATATCCGGCTTAGTAGGCGCGCCGTTGCCAAAACTCTGCGCATCCATCACCTGAGTCTCGACGCCCTCGCGCGCAAGCTCGGCCAACACCGTATTGAGAATCGCCGCGTCGTCCTCCACTTTGCCCGGTGAAAATTCGGGTTCCCGATAAACTCCTAAAGCTCGATAACTCATTGATGACCCCGTATCGCGCCTCGCGCAGCATCGAGGTCGGATGCTTCGTCAACATCGATCGCGCTACCAATCTCGACCGCGCCAAGCTTGAGTCCGCGTTCGAGCATCAGACCGAGGAAGCGCCGGAGCGCGTCCAAACCCAAGCTGCGCGCGCTATCCGCGAGCGCAAAGATTGCGCTGTGCATCATGTAGATTCCCCCCGTTACCATCGGAGTCTCCGCGCCGCCGAGCCGCGCGATCAATCCATCATCTGTTAATTCCGCAAAGAGCGGTTTCTTGTCGCCGCGCCACCGCGTCACCGCCAGCACTCCCACTAGGTTTTGGTCGCCGCGAAGCGAGATCATCCGCCGCGATTCCGCGACGAAACGCGCAAGTTCGACCGGCGCAACCACCGCGTCGACCGTCGCAGCTAGAAACCAGCCGGGCTCGAGATACTCGCCGAGCGCGAGCATCGTCTCCATCGAATTTGGCGTATCGCGCACGACGATCTTCAGTTTCGCCGGCATCTCGATTTTCATCTCGCCGGCAATTCGCGCCGTCTCCGAATTGATCACCGCGATCACGCTTGACGCTCCGGCCGCGACGAGCGCGCGGGCCTGCCGCGCCAGCATCACCTCGCCGCCCAGTTCAACCAGCGGCTTGGGCAGGTCGCCCGATGCTTTCCGGAGCCGTTCGCCGCGGCCCGCCGCGATAATCGCTCCTTGCAACTTCGTCACCATTGAAGCTCGAGCAACTCGTCGATCGATCGAATCGTGCGATCCGCGATGCCCACCTTAGCCGATGCGCCCGCGCGAGCCGCATCAGTGCATAGCCAGACCGTGCGGAGCCCGAGTTGCCGCGCCGGAGCACAATCTTTGTCGGGCGAATCTCCAATCATCGCGATCGTTTCCGGCGCGACGCGCATCTGCTTGATCGCCGCATCGAAGATACCAAGGTCGGGCTTGAAAATTCCGATTCTGGAAGAATCCGCGACGGCGGTAAACAATCGATCGAGCCGAAACTCCGCCAGGATGCGATCCAGATTTCCATAAAAATTCGAGACGACACCGAGCTTGAACTGTGCCTTCAACGCATTCAAAACGTCGCGGCCGTGCTCCAACCCGGCCGCAGTCTCCGCGACGAAAGACGAAGTGACCTTCTCAACTATTCGATGACGTCCCGGCGCACCGCCCTGCTCGATCGTCGCGCGGACCTTG
>PNBD01000047.1:27438-33321 GCA_003135855.1 Deltaproteobacteria bacterium
ATGCCCAAAAAACGATCGAGCCAATGCGACGGTCCGTCGAGCGTCCCGCCGAAGTCGAACAGCAGTGCAGAAATGTTTGCCACGAAGCGGACAGTTTATCAGCGCGGTTATCGGGCCACTAGGCGTCGCCCTCGTGACAACTATCGCCGAATCGCTTGGTCAGCTAATTGCTGTCACTCTGTATGGACTGATACATCGTGTGACGATTCGGTGAATTCAGCCGATTTTGAGTCGCTATCCGCGGCAGAGGAAACGATTTGCGTCGATTTGTTCCAAAACGGGTCAATGAGCGCGTCGAGCTCTTATTGATCAACCTTTTTTTTGTTTTATTGGTCCCGGCCACGATTCCCTCCACCCCCGCCGCCAGCGAAAATCCCGGTCCAGCCGAAACAGTCGTGCGCCAGATGCTAGATTCTATCAGCAAGCTGCGTACCACCGAGAATAGCGCCACGAGGAACGGCCTGATTAAAAAGATCGACGGTTCCCTGGCCTTGGATTCGCTCTCCCAGAGGGCATTTGGCGCCCAATGGGGCAAACTCGACACGACCCAGCGGGCGCGATTCGCTCATCTGCTCCGTGAATTGCTCGAAAAGCTCGCTTATCCCCATGCTTCGCAATTCTTCACTGGGTTGGAGGTTGAGTTTCGCAGGGAACAGGTCAAAGACGGACAGCGCGTCGTGCCGACTACTGTGAAGCGTCGTGAAGGTGGTGCAGTTTCGATCGATTACGTGCTTGCCAGGACGGGCCCGCGATGGCGCGTGGTCGATATCGTGCTGGACGGACAGAGCCTCGCGACCAATGTTGAGGGCCAGATCCAGGCCGTCTTGAAACAAGGATCGTATGATAGGCTGATGGCGCAGATGGAGGCCAAACTGAAACAGCCAGGCTCATAAAGCACACTCCGCGATAGTAGAACGGCTACTAGCGTGCGCATTATGACTGTGTTACGTTGGCCGCAATTATCATTGAAACATGAGTAATTATTCGTCATAAAGCCTTGTTAATTGAAACTGCACTAATTTCCGCGCCTACTCGCGCCAACAACGCCATTTTCGGCCGCCCTCTTCTCGAGCGGTTGATGATGAATTGCGAGCGCGTCGGCATCAAGAAATTCGTAATCGAGGCTCCCCTGCAATCCCGCGACGAGCTGGGGCAGGCGATGGGTCAATTCAGCGGCCGCAGTTCGGTCGCGGTGGTTGAGTCGTTCGCCGAGATATTGAATCGACCGGATGGAATCGCGGCCGAGTCGCCCTGCATCGCCTTCTCGGGGAACCTGGTCTTTTCCAAATCAAACCTGACCCAAGTTCTCGAGGCGCATGTCGCCAGTCCGGCCTCGGTGCTGCGAAAATTCAGCGTTGATCGCGATCGCGGCGGTGAAATTGTTACCGGACCGATCGCCGAAGTGCTCAGAAGCGGCGGCCTCGCGATCGATAGTCAGCCGGTTGGTATTTCAGTTCCGATCGCGGCCTCGAGTCTTCTGCCATTCGCGCTCAACGGACGTCCCGAAGATCGCGAGGAGGCCGAATTGCGCCTGGCTAGGTCGCTAAGCGCTGAAACCGCCCAGAAGGACGCCCCGCTGGCGCGCTGGATCGATCGGCGGATCTCGTGGCGCATCAGCTACCGCCTCGCGCGCACCAGCATCACTCCCAACATGGTCACGATCGCCAACACTATTTTTGGGCTGGGTAGTGCGTGGATGTTTTCGGTGCCCAACTATTGGGTGCGTCTGCTTGCCTCAATTTTCTTTCTGATATCGATCACGATTGACGGCGTCGACGGCGAACTGGCGCGGCTCAAGATGAAGGAGACTGACTTTGGCGGCGCGCTCGATGTCGCTACCGACAATGTCGTACACGTTGCGATCTTCGTCGGCCTGCTCGCCGGATGCTACCGCGCGAATCACAGCGTCGCGTACCTTTATCTGATTCCAATTCTGCTGATCGGATTTACGCTCTGCGCCTACGCGACCTGGCAGGCGTTCAAGTACAAAGGCGATGAAGCTGCTAAGTGGCTCGACCAGGTTGATCGATGGAGTGGCCGCGACTTCGCCTATCTGCTAGTGATTCTGGCTCTTTTCAATCGGCTCGATTATTTCGCATGGGGCGCCGCGTTCGGTACCTATGCGTTTGCAGCGGTGCTGATCTGGCTGACAGGCCGCTCGCCTACGCCTTCAGGTAACGTGGCTCGCTAGAAGTAGTTTTCGACGGAGGAGTCTATGAACGGCAAGAAGCCCAGGATCCTGCTGGTGCAGCCCACCACCGTCCACCTCGACGGCACACCGCACAAGACCCGGTGGCGGCTGATCATGGGGTTGATGATCCCGCTGATGGCGGGGCTGACGCCCGACGAGTACGACGTGACGCTGTGCGACGAGCGCCTCGAGGACATCGATTTCGACGGCGGATGGGACCTCGTCGGCATGACGACGACGATCGGCGCGTCGCTGCGCGCGTATCAGTTGGGCGACGAATTCCGCAAACGCGGCATCCCGGTCGTGTTCGGCGGATTTCACGCGACGCTGCAAACCGAAGAGGCGCTGCATCATTGCGACGCGGTCGTGCAGGGCGAGGCCGACCTCGTATGGCCCGCGCTGCTGCAGGATTGGCGCGACGGCAAGCTGAAGCAGGTTTACAAAGCCGACAAGCTGCATGACCTCAAGAATCTGCCGCGCCCGCGCCACGAACTGCTGAAGCTCAATCGCTACCTGTTCAAGGCGGCGCCGGTGCAGGCCAGCCGCGGATGCCCTTATCGCTGCTCGTTTTGCGAAATCCCGGTCTTCTACGACGGCGCGTATCGCACGCGTCCGATCGGCGACATCGTCGAGGAAATCAAGCAGGTCGTTAAGATCACCGGCTTCAAGCGCTTCCAGTTCATCGACGATCAGATCACCGGCAAGCACAAGTTCGCGCGCGAGCTGTTCAAAGCGCTAGAGCCGCTCAACATTCGTTTCTCATGTCTCTGGACGATCAACTCGAATCACGACGATGAGTTGCTCGAGCTGGCGGCCAAAGCGGGAATCTTTCACGTCAATATCGGCGTCGAATCGATCAGCCAGGACAGCCTGCTCTCGATGAACAAGATTCAGAACCACGCCAGCCAGTACAAAAAGCTTTTGAAAAAGCTCGAGCATCACGGCATCTATTACTCGCTCAATTTCCTGTTCGGCCTCGAAGAAGATCATCCGCAGATTTTCGACGACACGCTGAAGTTCCTGCACGAGGTCAAGGCGCCCGAGGCGTTCTTCAATACTGTCACGCCGCGCCGCGGAACTCCGATGCGCACGCAACTCGAAAACGAAGGCCGCGTGATCATCCCCGATGCGGACCTTTACACCAACAATTTCCGCTGCATGTTCGTGCCCAAGAACATGTCGCCGCAGGAAGTCGAAGAGGGCGTGTGGCGCTGCACGAAGGAGTTCTACTCGCTCAAATCGATGTTCAAGCGCCTGTTGCTGCCGCCCGGAAAGTTCACCTGGCAGGGCCTGACCGAGAACATGCTTTTCTATTGGGGCGCCAAGCGCCAGATCGACCCGGTCGATTACTATTAGGCCGCGACTGAGTAATCGGGATTATCCAGGCAGGATATCCAACTAGCTAATGCGAGCGGGGCCGGAGAGACAATCTCTCCGACCCCGCCTTTTTTATCGCTCGCTCAGTTAGTTGCCTGGCTCAGGGTCGCGGGGACCGGCACCGAGATCTGCAGCCGCTTGCCGTCGCGCACGATGCTGAAATAAATCAATTCGCCCGGCTGCACGTCTCGCATCTGATCTTCGAAATCCAGGAAATTCTTTATTCGCGATCCGTCCATACCGATGATCAAATCGTAACTCTCGCCCACCTGCAGGTATTCCACCAGCGGAATCACCAGTATCGCCGCAGGCATCCCACTCATCACCGAGCCGATCATCGCGGCGCCCGTGATTGCATCGTGCACCCCGTGGCTGAAGGCGTGGAGTCCAGCGCTGGCCGCCGGGCTGCCTTTGCGCACCGCGACAATTAGGAGACCGTCGGCCTCCTGGCCGGTCTTGAGCGAGCGCCGTTCTTCGCGCAGTACGAGGCCGATCGGCGTCGAAATATCGTCCTCGGTGGCGAGCGCTTGCAAATTCCGATACTGAGCCGGCGGACTGCCGCTCTGCTCCTGCTGATAGCGCGCGATTTCCGATTCTTCCGTCAGTGATTGCTGGCTATCGGCGTCGGGCTTCGGCGCCGCCGGCGGTTGGATCGCAGTTGGTGGCATCGACGGCGCTGCCCCCGCGGAATCGGGCGCTCGCAGAACCGGCGGAATCTCGACTGTGCTCGATGCTTGAGTGCCATCGTCGAGTGGCGTGGTTACCAGATTATCCGGCAACGCGGTCGGATCGTTCTCGAGTGGCGCTGAGGTGTCGCGCGGCGGAGGACTGGCCTCACTTTCGTATAACGAGGCGTCACGAGGTGGCGGCGGCAGCGGCAGCGCGATCGAGGTTGGCGCCGCATCCGGCACAAGGTTGCTCGGAACTGCCGTNNCGCTGGCGCGGCGGCTGCTGCGGCAGCCTCCCAGGTCTTGGTCGCCAGCGGTTCGCCCGGCGTTTGCGTGAATGCGCACTCGTACCAGCCCAAAATGAGCGGGATCGCGGCGCTTACCGCGAGCAAAATAACGCGGCTCAGTCGCCTGCTAGTTAAGGCTCCAGCGCTTTTCATGCTCAACTACGCGTCCATCCCGCTTCAGCTTCCCCAAATGAGAGCGGACCGAGCTAGCAGCAGCTTGATGCAAATATTCTGGAACGTCTACATAAATCTTTTTTACGATCGCCATCGGTTCGTGCGGCCCGTCTTTCAGGACCGCCAGCNNCCTGCCGTTCGCGGAGCTCACGATGCGCAATGTACTCGCCAATTTTCTCCCGCGGATTGCGAATGACCGGCCCGTGCGCTGGATAGATGGTTTCCAGGTCCAACTCAAGCAATCGCCGCAACGAATCCATGTAGTCGCCGAGATCGCCGGTATCATCCGGAATGACCGTGGTTCCCGCGCCCAACACGACGTCGCCGGTGAACAAGGCGCGTTCTTCTTCCAGGTAATAGCACAGGTGATCGGGCGCATGGCCGGGCGTAAACACCGCGCGCAGCGTGGCGCCTTCGGTCTCGACCACCGAGTCATGTTCGATCGGCGAGATCGCTCCGGCCGGCGCGTCGTGACCTTCCCACGGCAGTTTCAAAACGTCCATCGCGCCGAAGCGCTCGGTAACTTGCTTCACGCCGCCGAGATGATCGACATGGGCGTGCGTGAGCACGATCCGATCGAGTTCACTGCTGTTCGAGAGTTCCTTGAGCGCCGACTCGAGCAGATCGATGTAAACCGCGACGCCTTGCCCCGTATCGAGCAGAATCGGCCGCGACGACGTGCCGACGATATAGGTGTTCGTGCCGGGTCCAGTGAATGCACTCGGATTTTGCCCGAGCACGGTCGCGACTCGGGGCGAATGCCGCGCGTAATCCGGCAGCTTCAAGCCGATCATGTTGTCGGTTACGATGCGGTTCGCTTTCTCCATCCTGTTCTCCGCTATCCTTGGCGGCGGTTCCGATCGAAAATCAGTCTGAGCCCCTTCAAGGTCAAAAACTCGTCCACTTCTTCAATCATCTCGCTCTCAGGCGCGATCAACTCCGCCAGCCCGCCGGTCGCGATCACGCGCGCCTTCTCGCCGCGCTCCCGTAATATACGATTGACCAGTCCATCTACCAGAGCGGTGTAGCCGAAAATCAGCCCCGACTGAATCGATCCAACCGTCGTGCGGCCGACCGCCTCGCGCGGACGCACCAGCTCGACGCGATAAAGCTTGGCCGCGTGCTCGATCAATGCGTTCATCGAGACGCCGAGGCCCGGCGCAATCGCACCGCCAGCATATTCGCC
>PNBD01000047.1:33353-43514 GCA_003135855.1 Deltaproteobacteria bacterium
TTGCCGGTAACGTAGTCGAAGATGGTAGCGGTGCCAAAATCGACCACGATGCACGCGCTCGCGTATCGCTCGTACGCCGCCACCGCGTTGACGATCCGATCGGCGCCGACCTCTTTGGGATTTTCATAAAGGATTGGCATCCCGGTCTTGATCCCCGGGCCGACCATTAGCGGATCGCAATGGAAGTAGCGCATCGCGAGCTGTTCCATCACCTGGTTGAGCGGCGGAACCACGCAAGCGATCGCGACGCCCTCCGGCTTCATCCCCGGCTGAATGCCCGCGGCGTTGAACAGCGTGTTTAACAGCGCGCCGTGCTCATCGGTGGTGCGATCGGGAACAGTCGAGATGCGCCAGTGATTGCGCAGGCGCTCGCCTTCATAGATTCCAAATACGATGTGACTGTTGCCGACGTCGACCGTTATGAGCATGAAGGATTACTCCAGATGATCGCGGTTCGGTTCGAGCGCCGTGATCGTCTCGCTCCAGGCGCTTGATGCTAGCGCATTCGGAACGACATATTCGGCATTATCATCGGGCTGCCCGCTGGCCGGTTCCACGTCATCGCGGATGACGTCATCCACGGTCCCTGATTCAGCGGCGGCCGCGCGGCGGGGGTCAGCGGGCTGCTCATCGCCATCGGCGTNNCGCCCATCCAGTCGGCGGAATGATCATCGGCGCTTCAGCCACTTCGTTCTCGTAATCGCCGACACTGCCCCATTGCTGCGTCGCGACTGCGGGGTCGTTGCCGGTCACGTCCTGGTCCAAAGTCGGCGCGGTTCTTACTGGACCGACGGTCTCGACATCCTCTTCATCGTCATCATCGCCGCTTGATGAGGAATCGTTGACAGTCGTGTCCGCGCGCTGATCGCACGCAACTGCGACGCCGTCCTGCCTGCAGGCTTGCGGGATTTCGAGAACCTGGTTGGTCTCCTCCCAGTTCGAATCCGGCCAGCCCGAATCTGGCGAGATCGAATCTGAAAAGACACTTGGAGCAGCGCTCGGATCGGGTGCGACTTCGACCGAATCGCCGTCATCGGCGAACGAATCGCGTGCGGCGCCACAGAAAATCAGCGCGACCGCGAGCATCGAAACCGCAATTAAGGAGCCAGTTAAGTAATCGTAGGTATGCTTTTGGCCACTGCGACGACGTAAAAAAACGTGCATGTAGCACCTCGTCGTGGAACGTTACCATTCATGTCATCGAGTGTTAAGGCAAACAAGGCATATATTTGAAGAAATTTGCGAAGGTTTGCTCGCCGTCGCCAAGCGGATAAGATTCCGCGCTATGTCTGACGCAAAAGTCGCTTTGGTAACCGGCGCTGGCCGCGGCATCGGCCGCGACATCGCACTCCGCATGGCTCGGGAAGGCTACAGTGTGGGTCTGATCGCCCGCACAAAATCGCAGCTCGAGGAAACCGCCGAACTAATCCGCGCCAAGGGCGGCAAGGCCGTCGTCACACCGACCGACGTATCGCGCCGCGAGCAGGTAGTCGCGGCGGTCGAAACCGTCGAGCGCGAACTCGGACCGATCGTGGTCCTGATCAACAATGCCGGCGCTTACCTGCGCAAGAAATTCACCGAAATCACCGAAGAGGACTTCGATTTCCAGCTCAAGGTGAACGCCTTCGGCCCTTTCTTCTGCACCCAGGCGGTGATCGGCAAGATGGCCGAGCGCAAGGCCGGCACGGTGATCTTCGTGCTCGGTTCGGAGTCGCGCAGCGGCCCCTCGCAATACGCCGCGTACAACGCGTCGAAAGTCGCGCAGCGCGCGATCGCCGAATCGGTGGCGTACGAGTTCATGCATCTCGGAGTGCATGCCGCAGCGCTCGACGTCGATGGCGCCGTCGATAGCGAGCGCGTGCGCGAATCGATGCCCGAGGTGGATCCATCGCACTTCGTGCCGCCGTCGGCGATCTGCGACGAAATTGTCCATCTGATCAATCAATCCAGGAGTGCGTGGACGTTTCAGGTCGATTTGCGATCGTACGTGCAGTGGCGTCCGCGCGTCGCCGCAAAGAAGAAAACCTGAGGGGTCTGCGCGCTCGATAATTCGCGCATCTCGCGATCGCTGATGCCGGATAGCGGCACTTCGAAGAGTATGAAGTTCGTGCCGGAGCGCTAGGATGCGTTGCCTGTGGTCTTGATGGCCACGAAATAATAGTGTGTTTTTTCTCCAATGAACGTCGCGCATCTCGAGAGTGCTCGAGTTGACACGAACGCGGCGTCGCGAAATGTCGGGGTGTGGCGCAGCCTGGTNNTCAAATCCGGCCACCCCGACCAATCCAGAATTCTTGGTCGTTTCAGGCTGCCCGCAGTTTAAAAACCGGTCGCGATCTCGTGGCCTTGGCGAAGCGAAGAAGCGTCTTCACGCTGGGCAGCCGGGCGCCGCTTTCAAGTCGGGCTATGGCCGACTGCGTCGTGCCCATGCGCTGAGCCAACTCGGCTTGGGTGAGGCCAGCACGAACGCGCGCCGCGATGAGTTCGCGGGCCAGACTGAATTCTTCATCCAAAGCGGCATAGGCCTCGCGAATCTTGGGATCCGCCAACATCGTTTTTTTAATAGAGTCCAGGCGCCTTCTCACTTCCTTGAAAGTCTCCCGTTATGATGCGAGCGGGGCGAGCGAGCCGACCGATTCGGGTACGCCCGAGGCCGGCAACGGACGCGAGCCCGGCTTAACGTCGAACGGCGAGACGAGTCCCAGTTCGTCTGCGATCTCGCGCGTCGCCGGCATCACCTCAGTGGCGATCAGGCGCATGTTGGTCACTCGATCGGCCGCCGAGATCGGCCCGTCGTTCTGCCAGAAGCCAAAGATTCCCGGCCGCAGCACCTCAAGCACCTTGCGGATTTTCGGGATGACCGATTTCGGCGTGCCGCAAATCACCTGCATCGAGCGCTCGACTTGCGGGAACGCGTCGAAGATTCGCTTGCGGGTTGCTGCGACGTCGACTTGCGGCTGCGTCCATGCACCGGCGCGGACATCGATCTGCGATTGCGCGATTTTTTCCTCACTGGACGGAGCAAAGCCGCCGAACGGGCTGCCTTGAGCCGCATTCGGATCTGAAAATTGCCTCGCGACGCGCCGAGTCGCCTCTTTCGAGTTGTATCCCGGCGGGAACATCCACTGCGGCTGGCCGAACAAGCTGTAGCCGATCCCGGCGCCCCCGAACATGTCCCACTTCGCGATCTCGCGCGCTTTTTCGTCGGTCTCGGCCACGAAAACTTTCTGCAGATAGCCAAAATTTTCAGGCCCGACCTGGTAGCCCTCTTTCGCCGCCGCGTCGCGATAGATGTTCCAAAGTTCGACGGTCGGTTCGAGAAACGTGGCCAGCGCAACGTACGGATATCGATGCTCCGCGCACCACACGACAGTTTCGGGACTGAGGAGTCCGGGGATCCAGATCGGCGGATGNNTGCTTGCCCTCGTAGCGCCACGGACCCGGCTTGGTCCACGCATTGACCACCAGATCGTGCGCCTCGTTGAATAGCTCGCGGTTGTAGCCGGGATTGGCGTTGGTCGCGAATTGCTCGCTACCCGCGCCGCGAACCCATCCGGTCACCAGGCGTCCGCCCGAGATCATGTCGATCATCGAAAGCTCTTCGGCGAGCCGCAACGGATTGCCGACCACCGGCAGCGGATTCCCGAGCAGGATAATCTTCACGCGCTTGGTGATGCGCGCGAGGATCGACGCCTCGACGTCCATCACGGAGCCCATGCAAAAAGCGGTATCATGATGCTCGTTGAGCATCACGCCGTCGAAGCCGAGTTCCTCGGCCAGCGTCTTCTCGTCGAGATATTCGTTGAGCAGCTGCGCGCCTTTCTGCGCGTCGAATTGTTCGTTGGGGAGGCCGAAAAACCCGTTCTTGATGATTTCGTCGTTGCTCACATGACGATATGGGCGCTCGGTGAAATACATTATGTGCATCGCGGCACCTCTCTCTCGAGTTCGAGCTCGCTAACCGAAAAAAGTTTCCAGCTCGCGAATAAATTCGGCCGAGCGTTCGATCTCCGGCCGATGACCACACTGGTCGTAAGTGATAACGCGCGCACCGGCAATCGCATCGCGGTACGCATTCGCCGTGCTGACCGGCACGACCGCATCGTCCTTGCCCCACACGATCAGCGTCGGCAATCCTGCCGCCGCGCCCAGCAGATGCGGCAACGACGGATTGAACATGAACGGCTGCCATGCGAGCCGAGCGCATTGCGCGCGCGCTTCCTCGAAATTCTCGAACTGCAAGGGCGTCGGCCCACCGCCGTAAAGGTCGCCATACTCGGGCGTGCCCGCGGGATTCAGCACTGATGCGAGAATCTGTTGCGGCGCCATCATCTGGAAAAAATCCAGGATGTGACCCTCGGGCGGCCGGATTCCCATCGGCGCCACCAACGCCATCTTGCGGAATTGCGACGGATTGGCGGCGGCCATTTCGGCCGCAATCCATCCACCCAGCGAAAAACCAATCACGTCAACCGGCGCGAGATTGTTCTCTTTGAGGTACCGCGCATACAAGCCCGCCATGTCGCGCATGTTGAGAATCCACTCGGCCCGCTCCGTGCGCCCAAAGCCGGGATGCAGCGGAATCAGAACAGTGCGGCGTCGCGCGATGTCGGCGTGCCACTTGAGCCAGCCGGGATGCCCAAGTTCCTCATGCAGCACCAGCAGCGGCTTCCCGCTGCCGCCCTTGATGACGACCAGTTCGGTGCCATCGACGCTAACGGTTTCTTCACGCCATGCAGTGGATTCTTGAGCCATTCGCGCACCAGTCCTCCGGACGCAATCCCGATGCTCAAACCGCGTAACATAGCCACGATGGATTTTACAAACCGATCGGTATGTGACGCCCGCTCCGCGATTCCGGCCTGCTTGCGAAAGCTGGGAGCCACCTGCCGGACGCCTTAATCGATCTCTGACGGATCGCTATAATGCAAAACGGATATGGCGATCGATTTGGAAGACGCGCGCAAGCGGATGGTGGCCGAGCAACTCGAGAAGCGCGGAATACGCGACGCGCGAGTGCTCGAAGTCATGCGCACCGTCCCGCGGCATCGCTTTCTTCCCGCCGAACTTCACGATCACGCCTACGACGACGGACCGCTACCGATTGGCGATTCACAAACTATTTCCCAGCCGTATATGGTTGCCCTGATGAGCGAGGTCGCGGAACTCAAGGGCGATGAAAAAGTGCTCGAGGTCGGCACCGGATCCGGCTACCAGACCGCGGTGCTGGCGCATCTGGCGCGCGAGGTTCATTCGGTCGAATCGATCGGGCATCTGCACGACCGCGCCCGCGTGATCCTGCACTCGATTGGCCTCAGCAACGTTTTTCTGCGCTGCGGCGACGGTTCCGAGGGATGGCGCGAGCATGCGCCGTTCGACGTCGTAGTCGTGACGGCCGCGATGCCCGGGATTCCTATGCCGCTGTTGCAGCAATTGACTCCGACGGGGCGCCTGGTTGCGCCGATCGGCGAGGATGAGTTGCAGACGCTGGTGAGAATCAGCCGGCGAACGGGTCATTGGAGCGAGGAATATTTCGGCGAATGCCGTTTCGTGAAGATGATCGGCAAGCACGGCTTCAAGGAATAGCAGCGGCGATCTGAACATGGCCGCAACGTTCGGGGCGGTCCGAACGTAAATAGGGTTTGTGAAACCCGGTCGGATGAGGTGGGCTTGTAGGCGGCGGTGATGGGCGGACGGAACAGGTGGATGGCGCGGACGCCGAGGCCGGCGGTAGCGATGGCGATCGTGGCATCGTTCGTCATCGCCGGATGCGGCGGCGGCAATCCCCCCCCTCCCGACGTGGCCGCGATGCTCTCGCATCGTAGCCGGGTCGCGCACACGTCGGGCGCGCATCGCTACATGGGCGAGCGGGCCGAGCGGCAATTCCTGTGGCCGGTTTCGCACGGAATGGTTTCCTCGGGATTTGGCATCCGCAACGGCGCGATGCATGACGGCGTGGACATCTCTGCGCCCGCCGGCACTCCGGTCTATGCGGCCGATAGCGGTAGCGTGATTTTCGCGGGCAAGCTGCACGGCTACGGCAACACCGTGATCA
This sequence comes from Deltaproteobacteria bacterium, assembly GCA_003135855.1. Taxonomy (GTDB): domain Bacteria; phylum Desulfobacterota; class Binatia; order Binatales; family Binataceae; genus Binatus. The sequence continues at coordinate 39,406 of PNBD01000047.1, forward strand.
TTCGTCACGATGGCCACTACGCGACCGTGTACGGGCATCACGAGCGCAATCTGGTGGCGGAGGGCGCGCACGTCCGTCGCGGTCAGGAGATTGGCGAGATTGGCCGCACTGGCCGCACGACCGGCGCGAATCTTCATTTCGAGGTGCGATGCGACAATCTCGCGAAGGATCCGCTCGCGTATCTGCCGCAACCGACGCCCACCAGCGGAATCAGCTTCGCCGACGCCGGCGGTTCGTAGATCACAGCGAAATTCCTTTTTGCTTCGCCTGCTAGTATCTTTGAGCGTCGCACTTAAATTCCATCGCCATGCGACGGGGTGCCAATGACCGCCGAAGAAATCAAAAATCTTATTCGTGACATCCCGGATTTCCCCAAGCCGGGAATAATGTTCCGCGACATCACGCCGCTGATCGGCAACGCGCGCGGTTTCGCGGCGATCGTCGACCAACTGGCGGAACGATATCTCGGTGCCGCGGATATTGTNNCTCGGAATCGAGTCGCGCGGCTTTATCGTCGGCGCGCCGGTGGCATATCGGCTGGGCCTGGGCCTCACCATTGCGCGCAAACCCGGCAAGCTGCCGTTCCATACTGTCGATCAAAGTTACAGTCTCGAATACGGTTCGGCGGCCCTGCAGATGCATCAGGACGGGATCATCAAGCAGGCGCGCGTGCTGATTGTCGATGACCTGCTCGCGACCGGCGGCACNNTGCGCGTTCGTGGTCGAGCTCGATGGCCTCAAGGGACGCGAGCGGCTCGCACCACTAAACTGCTTCTCGCTCATTCACTATGATTGAAGAACGCGAACTCGAATGCGGATGATCGCAGCATGCGCGCGCTGCGATTGCAGCCGGCTGCGCCATCGACGCGCGCTCGCGTGCAAGGACTGATGTGCCAAGCGTCGAAGCTGATGCCTCTGTTCAATCCGACCGGCGTCGGCTCGTAGTCGTCCTTATCGTCACCTCGATCTACTTCGTCTGCGAACTGGCGGGCGGCTATTGGGCGGGCAGCCTCGCGCTGCTCTCCGACGCCGTGCACATGCTCACGGACATCGCCGCCTTGTGCCTGGGATTGCTGACCCTGTGGATTTCGACGCGGCCCGCATCGAGCGGAAAGACCTACGGCTATCTGCGCGCGGAAATTCTGGGCGCTCTCCTCAACGGACTTTTCTTGTGGCTGCTCGTCGTATTCATCTGGTTCGAGGCGTTCGACCGGCTGCGGCATCCGCATGAAGTTTCCGGATTGACGGTGATGATCGTCGCCAGCATCGGCATCGCGGTGAATACATTCTCCGCCTGGATGACGTGGGCCACCGCCGGCCAAAAGTCGGGGATGGCGGTGCACGCGGTGTTCATCCACGTCATCTCGGATCTCATCGGCTCGCTCGGCGTGCTCACGTCTGGCGCGCTCGATTACTTCACCGGATGGCAGCAAGCAGATCCCGCGGTGAGTATTTTTATCGGCGCGCTGGTGCTGTACGGCTCATGGGGATTGGTCAGGGAGGGCGTCGACATCCTGATGGAATCGGTGCCGNNTCGATCTGTTGCGCAACGATCTGCTCGCGGTCGATGGCACCGAGGAAGTGCACGATCTTCATGTCTGGTGCTTGTCCACGCGCCAGTTTGCGCTCTCGGCGCATGCGGTCGTCACCGCGGAGGCCGATCGCGATCGCGTGCTGGCCGATATGTGCCATCTGCTCCAGAGCAAGTTCAACATCCATCATCTGACGCTGCAGCTCGAACGCGACAGCCGGCGCGAGCACGAGCCGGAACATTACTGATGGCGTCTCTTGCACGGAACAACCGATGAAGATTGAGGCCACGATTTTTTACGATGTCGACACGCAGCGCGACTTCCTGCTGCCCGATGGCAAGTGCTACATGCCAGGCGCGGAGAAGATTGTCCCGGTGCTCGCGGCGCTCACCGATTTGGCTCACGAAACCGGAGTTCGAATCGTATGCTCGGTCGATCATCACGTCACAGGCGATCCGCTGCTGAAGAGCGGCGGCGGCCCTTACCCGGATCATTGCATCGTCGGGACGCCGGGTGAGCGAAAAATCGACGAGACCACCCCGCGAAATCCGCTGTTCCTCGAAAACCGGAAATACAGCTCCGACGAAATTCAGCGGATTCTGGATCACCAAGGTGAGATCATATTCGATCGCTATCAATTCGAGGCGTTCGTGCGCAACGCTCACGTGCGCGCGATCCTGCGACTGCTGCTCCAGCCGATCAACGATATCGTCATCTACGGCGTTTACACGGAAGTATGCGTCGATCGCGTGATCACGGAACTGATCGGGCTCGGACCTAAGCTTCACCTCGTCAAGGATGCGATCGCGACTGCCAGCAACGATCGGTCCAGCTTCTTCGAAAAATGGACCCAGCAAGGCGCCCAGTTGATCACGTTCGAGGAACTGCGGGTTCGCATATTCAACTGATGACAGCGTCTGAAGATCCTGAGCCGATACAATCCGGGCCAGTGGCGGACCAACCCGTCGAGCAGGAGCCGTTCGAAGAAACATGGCTGACGCCACCGTTTCAGCCGGTGCGCGCGATGCTCGCGCTCATTCTCACTGCGTGCGGATTCGGACTCTACGAATATGTGCTGATCTCGTTCTGGTCAGCCGAATGGCTGGGCATCCACGATCGCATCCCATGGCCCGCATATCTAATGATGGCGGCCGCGCTCACGATTGCGCTCACCGCGGTTCGGTTCGCGCTCAGTCTCGGATCTCCGCACGCCAAGCTTGGTTTCTCGATGCTCGCAATTCTGGGCGGCATCGCAATTGGCGTTGGTGGCGGCAGATTCGTCAGCTACACGTTGCGCGGAACATTGAATCCGCCTTTCACATTGAAGCTTGCCGTTGGCGATCGCTTCCCCTCCTACGCACTCGCCGATCAAGGCGGCGCGATTCGCCGCGGACCGGCGCAATCTGGCTCGAACGCCACTTTAGTTGATGTCTATCGCGGCGATTACTGTCCGTTCGCGCGCCATGAACTCGCCGACCTGACGGCGCATGCAGACGAGTTCCGCAAGCTTGGCGTCGAGGTGGTAGGCATCAGCGCGGATCCAATCGAGCGATCGAAGATGCTCTCCCGATTCCTGCGCACATCGATTCCGCTGTTAGGCGACAATTCCGAGAGCGTGCTGGCGCCGCTTGGTCTGGTGCAGCATCATCAAAGTGGCGAGCCGGACAACGCGATTCCCGCTTTCGTCATCCTCGATCGCGACGGAATCGTGCGATGGATTTTCACGTCACCCTATTATCGCGAGCTTCCGCGAATCGATACGTTGCTCGAAGCGGCGAAGTCTGTCGTCAGCGAGCAGGATTCGAAACACCCAGCGCGGCCAGCATCGCCCTGATCGATCGGGCCGGTGAATCGGCGCCGAAGATCGAGCCAATCACCGCGACGCCCGCCGGACGGGCGCTCGCTTCCGGATTCGCGAGCAGTTCGCGCGCGCGCGCGGACGTGATCCCGCCAAGCGCGAAAACGGGAATCGCGCCGGCGCGGCATGCGGCAACGAGGCCGGCCGGCCCCCAGGAGTGAGTGGTCGGCGGTTTCGAGATTGGGTCGTACACCGGCGCGAACACCGTGAAATCGGCGGCATCGCGCGCGGCACTCGCGACGTCGGGCGGCGAATGCGATGAGACCCCGATCAAGGGGGCCGGGCCCAAGAGCTTGCGCGCCATGCTGACGCCGATTGAGGCGAACGGCAGATGAACGCCGTCGGCGCCCGCGGCAATCGCGATGTCAACGCGATCGTTCACGATCAACGGCATACCGGTGCGCGTGCAAATCTTCCGAAGCTTGAGCGCAAGTTCGTACAGATCGCGCCCGGCGAGGTCCTTCTCGCGCAACTGCAGCGCGACCGTCCCCGGCGGCGCTACTTCGGCCGCCGCGCCGAGCGCTTCCTCGCAGGCCGCAAGCAGGTCGCCGCTCTTTACGACCCGCCGATCCGTGATCAGGTAGAGCGTGAAGCCGACCCGCGGGCGCGCGTCCAAGATGATTTATCCGATCAGACCTGTGAGCGGGCTCGAGGCGGTCGCGTAGAGCCGACGCTCGATTCGGCCGGCGAGGAAAGCGAGCCGGCCGGCCTCGACGCCG
>PNBD01000047.1:43553-43694 GCA_003135855.1 Deltaproteobacteria bacterium
CACCGGCACTTTGGCCTGCTCGATGATGATCGCAAGATTGAACGGATTGCGGATGCCCAAGCCCGAGCCAATCGGCGCTGCCAGCGGCATCACGGCGACGCATCCGATCTCTTGCAGGCGCAGGCAGGTCACCGGATCGTC
>PNBD01000028.1 GCA_003135855.1 Deltaproteobacteria bacterium
TCGGTGCCGACTTCGCGCGCCACCCGTGAAACTTCCGAGACGAACGAATTGAGCTGATCGACCAGCGTATTGATCGTGTTCTTGAGCTCGAGGATTTCGCCTTTGACGTCGACCGTGATCTTCTGCGACAGGTCGCCCTTGGCGATCGCGGTCGTGACCTTCGCGATATTGCGGACCTGGTCGGTAAGATTGCCGGCCAGTACGTTGACGTTGTCGGTGAGATCTTTCCAGGTGCCCGAAACGCCTTTGACGTCGGCCTGGCCACCCAGCTTCCCGTCGGTGCCGACTTCTTTCGCGACGCGCGTGACTTCCGCGGCGAACGAGCTCAGCTGGTCGACCATCGCGTTCACGGTGGTTCCGATTCGCAGGAACTCGCCCTTGACCGCCTGGCCGTCAATCTGGAGCGCCATCTTCTGCGAGAGGTCACCCTTCGCGACCGCGCTGATAACGCGGGCAACTTCAGTGGTCGGCTGCGCGAGGCCGCCAATCAGCAAATTGATCGAGTCGATAATCGAAGACCAGCCGCCGGTGGCGCCCTTGATCGAGGCGCGTTCGGTCATCAATCCTTCGCGCGTGACGGTCCTCTCGACCCGGGTAATCTCATTCGCCAGCCGCTCGTTGCGCTCGACCACTTCGTTGAACTTTCGAGCGATTTGGGCCATCACGCTTTGATGCTTGCCCTTTATGATCGGCAACCGCACCGAAAAATCGCCACGACCTGCCGCCGATAACGCCTTGAGCAGTTCGTCCAGCTCATGGGCGCCGTTCGTTTTTTGCGGCCCGCCGTTTCTTCCCTGATTTTGCTGAGTTTTTCCTGAGGTTGACGAATTCAGCTCCACGTTGGAGACTCCTTGCTGGGAAACTCGACCGGGGTTGAACCCTCGACCGCTCCCGCCTTGCTTATCTTTGTCTAACTCGTTCAAATGCGCCGACCTTCGGGTCATGGACGCTTTACTCCCCTCCTCACGGAAGGGGGCTTGCAGTGGGAAGCAGAATTCAAGCCATGTAATGCTGTGAGGGATTTTGCAGTGTTAATTGGGTCTCGCCGTAACAAATTTCGGCGATAGTTCTCAACAGGCCGGTAAAAATTTCCGCCGATGCATCTGCGGGACCGCCCTGAATGTCAAAAAATCGTGGAAAAGCTTGAGGAATTTGTCGAATCGTGGCGATTCGGTAGAAATTTCCGGATCGCGACTAATTTGCTTGCAAATTACAAATGTGCCGAGCTCGCTTCGATCGCGCGTCCCGTCTCATCTTTGTGGCAGATTCCGGAAAAATAGAAGGGGCGGGATCGCTCCCGCCCCTGTTCAAAGCGAATTAGTAACGCTCTAACCGCGACTCCGCAGTCGCGCCGCTCGTTACGGAGTGCTCTTGGCCGGCTTTTCCTTGTTGAACTTCAAGGTCATCTCGGCGACGCCCGCCGCCACGTTCAAGCCGTTTTGCCCTTCGATCGAGACCGGCTGCAGGGCGAGCGAGCCATTGAATCCGCCGACCAGCACGTTGGCGCCAGCGCCTACTCCGACCGCCGCACTCGCGGTGGCTCCGCCGTAGTGGCCCTCAAGCGCGCCCTGGCCGAGGTTCGTGGTCGGGGCCATGACTGCCCACAGGATCACGCCCGACGACAGATAGCCGATGTCAGCGCCAAATTTAGTGATCGAGCCGGTGTAATATTCGGTATATCCCGGCTGCATCGCGTATGCGCAATTGAGCTTGCGCGACGATCCGAAAATGAAACCCCATCCGGCTGACACGTGGCAGGTCAGGTATCCGGCGCGAACTGCGGCGCTACCAGACGATGCGGCCGGGGCAGGCTGAGCCATTGCCGACGGCGCGATCGCCGCGAATGCGAGCGCCAAGCTAAGTGCCAATACCACTGTGCGTACTTTCGAGTTCATGCTTTTCCTCCGTTTCTCGTGAGGTTCCGTGATCGTCACCTCAATTGTCCGCGCAATTTATTTCGTCATTGATCGAATCAGGACCGTACTTTCATATCTTCTCTATGAAATGCAAATCAAGGGCTCCGATGTGCGATCGCGAAAATTAAAGGCTTCACGCGCGTTACGAGGCCCCTAGATTGCTCTTTGCATGCAAATCTCATCACAACATCATTCGACGCGCTTAAACACCTCGCCTTGCTTGACTATGGTCGCCTAATCATGGAGCATCCTGCCGACTTTATTTGTGAAAAATTTGGAGCAATGCATATGAAATTTACCAATCGTCTGGCCGGTTTCGCCGCCGCCTCTTTGCTCGCGAGCATGATCGGATTCAGCGCACCGGCCTCAGCGCAGAACGCACCGACTACGCAACGCCAACTTGATATGGCGGNNGGCCCGCGCCAGCCGCAAGGCCACCGTCGGCGCCAACATGTATCTCACGCCCGCCGAGGCGAGCAAGTTCTGGCCGATCTACGATGCGTACGAAGGCAAGATGGACAAGCTTGAGGATCGGCACATCGCCGAGCTCAAGGCGTTCGCGAAGGTTTACAACAATCTGACCGACTCAGACGCCGCCGCCAAGCTCGACGAGGTGGTCTCCATCACTCAGGCGAGGCTCGATGCGCAGAAGGAATTTATCCCCAAGTTCAGAGTGGCGATCTCGCAAGTGAAGGTCACCCGGTTCTTTCAGATCGACAACAAGATTCGGGCGCTGGTTCAGTGCAGCCTTGCGCAACTGGTACCGTTGGCCGCTTCACCCGGCGAATTGAAGCCGCAATAGTCGCGCAGTAACTCGTTTCTGAAAACTTCGCGCGCTTGCAGAAGGCCTATTACTTTTGCAAGCGCGCGATTGCGTCGACGATCAACTTGCGCGCCGCCTCGCGCTCGACCCATCCCGACAGCTTGACCCATTTGCCCTTCTCGAGGTCCTTGTAATGCCGGAAGAAGTGCTCGATCTGGTCGCGCATGATTTGCGGTAAATCGCCGAGTTCCATGATCCCGTCGAAATAAGGATTGAGTTCATCCACCGGCACCGCGAGAATCTTCTCGTCGATGCCCGCTTCATCTTCCATCAGCAGCGCGCCCACCGGCCGGCATCTGATCACCGCAGTGGGCGCGACCGCCACTTGCGACAGCACCATCACGTCGCACGGGTCTCCATCTTCCGACAGGGTGTTAGGGATGAACCCATAGTTCGCGGGATAGTACATCGCGGTGTGCAGAAAGCGATTCACGAACAGCGCGCCCGAGACTTTGTCCAGCTCGTACTTGACCGGCACGCCGCCCTGCGGAATCTCGATCAATGCGTTGACCTCGTCGGGAGGATTGCGCCCGGGCGGGATCTTGCTGACATCCATGCGATGGGACCTCTGATCTTCTCGACTCGGTCGAATTCCTGACGAATCGGCTGTCCGCTAATAGCGCGAAGCTCCAATCTTCTCAATCGGAAGCCCGAAACTCGGCCAGGGTTTCCGGAAATCTTTGTCCGAAGCGATGCCGCGGCTTGAACAATCCGCGCCAGCCGCGCAGGCTGACGAGGTGGCGGAAATGGACAAAGATCCGCGCGTCTATTTTGCCGCCGAGCGCACCTTCCTTGCCTGGATTCGCACCGGCATCGCGCTCATGGGTTTCGGCTTCGTCGTCGCGCGCTTCGGACTCTTCCTCAGGATGCTCGCGCTGAGTGGCCACGAGCCCAACCCCACGAGTTACGGATTCTCGCTCTGGGCCGGCACCGGCCTCGTGTTGGCTGGCGTGTTCATCACGGCGGCGTCGGGCCTTCGACACCTGCAGCTTGTTCACAGGATGAATCGTGGCCTATCGATCGTCGGGAAACCTTCGTTCGTCGCGCTCGGCACCGCGCTATTGCTGACTCTGCTCGGCGTCGCGATGGTAGTATTCCTGCTCCTCGTTGACTGACCGGCGCGAACTTTGGCGGCGAACTTTGGCGGAAGATGGCGCGCGTGATAGGTTGGGCGCGTCAGGTACAGCGGTCGAGCGCGAGCGAGGGGATTTCATCATGCTGAAAATCGAGCGCGAAATTCCGATTCAGATCGATCCCGGCGAGAATCCTTTTCTCCGCGGAATCTTCGCCCCGATCGCAACCGAAATCACCGCCGACGATTTGCCCGTCATCGGTGAGATTCCCCGCGACCTCGACGGCGCCTATCTCCGCAACGGCCCCAATCCGATCTTCCAGCCGCGCGGCCGCTACCATTGGTTCGACGGCGACGGGATGGTCCATGCAATCGAGTTTCACGACGGCAAGGCGACTTATCGCAATCGATGGATTCGCACCGACGGATTCGTCGCGGAGCAGGCCGCCAAGCGAGCGATTTGGCCGGGCCTGATGGATCGCCCCGACCCCGATGTTCCACGCGGCGCCGGCTCCGACGGATGGCTCAAGGACACCGCCAATACCGACCTGGTATTTCACAACGGCTACGCGCTCGCTCTGTGGTATCAATGCGGCCTGCCGTACAAGCTCGATCCGCGCACGCTCGAAACCGTGGGCGTCGAGCGCTTCGGCGGCAAGCTCGCGCGCTCGGTATCGGCGCACGCGAAGGTCGATCCGGTGAGCGGCGAGTTGCTGTTCTTCGATTACGCGACCAAGCCGCCGTACATGACTTACAATGTCGTGTCGGCTCGCGGCGAGTTGACCCATCATGCAGATATCGATCTGCCGGGCTCGCGGCTGCCGCATGATATGGCGTTCACCGAGAATTATTCGCTGCTGATGGACTTGCCGCTGTTCTGGGATCCGCAATTGCTCGAGCGCAAGGTTCACAAAGTGACTTACTATCCTGAGATGCCGAGTCGCTTCGGAATCATTCCGCGCTATGGCAGCAACGCCGATGTCAAATGGTTCGAGGCCTCGCCTTGCTACATCTACCACGTCGTCAATTCGTGGGAGGAGAGAAACGAATCTGGCGGCGACGAATTCGTGATGGACGCGTGTCGCATGATCCAGGCCGATCCAAGCGCGAAGCGGGGCGAGGGCGAACTCGCGCGGATGCGCGCGTTTCTCCGCCTCGAGGCGCAGCTCTGCCGCTGGCGCTTCAATCTCGTGACCGGCGCGGTCAAGGAAGAGCAGCTCGACGACGCGAAGACTGAATGGCCGACCATCAACCGCCTCAAGATGGGCCGTAAGTCGCGCTACGCGTACACTTCATTCGTGCCGCATTACGAAGGGCTCGTGAAACACGACACGGCGCGTGGCACTTCGGAGAAGTTCTTGTTCGGGCCGGGCCGCACGTCGAATGAGGCTCCGTTTGCGCCGCGCGTCGGTGCAAAGGACGAAGACGATGGCTACGTCGTCACCTTCGTCGCCGATCTGAACGCGAAAAACACCGGCGAAGTCATCATCCTCGACGCAAAGAACTTTGCCGCGGGTCCAATCGCGCACGTGCGGATTCCGCAGCGCGTGCCGACCGGCTTCCACTCGATGTGGGTGCCGGGCGATCAGATGCGCCCTTGAAAAATCGCCGGCCTGCCCTCGACACGCGCGTCGTCTCGAATCGGCTTGCAACCCGCGCCGCCATAATCGCGTGCACAATTCTGTTCGCCGCGGCGTGCTCGACTGAGGTTAGCACCCAGAATCCGCCACCGTATGCATCGATCTCTAGCGACGCGTCGGAACCGTCGAGCGCGCCCAAGCCCCCGCGCGAGGCCGACGCGACGCCGCCTCAGCCTCAGGGCGCTGTCGGCACGACCACCGATGCGCTCAGTTCGGTGATCCTGCTTCCGTTCCGTCTCCTCGGATCAGCCTTCAAGTGAATTGAGTTCACGAGTCCGACAGCCGCGAAGCGCAGCCGTGATCGTTTCGAGATTCAAAAAACTGGAGACTCCGCGTCTGCTCCTCCGTCGATTTCGGAGGACCGATCTCGAAGCGCTCATGACGTACCGCAACGATCCTGAGGTTGCGCGCTACCAGACGTGGGAATCGTTCTCGCGCGAAGAGGCCGAAACTTTCATAGCACGCCAGAGCCGCGCGCGGCCGGGGATTCCCGGCCGATGGTTCCAGTTTGCGGTCGAGCTCAAAGACAGCGGCATCCTCGCCGGCGATTGCGCGCTCCTGCTGGTCAAGTGGGCGCGGCGCACTGGCGAAATCGGCTACACCTTTTCGCGCGCCTACCAGGGCCACGGCCTTGCCACCGAGGCGGCGCGCGCGGTGATCGACTACGGCTTCGATTCGCTCGGACTCCTTCGCATCATCGCGACCACTGATTGCCGCAACCTGCGCTCGCTCGCCGTGATGAAGCGGCTCGGGATGCGCGAGGAAGGCCACTTCATACAGAATCTCTGGTTCAAGGGCGCTTGGTGCGACGAGTATCACTACGCGATCCTTCGCTCCGAGTGGTCGAGCGCGCGCGCATCAGCCCGCCCTTGACAATCGCGCACTTGCGGTCCTTGATTCGTCTCATGCGTCCGCAGGAGGTTGGTCATCATGAGCCGGATAATCGATGCCGATGGGCATATCGTCGAGCCGCGCGCGGTCTGGGAAGAATACACCGAGCCCGAGTTTCGCGATCGCATGATCCAGATTCGACGCAACGGCGCGGGCTCGGACGAACTCTGGATCAATGGCGAGAATCGGAGCCGCCCCTCGCTGCCGGTCGCGGCCTCGATGATGCCCGGGGGACTCTCCGATCTCGAACGTGCGCGCAAAATCCGATGGGACGATCTGCCGGCCGGCGGTTCCGATCCCCATGCGCGAATCAAAGTGATGAACGAGGAGGGGATCGACGTCGCCGTTCTCTATCCGTCGATCTGGCTGCTCTACGGCGACTTGATCGATCCGAAACTCGCGGCGGGCGCCTGCCGCGCCTACAACAATTGGCTCGCCGATTTCTGCAAGCCCTACCCGACGCGCCTCTACGGCGTCGCGCCGATGCCGATTCAGGACGTCGATGAAGCGGTCCGCGAGATGCGCCGCGTCATCAAGGATCTCGGTTTCAAGGCAGTGTTCGTCAGGCCCAATCCGTTCAACGGGCGCCGCCTGAACGACCCGGCCTACGATCCGTTCTGGCGCGAGGCGGAGAATCTCAACATCCCGGTCGCCGTGCATAGCAGCTTCGGCACGAAGATGCCGACGATGGGCTCGGACCGCTACCACGATCCCTTCTTCTTCCACATGGTGTGTCATCCGTTCGAGCAGCAGGCCGCGTGCATGGACGTGATCTGCGGCGGCGTGCTGGCGCGTTTTCCGAAACTGACGATCGGATTTCTCGAATCGGGAATTGGATGGCTCGGCTACTGGCTCGATCGGATGGACGGGCATTACGAAAAGATGGGCACCTATGTGCCGTGGCTGAAAAAGAAGCCGAGCGAGTATTTCGCCGAGCGATGCTACATCTCGATGGAGCCGGATGAGCGCACGCTGAAAGCAATGATCGATCTGGGCTACGAGCGCAACGTGCTATGGGGCTCCGACTACCCGCACTTCGATTGCACCTATCCGGGCGTGGTCGGCGAGGTCACGCGGGCGCTGAGCGTGCTATCGGAAAGCGCGCGCGAAAATATCCTGAACCACAACGCGCTGCGCTTTTACGGCCTCGAGTAACAGGAGGTACTCGAAATTGAATCGCCAACTACGGTTGTTCTTCTCTCTGCGTAGACTGCCACCTGAATTTGCCGATGTCGACCGACTGACCCTGCGCTATGTGCAAGTGGCATTGGTGATACTTGCTCCGGTTCTGTTTCCCGGGCGACACTATCTGCTGTACCCGATCGGCGTCATGTTGATCCTCTTCATAGGCCGGTTCATTGGCTTTATGCAGCATGATCGAGCGATTGCTGAATCGCCGGAATCTGTGCCAGCAACCCAACCGGGTACTATCGTAGGCGGGATCCTAATAGCTATAGGGGTAGCTCTCTTATTGATCTTGACGGTCCATTGGGCGTGGACGACCCGAGACCCAATTTTTATGATGCAGTTGTTTTTTGGCGCGGTAACACTGAGCTACTGCGTCGGACGATATTGGGCTCGCGTGGCGATGGGCTTGCTGGACATCGTGTTGCTGGTTGGCGCGCTAGTATTTTACTTCGAATTTCCTCGGGCAGGATTTCTCGCCGCCGCGGCCTACGCCGCCCTTGTGGTATGGCGTTTTTTGTTCAGGAAGAATCAACGCCCAACCCAGACGCTCCCTGCTGAATCACTACGAACCTGACGTATCACAGCGCGGAGCGCGCATCCTTACCTTGGTGCGATTCGGCCCTGCGGCCCGAAGTCGGCTCCGCGTCGCGCCGAGGAAGCGCGAAACCCACGGTGGGTTTCGCAGAATTTAATTCCCCCGCTTGTGCTTTGCGTTTCGGCGGCGCCGCACGCTACGACGCGAGGCGTCGCGTGCGCTCCGCTTCTGCCGCGGGAGCGACCGGCGCCGTCTCGACCTCTGCGACACCGCGGCGACGCGCCCGCCACGCATGGAACCGTTCCTCGAACCCTTCCATGTACGTGTAGAAGACCGGCGTGATGTAGAGCGTCAGGAACTGCGAGAAGAACAATCCACCGACCACCGCGACGCCGAGCGGGCGCCGCGATTCGCCACCGGCGCCGAGTCCGATCGCGATTGGCAGTGTGCCCATCAGCGCCGCCATCGTGGTCATCA
>PNBD01000086.1 GCA_003135855.1 Deltaproteobacteria bacterium
CGAAGTCTGCGCTGGCCCGATATACGCCCTCGGACTTCATGGCCCTGGTCGAAAAGCATCGCATCCCCTATCACGAGAAAACTTTGGGCCAACTCTTCTGCGACGGCTCCGCGCGAGAAATTCTCGCGATGCTGCTGACCGAGTGCGCGACCGCCGGCGTCGATCTGCGTGTCAATCACAGCGTCACCGAAATCACGCGCAGCGATCGCTTCCGGATCGAGACCAATCACGGCGCCTTCATCGCCCCGGCTCTCGTATTGGCCACTGGCGGTTTGTCGATCCCAAAGATGGGCGCGACCGAATTCACCTACGAAACCGCGCGTCGATTCGATTTGCCGCTAGTCGAGCCGCATCCCGGCCTGGTGCCGCTCCAGTTCGCCGGCGAGACGCTCGACCTCTGCCGGCAATTGACCGGTGTTTCTGCCGACGCGATTGTTTCTTTCGGCCGCGACAGTTTCCGCGAGAATCTTCTGTTCACTCATCGCGGCTTGTCGGGCCCGGCGATCCTGCAGATTTCTTCTTACTGGCGCGACGGCGAGGCAATCGCGATCGATCTGGTTCCGACGCTTGATGCCGAAACTTTTCTCAGGGATCGCAAACGCACGCGCCCGAAGGCCGAACTCAAAACCGTGCTTGCCGAAATTCTGCCAACTCGACTCGCACACGCTCTGGCCGCGGCCGTCCCGCATGATGGCTCGATGGCGAATCTTCCGGATCGCGACCTCAATGTGATTTCCTCGCGACTCAAGCGATGGCTGGTGACGCCAACCGGTTCCGAAGGGTGGCCCAAAGCCGAGGTGACCGTCGGTGGCGTCGACACTTCCGCGTTGTCCTCCAAAACGATGGAAGCGAGCGACGTGCCCGGCCTGTACATCATTGGCGAAGCGGTCGACGTGACGGGCTGGCTCGGCGGCTACAANNAAGGCCGAGGTGACGCTGGGCGGTGTCGATACGCGGCAGCTCTCGTCGAAGACGATGGCAGCCGAGCGCGTGCCGGGTCTCTATTTCATCGGCGAAGTCGTCGATGTCACGGGCTGGCTCGGCGGCTACAATTTTCAGTGGGCGTGGTCGGGCGGTTGGTGCGCCGGACAAGCCGTCTGATGCAAGCCGCATCGCGCTTGCCCGACGACGCATTCATGCTCTAACAATCGAGTTGAACTGAATCGCGCAATCGCGGCGCGATCGAATTCCCGCAGGACCAAGTGCTGGAAGGAGATTTGACCATGCGAATTGGATTTATCGGATTGGGCAACATGGGCGGTCCGATGGCGCTCAATCTGCTGAAGGCGGGACACACGCTGGTCGTCAACGACCTTCAGCGTGATCGCGCCGACGCACACCTGAGTGGCGGCGCGCGATGGGCCGCGACTCCGGCCGAGGCCGCCGCATCGAGCGAGCTCGTTTTTACTTCGCTGCCCGGTCCCAAGGAGGTCGAGGCGGTCGCGCTCGGCGAAAACGGAATCCTGAATCGAATCGATTCGACCGGCGTTTACGCCGACCTCTCAACCAATTCGCCAACCGCGATTCGACGCATCCACGCAGCCTTCGCGCGCAAAGGAGTCGCGATGCTCGATGCGCCCGTCAGCGGCGGCATCGCCGGCGCCCGCGCTGCGACCTTGTCGGTGATGGTTGGCGGCGACGAAGCGGTGTATCGCAAGATCAAGCCGGCGCTCGACGCAATCGGCGACAAGGTCACCTACATCGGCGCGATTGGCTGTGGCAGTGTCGCGAAGCTCGTTCATAACATGATCGTCTTCGGCAGCGTGCAGCTTCTGGCCGAGGCGTTTACGATGGGCGTGAAAGCCGGCGTGCCGGCCGAGACGCTCGTGAGCGCGGTCGAGAACGGCGCCTACGGTCAGGGCGCGATGCTTCGCGGGGTGATGCGCAAAATGGTGCTGCGCGATAATTTCGATCGCGTCGCGTTCGCGCTCAAGCTCGCGCGCAAGGACCTCGGGCTCGCGACCGAACTCGCGCGCGAGATCGACGTGCCGATGCCGCTCGCAAACATCGTCGAGCAGGATCTCGTCGAGGCGGTGGCGCGCGGCCTCGGCGACAAGGACTCGTCGGTATCTTTCACGCTGCAGGAAGGTCGCGCCGGCGTCAAAGTGCGCAGCTAGCTCAACATTCAACCCGTCTCCCAACCCTGTCCGCTTGGAGGTAATCGTCATGGCAAATGATCTCGCAAAAAAAGGAATGGAACTCCGCACCAAATTGTGGGGCGAGAAAGCCGCCAAGGACGGCGACGCATTCCTGAAAAATTTCGACGAAGGCTTCGCCACCTTCTTGAATGAGCAACTATTCGGCGCGATCTGGAATCGCCCCGGCCTGCCCACCAAAACGCGCTCGATGCTAACCATCACCGCCTTGATGGCGCTGGGTCGCGGCCCCGAGCTGCGCCTTCACATGCGCGGCGCGTTGAACATCGGCATCACACCCGACGAACTCAAGGAACTGATCGTCCACGTCTCGCAGTACAGCGGCGTCCCCACCGCGGTCGAAGCGATCCGCGCATTTACCGAGGTGACCGCACCCCCGAAAAAATAGCGTCAACGATTCGTCGCGTCGCCGAAGAATGCGAGCAATCGATCGGTGAGCGGCCCGGGTAATTCCTCCGGGATGAAATGTCCGCGTTCGAGCATCGGTATGATGTCAAGCACCGCCAGGCGCCGCACGCACTTCGGATGATCGAGCGCGAGGCGATATGTGACCCGCGCGCGGCGATCGTGTCCCGCCACATCGAAGCGATTGAAGCCGAGCGCGCCCATCACCTCCACCATGTCGAGCGCCATCGCGCGTTTCGAATACGTGAGATGCTCCCCATCGGTCGGCGGCTTGCTGCTATCGCCATAACCGCGCAGATCGGGAACCACCAGCGTGAATCGCTCCGCAAGCCGCGGCGCGACCTTGTGTCAGATCACGTGCGTCTGCGGATAAACATCGTCAGTCCTCCTCTCGCGGTTACGATAGCGCATTTCTGATCCAATTCACCGGAGAGCAGGCCGCGCAATGTTGCCCGATCGGGGTCTCTCCGTGCTAAATCTTAAGTCCCAAGACGATTCAGTTTATGACCCTCAATCACTTGCCCGATGGCAAAGACCTGCCGTCGCTGTCACGCTCGCTGTTCAGCGAAGTGACTTACAATGGAGTCGGCTTTGGTCTCGGCTTCGCGGTTACGCTCGACAATACGCAAACGACGCTGCCGGGCAGCGTCGGCGACTATTCATGGGGCGGCGCCGCATCTACCTATTTCTGGATCGATCCAAAAGAGGATTTGATTACTATCTTCATGGCGCAACTCTTACCCTCGACTACCTATCCAATTCGCCGCGAACTACGTACATTGGTTTACTCAGCTTTTACCGAATCGAATAGCTACTAACAATAAGAATGAAGGGAGTATTGAAATGAAGACTGAGACTATCGAATACAAGGACGGCGACGTTACGCTGCGCGGCTATCTTGCTTATGACGACAAGAAATCCGGCAAGCGCCCCGGGATCCTCGTGATGCCCGAAGCACTCGGCCTCGGCGCTAATGCGAAAAAGCGCGCCGAGCGCCTTGCCGAACTTGGCTACGTCGCCCTCGCCGGTGATCCCTACGGCAATGGCCTCGAACTTAAGACTGTCGAAGAAGCAATCCAGCGCGCCAGCGCGATGTTTCAGGATACCTCGAAGCTGCGAACCCGCGGCCGCGTAGCGCTCGACAAGCTGGTATCGCTGCCGCAGGTCGATTCAAGTCGTCTCGCGGAAATTGGCTTTTGCATGGGCGGCACCTTCGGCCTTGAACTCGCCCGCGACGGCGCCCCGCTCACCGGCGTCGTGACATTTCATAGTGGCTTGCAAACGCAGCGCCCCGCGGCAGCCGGCAAAATAAACGCAAAAATTCTGGTGTGCACCGGCGCCGACGATCCCCTCGTGCCGTTCGATCACGTCAAGGCATTCGAGGAAGAGATGACTGCCGCCGGCGTGGATTGGCAGGTCATCAGTTACGGCGGCACCAAGCACAGCTTCACCAATCCTGATGCGGACGCCACCGGGAATCCGGCGCTGGCGTACAACAAGCACGCCGACGAGCGTTCGTGGAAAGCGATGGTCTCGTTCTTCCAGGAGATCTTCGCGTAGGCCCGCCGTCGCGATCGCTCCGCCTGAGACAATCCCTGGTAATGGAATCTGCAACCAACTTGTCGCCTCGTCTGCCGGAGAAAATCGCGAGCCGTCTCCGACTGCCGTTGATCGCCGCGCCGATGCTGTCAGTCTCCGGCCCTGATCTGGTCATCAGTGCGTGCCGCGCTGGAGCGATCGGCTCCTTTCCGCTCGCCAACGCGCGCACCCCCGAACAACTCGAGGAGTGGCTGACTCGAATCGAGACCGCGCTCGACGCCGACGCCAACTCCGGAAAAGCGCCCGCACCCTTCTGCCCCAACTTGATCATCAAGCGCCCGCAGATGCGCGCCGAGCTCGCGGCGCTGGTGAAGCATCGCGTCGAGATGGTCATCACCAGCGTCGGATCTCCTGTTGAAGCGATCGGTCCGCTGCACGATGTCGGATGTATCGTGTTCGCCGATGTCGCAAGCGTTCATCACGCCGAGCGCGCGATCGCAGCCGGCGTCGACGGACTGATCCTGCTGACTGCCGGTGCCGGCGGTCAGACCGGATGGCTGAACCCGCTCGCGTTCATCCGCGCCGTCCGCGCATTCTACGACGGTCCAGTCGTACTCGCCGGCGGCATTTCCGATGGCGCCGCGTTGCTCGCCGCGCAAGTGCTCGGATGCGATCTCGCCTACATGGGAACCAAGTTCATCGCGACCCACGAAAGCATGGCCGCGCCCGAATACAAACAAATGCTCGTCGACTCCGGCATGGACGACGTGATGCTGACGCAGGCCTTCACCGGACTCGATACCAACATGCTGAAGCCGTCGATGATTCGCGTCGGGCTCGATCCCCAAACTTTGCCGCCGCGCGTGTCGATCGAGGAAGCGGCGCGCCGATTCAGCAGCAAGGGCGAATCTCCGATCGATAACGTGCGTCGCTACAAGGACATCTGGAGCGCCGGCCATTCCATTTCGGGAGTGACGCGAATCCAAAGCGCCGCGGAACTCGTCGAACAGACCTGGCACGAATATCAGGCGGCGCGTCGCAACCTCGCCCGCACGCTGGCGTCGTGATTATCTCAAAGTTTCGCGATGACAGTGTTCGCGATTTTCTCGAGTCCCGCGCCAAGTTCCGCCGGCACTATTGACGGCGGACGCCGTATCACGCGCGACACTCCGAGATCCTCGAGCACTTTGATCGCGTCGAGCTCTGCCGGCGCGCCCGTCGAGACTTCGAGTTGGTCCGGATTGCGCCCATGCTTTCGCGCCTCGGCGCGCATCAACTCAATCAGTTCCTTCAGCTTCGCATTCGCATTGTCCGGCACCAGCGGAAAAAATCCGTCGCCGATTCGACCGGCTCGCCGCGCCGCGGCTGGCGTGTAGCCGCCGATCATGATCGGGATGCCGGCTTTCTGCGCCGGCTTCGGAAAGCTGTACACTTCCTTGAAATCGAATTGCTTGCCGTGAAAACTCGCGGCTTCGTTGCCCCACAACGCCCGCATCGCCGCGATCGCCTCGTCAGCGCCGCCGTATAAGCGAGCGTGCTGAGCGGTTCCGCGATCGCATTCCGATCGCCGCCCGGCACTTGCCCGTCCGGCGTTCCCGGATACGGAACATGCTTTACCGGCACGCAGATATGCTCAATCACATCGACCGATTCGAAACCGAATTGCTCCGCCTGCCGCGCAAACTGCGCGAGTAGTTCGGGGCGTCCGAACGGCCCGACATTCAATCCGGAAAGTCCGACTTTCATTTTTCTATCGCGGCCTCATTGGCGTGACGCGAATATTTTTCCGATCCGGCTTCATCACGCGGCTTTCGCTAATCGATTCACTTCAGCTTCCACCGCGGTGCCCTTGAAGAAATCCGGATTGGTCGAAGTCCAGAACTGCACCGGTGTCGTAAACACGAAATCGCGCAACTCGTCCGGCGTCATCAGTCCGTGCTCGACCAGTTCGTACGCTTCGTCGAGAATCAGCCGCATGTCGGGGACGTCCCAATGCCCGATGTCCGATCCGTAAAACGCGCGCAGCCGCGAATTGAAGCGCGTGCCCATCGGCCGAAACGCCATCATCGTCAGCGGATCGTCGCCCTCGCAGCCGAAATAAAAACGCTCGGTAAAGATGTCGCGAATGTCCTCGGCGCTGCGGACGCCGCTCTGCACCCACTCATCGATCTGGCTGGGATCGGTGTTCGCAACTATCGAATCGATCGAAGCCGCAATCCGCTCGGCGTCCGACGCCATCGACTTTGCACCGTAGCGCCGAATCAGATCGGCCATCATCGTGCGATCAATATTCGCCGGATTGTAGTTCTGCACGGCCTTGCCGTTGCGCTTTTCCCAGTGCGAGATCAATTCACAGTAGAGCAGTCGCGCCCACGCCGCGCCGCCTTCGAGAAAGCCGAATCGAAGCCGCGGAAAGCGCACCGGGACTCCGCCCATGAACAGCGACTTGCACACCGCCTCCGCGCTGGCCGCGAAATTTCCAATATGATTGTAAATGTAGTTCGAGATCGATCGCCGGCTGCCCCAGCCGTAACCTACCGAATGGAAGGTTGGCGAGATTTTCAGCTCGACGCACTTCGCCCAGAACGGATCGTAGTCGTATTCGCTGTCGAGGCCGAACGTGTCCATCCAGTAGGTGTAGCGCGCCGCCTCCGGAAATTCCCGCACAACTCTCGGAATCGGCCGCCGCACATAGCTCGCGACCATCGCGGTCTTGAGCCCCAGCTTCACCGCGAATTCCAGTTCCGCGATCGCCTCTGCCGGAGTATGCATCGGGATCGTCGCCGCCGGCGTCAGGCGATCCGCAAACTCGCAGAACAGGTCCGCCTTCATCGTATTCAATGCGCGCGCACAGGCTTGCCGCATCTCGGCGTCTTCGATCGCGATCGTCGCGAGCCCAATCGTCGGATATACCACCGAAAAATCGAGCCCCAGCTCGCCGAGCCGTTCGTGCATCAGCTTTGGCAGCACCGCGGTCGCGAGGTCGCGCGTATTCGCCGCATTGGCCCACCACACCGGCTTCATCCCGCGCCGATATCGCCGCTCCTCGTTCGAGAAGCTGGCCCAGCGCGGATCGATGATAGTGTCGTAAAAGACCGTGCGAAAATTTTCGACCAGCCCGCCTCCGCCAACCGCCTTGAGGTAGTCGAGAAACACAGGGACCGATTCGATACTGTGGCCGTCCGAATCGATTACAGGATGTCCAAGGCGCGCCCGGATTTTCGCCGACTGTGATGTTTTCTTCGCGTCCACTGCCGTCCTCCCGATCCGATTCGCTCGTCCTGCCCCATATTCCACCATTCCCCACGAATCGCAAAAGCCCGTTGCCCGACCCCAAGCTTTTCCGCGACAAAGTTGCTTGCAGGCCGTCGTCGATTCAATAAAATGCATGGTTGCAACGAGGTGTCTGTATGAATCGACGATTCCGAGCGACAACCACCTTCGCGATCGCGATGACAATCGCGCTGTCACTCTTCGCGATCGACCGCAGCGCCTGGTGCGAGACCTCCAAGCGCGACATCGACGCGCTTGCCAAGGGCGAACTCATTTACATCGCAACCATTCGCAAGGACGGCAACCAAAGCACCGCCGCGCCGGTCTGGTTCACCGTTACTCCCGATCACCTGGTCCTCATTAACACTGGCCCCGACACCTGGAAGGCGAAGCGCATTCGCCGCGGCAGTCCAGTGATCGTTTGGATCGACGATGAGAACGGACCGGCCTTTATTGGAAAAGCGGAAATCACGACCGAACCCGCCGCACTAAAGCAGATCATCGAAGACTATCCAAAAAAATATCTGCAGGCGCGCATCGGTCTGCACAAACCGACGCAGGAGACGTTCGTCAAAGGCGATCGCGTCGCAATCAAGATCACGCCGATCCGCGACCTGCCCGACGGCTTCACCTCCAAGCCCGGCACGCCGCCGCCGACTCTCGACGCACACTAGATGGCGGCGAAATTTTCATCGATGGCAAACCAGCACCGATGACTCCAACTAACCTTCGCCGCGATTGCAATTGCGATCGCGTGCATTTTTGCCAATCACTCGTTCGCTGCGGATGATTTGAAACTGGCGCCGTCGCTATCCTATACCGACGATTCCAGTACGAATTTCCCAATCAATGGAAAAGACCTGGCGGACGGCGCGGCTGCGACCGATCGCGCGACGATCATTTTCTTCGGCACCGCTCATTGCTGGAACACCAATCGCGAGGCCGAGCGGCTGGTCAGCGTCTATCCGAAGTACCGCGGCAAAATCGATTTCATCGTCGTCGATTTGAACAATCCGTCGCCCGCGCAACGCGCCCTAATCGCCAGCTATTATCGCGGCTACATCCCCACCATCGCGATTCTCGATAGTCACGGCCATGTCCTTTACGATCGCGCTGGAGAAACTGCTTCCAGGCGTGGCGATACCTCGAGCCTCGAAGCGCTGATCAACTCCGCGCACTAAAACCCCGGCGATCTTCGCCAAGATCCCACCGATAGGGTCCCACCCGCTCGCCGGCCGCGAGCGCGGCGCATCGACTTCCATCAACTCGCCGCGCGTCACGAGCTGATTCCACAGGCTTTTTGGATCGCTGAAAACGAGCCCCGATTTGGCCGGCTCGACGTACCACGCGCCCGCAACGATTTCAGTGTGAAGCTGCTCCTTGAGCCACTGCGCACGGCCGAGAATCAGCCGCATGTCGTTGGCGCCGGGATTTTTCAGGAGCCTCGAGATCGTATTGGCGTCCGTGCTCAGGTAGATATCGTCGAACAGCAAAGTGCTCTTCTCCGGCGCTCGCGCCGCGCGCACGATCAGTGACGCCGTATCAGGTTCGACCGGACCGCCAAAGAAAGCGGTTTGGCTCTTGCCTTTGCCCGACTCGGGGATCTTCACCGGCATCTCCGTCGGCTTGTTTATGATGACGCCGGCGACCAGCAGCTCCTCCGGCGATGGCACCATCAAGATGACGGTGTGCTGGAACATCGGGTCGGGCATGTCGCGCGTCGCCACCAGAAAAGTCAGCGCCTGGTCCGCACCGCGGACTTCGCGCGCCGTCGACAGCGCCGTGATCATCGCCGCGCACAATACGACGACGCTCGCTTTTATGTAAGCAGTGATTTTGCGCCGATGTTCGCCCATACGCGCTTCACGAACCCGCACGATGCAACGATAGCAAATTCAGCGCACTCGTGGCGCTTCAGAATTGCGCGGTAGAAAGGCGGCGACGCTCGGTCGATGCCAGCAGCTCCTTCCAGATTGCGGCTTCGACGCGCCGTGCTGCTGCGGACTCCATCGACTCGACACTGCGATGCAGCTCGATCAACGCCGCCCGCAACGCGCTGTTGTTCGCCGTCAACGCGGAAATTCGCAGGTCGTCGTCGCGCGTCTCGATCAGCGCGTGCAACTTCTTGCCGAGGCCGGCGTCCTGCACGACCGGCACGGCCTCGCGAAACAGCTCGCGCAATCGCTTATTTTCCTCGACACGCCAACTCGCGCCGCGATCCCACTCTTCGCCCGCAATCGCGAGCACTGTGGCAATCATCGCGATCGTGCCCTGATGGTAAGCCGGGCTGATCGCGGGCGCCACGCGCATCACGAGGTCCGCGGCGAAGGTTGCGAACACGTTTGGAATCTCGGGTCTCATGACAAACGCCCCATCAGCTCCAGCGCCGCGCGATCCTGGCTGTTCATCAAGCTCCACGAGCTCAGCACCAGGATCGGATCCTTGTTCTCACCAGTCTCCCACGCGTGCGCGCTCGAGACCCAAATCCCCTGCCCCTTCACAGTCGCGAACAATTCCCACCAATGAATCGCCGCCGGCTCCGCCTTGAGCCCGCTCGCCGTTTCCCAAATCTTGATCGCATCTTCGCGCGGGATCAGGCCGCCGCGCCGATCGTCATGCGCCCAGCACCACACGCGGTTCAGGCTCCATCCCAAATCTTCCAGCGGATCGCCGAGATGCGACATCTCCCAATCCAGAATCGCGTGGATGCGCCCGCTTTCGTCGAACAGAAAATTGCCTGTGCGAAAATCGCCGTGCACCACGCAGACCTTCTGCGCCGGCGCCGGCGGATTGCGGCGCAGCCATCGAATCGCCGCACGCATGATCGGCTGCGGAATCAGTTCGTCCGAGTCGAGCACACCCTCCCAGTAATCCAGTTCCCGCCTCCAGCATTGATCGCGCGCGACGGACTCCATCGTTCCCACCAGGCCGAGGCGAGCAGGATCCTGTTTCGCTATTTCGCCGAGGATCGACCATTTCTGTTCCGCGATTTCCCGATGATGCGACGCGTATGGCTCCATCAAGATTTTCCCGGGCGAAGCCTCAAAGCCGCGGAGCTCGACGCCGATGAAAAACGGGCTGCCAAGATGCCGCGAATCCTCTTCGAGCCACAGGACTTCGGGCACCGGGATCGGCGTATTGAAAAATGCGCGGTATGCCGCGAACTCGATTCTGCGATCGGTATCGATCAGGCTCGCGGCCGGATCGCGCCGAAGAATCAGGCCGCGCTCCCGCGGCTGCCCATTCTCAAGATGGCGCAGCCGGAAGCGATAGGTCTGCCGTGAAGCGCCGCCGGAAATCTGTTCGAGTTGATCGACGCGAATCTCGCGCGCCTGCGGCATTTTGAGCCGCACGTAATCGGCTAACTGTTCTTCCAATGCTGCCATAGACGATTGTCGTAACTCACCTTTCGGGCCGCGCGCCGAAATTGCGCCGCACTTGTCCCTATCTGTCTTTTACGCGACCAGCGCGAGATAGCAAGGAAATTGCAAATTGATTCTGAGCGCGCGGCCGGAAACTGTCGCGCTATTCGGCCTCAATACTCATCACGATTCGGTCCCAGGTTTTGAAACCGAGTGCGCGATAGAATGCCTGCGCCGAGCGATTCTCGCGCGTCACCTGCAACTCGATCGTCCCGATTCGCTCCGCTCGGCAGAACTCGCGCACCGCCGCGATCATCTGCGCCCCGAGTCCCCTTCTTCGGTAGCGTGGCGCGATGAAAAAATCGGTGAGCATCCCTTCGCGCCCGCCGAATTCCAAATCGTAGTTGTAGGTCAGGATCAAATATCCGGCGAGCGCACGTCCGGTATCGATCACCCAGATGCAGCCCAGCGATTTGTCCTTCAGCAGTTTTCTAAGCGCCCTCCCCGTAGTTCGTTCGTCATGGGCGATCCCATCGAACTTATAATACGCCGCCACCAATCGCAGGATTCGCGCGAAGTCGGAGAGTTTTGCGGTTCGGATCTGCACGGGCATGTTGTTGGCGATTTCATCGACAGACTACTCGATGCCCCCGTCAAACCAGATACCGCGTCGAATCTCTTCAAGCGAGCGCCGCGTCCGAAAATTATTTTTGAGGTCAACCACTTCCTGCCCGTAAATCGCGGTTCCAACTTAACTGGGCTCATCGGTCACGAACCGATGCACCAGCTTTTGAAAGTGCTGGATACCGCGTTCGCGCGACAGCATCAGCCGGCCTTGCTTGACGACACCCGACTTCATTCCACGCTGTACGGACTCACAAAGCACGACATCTTCGCGCGTAACCAGATCGCTCAGCTCGACATAGCCGCGCAATTGCTCGTCAGTTACACCGTCGGCGAAGAAATAGTCGACCGTCTGGCGCGTATGCCCGATAGCGTCCGGCCGAGCGCACAACACCTGCATGCTGGGTGGATCGGCGGTGACCGCGAACATGATATTCGGCCAGAGCATCGCATAAGTCACACCCTGCTTACGCGCCTTCAGGTACGGTCCGAAGTATGACGAGAAGTACTCATGATCGGTTTCGACACGGTAGCTATCGGTATCGATCACTTCCGAAAACGCCGGATGAGCTATCGGGCAGTGATAACACTCATTAAAGTTCTCGATTACTATCTTCCAGTTAGCCGCTAGCTCGTATACGTCCTGCCGATACGACCTGAGTTGAGTTAGATCCACTCCCGCACGTTCGAAGAGGGCCGGAAGCTCACCGAGCAATTCACTTAAAGGACCCGCGGGATTCGGATTGACGAAGATTAGCGGTCCCCAGCTTTCGACCGCGAGACTCACCAGGCTCAAGCCGTCCTTTTCGAACTCAGCTTGCTCATTCGCGCGTGGCGCCGCACGAAGCCGTCCATCCAGTTCGTAGGTCCAGCCGTGATAATGGCATTGCAGCGTTTTGCGATTTCCGGAACCTTCGCGCACCACCTCGCTCCCGCGATGACGGCAGACGTTGGCATGCGCGCGCAGTGCGCCATCGGCGTCGCGCACCACTACAATCGGTATGTCGCCTAAGCGACAGGTGAAGAAGTCACCCGGCTTTGCCACCCGCGCCGTATGCCCGACGTATTGCCACGAGCGATGGAAGATCCGCTGCTTCTCTGCTTCAAAGATCGCGTTATCGACATACCAGCTCGCCGGTAGTGTAAGGCCTCGGTCGAGATCGTTCCTAAGTGCATCAGCGATTTGAATAGTAGATTTCATGGGAGTCTCTCTCAGCATTTGAGCTACATGCGAGGCGGAACCTTTTTGATTCGGGCGCGCACCTCGTCGATCGGCCGATTCCACGGCAATACAGCTTCGGCCCACCAGGTCGCGCCCGCTGATTCAAATGGAGCGACAATATCTCTGTCTTCACTATTGGAGATGCCCCGCGTCTCGCCAAACTGCACAACGTCGAAGGCGTCGTCATTTGCCCTAAACGTTTTCACGAACGCGATCATTTCTCGAATGCTATCCGGCGTCAGCGACTTCTCCAAATCTCCGCCGACTGCAACTACGCCCTCGTATTTTGCTGCTCGCCTGAACGGTGCCTTATGTGGCCACGTTCCCGCAATCCAAATCGGAATGCGTGGCGACTGAACCGGCTTAGGCAGGAACTGCGTCGTTTTGAAGCTGAAGTGTTTGCCCTCGAAGGAAACCTTTTCGCCGCTCCACAGGCTAGTTAGTATTTGCAGGCCCTCATCGAGCATTTGCGCGCGGATGCGATCATCGGTGGCCGTGCCGAAAGTTGTTAGCTCGCCGAAGAGGTCAGTGCCCAAGCCGGCCCCGAACACCAGGCGCCCGTTGCTTAAGTGATCTAGCGTCACCGTCTCGCGCGCGACCTTCCACGGATGACGCCGCGCCAGCGGTGTCACCAACGCACCGAGACGAATCCGCGAAGTAACCGACGCCATCGCCGCTAGCGCAATCCAGGGATCCGCGACCGGGTCAACCCAATTCACATTGATATGATCCCAGATGAAGAAGCCGTCCCAGCCCGCGGCCTCTGCCTCGCGCGCAAGCTCAGCCAGGGTTCGCGGATTGGCATACGGCCCGAACTGCGGCGTGTCGATAGCGAAGCGCATCCTTACTAACTAGGCAACGCGCGCGCCGCGTGCAAGCGAACTTCTCAATGCCCCCGCGCCGCGCGATCACTTAACAGGCTGCCAGCTCCCATCGGGATTGAACGACGTCATCGCGCTGGCAAGCTCGTTGCTCTTTTTACCCAGGTCCTTCTGCAACAACACGCCGTCGGCATTCACTAGAAATGTCATCACCCCCGATTCCCGGTAGCTAGCTGGATAGGCCAGCACCGCAAATCCCTCGGTCATCTTGCCGGTAACGAGATACTCCTTAGCGCCCCCAGGCGCGTTCTTACCTTGCTTGGTCAGGATCTTGAAGATGTAGCCATGAATCGGTACCGGCTTACCTTCCGGATTTACCCGGTAACCCTCTTCCGAAGCTGACGCCACCAGCGGCCCGATTGGACTCTCCTGCTCGCTGTTGCCGACCTTCCAGTAGAGCCCGTTATGCTTGCCGGGATCGCTCAGGAACTTTTGCGCGTATTGGTTGATGCTGTCGCCGTCGTGAGTCTGGCCAAAGTACTCATGTTCCGCAACCACGATCGCCGCTAGAATCCTGAGCGCGCTGCTTTCGTTCTCACCTATCCGCCGATAAAGCAGCTCCTCCTTTCCCGACGCGGTATCGAAGTGCCATCCCGATGAGTTCTTCACGACCGGGATCGGCAGCGGCCAGTTCTCCGCGCCGACTAACAACACGAGCTTCCCATCCGGCCCTCCGCTGAATCGATGCATCTGCTCGTAGGCCTTTAGGAAGTTATCGATCGAGTTCTTATCCGCTACCGGATCGCCGGAGTTAAGTAGTTCCTTACCTTCAGGGCCAAACATAGTCAGCAGTGCGGCACGATCGTCACCTCGGAGCGCTTCTACCATTGCCTTGGCAGCGTTCTCAGGAGTGCTGTACGTCTTCGGTGCCTGTGCAAGTGCGATCCCGGGAATCACCTGTGCTAGGAGCGCAACCATCAACAACATCGCGCCCGAGGACCTTGCGAATCTGAATAACGAGTGCCCCATCGCTCGCTCCAGTGCGCAGTTCTTACTAAGCGGTTTCATCGTCGCCGCCCTCCTCCGCCGCCGAAGCTCCGGCCTCCGCCTCCAAAGCTCCGACCGCCGCCGCCACCCCAGCTCGAACGGCCCCGATCGCTGCTGGCCCATGCGTCGCCACCCGATCTAACACCGCCAAATGCATTCGACCGTCCGCCGCCCCTATCGCCGCCGTAGCCGCGATCGATCCGATCCGCGTTGCTTCCGTTTTTGTTCCAGTTGTTTTTCGCCTGACTGTTGTTCCAGTTGTTCTTGGCCTGATTCCAGTTATGGTTCCTATTCCAGTTGTTGTTCCAGTTAGTATTCCTGTTCCAGTTATGATTGTGATTCCAGTTGTTCCAGTTGTTGTTGTGATAGATGTTGTTGTTGGAAATGTAAACGTTCCTATTATAGATCACATTTCCACCGCCCCAGTTGCTGTTCCAGTTGTTCCACCCCCAACCATCACTGGAGGCGATAAGCGCTCCCACAGCTATGCCGGCGCCGAAGGCTAGCACTCCCGTAAGTGCCAGGTCAGCATCCGAATAGCCGGGATAGACAGCTACCGGCGCTCCGTACACGATAGTCGGGTTGTAAGCGGGCACGTAGACGACCTCAGGGCTCGCGGGCTGGATAATGATCGTCGAGCCTTGTGCAGTTACAGTCTGCTGCGAGGTCGATTGCAGCGTCCCGGCAGCTTGCGCCTTCGCTCGCATGGCCTGGATTGTGCTCATCACGCCTTGCGGGTCACTGTAGTAGGCCTCTCCTAGCGCCGAGGTCCACGACAGGTTGGTATTCATATTGTTGAGGACCGAGGCAAAGGCGGTCAATGACTTGACGCTCGGATCCCACGACTGATTGTTCGCAGCTTGTGCAAGGTCGGTACCCGTCAGTCCAGAGTTTTGTTGTAGCCACCTTGCCGCTTCGACTATCTCCGTCGGATGGGTCGAAGCCGCTACGATCTGCGCAACTAGCGCGTCAGGGTATAGCGCTATAGGTGCGACAAGCTGTTGCAATTCGGCCGCTGTCGGCTTCGACGCTCCGGCACCCTGCGCTGCTTCGACTTGCGCGAATGCCGGCGACACCCGCAACCACGCGCCCGCGGCGACGATTTGCGCGCAAGTCAGCGCCAATGCGATAGCCCGCTTCAGACCTCTCATGCATCCCTCCGAAATCGACGACCAGCACGGTCCTGTGCGCTCGCGATTTTCATTTGCGTCCCCTGGGAGTGTTCGATCCCCACTGGCCAACGGCCAAATCTGAATCACATCGAGCGTAGACGTTGCAAGATGTCCTCAGTAAACATTTCCGCCGGAAGCACTTCAGGTCCGACGAAGGTCGCCGCCGCAAGATCCGGAAAATTGTTCTGCGATCGTAGTTCGCGAACCTTGAGCCGTCGCTGCAATGCTTGCGCACCGAATTCCGCGTTCAGAATCGAGAGACTCGACGCGGTCAGTCGCAGGCGGCGCATCCGCTCGCGACGTTCCTCCGCGTACGGGCGAAATATTTCGGGCCGCCAATCGCGATTATCGAGCATCAGGTCGCGCACGATCCGCACGTCGCGATACGTAATCGAGAGCCCCTGCCCAATGATCGGATCGTTGTGCCCGGCCGCGTCGCCAATCAGCACGACCCCCTCCGAATATGGCGTGTCCGTCCAGGAATCTTCGTTGCCGTACGAAAAACACGGCCCGGCGGGCGTACCGCCGGCAAGATACTCGCTCCTAGGAACCGTCGAGAGTCGAAACGCCTCGAGGAATCGCGCCTGGTTGTCCGGCCCCGCAAAACGACGCTTGTCCGCCAGGCCGTAGCAAATGTACAGACGCACGCGAGTCGCCGACTGAGGGAACGCGAGAAAATTGATGTTGTCTTCGGTGCCGAAGATTTGCAGATCCTGCGGCCATCCATCGACGTTATCGACCAGCATCCCCGCCATCAGATGATGCGTGCCGTCGCGATGCTGCTCGATGCCCGCTTGCCCTCGCACGATCGAGTTGCGTCCGTCCGCGCCGATCACGATCCGTGGATTGAACTTGCGATTTTGCTCCTCGTGCCGGAATCGTACTTCAGGCGCCGCGCCCGCAATGACTTCCACATCGGTTACGCCTCGCAGCAATTCCACGCCGCTCTTGATCGCTTCGGCGTTGAGAACGTCGCACATGTATGGATGCCGCATGCAGAGCGGCGGCTTCAGCCCCATGTTCTCGAGCGCGCATAGGTCGAGCGTTTGCGCCGCCGCCTGTTCAGCGTCGATATCGTCGCCGTAAGAAACGTGTCGCTTCAGGTGATGACCGCCGGCACCGATCAACGTGTCGTACAGTCCGAGTCGTTGCGTTTCCGCGACGCCCCAGGGCGAGACCCACTCACCGCGAACGTGATCGACGTGAACCGTGGTCTTCTCGAGAATCGCAGTCGCGATTCCTTCGCGCGCGAGCACTGTCGCCAACGCGCTCCCGCCGATTCCTCCGCCGACCACGACGATCTCTGGATTGGTTCCGCTTGCCATAGTCGAAAGATTTGGCACGATTTCGCGTCACACCCAAGTCTCTAGCGTGGATATTCTCACGATGGGCAAAATCCTCATCCCACTCCGTGATGCTTGAACCACGCTTCCATCCGCTTCCACCCGTCTTTCGCCGCCGCCGGCTGATAGCTCGGACGATAGTCCGCGTTGAAGCCGTGCGCCGCAGCAGGATACACGACGATCTCCGACGCCTTGCCCGCCGCCTTGATCGCGGCGCGCATCTGCTCGATCTGCGCGGCCGAAATTACCGCATCGGCGCCGCCATAGAGACCAAGCACCGGCGCGTTCATTTGCGCCACCACCTCGTTTGGATTGTGCGGCGACAGCTCGCTGCTCGGGCGCTGCAACGGACCATACCACGCCACTCCCGCCTTCAGCGCGGGGTTGTGCGCCGCATACAGCCAGACCTGTCGCCCGCCCCAGCAAAATCCGGTGATTCCGAGGCGCGACGTGTCGGCCTTGCCGCTACTCTTCGCCCACGCCACCGTCGCGTCGAGGTCCGACGCCACCTGCTTGTCCGGCACCTTCGCGACCACCTTCATGATCTCCTGGATGTCACTCAGTTTGGATACATCGCCCTCGCGCGCAAACAACGCCGGCGCCACCGCGAAGTAGCCAAGCTTGGCGAGGCGCCTACAGATATCCTTGATATGCTCGTGAACCCCAAAAATTTCATGCACCACCAGCACCGTCGGAAACGGACCGCCCGTCGCCGGCATCGCGCGATAGCCGGGTATCTCGCCGTCCGCGACCGGGATTTTTATTTCGCCGGCGACCAGCCCGTTCGTGTCGGTCGTGATCGTCTCGGCTGATACGGGCATCACCGCCAGCGCGAATCCCGCGGCGAGGCTGCCCACCACGAACGCACGCCGCGTGATCTGATTTTGAACCGGTGCTCGTTTGAGGTCGCGCTCCTCTCGATCCATTCTTCGTCCTCCCTCTCGTTCGCAAAGCAAGCTTAGGAGCCCGCGCTCGACTCCGTCAATTCAAAATCTCGAAGTACCTTGTCGGCGGAACTTGTCGGCAGAACTTGTCGATTGATAGCGTGTGGCGGAACCGTCCGCTTCGTCGGGAGGTCCAAGTGGTTTCAAAAGCGGAGATTTACGCAAAAGCGCAGCGACACGATTCACCTGCAATGACCGCGAGCGCAGCCGCTCCAATCAAGCCGCCGGAGCCCGATTTGACGCCGGCCAAAATGATCGAGCGTGCCCGCGCGATGCGCTCCTACCTGCGCGAGCGTCAAGACCAATGCGAAGCCGCCGGCGAGTTGCCGCCCGAGACCAACGATGCGTTCGTGACTGCGGGATTCTATCGCACCGTCCAACCGCGCTGCTTCGGCGGCTACGAATTCGATGTTCAGACTTTTCTGCAGGTCATGATCGAGATTGCGCGAGGCTGCCCTTCCAGCGGATGGGTGCTCGCGCTCACCGCGGGTCATCCGATCGTGATGGCGAAGTTTCCGGAACAAGCACAACGCGAAGCATACGGAGTCGATGGAGAATTTCGCGGCCCCTTCTCGCGCTCGACCGCGATCGCGGTTCCGGCCGACGGCGGTTTCACGATCAAAGGTAACTGGGACTACGCCTCGGGCTGCGACATCGCGACCCACTTCATCGGCAGCGCGCTGTTGCACGACGAATCCGGCAAGCCGCACCGCCAGATGCTCCTCCTGTTCGATCGCAAAGATTTCTCGATCGTCGACAACTGGCAGGTGTTCGGGATGCAGGGAACCGGCTCGCGGCGCGTCGTCATCGAGAACGATCTCTTCGTGCCGCAGCATCGCACCATATTCTGGGAGCTGCTCGACGGTCATCCCGCGCCGTGGCCGACGCCGACGGGACTGAGCAATCCGATGTATCACGGACGCATCACCAGCTTTTTGATTGGCGAGGCGACGGCGGTTGCGGTGGGAATCGCTCGCGGCGCGCTCGATTTGTACGAAGAGCTTCTCAAAACCAAGAGCACTCCGTTCCCGCCCTTCACCGCTCGCAGCGAAAATTACGAGTTTCAGCAACATTTCGGCAAAGCCCACGCGCTGGTCGATACTGCGGAAGCGGCGCTGCTCAAGTTCGGCCAGGACTTCGTGGAAGTATGCGCCCGCCACGTTGCCGACGGCGTTTCCTTCAATGGCGAAATCGAGCGCCGTTTCCTGATCATGCTGCAGCAATGCGTGAGCCTGACCTGGGAGGCGGTCGATCTTTTGTTTTCAACCGCGGGCACTAGTGTCGCCCGTCGGGATTCGATGCTCGGGCGTCATTTCCGCGATCTCGCGGTGCTGCGCACTCACGTAACGCTGCAGCAGGGACGCACCGCGCTGAACTTCGCGCGAATTCATTTCGGCCTGCCGCCCTGGTCGCCGATGTAGGCGCGTCTCCGAGTTTGAAACCCTCAAGCCTGATCTACGACTCAATGCGACCTTGGCATTCCGACAATCGCCCGCGCAGAAAATCGCGTTCGCGCTCGTTACGCACCAAGTCGAGCGCGCGTCGATACTCAGTCGCCGCTTCCGGCCATCGTTCGAGCCGTCGCAGCAAGTCGGCGCGAGTCGCAGGCAGCAAATGATATTCGCGCAGCGCGGGCGCCTCTGCGAGCGATGTCGATTTCGACAGCGATCGCTATCGAATCGACATTTCACAAAGTGCGCGATGATCGTAAGGAACGACGAAGCCGAATCCGTAGTCAGGAGGCGGAGGCTGCCGTCTTATACCTCGCCCGCTCTTTTGCGGGAGAGGTCGCCGAAGCGCGTCAGCGATGAGGCGGGTGAGGGTGCAGCCCGCCCGTCGGTGCTATTTCATCCGTCTCGAACCATGCGCCGCAACTCTTTTCCCGGATTTCCTCACCGCTCGCGCTCGTGGCGCAGATTCAATCTTGGCTTGAACTCCGCGCGCCTTTTCGCGATCGCCGACAGCCGCTGAATCAGTTTTCGAACTCGCACCACGCCTCGTCACGGCGAGCCGCTTCGGCGCGGACATTATCCAGCCATCCTCCAGAATTGCCGCGAGCTCATCCCAATCGACCTCGACATCGAGCCGCACCCCGAGCCATCCCTTGTGACCGACGTAAGGCGGCCTGAAGAAGCGCGTCGAATCCGATCCGACCAGGATCTCCTGAACCATCGGCGGCGCCTTGCACCACACCGCCACGCGGCCGTCACCGTGATGATTGTTATCGGTCATCGCGAACATTTTTCCGCCGACCCGGAAAGTGCACTCGCCCCACGCTTCCTTCTCGATCGTTTCGGGCAGCGCGAGGCATATCTCGCGCAGCCGCTTTACCGGTCCGTTCGGATCGTAGTCCTTATGTGGATGCGCCATCGGCTATCCCCGCGATGATTCAGTTCGCGCCCTTATGCGTTGCGATCCACCAGGTGTTGCCGCACATGTCCTTGACGCCGCTGACGCGGTCGCCCCATGTCATGTCGGCTGGCTCTCTCACCGAAGTGGCGCCTTGCTGCAACGCGCGCTTGTAGGTCGCATCCACGTCGGGCACATAAACCCAGGTTGCGGCTGACATTGACGAATCGGCGAACCATCCTGAACCAACCATCAGCTTCGCGCCGCCGATCTTAAGCTCGCTGTGAAGTCCCGATTTATCCGGCGTCCCACCGCCCACCAGCTCAGCGCCAAATGCCTTCTTCAAAAACTCGATCAGTCGAACATCGCCATAAAGATACGGCGTGATTGCCGTGTATCCTTCCTGAATGTGTTTTGTTTCGCCACTCATCTTATCAACCTCCCTTCTTCTTTCCTTTTACTAGGTAGTAGCTCTCATCGTAACACGTATAGGGTAGCGTTTACTTTTTTCTCTTACCAACTTACTAGCAGCGCGTAGCGCGCATCCGGTAGTCAGGGGAAGCCCGAAACCTCGTGAGGTTTCGGATTCTTAGTCCTACTTTCCGTCGCCTTGCTTCATCGCATCGACGCGACGCTGCATCTCCTCGGGCGAGCGCTCGAATTTCGTTCGCGCACTAGCGGCGGCTGGTTCTCAGTTGTCGCCGCCGCGCGCGTTTCGCAAGGGCGTCGCGATATACCAGATATGCCCGAACGGATCCTTCACTCCGCCACAGCGATCGCCCCACTCTTTGTCCTCTATCGGATCGGCTATTTCAGAACCCGCCTCGATCGCGCGTTTAAAAACTGCGTCCGCGTCCGCCACATAGATATACAAGTGCAGCGGCGTTCCGCCGAGCTGACGCGGGGTTCGTGCATACCCCTTCTCGATGTATTCCGCGAGATCCTCGGTTGTTGCATTGCGCAGCATCAGGTGTGTCTCGCCGATCGCTATTTGGACGTGGCTGACTGCTCCGCCCGGCTGCACGATCCGATGCAGCTCGGTCGCGCCGAAAACTCTTTTGTACAACTCCGCGGCGCCGGCCGCGTCTTCGAAATACATGAACGGCATGATCGCGCCCGGACGCCGCTGCGGCTCGAGCTGTGCCTCCGATTCTGCCTGCTCCGCGCCCGCGTTCGCCTTGCGCGTCGCGATATACCAAACGTTGTCGAACGGATCTCTCACGCCCGCACCGCGATCTCCATAGGGCGCGTCCGATGGCGCGTATATAGATGTAGCCCCGGCCTCGATTGCGCGACGGTACGCAAGGTCCGCATCGCTCACGTACAGATGAAGCGCCGGCGGCATCGGCTGCCACTGCTCGTGCGCGTCGCCCATCGCGATGATCGAGTCGCCGATCCGCACCTTCGCATGATGCACCGTGCCCGCCGGATCCTGCGCGCGAAAAACCTCCTCCGCGCCGAACGCCTGCTTCATGAAATCGATCACCGCGCCCGAAGCTATCGGATGCAGAAACGGCGTCACGCTCCGAACCTCTTCCGGCAGCGGCTCCGCATCTTCGCGATGCGTCGCGATGTACCAGTGATTGCCGAACGGATCTTTGACGCTCGCTTCGCGGTCGCCGTAGTCCTGGTCCACCGGTTTGTGGAGCATCGTCGCGCCCGCTTTGATCGCGCGCTTGTACATCGCGTCCGCATCGCCGACGAACAGCCACATCGCCGTGGGATTCGCTTTGAATTCGGCCGTCGCATCCGCGAGCTCGATCATCGAGCCCTCGATCTTGAGTTGCGCATGCGCGATCAGATCGCTGTCGGGCCGCGGCGCTCGCATGATTTCCTCGGCGCCGAACGCCCGCTTCAGAAAATCGATGAATTTGGCCGCGCCCTTGACCTGGAAATACGGCGTGATGCTATGAAAGCCCTCTGGCCGTGCCGCTATCTCGATCGGCTCCGTGCGCGATTCTGTCGGAGCGACGCTCCTCGCCGACCGCGCCCTGGCTTGCAACTCGTCCTTCAAACGACGCTTGAAATCTTCCTTCGGTAAATCGCGCAAGTCGGACGCGATTCGCAGGATCGCGCCGATCCGTGAATTCACGCGCGGGAGCGAGGCCTCGCGATCTGTCATGATCTTCTCCAGCGCCTTATCGAGCTGGTCTGACAGAGGGGCGCGTTTTGCGATTCGTCTCACCCGTTTCATCGCTCACCAACCATCGTCCGCAAACTTTGCAGGCCCCGGAATTGAAGCTGTTTGATTGCGCCCTCGCTGCGCGCCATTTCTTTGGCGATTTCGCCGATACTTTTCTGATGCGCAAAACGCATGGTGATTACGCTGCGCTGATCCTGCGGCAGCTGATCGACCAGCTTGAATAGTCGTGCGCGATGCTCGATTTCGTCCAGCCCGCTTTCCGTCGCCGCCTGATGCTCCGAGATTTCGCGAATCTTCAGCGCCTCGAATCGAGCGGCGCGCTTGCCGCGATCGACGATCGCATTCGCCGCAATTCGGTACAGCCACGCGGCGAACGGCAGACCGCGCCACTCGAACCGATTCAAATTTGCGAAGGCATTGTGGAACACGTCGGCAGTCAGGTCCTGCGCCTGGTCGCGATCGCCGACGCGGCGCGCGATGTACGCATAGACCCGTTCGAAATTATTTTCATATAGCTGAGCGAAGCAGCTCGGGTCGCGCTGCGCAGCCTCAATCAGCAACCGGTCCGGCTCCTCCTTGCGCCGACGTTTCAATCGAGACTCTTCCGCCACCTTCGCCTCTGACTATATAACCGCGCGCGCGGCAAAAGGTTACGGCGCTTTGATGCGTGATTCGTACTGCCGGCAGCGATGTCTCCAAATAGGACCGCGGCAGGCAACAATCAAGCTGCCTGCCGCGATTAGTGAAGATGCGGATTTATCGAGGCCGTCTATTTCGCAAACGGAACCAATTCAACTCGCCGATTTTGCTTGCGCCTCTCGGGCGTGTCATTGCTGGCGATAGAGTTCGCCGCGCCGAACCCGCGCGGGATCATCCGATCGGATGAGATCCCCTGCGTTTCGAGATACGCCTTCACGTTCTCAGCGCGTTGCTGCGACACTCGAAGGTTCGCCTGCTTTCCACCGATCGGATCGGTGTAGGCATCAACATAGACTTTCTTGTCCGGTTCGGTTTTCAGAGTTTCGGCGGCCGCATCGAGGATCGGCTTCGACGCGGGGCGAATGCTCGTGCCGTCGGCCTTGAACCGCACCCCTTCCAGTCGAATCTTCTCTCCCGATTGCGTCGCGATCGCCGGCTCGGAACCGTTACCGACCTCAGCCGTTTGCACGTTCGCATCTCGCGATTCCTGACAAGCCGAAAGTGGAATCAACAGCATCGCGATCGCGCCGACAACGGCGCCTCTCGTCAATGATAGTTTTGCGTTCATGGCGCAGCCCTCGATCTGTAGGTACGCAAGCGACGTGCCGACCGAGGGATGCTCAGATTTTCAAACAGTCAGGCGGGAACCAGGTAAAAAATATACAGAGGCGGAGTTGCGTTCAATTGTCGATTAGACAAGAAATGATTGTCTTCTCAGCGCATTACCGCGCTTTAATTGCTCAGCTTCGACGAATTTCGTCTAATAGGCACCCCCTGCTCCTTATCCCAAATCAGGACAAGCGCGAAGCAGTCTGGGTCGTCGCTATTTTGCGCTTTGCCGATTCTATTTTTCGTATTTGTCGTGATGATGCACCCACGCCTGCGGGAACGCGAGAGTATCTTCATCGCGACCTTTAGGCACCAGGTCGAGCATGTGATACGCGCCATTCAACATGTCCAGCCCGCGCGAGTAGCACGAATACGTGTGAAAAATTTTGCCGCTCGCATCCTTATAGAACACGCTGATTCCCGCACTCTCCGATCCCTGCGCTTTGCTCGGTTGGTAGTTGTAGTAAGCCTGCCCTTTCGACACTTCCTCTGGCGTGAATGATACGTGGTAGTCGAAATTGAAATCGTTCGCGAACGATGACATCCATTTGAAATTCCATCCCATTCGTTTCTCGAACGCTTGCAGCTTTTCAAGCGGCGCCCGCGAGATCGCGACCAGGTTCACGTCGCGATGATTCAAGTGCACGACGATTCCGTTATAGTTGTCCGCCCAGAACGAGCAATGCTTGCAGCCCTCCACCCAATTCGGGCCAAACATGAAATGATAGACGAGTAGCTGGCTCTTGCCCGCGAACAGATCCGACAAACTCTCGCGGCCAGTCGGTCCGTCGAAGATGTAATCCTTCTCGACCCGCACCATCGGCAATTCGCGACGCTGCTGACTTAGCTGATCGCGCAATTTCGTGAATTCCTTTTCTTTTGCCAGCAGCACTTTGCGCGCCTCGATCCATTCATCGCGGGAAACTGCTTTGCGGTCTTCCATGATCTACCCCTTCGGAGATTGGCCCTTCGACCAACTTGCTTGCTGATTAAATCGAACGCTCAACGATGCTGCCGTCTCCATTTACCCAGCCCTTGACGCGAAACTCAATTGTAAAAAAATAGTGACCACGCGAAATCGGACAATCCCATCGCGCTGAAAATCCGGATTTTCAACCCGCGCGATTCGTGCCACTGTACGAACAGAGCGACAAGAATCATGGCAACAGGAAAACCCGTGCGCGCGGCGCGAATCGCGCGCGATCTATCACAAGTGGAACTCGCGCGCCGCGCCGGCATCTCGCGCCAGGCGCTCAGCGCAATCGAGTCCGGCCTGTATCAGCCAAGCGTCGCGGTGGCGCTTGGACTCGCGCGCGAGCTCGGCCAAACGGTCGAAAGCTTGTTCGGCGCGAATCGCGACGACGATTGCCTGCATCTCGACGCCCGCTTCGAGCCCGGCAAAGCGAGCCCGAAATTGCCGGCGCGTCCGCAAGTCGTGCTCGGTCGCGTCGCCGGCAAACTAGTCGCCTTGCCGCAATCGGATCCGCACCTCAATCTCTGTCCTGCCGCCGGGATACTCGAGACTGCGCGGCCGCATCGCGCTGCGATTACGACCTATCGCTCACAGGATGAAATCGACTCGACGCTCCTCATCGCAGGATGCGATCCGTCGGTTACCCTGCTCGCCGATTTCCTCGCCCGTAACCGCTCGCCCGTGCGCCTTGCAGCACACCCATGTTCGAGCAGCCGCGCCCTCGCGCTGTTGATCGATCGTTCCGTGCATGTCGCGGGTGCGCATCTGAAAGATCCGGCGACCGAGAATTACAATCTCGCCGCCACGCGCCGCGCGTTCGGTAACCGGCGCGCCCTGCTGGTGAATTTCGCGCGATGGGAACTCGGGCTCGCGACCGCTCCCGGCAACCCATTGAAGCTTCACCAGTTCGCCGATCTCGCTCGCCCTGCAGTACGCCTCGTTAATCGCGAGCGCGGCTCCGGCGCGCGATCCGCGCTGGACGAAGCGCTCCGCAAGCTCGGCACCGGCACCGGCACGGTCACCGGTTACGATACTGAAGTGAGCGGCCACCTCGAGGTCGCCGCGACCATCGCCGCGCGCCATGCGGATCTCGGTGTAACGCTCCGCGTCGCCGCCGAAGCGTACGGATTGCACTTCATCCCACTCCGCGAGGAGCGCTACGATCTGGTTATTTCCGAGGCCGACGCGGACACTGCGCCGGTCAAGGCGATGCTCGATGCGCTCAATTCCTCCCGCCTCGCGCGCGAGGTCAGCCAGTTCTGCTCGTACGACACGCGCCAGATGGGCCAGCTGATTTCCCCACCCTCTTGAGCATCCCGGATCTGCTCTCTTTCCTGATATTTCGCACCGCCGTCTTCCCCTCTCCCAGTCCGGTCGCTCAGCGAACCACGCGCCGCGAAGCCGACTTCGGGCCGAAGGGCCGAATCGCTCAAGGAAAGTGAGACGTCAGGAGAGGGTCCGAATTCCGAATTCCTATCCTCTTGCTTCTCCGATCTCCCGATCGAAAACTCTGCCGATGCCCGCTGAATCCAGTCACCTCCGACGCCCTCGCCGCCCTTTCCGTCCTCCCGAGTCTCCTATTCCGTCATCCTGAGCGGAGGCTGCCGGAGTCGAAGGATCTCGATCCATGCGCCGGACCTCACCTCAGATGTCCGACGAATCACCACGCTCAAGTCATCCCCCCTTCCTCACAGTGCGTAACGCGCATCCTTGCCTTAATGCGATTCGGCCCTGCGNNCCGAAGTCGGCTCCGCGTCACCCCCAGGAAGCCCGAAACCCGTGAGGCGTTTCGGACTCTTCTCTTCCCCGGCCTGATGCAGTTTCTTATCCGCCATACTAATCTATCCGCTGAAAACCCGACCCGCGCGGCTTCACAACCAAGCGCGGCGTGTTCGCAGCACGGAACGGAGGATTGGAAATGGCGGTAGGTGGAGAAAAACGGATTCTGACCAAGGACCTCGATGCGCGAATCTCGGAACTCGAACGCAAGCTCTCTGAAATCTCCGATCAGCTTACCAAAATAGACGAACGCGTCACCAAAATCGCGAACTCGCTGGCCACGATGCCGCTGCGTTCCTAGCGTGCGGCCAACACCTCCGCCAGATGCCGCGTCTCGATCTCCGCGCCGGCGCGGCTGAGCCCGCCGCCGATCTGCATCAGGCAGCCGCAATCGTTCGCCACCACCACTTCCGCGCCGCTCTCCTTGATTCGCGCCATCTTGTCTTCCAGCATCGCCGCCGAGATATGCGCGAACTTGACCGAGAACATCCCGCCGAAGCCGCAGCACTCCTCGCGATCGCGCAACTCGCATAGCTTGATTCCGGAGACTGCGCTCAGCAGCGTCATCGGCTCGTTGCGCACGCCCAGCTCGCGCATCAGATGACATGACGGATGGTACGCGACCGCCCGCTCGTAGCGCGCGCCTACGTACTTCACTTTCAGTACGTTGACGAGGAATTGCGAGAACTCGAATATCCAAGGACGAATCGCCGCCGCTTTTTCCGCCAGCGCCGGCTCGTTTACCAGCAAGTCACTGTAGAAAATTTTGAGCATGCTGGTGCACGATCCGGAGGGCACCACGATCGGCTTGCTCGGCTCGACTGATTTGAGAAAACGGCGCGCGAGGGCCACCGCTTCTTCGCGGAGTCCTTCGTTGAATGCGACCTGGCCGCAACAGAACGCGCGACGCACCGGAATGACTTTGACTCGGAGCCGCTCGAGCACGGTCGCGACCGCGTCGTTGACCTCCGGGAAAAACTCTTCGGCGAGGCAGGTCGAGAAGAGCTGGACTTCATTCATCGCGCGGCCATACCACGATCAGATGCAGCGCCTTCGGGCCATGGACGCCAAGCACGATTCGCTTCTCGATATCGGCGGTGCGGCTCGGCCCTGTGATCAGCGTCATGCGATGCTCCGCCAGGCGGGTCGGGCCAAGCGATGCGAGCACGGCGGCAAGATCGGCCATCACGCGATCGATCTGCACGATTATCAGGCTCGCCGTCGGTAGCAGCGTGAGTGAACTCGGCCGCGTGCCGGTCGAAATCACCGCGAGCGTGCCGGTCGATGCGATCCCGTACTCCGCTTCCGCGATCCCCAATTCCGCATTCGCAACTCGGTCGCGCATCGCCGCTCGTTCGACATCCGCCACCGGCACGGTTTTCACGATCTTGAAGTCGGCGCGCTCGAGCGCTGCTCCAATCTCCTCCATGTCGATCGAAACGCCTTCTCCAATCGCAACTGTCGTGGCGCCAATTTCGCGCGCCAGCAGCACAATTCGATTACTCACTTCGTCCGGACTGAGTATTCCGACGAACTTTCCACCGACTGCTTCCAGCTCGCGCGCGAGCGAAGTCGCCAATTCGGCGCGCTCCGCCCCCGCGGTCACCGCCACCTTCCGCGCAGGCGCCGGCGCCGCTGCATGATTGTGGCCGTCCGGCTGTCCGCCCGCTTCGAGCGCGGTCTTGATAGTCGCGAGTATTTTGTGAGCCTCAGCCACCGTCAGGGCGCCTGATTTTCGGCGGGCGCGGGCCGCCGCTTCTGCGGATGCGGTCGCGGGAAGTTCCGATACTTGGTCCAGTTGCCGAATGGCGGCGGCATCCAGCGCAGATAACCGTTGTGCGCGAATGGTTTCAGCATCTGCGCCGCGATCTTCCCGAGTAGCCGCGCCGTCCTCGGATGTCGCGCGATGCCGGCAAATCGTCGCGCCCCCGACCTCGCTCGCTCGAGCGCCGCCGGCCATTTGAGCGGATGCTCGCCCTCGGTTTCCTTCCAGCGCAGATGGAGCAGGATGCGCGGGATGTCGATCTTCACCGGGCAGATATCCTTGCAGGCGCCGCACAGCGTCGAGGCGAATGGTAAGTAGCCGGCGGCGCTGCCAAATAGATTCGGACTGACTATTGATCCGATCGGCCCTGGGTATACCGACTTGTACGCGTGGCCGCCGATTCGCCGATAGATCGGGCACACGTTAAGGCACGCGCCGCATCGAATGCAGTTGAGCGCTTCACGCAATACCGGATCGGCGAGCATCGCGCTGCGGCCATTGTCGAGTATCACCACGTGCATCTCGGCTGGCCCGTCGAGTTCGCCTTCCCGCCGCGGCCCCGTGATGAAACTGGTGTAGGTCGTGAGCTTCTGGCCCGTCGCCGTGCGCGCGAGAATTTCCAGAAAGTGACTCAGGTCCTCGAGCCGCGGGATCACCTTCTCGATTCCCATCACCGCGACGAACGTCTCCGGCATCGAACTCGAAAGCCGTCCGTTGCCTTCGTTTTCGACCACGACCAGCGTGCCGGTCTCGGCGATCGCAAAATTAACGCCGGTAATTCCGAAATCGGCCGCGAGAAAAATCGCCCGCAGCCGTTCGCGCGCTTCGGCCGTGAGTTTTTCCGGCTCCGCCGTGTATTCGGTGCCGAACTTGTCGGTGAATAGCTGCCCGATATCTTCTTTCGACAGATGAATCGCCGGCGTGATGATATGCGACGGCCCCTCGCCGCGAAGCTGCACGATATACTCGCCGAGGTCCGTCTCGACCGGATCGATTCCCGCCGCCGCGAGCGCCGGGTTCAACTCGATCTCTTCGGTCGTCATCGACTTCCCTTTGACGACGTGCTGCGCGCCCTTCGACTTCACCAGATCGACGATATATTTGCGCGCCTCGGCGGCATCCTCGGCAAAGAACACCTTGCAGCCACTGTCTTGCAGTTTGTCGGTGAGCTGAATCAGCAACTCGTCGAGGTGCGCGATCGCATCGGTCTTGATTCGATGCGCCGCGGTTTTCTCGTCTTCATACGACGGAAATTCTTCTTTGACGATTGCAAAATGATCGAGATGACGCGTGCTGGCGCTCTCAAGCTTGCGCTGAAGCTCATGGTCCTGAACCGCGGCGCGGCTCGAATCGAAGAAGTCGCCTTTCGCTGATGCGGCCATGCGGAAATGTCGATGCGGTCAGTTGATCAGTGCGACCTGGCGCACCAGACGCATCACCGCTTCCCGTGCCGTTTCGGCCGCGGGATGCTCCGGTGCTTGCGAAAGAAAACTCTGAAAGTCGTCGAGCGCCGCCTTGAAGCATTCTAGCCGCTCGAAAAGCCCACCGCGTTCCACCAACTCTTCGAGCGCGCGCGGATCGAGCAACAGAATTCGATCCAATGCGGCCAGCGCGCGGTTCCAGTCCGACGCGTTGACGTAGATATTCTTAAGATTGCGCAACACGCGCGCCAGGATATGCCGCGCGCCCACCGCTTTCAGCATGGTCGGATGCACATCCACCGGCTGTCCGTAGATTTGCGTCAGCCGCGCGCGAATTTCGTCCAGCGCGAGGATCTTGCCGCCGGCAAACGGATCGATTACGAGTTCGCCGCGCTCGTCCACCGCCTTGACCAAAAAATGAGTCGGGAACGACACGCCATACAAATTGATTCCGAGCCGCCGCCCGACTTCCAGATAAATGATTGAGAGCGTAATCGGAATTCCCAGCCGCCGATTGATCACTTCGTTCAGGAACGAGTTTCGCGGGTCGCCAAAATTCTCGGCGTTGCCTTCAAAACCCTTCTGCTCAAACAGGAAGTGCGACAGCAACTGGATTCGTTCGACCGTGTCCGCGCCCGCGTGAACGATCGGCTCGGCCTCGCGTGCGAGCGCCGTGAGCTTGTCGTGATACGACTCAATATCCAGGTCGGGATATTCTTCCTTGGCGATCAGCAGCGCGCCACGCGCCAGTGGCACTGGCTCTCGGGCCGCGAGCATCGCGAATTCGCGCCGCGCGTCGTTCATAGGATGGACACCAATCGCTCC
Organism: Deltaproteobacteria bacterium; assembly: GCA_003135855.1. GTDB lineage: Bacteria > Desulfobacterota > Binatia > Binatales > Binataceae > Binatus. Next base: position 30,472 of record PNBD01000086.1, read on the forward strand.
AGTGTTCCAATGCGCGCCTGCTTTGACAAGCACGTTACGTCAGTTTATTTCCTGCGCCGCGCGGATTTCCTCGCGAACTTGGTCGTCCGATTCTCGCGCGTGAGCCGCTTCGAGGGCGCGTCGAGCGCCCACCCCACCGATTTGCCCGAGCGCCCACGCCGCGTGCGCGCGCACCAGCGGCTCCTTCTCCGATTCGAGCGATCGCGCAAGCATCGGCACCGCGTCGGGATTTCGCGTGTTGCCGAGCGCCACCGCGACGTTGCGCAGCAATCCGCGCCGCTTCGCGCGTTTGACGGCGCTCTTCGTAAATCGCCGGCTGAATGCCGCGTCGTCCAGAGTCAGCAACTCCGGTAGGAACGGCAGGAGGTCATTCGCATCGCCGTCGGAACCCGCGTCTCCGTTCCACGGGCAGACGTCGTTGCAAATGTCGCAGCCGAAGATCCAGTTGCCGAGTTTCGGACGCAGCTCGTGCGGGATCGCGCCGCGATTTTCGATCGTCTGATACGAGATGCACAGGTCCGAGCGCATCACGTAGCCGTCGGCGAGGGCGCCGGTGGGACACAGATCGAGGCATCGGCGGCAGGTGCCGCAATGATCGCGATAGGGCTCGACCGCCGCCTCGAATTCCGCGTCGGTGAAAATCTCGGCGAGAAAAAAATACGAGCCATGATCGCGATTCAGCAGCATCGTGTTCTTGCCGAACCACCCAAGGCGCGCCTCAGCCGCCCACTCGCGCTCGAACACCGGACCGGTATCGACGTAAGCGCGCGTGATCGCACCGGGCCGGATTTCCGCGATCGTTTCCGCGACCGCGCGCGCCGCCTTCAGCACGTAGTCGTGATAATCGCGGCCGAGCGCATACGCTGCGATCCGGCCGCGCATCTCCGCGCGCCAATCGATTGAATTTGCATTCGCCGACGCCGGCGGCGCGTACGGATAACCCAGGCTGACGACAGACCTGAATCGTGCATCGAGCGTCCGCGGATCGAATCTGCGCTCCGCCTCTTCTGCGAGATAATCCATCGTTCCGTGGCTGCCGTTCTGGAGCCATCGATGGTAGAAATCCTGGCGTTCGTCGAGCCGCCTAAGCTGCGCAAATCCCACCAGTATGAAACCCCGGCGGTGAGCGGCCTCAACTATAGTTTGATTTGAGATGATCAACGGAAGCTCGCGAAAACACTAGCATTTTATTGGCGTTATCCGACCAGCAATAGCGGATGCATTGACTCCACAATTGCGTTAAGCTTAGTTGCTTGACGATGGTTAGAATAAGCAGGTAAGCGCCCCTCACGGGCGCATGGAGATAGCACATGGCTCAGGAATTACAGCACGAACACACCGAAACTGCACCGCCAGTTGATAAGATCGACGTCAGCTCGCTGCCCGATGTGCTGCTGACGCCCAAGGCGATCGATATGGTCCGCAAGATGCGCGAGACCGAGAAGCTCGATGCGTCGCACGGGCTGCGCATCGGCGTGGTCGGCGGCGGATGTTCAGGCTTTCAGTATTCGCTCAATTTCGACACCGAGAAGGAAGGCGACCGCGTAGCAAATTTCGATGGCGTGCGGATTTACGTCGACGAGATTTCGCTGCCGTATATTGCCGGCACGACGCTCGATTACGTCGAGGGTCTGCACGGCGCGGGCTTCCGCTTCGACAATCCTCGCGCGAGCCGCACCTGCGGATGCGGGTCGTCGTTCAGCTCCTAGCCGACAATTCCACTGTTGTGAATCGGGCCGCTCACCTCGGGCGGCCCTTCTTTTTGTCTGCTGATTCTGTTTTCGAACGAGGCCGTGTTAAATCGATGCCGCGATGCTCGCAGGATTGCTCTATTGGCTTTCGCCGGCACGCCGGCGCTTCATGCGGCGGCTTGCAAAGCCGGGACTCGAACATATTCGCACCCGATTGGCTGAATCGGGGTCGCCCCGCGCAATTCATTTTGTCTCGTCGTTGCTGAATGCCAACGCCGACTTTCTCGCTTACGCGCTTTCACCAAATGGACCGCTTGCTGTGTATCGCGATCGCGCGACGCCCGAGACCGTGGAGGCGTGCATCCGCACGATGCTGATTTACTCGGTGAACCTGTTCGCTCGCGACGAGATGACCAGGAATGAAAGCGAACTGATTCCGCTGCTTGCCCGGTTGACCGGACTGACTACGACGCAAGTGATGGTGCGGCGCGATGCGCTCCGCAAAGCGCCTCGTTCCGAAGAGTGGCTGCTGGTGACGTGGCTGGCGAAGGACCTCGGCGTCGCGCCGCCCAAGTATGACGCCGAGCTTGAGCGCGGCTTCGGATACAATTACCTATCTTACATCGATCAGTATCGGCCGCTGTTGGAGCGCCAGATGGCGCAGGCGGATTCGGTCGAGAAAGAGTAGGGCGCCGGCCCGCAATGGAGTGCATCGTGAAGGACCTCGAAGGCAAGGGCATCATTATCACCGGCGCAACGCGCGGAATCGGCCGCGCGCTTGCGATGGAAGTTGCGCGCCGCGGCGCCAACGTATCGTTCAATTACCTGAAGAGCGATCAGCAGGCGGAAGAGCTAAAGACCGAGATCGAAAAGCTTGGCGTCAAGGCGCTCGCGTATCGAGTCGATGTCGGCGATCTGAAGAGCGTGCGCGAGATGGTCAATGCGACCAAGAAGGAGTTCGGCCAAATCGACGGGCTGGTCAACAACGCGGGACTCACGCGCGACAAGGTGTTCGTGATGATGTCCGAGGACGACTGGAACGAAGTTCTCCGCGTCAATCTTACCGGGCCGTTCAATTTTGCGCGCGCGGCGGTCTTCATGATGATGAAGGCGAAGCGCGGCGCGATTCTGAATATCACGTCGGTCAGCGGGCTGATCGGACTGCCGGGTCAGGCGAACTACTCTGCATCGAAGGCGGGACTGATAGGGCTCACGAAATCGATCGCCAAAGAAGTCGGACGCCTTAATGTCCGCGTCAATGCGCTCGCACTCGGTTTTATCGAGACCGATATGACCGCCGCGCTGCCTGAAGAAAATCGCAATCAAGCGCTTGGGCTGATACCGCTCGGACGCTTTGGCAAAGTCGAGGACGTCGCCCCGATGGCGGCATTTCTACTGAGCGACGCCGCCTCTTATATCACTGGAGCGGTGATTCAAGTGGACGGCGGCCTCGCGATGTGATCGCGCGGGCGTAAGCGACGCCGCGAAAATGAAAAGGGCCGCGCGGAAACTCCGCACGGCTCTTGGATGCGCAGAATTGCGATTCTAGCGCTCTTGCTCCTGCATTTTCAGGTCCATCTCGCGCAGCTTGGCAAGCTTCTGATCGGTTGGCTGCAGATCCTTATTTACTTGTGCGGCCATCTCCTTCTTGTGCTCGGTCGGCAGTTCGCCGCCGATCTTTTGCAGCGCTTCCTGCGCGAGTCTCCGCACCATCCGGCTCTGGTCCTCCGCTACCACCTTGGTCAGAATCGGCGTCGCCTGATCGCTTCCGATTTCTCCCAGCGCGAACACTGCGGTGCCGCGGCCACGCTCGTCCTGCTCGACGCTGAGATACTGTATTACCGGCAACGCCGCTTGCGCATCGCCGATTCTGCCGAGCGCGGCGATCAGATGCAGTTTCACGATAGCTTCCGTCGAGCGCAGGAACAGCATCGAGTTCATCGCCGGCACCGCGACATTAGCTTCGCGCGCGCCGAGGATATCGATCGCCTTCACCTTCACGCGAATGTCCCGATCCGACATCGACTGCAACAGGATTTCGTTGACTTCAGCGTCCTGCAGATAACGCAGCTTGTTCAACTCGGCGACGCGCACATTGGGATCGGCGTCCTTGAGGCCGAGCTTCACGTCCTTAATTATTTTGAACGGAGTCTCTTTCGCCGCGCGACTGGTCATGTCGTCGATCCCCGCGCGCATATTGCCCTGATGCACCATCGGGTTGTTGCTCAGCGCGCTACCGAGACCCTGGCCTCCGTATTGCGCGAGCGCGAATTGTGGCGCGGAAATCGCCCCGGCAAGCACGAAGGCGGCGAACAAATTTCTTGGCTTCAACATATACCTGCCCCCACCAATCGGCCAAAATTATTGGCGACTATGAAAATTCATTGCAAGGAAGCGTATCGACGGGTGCCGTGAATTGCAAATGACGCGGAGACATATCTTTCGGCTCTCGACGACCGCTCAGGTTCTGAAAATATCGGTGCTCGCGGCACTCTACCTGATGCCGGCGTTCGTCATGCCAATCAGGCTGTTGGCCGATCCCCCGGCCGAGCCCATGTCGCAACCGCAACGCAGGGCCCGTCGCAGTCCCAAGCCGTCACCGACCCCGATGGCGCTGCCCGACGACATCAAGGCCAAGGTTCCCAACTACAAGCTCGGGCCGGTGCCATTTCACGAAGGCGAACAACTGATCTACCAGGCGTCGTGGATCGGCGTGCCGGCCGCCCAGGCGAAGATCCTGTTCCACAAGAAAAAGAAAGATCCCTCGCGCTGGATCCCGGAGATTTGGATTGAGACCAATGCGTTCGCCGACGTGTTCTACAAAATGCGCGATTACATGCGGGAGAACGTCGCCGATGACACGCTGCAGAGCGCGCAGCTTTATCTGGTCCAGCACGAAAACGCCCGGCTCAACTATTATACCGTCACCTTCGACCGGCCGAGCCGCATGGTCACGATGCTCAAGGAAAATCACAAGGGCAAGCAGACCAAGCAGTTTATCGCCTCGAATCCGTTCGGCCCGCTGTCCGGAGCGATGATGGCGCTCACCCAGGAATTCGCACCCGGCAAGACCTACGCGTTCGATGTTTTCAGCGGAAGTCAGCGTTACGTTTTTTCCTTCGAGGTCGAGAAGCGCGAGCGAATCCACCTGGCGCTTGGGGATTTCGATGCGTGGCGCGTCATCCCCGACGTGCTGTACCTGAGTGACGGCAATCTGCGCAGCCAGGCGCACGGCACCGTGCTCTGGATCTCCGCGGACCGACGGCATCTGCCGCTGCGGATCGAATCGCAGGCGTTCATCGGCACCGTGCGCGCGGATTTGATCCAGATCGACGGTCAAACGGCTGCCGCTTCGCCGGCTGCGGAGTAGTGAAACGCTGGTCAAGTTACCCGCTGCGCGGTAATTCTGTACTCATCGAATTTCGATCGGGGGAACCGCGATGGCGAAGAAGCTCGAGTTTTTCTACGACTGCTCCAGTCCCTGGACCTACCTCGCGTTCACCAGGATCGAAGACGTGGCGAATCGTCATCGCGCCGATCTGATTTGGAAGCCGATTCTGGTCGGTGGGCTATTTAACACCGTCAATCCCTCGGTGTACGAAAGCCGCACCAAGCCGGTTCCGGTGAAGGCCAAATACTACACCAAGGATCTTCGCGATTGGGCGAACTTCTACCGCCTCAAGATCGGCAATCCCACGGTGTTTCCCGTGAACTCGGTCAAAGCGATGCGCGGTGCGTTCGTCGCGCACGAGCACAACATGATTTCGAAATACTCGCGGCGCGTATTCGAGAACTACTGGGGCGACAATCGCGATATCAGCCAGGACGACGTGTTGCGCGATATCGTTCGCGAAGTCGGCCTCGATGAAAAAGAATTCTTCGCGAAAATCGCGTCGGACGAATACAAAGCCAGGCTCCGCGTCAACACCGAAGAGTTGATTCAGCGCGGCGGCTTCGGCTCGCCGACGATGTTCGTGGACGGCTTGATGTTCTTCGGCAACGACCGGCTGCCGCTGGTCGAGCACGCGCTTTCGGGCTGAGCGATGGTTCATTGGGCAGAGGGCCACCGGCGCGAGCACGCTCGCGACAACTTCCCGTCGCACGGCCATCCGGCGGTGCGCGCGTTCGTGGCGATTCGATTGAATGATCGAGTGGAGGACCGCGTCGCGGACCTGATCGCGACACTCAGCCGCCCGCGCGACGGTATCCGATGGGTCCCACGCACCAACCTGCACGTCACTCTGAAATTCCTCGGACCGGCGGTGGATGCCCATCGCCTGGAGCATCTCACCGGTGCGCTCGAGGAACTCGCGATCAAGATCGACCCGTTTGAAATCACTGCTGAAGGACTCGGTGCCTTTCCAAATCTGCAGCGGCCGCGCGCGATTTGGGTTGGATTGCACAGCGCCGAACTCGGCGCGCTCGCATCGCGCATCGAGGCGACTGCGTCCGAGTCCGGCTTCGAACGCGAGAGCAGGCGTTGGACCGGCCATCTGACGATCGGCCGGGTGCGAACCCTGCGCGGATTTTCCGAGACGCGCCGCGCGCTGCTCGAGCTCAAGGATCGCGAATTCGGCACCTCGAGGATCGAGTCGCTCACGCTCTACCGCAGCCATCCTGGCCGGGAGGGTTCGCGCTACGAATCGCTCGCCACTTACCTGTTCGGCAAACACGCGTCCACCGACTAGCACCTCGCGAGCAACCGCTTTTTGTTACCGCCGTGACCGCGCGGTTCGATTCCCTGTGGACACGAGAATCGATCCCCTAGCGCTATCGACTCTCATTTATGGCAAAATTCTCGACAGAATTCCCAATCCTCCAAGGCTGGTTTCGATGGCTCAAGAGATCAAAAGCAAGGCTCTCGACCTGGCGTTAAGCACAATCGAGAAACAGTTCGGCAAGGGCTCGATCATGAAGCTCGGTGAGCAGGCCATTCAGGCCGACATCGCGGTCGTGCCCACCGGCTCGCTGGGGCTCGATCTTGCCCTTGGAGTTGGGGGACTGCCCCGGGGCCGCGTCGTGGAAATCTACGGCCCGGAATCGTCGGGCAAGACCACGCTCGCGCTCGAGGTAATCGCGGAGGCGCAAAAGCTCGGCGGGACCTGCGCCTTCATCGACGCCGAGCACGCACTCGACGCAGCCTACGCGCGCAAGCTCGGCGTGAAGGTCGAGGACCTGTTGATTTCGCAGCCGGACAACGGCGAGCAGGCGCTCGAAATAACCGAGACGCTGGTGCAATCGGGCGCGATCGATGTGCTCGTGATCGATTCGGTCGCCGCGCTGGTGCCGCGCGCCGAAATCGAAGGTGAGATGGGCGAGCCGCAGATGGGCTTGCAGGCGCGCCTGATGTCGCAGGCGCTGCGCAAGCTGACCTCGGTCATTTCGCGCTCGCGCACCATCGTGATCTTCATCAATCAGATCCGCATGAAGATTGGCGTAATGTTCGGGAATCCTGAAACCACCAGCGGCGGCAACGCGCTCAAATTCTACGCGTCGGTCCGCATCGACATCCGCCGTATCGGCACGATCAAGAACGCCCAGGAAGTGATCGGCTCGCGCACCAAGGTTAAGGTCGTAAAGAACAAAGTCGCGCCGCCGTTCCGCGAGGCCGAGTTCGACATCCTCTACGGCACCGGCATCTCGAAGGAAGGCGAACTGGTCGACCTGGCCAGCGAGCATAACATCATCGAGAAACTCGGCGCCTGGTACTCGTACGGCGGTGAGAGAATCGGGCAGGGCCGCGAGAATGCGCGCGATTTGCTGAAGGCGAATCCCAAGCTGGCGGATGAGATAGAACTGAAGGTTCGCGAAAAACTCGCTGCCAAGCCGGCCGCGCCGCCGCCCGCCCCGCCGATCGAGGAAGACGGCGCGGAGCCGGTTGCGCCGTCCGCGCCCAAGAAAAAAGCCTGAGCAGATAGCGATCGCGATTCACTAGGACACCGAGTCGGCGGGGGACGCGCTTGGTGTCTTCGTGTTTTCATGCTTTATCTGCCGGTCATGCCGAGCCGATCGCGCACCATGCCGCACGATAGCTCTCTTACATCGTGTGCAGATGCGCGATCAGTTCCGGGCCGTGATTCAGCACGATCCGCGATAGTGCGAATATCAAGCCGAAGAACGCGCCGAAAATGACGCCGTTGACCCGAATCCAATCGAGATGCGTGCGCGTCTTCGATTCGATCTGCACCCTGATCTGCTCGTTGGAAAACCGCCCGAGATTTTCCCGCACCATATGTGAAATCTGACCGCGGCTGGCGTCGACGGCGCGTTTCACCAGCGTATCGATTACTCTGCCCGCCAGTTGATGCGCATAACTCTCCGGGTCGTGAAGCTGATGCCCGAATTCATGGAACGCATCCTCGACCGTCGCGACCAGTTCGGGATCGTTGCGAAGCTGCGGCAGTCGTTTGCGCAGGTTGGCCGCGATCCGCGCGCTGAGCGTCTCCGCACCGAACCGATTCATGACCGAATAGATGCGCGTGAAGGTCTTCGGCAGCGCCTTCTTTAGCACCGCTTCGAGGCGTTCGAGTTTTTCCGGCGATTCGAGGTGCTCGATTGCGCGGCTCAGGAGGCTCTCCAGCCCAGCGTTTCCGAGCAGATCGCTTATTTTGACATCTTCGAGAAAGCTGCCGAGCTGGCCGACCAGGTCCATCTCATTCAGCTTGCGCCCGATCATCTGCGGCGTGAGCCACTCGCTCTCGATGGTATGTGCAATGCCCTCGATCAGCTTCTCTCGATTGCGCGGTAGTACGCCGGAACCCGGCAAGAATACGTGCTCCTCGAAGATCATCTTGAGCGCGATATAATCGCAGAGCCCGCCCACCAGTGCCGCCTCGGCCACCGATACCGCAATCCGCGCCGGTCCCTGCCAATGCGTTAACAATAGAATCGACCAGCTCGCGAGATAGATCGCAGCCGCAAACGACAGCGTCAGCCCACCCTTGTGGGAGTAGAAGAAATCCCTGTTCATGCTTCCAGTGTGTCGTTGCTGAACGGCTTTGGCTAGATTCCGATGCAGCCAAGATATTGCAGCCAAGATATTGCAGCCGGATTTTCGTTCGTCCGATGAGATTGCCGCGCGGACTGATCGATCACTCGTAGCGGAGCGCTTCGATCGGATGCAGTAGCGACGCCTTGCGCGCCGGGTAGTAGCCGAAGAAAATTCCGACCGCCGCCGAAAAAATAAATCCACCCGCGACCGCCGTCGTCGATAGCAGTGTCGGCCAACCTGCGAGCGCCGAAATCAGGTTCGAGACCACGACGCCGAGCACGATTCCCGCGAGGCCTCCGAGCAGACTCAGCATCATCGCCTCGATCAGGAACTGCAGCATGATATGGATGCGGCGCGCGCCCACCGCCATCCGGATTCCAATTTCGCGCGTCCGCTCCGTCACCGATACCAGCATGATGTTCATGATGCCGATGCCGCCGACCAGCAGCGAAATCGAAGCGACCGCCGCCAGCAGCATCGTCATTATTTTGGTCGCGCTTTCGGACGCCTGCGCGATGTCGCTGAGGTTCCGGATGGTGAAGTCATCGTCCTGCTTGGGCTGGATGTGATGGCGTTCGTGCAATGTGTGGGTGATTTGCGTCATCGCCGCGTCCACCAAGTCGGCGCTCGCGGCCTTGGCGTAGATCATGTTGACGACGCCCGTAATCTTGGGCGCGCCGCCGAATGGATTCGTAGACGGCAGCGTCGCGAACACTGACGACGTATTCGCGGGCGCCGCAGCCGCCGCCGCGACCCCTAGAACTTTTCGCTCGGCCGTGTTGAACGGCATGATGATCACGTCGTCCTGATCCTGCCCGAAGTTCGATTGTCCCTTGACCGAGAGCACACCGATAACTCGCAGCGGATAGTTGCGCACACGCACCGTCGCGCCGAGGGGATTCTGGCCTTCGCCGAACAGATTGATCGCGACGGTCTTGCCCAGCAGGCAAACCGCCGCGGCGTTCTTCTCCTCGGAGTCTGAAAAATTCCGGCCAATCTCGACCGGCCAATCGCGGACGTCCAGATAGCTCGAGGTAGCGCCGTTGATACTGGTGCTCCAGTTGCGATTGCCCGATACCACCTGCGCCACCTGCCGATCGATGTAGCTGATCAGGCTGACCGCCGTGGCCTGCTTCTTAATCGTCTCCGCATCGCCAACCGTCAGCGTCGAATTGCTGCCGTAGCCGGCCCGAACGCCGTTTGCCGTCGTCGCACCCGGCAATACGATGATCAGATTGGTGCCGAGGCTCTGTATTTGCGCCTCCACCGAGGAGCGCGCGCCATTGCCGACCGCGACCATCGCGATCACCGCGGCCACCCCGATGAAGATGCCGAGCATCGTCAATGCCGCGCGCATCTTGTTGCGTCTGAGTGCACGCGCCGCGGCCGAAACCGACATCGTCGCGAACGTCCACGCCTCGTCGCGCATCGAGGCCATGGCGGGCATTGATTCCTCGGTCGCCCGCGCGGGGTCCGTGACCCGCGCTTGATGCGCCGGGTCAGCCGGTTTACGTGCATCCGACAGGATCGTGCCATCGAGAAACGTGACCACCCGATCTGCATAAGCCGCGATGTCGGGATCGTGGGTCACGACGATTACCGTGATGCCCTGTTCCCGATTGAGGCGAGCGATGACCTCCATCAGTTCGGCGGAGTTGGTCGAATCGAGGTTGCCGGTCGGTTCATCCGCCAGCAAGATCGACGGCCGATTCACCAACGCTCGCGCGATCGCGACGCGTTGTTGCTGCCCGCCAGACAGTTGATTCGGATGATTCAGTTCGCGGCCGCTCAGACCGACCAGTTTCAACAGGTCGGCTGCGCGATGCTCCCCGTCGGCGGTCCACGCCGAATAGAAAAGCGGCAACTCGACATTCTCGAGCGCCGACGTTCGCGACAGCAGATTGAAATTCTGAAAGACGAAACCGATTCGCTTGCTGCGGATCGTCGCGAGTTCGGATTCGTCGAGGCGCGCGACGTCCTCGCCCTCCAGTATGTACTGGCCGCTGGTCGGCTTATCGAGGCATCCGAGCATGTTCATCAGCGTCGATTTGCCCGAGCCCGACGAGCCCATGACCGCCACGAATTCGCCGCGCTCGATCGTCAGGCTGACGCCGCGCAGCGCGTGCACCTCGACCTCGCCCAGCACGTAGGTCTTGGTCAGGTCGACAATTTCGATTACCGGGCGCATCGCGAATGGCGCTCAGCGCATCCGCGGTCCCGACGCGAACGGCGAGGTATTACCAGTCGTCTTACTGCCGGTCTTGATCTCGTCGATCACCACCGAGTCGCCGTCATGCAGCGGCCCATCGAGCATCTCGACGAAGTTACCGTCGTTCAGCCCGATCGTGATCGACACCGGCTTGATCGAGCGCCCGTCCGGTATCCACACGCGCGCACGATTGCGTCCCGAGGAGCCGTCAACTGAATTTGCTTCGCGGATCGACGAGCCCGGCGGCGCGAACCGTAGCGCCTCCATCGGAATACGCACCGCATTGTCGCGCCGCGCGGTTACCAGCGTGACGTTGGCGGTCATCCCCGGCTTGAGCAGCAATTCCGGATTCTCGACATTGACGACCACGTCGTAAGTCACCACGTTCTGCACGGTGATCGGCGCCTGGCGCACTTGCCCCACGACCCCGTCGAACACGCGATCGGGAAACGCATCGACTTTGAAACTGGCGCGCAGTCCCACCCGCACATAACCGATGTCGGACTCGCTGACGTTCGAGTCGACCTGCATCTTGGTCAGGTCTTTCGCGATCAGAAACAAGGTCGGAGTCTGGAAGCTCGCCGCGACGGTTTGTCCGACGTCGACGTTGCGCGACACTACGGTGCCATCGACCGGCGAGACAATATTTGTGTAGTTGAGGCTGAGCCCCGCGTCCTCGAGATTCGCTTGCTGCTGCTGGATGTTCGCGTGATCGAGTGCGAGCTGCGATTGCGCTTGGGCGTAGGTGCTTTTCGCCGAATCGACGGCGTCTTTCGAAACCACGCCGTCCTTGAGCAGCGCCGCGTCGCGCTCGTAGGTCAACTTCTTGTAAGTCAGATCGGCGGAATCCTTGCCGAGCTGAGCCTTGGCGTTGGCGACCGCGGCCTTCGCCGCGTCCACTTTTACCTGGAATTGTCGCGGGTCGATTTTCGCGATTAGCTGTCCCTGTTTGACCGGCGAATTAAAGTTGGCATAAATCGCTTCGATGGGTCCCGAAACGTAACTGCCGACCTGCACCGTGATTACCGGATTGACCGTCCCGGTCGCGGTGACAGAACGGGTGATTGCCCCTTGCGTGACTTTCGCAGTGAGAATTTTCGTCGACGACGAGCTACCGCCAAACAGGTAGATTCCCGCGACCAGAATGATCGCCGCGACTGCGAGCATCCAAACGGAGAATTTCAGCGGAGGTAACTTCATCAGGTAACTCAAGTATTGATCGCCGTAACCACATTATTCCAGTAACTATCACTAGTTAGACGGATCCTGGCGGAACAAGTTTCAGACCGGACTGCCATCCGTGAAATAGTCACTTCGAGGCGCGAAATCAGGAGAAACCATCGGACTATGGCAGAGCAACCGCCGCTGACCGGCATCAAAGTAGTCGACCTCACCCGCTACCTCGCGGGCCCCTTTTGCACGCAGATCCTTGGCGATTACGGCGCCGAAGTTTTCAAGATCGAACCGCTCGAAAATGCGCGCGGCGAGTTGGGCGAGAGCAGTAAGGATTCCTACTTTTTCCTGAGCACCAATCGGTCGAAGAAGAGCGTGCGCATCGATTTCAAGAAACCTGCGGGGCGCGAGCTCCTGATGCGCTTGATCGATGGCGCCGATGTGGTCGTCGATAACTTCAGGCCCGGAGTCATGACCGCGATTGGACTCGACTACGATTCGATTTCGCCGCGCAACCCACGCATCATCACCTGCAGCATCTCGGGCTTCGGCTCGACCGGTCCACTGCGCGATTTTCCCGGTTTCGATCAAATCGCGCAGGGTATGTCCGGCCTGATGAGCGTGACGGGATCCGCCGAGAGCGGGCCGACGCGGGTCGGGATTGCAGTCTGCGATCTGCTCGGTGGAATTTTCTCGGCGCAGGGAATTTTGCTCGCACTCGAAGCGCGCCATCGCACCGGCCGTGGTCAACGCGTCGAGACTTCGCTGCTTGAATCGATCGTGAGCATCCTGACCTGGTCGGCCGGCATCTATTTCGAGACCGGCAAGACGCCCGCACCGGCCGGCAACAACCATCCATTGTCGTCGCCGCATGGCGTATTCAAGGCGTCGGATCGCGCTTTCAACATCGCCTGCGGCAACGAACCGATGTGGAAAAAATTCGTCGTTGTGATCGGGCGGCCGGAACTCGGCGACGATGAGCGGTTCAAAGGGACCGGTCGGCGCGTCAAGAATCGCGATGCGCTCACGGCCGAAATCAATCACTCACTGGCGGCGCATCCCGCCGAGCACTGGATCGATCTGCTGAATCGCGAGGGCATCCCGTCAGGCCCGATTCTCACCATCGAAGAAATGTTCAAGCATCCGCAGATCGCGGCACGCGAGATGCTGCTCAAAATGCCACATCCGCAATTGGGCGAATACCTGACCACGGGGCTCGCCGCCAAGCTGGCCGAGACGCCGGGAAAAATCACGCGGCCGCCGCTGCTCGGCGAGCACACTGAAGAAGTGCTCACTGCTCACGGCGTGTCGGCGGCCGACCTGAAGCGGCTGCGCGACGACAAAGTAATCGCGTAGATGTCGCCGGGGCACTCCTCATCGAACCTCGACCCGGCGGCGCTCGAGACGCCATTCGATCGTCGTGCAGCGGCGCGCGAGCGCATCATCGTGCGTCACCATCACCATCGCGCCCGGATACTCGATGAGCGCTTCTTCGAGTCTTTCGATTGCCAGCATATCGAGATGATTGGTCGGCTCGTCGAGCACTAATCCCCAGACTTGACGACCCAGCCCGTACGCGATCGCGAGCTTGCGCGCCTCACCAGGCGACGGCAGTTGCGATCCAAGCAATCGTTCCGGGTCGACGCCCAGTGCCGCGACCAGCGACAGCGTGCGCCCGCGTTCTTCCTCACGCAAGTCGCGAACTGCGTCGAGCATCGCGATTCCCGCGGCAGTGCTGAGTTCCTGGGGCAGGTAAAGAATCCGCCACGACGCGACATGCGCATGGCGCAGCATCGCAGCGAGCAACGTGCTCTTGCCCATACCATTCGGAGCGGTCACCCGAATCCTGCTGTCCCGCAGCACCGCGAGGTGAACATCCTCGAGCAACGTCGCGTTCCCGGCGCAGATCTCGGCTTCATCGAGCGTGAAAATTTTTGCGACCGGCGCGGGAACGTAATCGACAAAAATCGATCGCCCCTTTTGCTTGCTGAAACGATATTCCCCGATCTTGTCCGACACGCGATCCACTTCGCGCCTGAGCAGGCCCGCCTCGTAGGATTGTTTGGCGAAACCAGACAGCGCTTTTCCCTTGGCGAGCATGCTGGTGGCGTCATGGTCGCGCGGATTTTTCATTCGGTTGCGGGTCCGCGCCTGTGCCGCCGCGATCGTTTGCAGGCGACGTTTGTCCGCCAGCCGGCGTGCGAGCGTTTCGCGCTGATGCTTCAATCGCTCGTATTCCGCATGATGCTCGCGTTCTTCCGCTTCCCACGCGCACTTCGCGTCACGATACGGACCGCGCCAGATACGCGCCGACCCATCATGAACGCGCACCGTGTACGACGTGATGCGATCGAGCAGCGCGCGGTCGTGCGAGACGATAATTCCGATGCCGCGGAAGCGCTCGAGGCCGCCAACCAGCAACTCGCGAGCTTCGACGTCGAGATGATCGGTCGGTTCGTCGAGCATCAGCACCGCCGGTTCCTCGGCGAGCGCCGCGCCGACCTGCCATCGCTTCCGCTCGCCCGGCGACAGCGTAGGCCATCGCGCGAGCAGTCCGGCGTCGAGACGCAATTCGCCGTGCAGCCGCCGCGCCAATCCATCCGTCGACTGAGCGAACGCCTCGATCTCGGGTGTCAGCGTCTCGACAGTTTGCGCGCAGATGCGCATCTCGCCCGTCGGCGGATCGACATGCACATGCCCGGCTGACGGTTCCAGACTGCTCGCGATCAGGCAGAGCAGTGTGGTCTTGCCGTTGCCATTCGCGCCGACGATCCCGGTCCACCCGGGCGCCAGCGTGAGCGTCACGTCCGACAGAATTGAAACAGAATCCGCGTATGAAAAAGAGAGACCCGATAGTCGCACGAACATCGTAACTGCTCCCGAGCAAGGCGCGCGCGATCGCGTCGCACGCGCTGGTTGTCCAAAACCACGAAACTGGAGCAGTTATTTCCGCACGCCTTTGTTCTCTCCCTGAGGTTAGAAATTTGAACTTATCACCTACACCGGGCCGCACCAAGATGGGCGAGATGCTTGGTGACTTGGTGTCCGGTGGTGAAGATCTTTCTTAAAGTCCTTTCAAGAACTCGATGAGGATCTCGTTCACTTCCTTGGCGCGCTCTTGCTGAACCCAATGCCCGGCGCCCGCAATGATCACTTTCTTCTTGAGATTTGGTGTGAACGCGCCGGCCATTTCGTACACGCCAGGATACATCTTGCCGACCACATCATGTTCGCCGGCCGCGAATACTGCGGGCTGACGCAACTTGGCGCCATCGAGGAACGGTGTCAGCTCCCAATTGCGATCGAAGTTTCGATACCAATTGATCCCGCCGCGAAAGCCTGACTGCTTGAACTCATTTGCGAAGAAGTCGAGGTCAGCCTCCGTCAGCCACGACGGCAGCTTCTTTGGAACGACGCCGGTCTCAATGAATTTCATCGTTTTCGGGAACCGGAAATTCCAGCGTTCGCTGGGCGGCGGATCGCCCGAGGCGGAATACAGCATCATTGCCATCGTGCGGCGCGGATCGGCATCGAGTTCCTTTTCGACTTTGCCCGGCTCCTGGAAATATAGCTGGTAGAAATTCTGGTCACCGGCGAGCGCCTTCATCGCATCGGTCGGGCGAACCGAACCGCGCGGAAAATACGGCACGCTGAGCAGCGCAATCGCGCGAAAAATGTCTGGCCGGAGAATTGCCGAATTCCATGCCACCGGCGCGCCCCAATCGTGTCCGACAATCACTGCGGAATCGGCGCCTATACCGTTGACCAAACCGACGATGTCACCGGTCAAATTCAGGATGTTGTAAGACTCGATCGGCTCGGGCTTGTCAGTCTGCCCGTAGCCGCGCTGATCGGGCGCGATCACTCGAAAGCCAGCCGCCGCGAGCGCCGGAATCTGATGCCGGTACGAGTACCACGACTCGGGCCATCCGTGGCACAGCACCACCAGCGGCCCGCTGCCCTGCTCGACGTAGTGCATCTTGATGCCGTTGGTCGTGATGAATTTATGTTGCAGTTCACCCATCGTCGAACCTTCTCTAACGCTTCGGACGCTGCCGCTACTCGCACATCAAGAGTGCTTGAGCTTCTTCACTTCCTCGGCCATCTCAGGCACCGCCTTGAACAGGTCCGCGACGAGGCCATAGTCCGCGACCGCGAAAATCGGTGCTTCCTCATCCTTGTTGATCGCGCAAATGACCTTCGAGTCCTTCATTCCCGCCAGATGCTGAATCGCGCCTGAAATTCCGACCGCGATATAGAGTTCCGGCGCGACGACCTTGCCGGTCTGTCCGACCTGCAAATCGTTGGGTACGAAGCCCGCATCGACGGCCGCCCGCGACGCACCCATCGCCGCGCCCATCTCGTCGACCAGCGGCTCCAGCACCGTCTTGAAATTCTCGCCCGACTTGAGGCCGCGCCCGCCCGATACGATTATTCGCGCTTCGGTGAGCTGCGGGCGATCGTTCTTGGTCGCGTTGAATGAAACGAATTCCATCTTGAGCGACGCCGTATCGATCTCGGCGTCCTGCTTCTCGACTGGCGCCAATGCGTCGCCCGGCTTGGCCGCGTCGTATGCGGTACCGCGGACGGTCAGCACTTTGATTGGTCCATCGAGCTCGACCGTCGCCATTACGTTGCCGGCGTATGTTGGGCGCACGAAGGTGTGATCGTCGCTGATCGCGGTGATTTCCGACGCCATCGGAGCGCCGAGCCGAGCCGCGAGTCGCGGAAACAGATCCTTGCCCATCGCAGTTGCCGTCGCGAGGAGAAATTCCGCGCCGGTCTTCTTCGCCAATGCCGCGAGCGCCTGCGCATGCGCGTCGGCGAGATAATTCTTCAGCGCGGGATGCGCCAGCGCGATCACCTTGCTGACGCCGTACTTCGCGATTTCGCCCGCCGCACCTTCCGGCGCGTCGCCCGCCACTACCGCGATCGCATTGCCGCCGCGCTTTTTCGCGAGCTCGAGGCCCGCGTGAATCGCCACCAGCGTAGTCTTGGGGAAATGTCCGCCCTGATGCTCCGCGAAAACTAGAACGTCACCCATTTATGTCTCCGGCGCCCGGTTCCCTGCGTGTTCCGTCAGATTCGGGCGACTCAGTCAAAGTTCTCTTATCGATTCGTCGCGTTCGCCGCGCGCCTAAATTACTTTCGCTTCGGTATGCAGCACCGCCACCAGCTCCTGCACCGACGCGACCTTGCGACCCGCCTGACGTTTCGGCGGCGCTGCCATCGTTTTCACTTTGAGCTTCGGCGCGAGATCGAGTCCAAGGCTGTCGGCCGCGATTTCCTTCATCTCTTTTTTGCGCGCCTTCATGATTCCCGGCAGCGATGCGTAGCGCGGTTCGTTCAAGCGGAGATCAGTCGTGATCACCGCCGGCAACTTGAACGCTATCGTCTCGAGTCCGCCGTCCACTTCGCGCACGACGGTGGTTTTGTCGGCGCCGATTTCGATCTTCGATGCGAACGTCGCCTGCGGCCATCCGAGCATCTCCGCCAGCATCTGGCCGATCTGATTCGCATCGTCGTCGATCGCCTGCTTGCCAAGAATGATCAGGTCCGGTTTTTCATCGCCGGCAATCTTCGCGAGAATTCCTGCGATCGCCAGCGAGTCGAGCGGCGCGTCGGTCTTCACCAGGATTGCGCGGTCGGCGCCCATCGCGAGCCCGGTGCGCAGTTGCTCTTGCCAGTTGGTCTGCCCGACGCTTACCAGGACGACTTCGCCGGTTTGTTTCTCCTTGATTCGAAGCGCCTCTTCGATCGCGATTTCGCAAAACGGGTTGATCACCCACTTCACGTTATCGGTCGCGATTCCGGAGCCGTCGGGCAGCACGCGGATCGTCGTCGCGGGATCGGGAACTCGTTTAACAGGTACTAAAATCTTCACCGCAAAATCACTCCAAGCATTCGTTCATGCATCGGTGCGTATCAAGAAATGGCCGCAGTTGCTCAGAAATTGCTCAGAATTAACGCTGATAAAACGGACAGAAACTAACAGCGGCCCAAAAGCCAGTCAAACATTACTAATGTGAGCCTTCCGGCGCAAAGACCGCGCGCGAAATACCGGACCACTGCGGATTTACTCGTTGTAGCCCAAGCGATGCGACAGTTCGCGGCCCGCATCAAGCAGGCTCGGCGCGATCTCGCTCGTGATGCGCTCTGGCCCGATTCGATACGTCGGCCCCGCGACCGCGACCGAACCCACCACCGAGCGCGTGTAATCGCGAATTGGCACGGCGACCGACGAGACTTCTTCGGTAAACTCGCCTGAATCGACCGCGTATCCATCGCGCGCGACCGCCTCCAACTGCGCGAGCAGCGCCGCGCGATCGACAATCGTGCGATCGGTGTAACGCTTCAGCGTTTCCGGCAGCGCCGACTTGAGTTGTTCTTCGGCATCGAACGCAAGATGAGCCTTGCCGGCGGCGCTACAATGCAGCGGCAGTGTGATTCCGATCGGCGGAGTGATCCGCACCGCGCGCTCTTCTGCCTCTGCCGCTTCGAGCGGTACCACACCGTCGCGCCGCACAATTGCCACGTACGCGCTCTCACGGCATTTGCGCGCGAGATCAACCAGGATCGGGCGCGCTTGCCTCACCAGCCCCATATGATGGATGTATCGGCGTCCGAGGTGCAGACACTTAATGCCGAGCCGATAATTTTCGGTTGCCTTGTTCTGCTCGATATAACTGCGCGCCTCGAGCGTCGCGAGCAGACGAAATACGTTGTTCTTATGCAGCTTGAGCCGTTTCGAAAGTTCAGTGACGCCGAGTTCGTCGACCTCACCAAAGAACTGCTCGAGCACGTCGAGCGCGTGCGCGACGGATTGAATTACGTAGTTTGTTTTGTCGCGTCTGACCATCTGTTCCGCATGCATCGTCGCGACGTGAAAAGCAGCGTCGCTCGTGCGAATTGGAAAGGTGTTCTAATCTAGACGGCGCGCCGCGACGCGTCAACGCCACTCCTGAAAATTTTGCAATCATCCATAAGTGCTCAATTCTAAACGATAAAAAGATAGCGGCCGACTACTCCAACGAGCGTGAAGTTATGAACAAGCCAATGCCTGCTGAATTTTTCCGGCGCATCGACGACTCCAATGATGAGCTATTCTACTCCATGCCTCGGCTCGTCGTTCACATCGATGACGGCGCGATCGCAAAAGTCGCCGACATCTATGCGCAGTTACTTCCGCAAGGCGGAGCGATTCTCGACCTGATGAGCAGTTGGCGCTCTCATCTGCCGTCTCTGTTGCAGCCCTCGCGCGTCGTCGGCCTCGGCATGAACCTCCCTGAGATGGAAAATAATCCTGCGCTGACTGAGCGTGTTATCCACAATTTGAATCGCGCGCCGCGGCTGCCTTTCAATGACGATGAGTTCGATGGCGCCGTCGTGACCGTGTCTGTTCAATACATGACGAGCCCGATCGAGACGTTCCGCGACGTCGGCCGCGTTCTGAAGCCGGGCGCGCCGTTCGTGGTGACGTATTCCAATCGCATGTTTCCGACCAAGGCGGTCGCGATCTGGCAGCAACTCGACGATTACGACCGTTCGAAACTGATCTCGCGCTACTTTATCGAGAGTGGCGCGTTTGAGAACATAGATTTTATCGACCAGAGCGCGCCGACCTCACCGCTCTCCGATCCGATTTGGGCCGTAGTTGGTTACCGAACGCGCGAGGCAAGCACGTGATCAAAAATAGCGGTATCCGGCATCTGGCACTTCGCGTCTCCGACGTCGAGCGCGCCGTCGAATTCTATTCGCGCGTGTTCGGGATGAAGCTGGTATGGCAGCCCGATCCCGATAACGCCTATATGAGTTCCGGCTCCGATAACCTGGCACTCCATCGCGGCAGTCATGGCCATGCCGATGCGCAATCGCTCGATCATTTTGGCTTCATCGTGCCGACCGTCGAAGATGTCGATGCCGCCTACGTATGGGCGCGCGGCGCAGGCCTCGACATAGTTCATCCGCTGAAGCATCATCGCGACGGTTCGGTGTCGTTTTACATTCGCGATCCCGACGGCAACGTGATTCAGGCTTTGTACGAACCGACCATCAGTAATTTTTCGTCCTGAGCGGAGGTTCTGCGGCGAACAATCCCGGAACCACGCTCAAGTCATCAAATACGGGAGACTTATCGATGCTCAAGGGGCACGCGACCGCCGACGGTACCGCCGAATACGCGAAACGCTTTCCAGGATTGCCGGGTAATTTCCGCCCGATGCTTGGCAATTCGGTCTCGTCGATCGGAATCGGCACCTATCTTGGCGATCCCGACGTCGAGACCGATCGCGCCTATGAAGAAGCGCTGACCGCCGCGCTCACCGGCGGAATCAACCTGGTCGATACCGCGGTCAATTACCGCTTTCAGCGGAGCGAACGCACGATCGGCAAGGTCCTCGCCGAACTGGTCGCCGCGGGCAAGCTCAAGCGCGAGGAAGTCGTGATCGCCACCAAAGGCGGCTACATCACCTTTGACGGCGGCGTGCCGGACAACCCGCGCGCGTGGTTCGAGGATCATTTCGTCAAGACCGGAATCGTCTCGCCGGGCGATCTGGTGGACGGCTCGCACTGCATGACGCCGAAATACATCGGCACGATGCTCGATTTGTCACGTGCCAACCTGGGCCTCGACACCATCGACATTTATTATGTCCACAATCCCGAGACGCAGCTCGAAGTGCTCGAGCGCAAGGAATTTCTGCGAAGGATCTCGCAGATTTTCGAGTTCCTCGAAGGCGCAGTCGCCGCGGGCAAGATCGGCGTCTACGGCGTCGCGACCTGGAACGGACTCCGCGCGGCGCCGACCGAGCGTGGATGGCTCTCGCTCGATGAACTCGTCCGCATTGCACGCGAGGTCGGCGGCGACGCGCATCATTTCCGCGCGATTCAGTTGCCGCACAATCTTGCGATGCCCGAAGCGGTCACGCGCGCGAATCAAATCGTCAACGGCCGCAAGACCACGACGCTCGCAGCAGCAAAGCCGCTCGGACTCGCAGTATGCGCCAGCGCATCGCTGCTGCAGGGTCAGCTATCGCGCGGATTGCCAGCGATCGTTTCCGAGGCGTTTAAGGGACTCGCAA
Source organism: Deltaproteobacteria bacterium (assembly GCA_003135855.1). Taxonomy (GTDB): domain Bacteria; phylum Desulfobacterota; class Binatia; order Binatales; family Binataceae; genus Binatus. Next base: position 51,616 of record PNBD01000086.1, read on the forward strand.
CAGATGCGCAGCGCGCGATCCAGTTTGTCCGCTCGACGCCAGGGGTCGATGTCGCGTTGGTCGGAATGAAATCTGCCGAGCATGTGCGCGATACGCTCGCGACCGCGGCCAAGCCGCCCGCCACGGTCGAGGAGTTCATGCGGCTTTTCCAGGCTCCCGACGAACCCTAGCACGCGGCATTTCCAGAACCGCGCCTGCAGTCTTAGCGCCGCTCGGCACTGCGGGAAGGGGTTGCCGCAGTCGACGTCCCGACGCCGTGTTCGTAAACGAGTTCTCCGCCGGTCTTGCCCTGGTAGAGAAGCGCGCCCGCCGCGACCATCGCCGCAAGCAGGAAGACAACGCGGGTGCGCTGAAGGCGGCTCGATAACTAGAGCATCATTCGCCAGGCGGCCAGAACCAAAAACGCGTACATGAGGTAGTGCCCGAGAACCGCGTGAGACAGGTAATCGGGAGCACCGTTTGAGGGTGCAAGAATCTGCTGAGCAGCGGGTGACATTGTGTCCCAGAGCCGATCGGCTTCTGCGTCCCCGGAGAAGTATTACAGGACGCTGGCGGCCGCTCCGCCGATCATTAGCAGGAGCGAAGTGCTCCGGAGCTTCTGGCCCCAAACTGATACGAAGCCTGTCCGGCCGCGAGAGAGCAGGATCGCCGCGGCGGCGAGGATTTCCGCGGTAATCCCGAAGGTCAGCAACGCGATCGTGAAGTGATCGACGATCAGATGCAGATGATACGTGCTGACCAGTTGAGCAAACATATCGTCACGCCTACTCGACGACGGAGACCTTCATCTTCATGTTGCCGTGGCCGGTACCGCAGTAGTGGTCGCAGATGACGGTGAAGTCGCCGGCGGTGTCAGGCGTCACGGGGATATCGGTGGTCTTGCCGTCGGCGATGTCGGTGTCGATTTTGAGCGGCTTCGACATGAAGCCGTGCACGCGATCGGTGCTGGTCAGCCGCAGGATCACGGGCTCACCTTTTTTGAGCGTGATCTCACTCGGCGAGAAATCGAACTTCTTCGCCGTGATCTCGATCACTTTCGGATTGACCGCGGCGCTCGCCGATTCAATCGCGCGGGCGAGATTGATCGCGGGTGGGACAAGGGCGAGCCCAATTTCGCACACGCCTGCGAGGAGGATCGCGCAATCGCGGCACCAATTCGTCCGCGGAATTCGACGAAAACCTGCACAGCGGTGATTCCGAGCCGAACTGTCTAGAGGCCGATGCGGTCCGCCGCGCCGACGGTGCCGCAATCCGTGACGCGCTCGACGAGTTGCCAGTGGAGTTTCGCGAGGTGATCGTGATGCGCGATGTCGAAGGCTTGTCTTACAAGGAAATCGCCGCCGCTGCCGATTTGCCGATTGGCACGGTGATGTCGCAGCTGGCGCGCGGCCGCGGGAAGTTACAGCAGATGCTCAAACAGCGCATCGCGAAGGAGTCGTGACATGAATTGTGACGATGCGCGCATTCTGCTTCACGGCCATCTCGACGGCGAACTCGAGCTCGGCCGCGACCTCGAGCTGCAGCGCCATCTGGCCGAATGTCCGCAGTGCGCAGGCGAATACCAGTCGATGCGTGCGATGCGCCAGCGGCTCAGGGACGACGAATTTCACTTCGCGGCGCCGCCAGAATTGCTCGAGCAAATTCGCGATGCGATGCCGGCGGCCGGGCGGTCGAGCACGGTCAGCCAGATCTCGCGACCTCGTTTAACTTCGCGAACCGCGCGGTTTGCGATCCCGCTTGCGGTTGCTGCGATGCTCGCGCTGTTAATCTTACCGCGCATGATTCCGCGAGGAGAAAACGACAGCGTCGCGCGCGAAGTCGTATCGAGTCACGTTCGCTCGCTGATGGCGTCGCATCTCACCGACGTCGCCTCGACCGATCAGCACACCGTCAAGCCGTGGTTCGACGGCAAACTCGATTTCTCGCCCACCGTGATCGACTTTGCGCGCGAAGGCTTCCCGCTAGTCGGCGGACGGCTCGACTACGTCGGACAACGTGGCGTCAACGCGCTTGTGTATCAACGCGGCAAGCATGTCATCAACGTGTTCATGTGGCCGGCCAGCGATACCACGACCGCCGTGGAGCGAATCGAATCGGAGCACGGCTACAACGTCGAGCAGACCACAGTCGCCGGCATGAATTGCTGGGTGGTGTCGGATCTGAATCAGGTCGAGCTGAAAAAATTCGCCGATCTGCTCCACTCTCGCGGCTAACATTCTTCACGGCTCAGCGCGCAGCATCCGCACACCGAACATCAGGCGTTGCGCCCCGGTTACGATTTCCAGCGCGGTCATCGCGTAGCAAAGGTAGGGACCGAGCGGATGCAGAATCGCAGTCGCCTCGACCACTGCGAGCACCACGAAAAAGATCAGCGCCTCGCTACGCTCCAGTATTCCCGGCGGATAATCGATCAGCTTCGGTCCGTGGCGCTCGATCGCGGCGCCCACGGCGAGAAAGATCGTGATGTTCACATACCAACTCCCGACCAGGAGCAGCGCCGGGAAAAACAATGCCGGGTCGTGCCAAGCGATTGCGACGATTACGAGGATTTCGACAATCCGGTCCGACGTCAGATCGAGCACACCGCCCAACGCACTTGGCGTGCCGCACTCGCGCGCGATCGTGCCGTCGATCGCGTCGAGTCCCGCGCTGATCGCGAGCGCCACGATTCCGAGCACCGTGCTACTGCGTCCGAACGCAATCGCAGCAAGTATCCCTGAAATCGCAGCCGCAATCGTCGCGATGTTTGCGCTGATTCCAACTCGAAACAGCGCGCGCGCAGCGAGTGATTGAACTCGCTTGATATCGCCGTTCGCGCCGAGAATCGTGTCGAGCATCAGCGTCGCGCGATTACGCGCATCCGGAATTTTCGTTTCATTCGACCGGCGCCAGCGTTAATTCTTCCAGCCGGAGCCCGCGCGTCTCCGGCGCGAACAGCCAGATGAGCACTGCGCCAATCACCGGCCCGATCGACACCACCGCGACCGCGTTTCCCAAACCTCCGAGCGACTTGGACAACGACCCGATGATAAGCGGCGTCAGCAGGCCCGCGATCTGTCCGAGCAGTTGCACCGTCATGCTGTACGACGTCGCGCGTATTTCAGTCGGGAACAATTCGGCCGAGTAGGTCGCGGTCGCGGTGCGCGCACCCTGAAATGCGACCACCGTGACAATCATCGCAGCGAGCATCGCGCTGTGGCTCGAACTCTGGAACAGCACCAGAATCGCGATCGATCCGACGACGTAGGAAAGTCCAGTCGTGAATTTTCGCCCGACATGATCGAGCATCCATCCCGCCAGCATGATCCCCAGCGTGCCGATCACGTATGCAATCACCACCGCGTGGCCGATTTGCGCCGAGGTCCAATGATGGTCCCGCTTCGCGTAGAGGCTGAAGAACGTGACCGCCGGTGCGCCCACGAGTCCGACGCAATTCCACAGCAGCGCGACCAGGATCAACCGCCCGCGATACGGTCCGCGGAACGGTTCGATTGCCAGCTTGAGCGCCACCAGCACTCCAGTTGCCCTGGCCGGCATCGCCTCGCGATCGCGGCGAACTTGTTCGAAGCGCAGCGTCTCGCGCAGCCCCCGCCTGAGAAACGCGACCAACAGCAGCGGTACAATCCCGATGAAATACATCCCGCGCCAGCCCCAGCTCGAGTCCGCGACGTAGCCATAGAGCTGACCACCCGCAATCACGCCCACCAGGCCCATCGCGTGCAGCATCGCGACACCGCGTCCGCGCGCGGCGTCCGAAAATTCCTCGCTGAGCATTATTATTGCGAGAGCGAACTCGGCCGAGAGAAAAATCTGTGCGCAACTTTGAAAAATCGTGAACGACCACAGCCCGCGCGACAGCGCCGTCAGCAGGGTGAACAGCGTGTAGAACAGCACCGTCGCCGAGACGATCGGTTTGCGCCCGATTCGATCGGACAGCATCACCACGACGAACGCGAGCATCCCGCCGAAGCGCACGATCGACGCCATCAGCCCGACCGCGCGATCGTCCATCTGAAACGTGCGTGCGATGTCAGGCGTACAAAGATGAAAGATCGTAACGTCGTAGCCCTCGAAGATGGTCACCGACATCAACAGCCCAAGCAGGACTTTTAGATACGGGCCCTCGCGAAACATCGCGGACGGCGCGAGACTGGCGCCGCCGTTGGTGGCGGAAGTATCAAGCTCGGCGGGGTTGATTGGATTCATCCTCTGAAAGGACAATTGGTAGACGCGATCAAGGTTCCAAACCTGGGATACAATGGCAAGTGGGACCGCGCGCGACTGTTGGACTTACCTGATGACGAAATTGACGAATCGAAAACTTGAACGGCGGATGATCGCTTCGCTGGCATTGATTGCCGGCCTCGCTTGCGCATCCGGCGCGATTGGCGGCAGCACGCTCAATTTTCCGCCAACCGACTTCACGATCATGGATCCCACCACGCATTTCGCGATGGGCCGCGGCCACTACAGCATTGCCGTCACTCCCAATGGCGCAGTCGTACACGGCGAGAATCACTATGACAGTGGTTCGTCCGATGTCGAGCTCGCCGAGCTACAATCAAGCTCTGATGGCGAGTCGCCGCGATTGATCGACTGCGATCACACGTTCTACAAGCCAAATGGCTCGATTTCGCAACGCTCACATCTGGATCTGAAATCGGGTTACGGAACCTGTATCGACAACAACAGCGATCCGAAACTCGATCAGACCGATCCGCTCGCGATTCCGCCCGACACTTGGGCCGGCGCGAGCGTGGCGATTCCAATCCAGCACATGCTGCACAACGGTGCGACCGGCTCGCAATCGCTGCACGTCTTCAATTGCGCGCCGACGCCCAAGATTTTTGCGATCCAGGTCAATATCGATCCCGCCGCGAAACTATGGCAGCCCTACGGCGACGCGCTGGAGGTCGAGGTGCGTCCCGACTTCGGCTGGATCAACATTTTGATCGCGCCGTTCGTTCCCAAACTGCATGCCTGGTTCGATCCCCACGACGATTGGACCTTCGTCGGCTCCGAAGCTGCGCGCTATTACAAAGGCCCGCCGATCATGCTCGTCAAGATGCGCGACGCTCCGAGCGCGCAGGCAAAGCATTAGCGTCTGCGCCGCGCAACGCGCACGATTGCACGCCCAGCAGTCTGGCGTGCCCTCATTCGAATTTCGATTTAAAAGTGAACGATGCCTTCGCCCTCAGGATGCTTTACGCTCGAGGGCTTGGGCTTACGATACTCGAAAGACGTCCCGCACTTCTGGCAGGTACCGTTGGGCTGCTGGCCGGCGCGGCGCACCAGTTTGACGTAACGCACCGCATTGTCGCTGCACACGTGGGCAGCGACCGGAAAGTCATACACAGTCCGAACTGTGGCTTTTTCGCTCATCTTCGACGCTAACGCTCCCTCATTTTAATTTCGCCTCGACTTGAACGGGCTCCGTCAACGCCGCAAGCCCGCACTCAAGATATATAAATCGAAATGACAAGCAATCCTTTTTGACCGCTTACGAAAAATATTTTTTGAAGTTTCAGTGCCGACGCTCCCGCACCTCGAACGTGACAATCTCGAACGGCTTGAGTTCCAGCGTCACGCTCCCGTCGCGCGACCGCTTGAGGCCGCCTGCTCGCGACGGAATCGCGCGTCCTGCCAAATCGATCTGCCGCACTCGACGGCTATCGCAAAAACTGAATCGCGCCCGCTCCGGATTCGATGATGCGCTGAAGACGCGCACCTTGTACCTGCCTGCGCTTTTGAGCGGGCGCGCCGTCGAGAACATCACGCGCGGATTGTCGCATCCCACCAGTGCCAATTCGCGGCCGGCGCTCCCGCCTCGTCCGGCGAACATCCGCGGTGCGGCTGTGAAGTTCTCAATTCGAGCGAGCAGATCCCCATCAAGATAGCCGCGCTCGAAAGTTGCGACCGAAAAATCAAAGCGATGAGCGCCGGGTTCCTGCGCGTCCGGCGTTTCCAGCTCGGGGCCCGCGCCACCGCGGCGCGTCGCCAGGTCGGACCGCGAGAGCCATCCGACGCATCGGAGCAGGGTGAGCAATATGGTCGAGCCGCCCGCGTCCGGCCGCACCTCGGCCTCATACAGGCCGCGCGCGATCATCGCAGTTGAGAAATCGCGGCCCTCGACCGCCGTAAACGTGCGATGCGGCACGGTCGGGTAGATATCCTCAGTGCCCGGCTGCTCGGAGCGATCCAACGGACGCCGCACCACGCCGAAACTGGTGTCATGCACCGCCTCTGCCGTGGCGATTGCCGTGCGCAACGCGAGCCGTAACCGATGATCCCGCGCGCGATTTTGCACCTCGGCCGTAAGGTCGATCCGTTCGAGGCCCGCATGGATCGTCGCGACCAATTCAATTTCGAGTTTTTCAAGTTCGTTGGAGCGGGTGGCGCGATCGCCGGTCAGCGACGCCGGGATGTCGTACATGAGCGACATCGTGATGCGGCTGCGCACCGGACCGCGCTCAACGATTCGCGATGAAATCGAAGCGGGCGTCGCGATCCGCTCCGCTCCCAGCACCGGATCGTAATTGTACTCATCGCCGCGATCGCCCTCGTCTTCGAAATACAATTCCATCGACGCATTCCGCCTCAAGTCGCGAATCTCGAGCCCTCGCGGATTGGCCGTCACGCGGCAATATTCGTTTTCGATCGATTCCGGAACTGATTCGAGCGTGGTGTTGATCGCGGGCGCGTCATCGCGTACCAGCCGATAGAAGCTGAATCCCGTCTGCGCGAGATCGTCGGTCACGAAGCTGATCGTTGATCGCGACGCCATCGTCGCATGAATCCTCACCGCGCCGGAGTCGGGAATCCGCGCGCGTATCGCATGCCTGAATTCCTCCAGGTCCAATTCACTGAATGCGGCGCGGCTCATGAACAGATTCACCTGCGGTCGGCCGTCCGCGAGAGCGCCGATCTCGTAGCGATTGACAGTTCGGCCAAACACCGCGGGCTGGCTGATCCCACTAACGATCGACTTGAACTCCGATGCAGCCATGTCCGCATCAAACGAACGTCCTGTGCGAGCCGTATCGACCGCCGTGGCGATTCGGCGTCCATCCGCAGTCTCGATCGCGTGTCGAGCGCCCGCATCGGGCACCTCGATTTCGCCGCTCACCAATCCTGCCCTGCTGAAGCTGGGGTTGAACACCGCGATCATCGACGCATCCGTCGCCGCGGATTTAAGGCACGCCGCCGATGCCCGCCGCGTTGCATCCTCCGCAACCATCGCGGCCTGGTCGAATCGAAACCGCATGTCGGTATGCACCTGGTCCACCGAACAGCCGCATATCGAATCGTGCGGATGATTCTGAATTTCGGTGCGCCACGCCAATTCGAGAAATGCTTCGAGTCCCTCTCCGCGGCCCAGCGCATTCGCTATCGCCGCGATCGGATCGGCATAGCGTTCCAGCGCGCGGCAATTCTCAAAATCCCGTTGCTTGATCCAGGTACGCGCCGACGTGACCCCTGGTAGCAGATGCGATCTGAGCGGCGAGCGCAGTTCGCCCCGATGATGAGGCGTGCCGTTTGGCGCGCTCGCGACGACCCGGCGAGCGTAGGTCTCGAGATCGCCCAACTCGAACGTCATCGCCGAAACTTCGCGCGCTTCATTGATTCGCGTCGCCAGTCGCGCGTCGGGCTCGGCATGATCGGTGCCGTTCATCACCAGGATCGGCGTGCCTGCCGCGAACTCGCGCTCACGCCGCGCGATTTCCTCCGCCCGCGCGAGAAAACGATCGAGCGATTCAAGCGGCAGGTTGGCGCCGTTCGAATATCCATTCGGCAGGTAAATCGTCAGCAGCGAGGATCCGTCCGGCGCTTCCCAGATGAACCGGTTTCGATTCACGTCTGCGCCGACCCCACGCCACAAGACCGCGGTCGTGAAGCCGAAGCCCGCCAGTATCTGCGGCATCTGCGCGATATGCCCGAACTGATCCGGCAAATATCCGACTTCGAGCGAATGGCCGAAGCGCTTCGCCGTCGCCATTCCAGTCTCGAGATTTCTGATCAGCGACTCGCCGCTCACCAGGAAGCTGTCCGCGAGCACGTACCACGGCCCGACCTGGATTTTGTTCGCGCCAACGAGTTTCTTGAGCCGCGCTTCGGCTTCTGGACGCAGCTCGAGATAGTCATCGAGCGCGATCGTCTGTCCATCGAAATGAAACGACGGAATCGCGCCGCGCTCGACCAACGGGATCATGCGATCCGCCATCGCCACCAGCCGCGCACGCATCTGCTGGAACGGTTGATACCATTCGCGATCCCAATGGGTGTGGACGACGAAAAAAAGCTGGTCCATCGCCGGCGGCCGAGCCACTCAGACCGGACGACGCGGAACCAGGATTTTACGGCGCAGGATCATTATCTGTTCGCTGCGTTGATTCAGACCGCGCGTCTCGACGTAGATCACGCCGCGATCGGTCTTCGATTGCGACGGCGTCGTCTCGAGCACCGTGGTCTCCGCGTACAGCGTGTCGCCCGCAAACGTCGGCCCGCTATGGCGTACGCGCTCGTACTCGAGGTTCGCGATCGCGTTCTCGCTCACGTCTTTCACGCTCATCCCGACCACCGTCGCCATCACCAGCAACCCGTTGACCAGCGGCCGCCCGTGCTGCGTCGTCGCCGCGTAAGCCGCATCGAAGTGCACCGGGTTGGTGTTCATCGTCATCAGCGTGAACCAGGTGTTGTCGAACTCCGTGATCGTGCGGCCCGGCCAGTGCTTGAAAATCTGCCCGGAACGGAAATCTTCAAAATATCGAATCATACGGTTTAACTCGCGCTAGTGTATCAGCCGATTATCCGAAGCGCGCCCCGTTTGCAATTGAAGCCGCGCGGGTTTACGCCGCGGCAGCTTGTGGTAATTGTTTTGGCACCGATGAAACGCCGGCTGACCAAATTGCTGATCGCGAATCGCGGCGAGATCGCGCTCAGAATAATTCGCAGCGCCCGCATTTTCGGACTCAAAACCGTCGCCGTATATTCTGACGCCGACGCGAACAGCACCCACGTCGCCGCCGCCGATGAATCAGTCTTGATCGGCCCGGCCGAGGCATCGAAGAGCTATCTCGATATCGCGGCCATCATCAATGCGGCTCGCCAGATCGGCGCCGACGCGATCCATCCCGGCTACGGATTTCTTTCCGAGCGCCCGGAATTCGCGCGTGCCGCCGCCGCCGCCAACCTCACTTTCGTCGGACCTCATCCCGACGTGATGGCGGCGCTGGGCGACAAAGTTGCGGCGCGCCGAATCGCAATTCAGGCGGGAGTGCCGGTGGTGCCGGGAATCGAAACCGCCGAGCTTTCCGCGGTGCGCGATTTCGCTGCCAGGGTGACCTACCCGATCCTCGTCAAAGCAGCAGCCGGTGGCGGTGGCCGCGGGATGCGCGTGGTGCATGAGGCCGCTCAGCTTGAAGCCAGCATCGAGGCCGCCTCGCATGAGGCGCTCGCAGCTTTCGGCGACGGTCGGCTCTTTGTTGAAAAGTATCTGGCTCATCCACGCCACGTCGAAATTCAAATCCTGGGTGATGAATACGGCGACGTCGTCGCCCTCGGTGAACGCGAATGCTCGATCCAGCGCCGCCATCAGAAGATCATCGAGGAATCGCCTTCACCTGGAATTTCCGAAAACACCCGCGCCGAAATGATCGACGCGGCGCTGAGTCTCGCCCGCGTCGCTCACTACACTAACGCCGGCACCGTCGAGTTCCTGATCGAGGGCGCGAATTTCTATTTTCTCGAAGTCAACGCCCGCCTGCAGGTCGAACATCCAATCACCGAGGAACGTTTCGGCGTCGATCTGGTGTGCGAGCAGTTGCGGATCGCGTCCGGCGGCAAAATCGCCGCGCCGCCGGCGCCGCGCGGTGTCGCCATCGAATGCCGCATCAATGCCGAAGATCCCGAGCATGATTTTCGTCCGGCCATCGGCACCGTGCTTCATCTGAGGGTTCCCGCCGGGCCGGGTGTGCGATTCGATTCCCATCTCGCGCCGGGCACCGTGATTTCTCCGTACTACGACGGCCTCCTTGGTAAGCTCATCTGCTTCGGTGCCGACCGCGAGGAGGCGCGCCTCCGGATGCTCAACGCGCTGAACGAATTCGAACTGCTTGGCGTCGTCAACAACGCGAGCTATCTGCGCGATATCATCGCGAGCGAGCCGTTTCGAAACGCCGACCTGTCCACCCATTTCGTCGAGGAACACTTTCCCGCATGGCATCCCAATGACTCTGACCTGACCGCCGCGTTGATTGCCGCCGCGATCACTGCCGAGCGCGACAGCATCGAAGCGCCACCGAATCGAAATGGCGATCGGCCCGCGTCCAGCCGCTCGCCGTGGACAGAATTGCGCGGTTTCGAACTGTGGAGATCTCGACCGTGAAGCTGAAGCGCGCCGGTGACTCCCAATATGACGTCGAGCTGATTTCGCGCGACGGTTCTGCGCTTCGCGCTCGCGTCGGGGACTTGGAAGTCGCCGCCCGCTTCATTCCCGATTCCGGTGCTGGAGTCCTGGCTGGCACGCTCATCATCAACGGTCGGCGCTTCGCGATTTCCGGCGCGCGGCGCAAAGATTCGATCATCGTCGGCGTCGGTCCCGCTTCGTTCGAGTTCAAGCCCGCCGAAAGCGGCGCCCGGCGTCACGCGCTCGGTCTTGCGGCGCCGGAAATAACCGCGCCGATGCCCGGAAAAGTTCTAAAGGTGATGGTCCAGGACGGCGACGCGGTCGAAGCTGGTCAGCCGCTGGTCGTGATCGAGGCGATGAAAATGGAAACGACGCTTAGCGCCGAGAGCGCCGCGATCGTCAAGCGGGTCCGCGTCGCAGTCGGTGAGATGGTCGATCACGGCGCGGTGCTGATCGATCTCAGTCCTCCTCCGGCTTCATCAAATTCTGGATCTGCACCCCGAGGCCTTTGACCCAGTCATCGAAATCGCCCTCGCGCTCGACGATTATCTCGAGCTTGCCATCCTTCATGATCGACACGCGCCCCGGATGCTCCGTGCGAAGCGGAATCACGACCGCCTCCCGCGAAATTCCCATCGGATCGATCACTTCAAAGATGCGCTCGATTTCTTTCAATGTGACTGCTTTCAACATAGGCGTATGCGGTCCAATTGCGCGCGGTCCAACGACGCTCTTTACTTCAGGCGCTCACCCCGTAAGCTGAAGACTGCAACTGCCGTTCGACGGAGGTGTTTATCGGTGTTTGGCACGATCAAGAAAATAGTCAAGGACAAGGGCTTCGGCTTCATTATCCCGGACGACGGCACGGAAGAGGTATTTTTCCACCGTTCGAAACTCGCTCCCAAAATCCAGTTTGACGATCTGCGTGAAGGCAACGAAGTGCAGTTCGAAGTGCGCCCCGGCGATAAGGGACCACAAGCCTTCAATCTTCGTTTGCGCTAAGCAACTTCGATTTATTGCCTTAGTGTCGTTTGCGAAGACCTCGCGTCACCTCATCTGGTGAACGCGAACCACCACTTCATCAGTCCGGCCACGAACGGAGTAAGCCGCGTTCGGTTGTACGCGTATCCGGCGCGCCGAATCGCCTCAGCCTGCGTGGGATATGGATGAATCACGTCCGCGATCTTGCCGAGGCCGACGCCCGCCGCGATCGCCGTCGTCAGCTCAGAGATCATCTCGCCGGCATGACTCGCGACGATCGTCGCGCCGACGATCGTGTCGCTGCCCTCCCGCACATGCACCTTCACGAAGCCTTCCGTCTCCCCATCGAGCACCGCGCGATCGACTTCCGCCAGTTCCTGCCTATAGGTAGTCACCGCGATACCGCGATTCTTCGCCTCCGCTTCATATAGTCCTACATGCGCGATTTCCGGGTCCGTGTAGGTACACCATGGAATAGTCAATGCACTGACTAGTTGCCGCCCGAAGAATAGTGCATTGCGAAGTACTATTCGTGCATGCGCGTCCGACAAATGAGTAAACTTGTACTGTGACGCTACGTCGCCGGCTGCGTACACCAGCGGATTGGTCGTCCGCAAGTAGTCATCCACTTTGATTCCGTTCTGCCGGTCGTACTGGATCATCGCGGCCTCGAGGTTGAGTCCCTCGACCGCGGGAACCCTGCCAACCCCGATCAGGATTTCATCGACTACGTATTCCTTCCGCGCACCCTCGCGCTCGATCGCGATCGCTTTCTCATTGCCGCGCCGCTCGACGCTGACGATTTTGCATCCCGTGACAACATCGACTCCGTCCCGCGCTATCGCTCGCTCGATTAGCTGTGCGGCGTCGCGATCCTCCCGAATCAGAATCTGCGGCGCGACTTCGAGTAACGTCACCGCCGCTCCCAGCCGCTGAAAGGTTTGCGCAAGTTCGCATCCGATCGGGCCCGCCCCGATCACCGCGATTCGCCGCGGCAATTCCGTCAGTGAAAAAACCGTCTCATTGGTTAGATAGCCCGTCTCTGCGAGTCCCGGGATCGGCAGCGACGCAGCCCGCGCACCAGTCGCGATTGCTGCTTTCTTAAAACGCAGCCGCTTGCCCTCGACCTCGACGCAATCGGGCGCGACGAATTTCCCATCGCCGATGAAGACGTCCACGCCGAGTCCGCGAAAGCGCGCCGCGGAATCGATCGGACTTAGCTCCGCGCGCAGCTTGCGCATCCGGTGCATCACCGCCGGGAAATTGACGCGAACGACAGCTGGCACCTCGATACCGAAGCGGCCCGCATCGCGAACTTCCGCCGCAGCCCGCGCGGCGCGAATCAGCGCCTTCGACGGAACGCATCCGAAATTGAGACAGTCGCCGCCCATGAAGTCACGCTCGACCAGCGCGACTTTCGCCCCCAGGATTGCGCCGCCCGCCGCCGTCACCAGTCCCGCAGTGCCGGCCCCGATTACCACCAGGTTGTAGCGATGCGCCGGCTCTGGATTCGTCCATCCCGCAGGATGCAGATTCTCGACGAGCGTCCGGTTGTATTCGTCGAGCGGCGTATGTGCGAGCGCGTGCGTTGGCATCGATGCCTCCTCGAACAGTCGTACTTAGGTCTTCTCTCTGAGCGCTCGCGCGCCGATTCGAGTCGCATATATCGCCACACCCAACGTCGCGGTAAATCCCGCCGCATACAGCGCCCATCCCAACGGCGGCCGCTCCGCGCCACCGCCCGCGACGCGCGCAAGGTCGCCGGTGAGCGAGCCGATATAGACGTACAGAATCGTGCCGGGAATCATCCCCGCCCACGACGCGAAGAAATAATCGCGCAGCCGCACCCGCGTGAGGCCGTACGCGTAGTTGAGCAGGTTGAATGGAAACACCGGCGAGAGCCGCGTCAGGATGACGATTTTCCATCCTTCCTTCCCAACCGCTTCATCGATTGCCTTGAACTTCGCGTTGCCTTCGATTTTTGCCGCCACCCAACCGCGCGCGAGATAGCGCCCAACCAGAAACGCCGCCGTCGCGCCGAGTGTCGCGGCGATCGAAACGTAGATCGATCCGCGCACGACGCCGAAAATTACGCCCGCGCCGATAGTCAATATCGAACCTGGGAGAAACAGCACCGTCGCTGCGATATAGATCGCGATGAACGCGACCGGCGCGAGCGCTCCGAGGCCGCGTATCCAGTCGAGCGCGTTCTTCAGCATCGGTCCCGCGCCGAACCGATGCGCGCCGTACAGCACCGCGATCGCCGCTAACACGATCAATATTATTTTCGGCTGAAAAAATGCCGCAGCGCGCTTCGATGCAGTAGTCATCCTGCTTGCTTTCGGTGCAATCTCCGCTGATCGCAACCCGCTGAATCGAGATTTGCCGCGAGCCTCGCGACGTCGAAATGCTTATACTGTGGCCGCCGATTATGTAATCCTAAAAGCTATGTCGGTCCAAGAGCACAAGCGTCATGCACGCGGCAATCTCAAGGTTGGAGTGATTTCCGCCTCCGATTCGCGCAATCCCGAAACTGACGACAGCGGCAAGTTGATTCGTCAGATGTTCGAGGCCGCCGGCCATCAGGTGAACTATTACGAAATCCTGCCCGATGAGCCTGAAAAGATTTCTGCGTCGATCGCGAAGAACCTGCCCAACCTCGACGCGATCGTCATCAATGGCGGCACCGGCATCACCGCGCGCGATCGATGCACCGAAGTCGTCAAGTCGTTGATCGACCGCGAGCTCGAAGGCTTCGGCGAAATTTTCCGGATGCTCTCCTACCAGGAAATCGGCTCCGCCGCGATGATGAGCCGCGCGATCGCCGGCGTCCGTCACGGTAAATTCGTTGCCGCGATTCCCGGCTCGCCCACCGCCTGCAAGCTCGCGATGGAAAAACTCATCCTCCCGGAAATCGGCCACATCGTTTCTCTGCTGAGTCAATGAATCGTTTGACGCTCAAGCTCTTCGCGACGCTGCGCGAGCGCGCTCGCACTTCCGAACTGACCCGCGAATTCCCCGACGGCACCACCATCGCGCAGATCTGGACGCATCTGGTCCGCGAATTTCCCGAACTCGGCGGCCATCGAGATTCGGTCGGCTTCGCCGTCAATCAGGAATATGTCGAGGGCGACTACCAACCCCGCCAGGGCGACGAGGTCGCATTCATTCCTCCAGTCAGCGGTGGCGCCGACGCGACCGTTGAATCCAAATGGATCGGCAAGATGACCATCGGTCGCGACCCCATCGACGTTTCGGTTCTCGAGCGCGAAGTTGGCGCACCCAACGCCGGCGCGATTGTCACCTTCGCCGGCACCACCCGCTCCGACAACGCGGGCCGGATCGTGCTGCGCCTCGAATATGAGGCCTACGAATCGATGGCTCTTGCTGAGATGCGCAAGCTCGCGCGCGAGGCGGGCCAACGATGGAAAATCGTGCGCATTGCGATCGCGCATCGCGTCGGCGTCGTCGAAATTGGCGAGACCTCGGTTGCGATTGCCGTTTCCGCCGCGCATCGCGGCGAGGCCTTCGAAGCTTGCCGTTTCGCGATCGATCGCCTGAAGGAAATCGTGCCGATCTGGAAGAAGGAACACTTTGAAGGCGGCGAGATTTGGATCGGTTGCCAGACCTCCCATCCGCCGCACATTGACTCCCATCATTGACCGCGCGGACAGGAACCGGTTACATAGATTCGATGGTAATGGGCGAAACTTCCGTCGAAAAGATAATCCTGGCTGAGCCGCGCGGCTTTTGCGCCGGCGTCGATCGCGCCGTCGAAGCGGTCCGCAGCGCACTGCGCTCTTATGGTCGCCCGCTTTACGTGCGCCATCAGATCGTTCACAACCGCTTCGTGCTCGAGGCGCTCGAA
>PNBD01000094.1:0-33782 GCA_003135855.1 Deltaproteobacteria bacterium
CTTCCCTAGCGCGTAGCGCGCATCCTTCCTGCTGTTTTTCTTCCGCTCTGTTTCTTACAGCGCGTAGCGCGCATCTTTACCCTAATGCGATTCGGCCCTGCGGCCCGAAGTCGGCTTCGCGTCACCGTCGTCGTTCCGCCTGCTCGCTCGGCAGTGCCGCCTCGGCTTCGCGCGCAGCCAGCAGAGGCTCCCGTGTCCGCACCAATTCATACAGACCCGACGCGATCGCGGCGCCAATCAGCGGTGCGAGTATAAATAGCCATAGCTGCGCGACGGCCCATCCGCCCACGAACAACGCCGGTCCGATACTACGGGCCGGGTTGACCGAGGTGTTGGTCACTGGAATTCCCACCAGATGTATCAGCACGAGTGCGATTCCGATCGGAATTCCGGCGAATCCCACCGGCGCCTTGAGATCGGTGGCGCCCAAAACCGTGAACACCAGAAAAAACGTCAGCACGACTTCGGCGGTGAACGCCGCCGCCAGATTGTATCCGCCGGGCGAATGCGCGCCGTATCCGTTGGCGGCAAATCCGGCGACTGAGGGATCGTAGCCCGCCGAAGTTCCACCCGCGACGATCAGCAAGACTCCCGCGGCGAGAATCGCGCCCGCAATCTGCGCGATTACATATCCCGGCACATACTTGAGTTCGAATTTGCCAGCGAGCAGCAGTCCCAGCGTGACCGCCGGATTGATATGGCAGCCCGAGATCGGGCCGATCGCATAGACCATCGCGAGCAGCGAGAAGCCGAAGGCGAAGGCAACTCCGGCAAAGCCGATTTTGTCGCCGGCCAGCACCGCCGCGCCGCATCCGCCGAACACCAGGACAAAGGTTCCGATCAGTTCCGCCGCGTACTTCTTCATACAGCCTCCGCTGGGATTTGTTCTTTTAATTCTCGCGATCTCATCGATCCCGACCCGATTTATCCGCGACGCCCGCGCCTGCGATCACCGCCGCGAGTCCGCCATGCGCGACGAACCCAATCCCCGCTTGCAGGACCGCATATTTGAAACTGCGCTGCTTGCACATCGATGTTTCAAGCGCTCGATTGAAGCTCATTAGCTCGCCTCATATTGCGCTCGACGGTAGCGCTGGCCTCGTCCAAAAAAGGGCACGGGTGCCGAGTATTGTCAAGTTGAATTGCAACTCTTAATCGATCGTTCAATGTTGCTCGACCTCGACCCGCGCGCTAATTAAGAAGTTGTCTTCGAGCACTAATCGCTATCTGTTTTGGTCTGGCAACATCGCGCGCCGCAACTGAAGTCCGGGGGGATTTGAGAACGACGCGCGCATTTCCATCGAGCCGCTGCTTGGATTGAGGTCGGGATGAGGCAGGCGGGACGCGGGCTCTGAGCTTGGCTGATGGGCTGATGAAAAGAGCCGGTGCGCATGTCGCAAGTCTGTTCGCGCGCTCTTTATCTCGCAAGCCTTGATGCAACCGCCGCCGAGCGGTGTCCCGCGCGTCATTCAACGCAACACTCAACGGCGACGGCGTCACGTTCCTCCCGTTTCATCCAGTCTCCAACCTCAAAATTAAGTCCTAATTTCAGCATTCAGATAATAGTCGATCGGCACTTGACGGTGTCCGGCGCTGAAGCGATGCGCGCACTTTGCGCACCGTCTCGACCCGGCCTTTCAGCGCTCGGAGGTTGAGCCTGTGCGAAACGGTCCCCTGGTTCATAGACGCGCCCGTGCCTCGCGATTCGCTTACGATTCACCGTCGCCGCTCGAGCGCCTGCATGCCTTGGCGGCGTTCGGCAGTCCGCGCAGCTTCTCCTCGCGCGCGCGTGCGGTGCACGCGGAAGGGGCAAACTGGGAGCCGCAGCGATTGCACCTCGGGAGCCGCTTGCCGATCAATTTGCGCCATTTCCTGACCGAGCAGCTCGGCCCCTCGATGCGCATCGAGGACGACACCATCGTCGCGCTCCAGCCGCGCTCGAGCGAAGCGCTGATGCGTGAACTGGCCCGCGCGATTCGCCGTTTTTCCGCCGAGCGCGCCCGCGAAGCATGGTCTGAATGTGCGATCCTGATGGATCGTCTCGAACGCGAATTCTTTGCCGCGCCCAGCGATGATCGCGGGCCGGTCGTGCTATGCCTCCGATGCCGCTGCGTGGGCGCCGGCCCCCTCGATCAACATTGCGGCACCCGATGCCTCCCCGTTCATCTCGGCGCCGAGGTGCGCGCCCAGCAACTCGAAGGCAAATGCGCCGATGGCAAATTAACGCCCGACGCCTTGCATCACGCAGTCGAAAATTTCCGGGGTCAGCGCGCCGCCGCCGGCCTGCCTCATTACGATCTGGATTGCTACGTCGCCGGCGGGCAGGTGGTCTTCACCTGGCGTCCCCTCCCGGCCTAGCCCGCGTCTGGCCTAGTCCGCGAATCTCCATCTCTCCTTTTCGGAGCGAAGCCCGCATCTTTATTCACAACGCGAGCCCTGAGCACTTCGCGAAAGCTGCGCCTCACATTTTCTACTAGCGCGTAGCGCGCATCTTATCTTATCAGACCCAGGAAGCCCGAAACCCGTGAGGGCGTGAGAAATTTCGGCCGCTACAATTCCCGTCATTCTTCGCTTCGCGAAGAATCCCAATCTCCCGCTCCCACTCCGTCGAGGAGGCTCCGTGTTCTCAGTGCTTGTCGTGCACCCCAAGCTCCGCCTGCTTCGAATCCACTCCCGGCGCCCCAGTCCTCTTCAGCAGAAATAAATCGCGATGACCCAGCCCGAACGGGCCCGGCCAGCTGAATTTGCGCACCAGCCGCGTGCCCTCGATCGGGCCGCTCGCGATCGTGTACTGGCCGACACTGGGCGACGTGATCATCGGAATCCCGGCCTCGTACTTCATCGTCTCGATTCCCTGTTTCGGATATCGATAAAGATCCTGGCCGTTCAGCGAATAGCCCGCATCGATCGCTGAGCGCGGAATGCCTTGCTGCTCGAGCGCATCGCGCATCGCGAGCATCGTAGTGAGCCCGCGCTGGTATGCGTACGCGCCGCCGAGCGACATCAGCCCCATCGCGAGCGTCATCGCGAATCCCGCGCTCGTGATCAGCCGGCTGCGCGGGAGCGGCGCCAACGCCAGCACGATTGCGCCCGCCGGCACTAGCACCAGGTAATAGCGATCGTTGTAAAACCACAGCGGGATCGTCGCTGCCCAATAAATCAATGCACCGATCACCACCGCGAGCGCGGCGCGCGGCAACTTCATCCCGACATCCATGCATGCGACGATTAGCCCGCCGGTACCGAGGCTCGCGAACACGAGAAAAACGTATTGCCAGTAGCCGTCCCAGAAAAATCGATTGGACAGACCGCGCAGCGTCAGCACATTGCTCCAGCCGCCGAAGCAACTGTATTCGGGCGTCACCGGCAGGCTGCGATCCAGGTACATCAGCACCATCGCGGTCGCGAGAATCGACGCACCAATCACCACCACTCGCCGCCATCGCGATGTCGCTAGCTGCAGGATCGACATCGGCGCGAGCACCGTGCCGAGATACAGCGCTGGCCCCAGCACGCCCGCGCGCAGGTAATTCCAAATCGACACCAGGAACAAATACTTGAAATGATTTTCGTTCCGCTCCAGATCCCACGGCTTCGGCCCCAGCACCGTCAGCCAAATCCAGATCAAGGCGCAGACGACGAACGCGGCCGCGAACGGCGCTATCATCGCGATCAGGTTTGCCCGATCGCTGGTATCCTGAGCTTCGCCACGATCCCGCCCGTAGCCGGTGTAGCGAAAAATCAGCACCGCAATCGCACATCCCGCAATCGCCATCGCTGCGAACGGCCGAATCAGGAAATCGATTACGATTAACAGCGCCGCCAGCCGTAGCCATGCCGCTCGATGAGCTCCTTCGGCCTTCGCGAACGACAGATACGCGCCCATCAGCAGCAGCAGAAACGGAATCTCGGTCATGAACGAAAAACTTAGGAACGTGAAGCACGGATTGAATAGCAGCAGGCCCGTCGCCGCGATCGCCTGCCATGGACGCGCGCCGCATCGCATCAGCAGCGCGTGAAACACGATTCCGCAAACAATCGCGAGCACTACGATCGACAGTTCGAGCGATACCGGGTTGGCGCCAAACGCGCGCGCCCACGCCGCACCGTAGAGCACCTGCGCGATCGGCATCGCCTGCGTGAAGCCCGCGAATCGTATCTCGCCGGTATGCATGAAGCGCCGCACCGCCGACGCGTACAGCCAGCTATCGACCACCGGCCCGTCGGCCAGCGGATACAACAGCGCGAGCGCGCACGCATACCATCCTGCGATCAACGCGATCGCCGCCCATCCCGCCAGCGGCGGGTCGCACTGAGCACGCCCCATCACACCTTGCTCCCGTTTTGAACGATCCCTTATACTCCGCTGTGCACCGGAAAATTAACGCGAGTGAAGCGAATCGCACCTGATCCAACGCCGACCTTCACTCGCGCCAAGAGACTCATCAGCCGAATTCATCCAATCGCGAAACCGACCTGCTCGAACCCTGCATGATGCGACAAATTGCTTTTCATCGCCCCTCTATCGGTCCGGAAGAGGAGCGTGAAGTCCTCGACACTCTGCGCTCCGGATGGATCACCACCGGCCCCAAGGCCAAGCGCTTCGAAAAGGAATTCGCCGAGTATGTCGGCGCGAAGCATGCCCTCGCGGTCGCGCATTGCACCGGCGCGCTTCACCTTGCGCTGTGGTCGCTCGGCATCGGTCCCGGCGACGAGGTGATCACGACCCCCTTCACTTTCACCGCGACTGCCGAGGTTCTCGGTTATCTTGGCGCGCGGCCGGTGTTCGTCGATATCGATCCCGGCACCTTCAACATCAATCCCGCCCGCATCGAGGAGGCGCTCGAAAGCGGCGCCAACAAGAAAGTCCGCGCCCTGATGCCCGTGCACTTCGCCGGTCAGACCTGCGACATGGACCGCATTCTCAAGATCGCGCGCGACTATGATCTGAAAGTCGTCGAGGATGCGGCCCACGCCGCCGGCTCCGCCCGCCACATGGACGGTCGCGGGATGGCCAAGGTCGGCACCATCGGCGACCTCACCTGCTTCAGCTTTTACGCGACCAAAAATTTCACTACCGCCGAAGGCGGCATGATCACCACCGAGGATGACGCGCTCGCGGAAAAAATCGCGATCGCCAGCCTCCACGGCATGAACAAGGACGCGTGGAAACGCTATGACCAGAGCGGTTCCTGGTACTACGAAATCCACGACCTCGGTTTCAAGTACAACCTCTCCGACGTGCACGCCGCGCTTGGGGTCGCACAGCTCAAACGCTCCGACGATTTCATGCGCCGCCGCAATGAGATCGCTCGCGCCTACAGCGACGCCTTCCGCAAAGAGGATGCGCTCTTGCCGCCCTACTGCGAGCCCGGCCTCGAGCACGCCTGGCACTTGTATGTACTCCGCCTCAAACCCGAGCAGCTCCGCGTCGGCCGCAATCAGTTCGTCGAAATTTTGCGCGATCGCGGCGTCGGATGCTCCGTGCACTGCATCCCGTTGCACACGATGCACTATTACCAGCGCAATTACGGCTATCGTAACGGCGATTTTCCAGTCGCCGAGGACGTCTTCAGCCGCTGCCTTTCATTGCCGATTTACTACGCGATGACCGACGACGATGTGAACTACGTTATCGAAACGGTGCTCTCGATTATTCGCGAGAATCGGCGTTGATAAATCCGCGAGAATCGCCGTTAAGATTAAGCGAGAATCGCCGTAAAGATAGATGAACTTCAAGGGGGATCAAACGTGCGTACACTGGTAACCGGCGGCGCCGGATTCCTTGGCTCTCACCTTTGCGAACGGCTGCTCAACGACGGCCACGAAGTCATCTGCCTCGACACTTACTTCAGCGGCAAGCGCGCCAACATCGAGCACCTCTTCGATCATCGCAATTTTGAATTCATTCGCCACGATATCGTCGAGCCGATCCTGCTCGAGGTCGACAGGATTTTTAACCTCGCCTGCCCCGCTTCGCCCGTGCACTACCAGTACAACCCGGTTAAAACCATCAAGACCAGCGTGATGGGCGCCATCAATATGCTGGGCCTCGCCAAACGCGTGCGCGCGCGCATCCTGCTCACCTCGACTAGCGAAGTCTATGGCGACCCGGCCGAGCATCCGCAGACCGAGACCTACTGGGGCAACGTAAATCCGATCGGCGTGCGCAGTTGCTACGACGAAGGCAAACGCGTCGCCGAATGCCTCATGATGGACTATCACCGGCAGAACAAAGTCGACATCCGCATCGTCCGCATCTTCAATACCTATGGCCCGCGGATGGCCATCAACGACGGCCGCGTGGTGTCGAACTTCTGCGTCGCGGCGCTGCGCGGCGAAGACCTCGAGATTTACGGCGACGGCAAGCAGACCCGCTCGTTCGCCTACGTTGACGACATCATCGACGCGATCGTCCGCATGATGAACCAGGAGACCCACATCGGTCCGATCAACATCGGCAATCCCGACGAGTTCACCATCGATGAGCTGGCGAGCCTCGCCATCGAGCTGTCCGGCAGTTCCTCCAAGGTCGTCATCAAGCCGCCGCGCCCCGACGATCCGATCCGGCGCAAACCGAACATCGACCTCGCCCGCAAAGTCCTCAACTGGGAGCCCAAGACGCCGCTCAACCTGGGCTTGCGCAAATCGATCGAGCATTTCCGCGAAGTCCTCGGCCTCCCCCACACCTAGCCCCGTGAAATCGTCTCGTCGTCACCGGACAACCGCTCAGACTTTAATTTCAGTCCTATTGAGCACGTTCTTGGCGTTGTTTTTGGCTGCCGGTGCCAGGGCACAGCCGCTTTATCCCGCTGCACTCTATCCGACCGAATCGTTCGACATCTCGCTGCCGCGTTTCGATCTCCGCCCAAACGAGAGCATCGGAGACTATCGTTGTGAGGTCGTTGGTGGTGGCATCGTAAAAATAAGAGCGGCATACGTTTGGAACACGATCATCAAGAATGGCGAAGGAGACCACGCTACTGTGGAGGCCGGCATCATCGTTGGAACCGCAACCCTCCATTCAGGCGACCTTGGTTTCTTCGACCGATTCGTCACTGTAGCGAAGCCGAAGCCGAAGCGGCAGGTCTATCCTCCGATGACCCCCTTCGACGTCAGCGTCGAGCTAGGAATTTTGAAAGGAGAGGAAACGGATAGTCGTCGGGTGCTGAAGTTTACGATGAAACAGCTAATAATCAATCCCGCGCGCTAGCGTCATTCTTGATCTTCCCCTCTCACCCGTCCGTCACGTGTCATCGACACACGGCCGACGCCGAGTCCGCACCCGCAACTCTTCCCCTCTCCAGTTTGGGAGAGGACGACGCCGAACGACGCGTAGCTTCGCGAAGCCGACTTCCGGCCGAAGGGCCGAATCGCTCCAGGAAAGTGAGGCGTCAGGAGAGGGTCCGTTTTGCCGAATCGCTGTCAGTTCTTACCTCGCCCGCCACGCCCTCCGTGTCATTCAGAGGCGAAGGCTGCGTCGCCGAAGAATCCCGGATCTTTTTCTTAATACCTCGTCCGCTTGGTTGCGGGAGAGGTCGCCGAAGCGCGTCAGCGATGAGGCGGGTGAGGGTGCAGGTATTTCCGAAACAACCCACGCAGCCAATCCTTCACCTCGGGATACTCCTCAACATCCAGCACGAACTCCTGCCCGATCGGCACCGTCCGCAACTGGACCGTCGCACCGTTCGCCGTCCATCGCCCTGCATGATGCCGCGTGAGCAGACTCCGTCCACGCGGATCGAAGCACGCCGGCAGTCGCCACGTCGATCGTCCAAGATACGGCTCCGATTGCGTCAGAATCAGCTCCGGCCGGATTCTATCGAATACCCCAGCGCCCGGCATCGCGATTCCCAACGACCCGAGCCTCTTGCTCGCCACGTACACCGTGTTCTTTCTGTATCTGTCGCGCTCCACAAAATGCGGATGCTCTCTCGCCCACGGCATTTCCTCGATCAGTTCATCGCTCATCGAGTGAACCGCGTCCACTTCCATCCATCCGAAAATCACATGCAGATTCGGCGCGCCGCGCACGAATGAAATATCTCCAGCGACGCCGATCGCGCGCCGAAACCATCCGAAAAACAAAAACAGATCGCCCGCCCCAACCTGATTCCTCGCCAGATGACTCGCCGCCGCTCCCGCCTGTCCAAAGATCGGCCGCCAATCTCGCGCGCGTTCGATCGATTCCGCTCGCAGGTCAGGATCAAGATGCGCCCCGTCCATCGCCGTGATTCTTCCCCGCGTGAGCGCCTCGATCATCGGCGCGATCGGCTCGCCCTTAAACTGGATTCCGCCGTATCGTGTCGGCGATCTTTTCTCCGGAATCGGCAGCGAGCAGATCGATCCGTCCTCGAAAATCGGGCTCGCGCATCCGCCGTATTTCGCGTCGAATCCCTTCCTACTGAATACCAGTCTCATTCGTGGTCTCTATTCCGGCGCCCACTCCCAATACCTCGCCCGCTTTGTTGCGGGAGAGGTCGCCGAAACGCGTCAGCGGTGAGGAGGGTGAGGGTGCAGGATCGCCCGAGTGTGCACCAGCCACGCCGCGCGCGCCCATGATACAGTTCGCCTTACGCTCTCCACAAAGGACATCTTGTGATGCCTGATTCTGACTTGCTGCTCGAGCTCGCGCATTTTGTCGAAAAGATCGCCGCCATCGCCCGCACCGGACTCGCCTTCAAGCCCGACGGTTTCGATTCCGAGCGCTACGAGGCGTTGCTCACGGAGGCCGCACGCGTGCATGCGCTACTTGACGGCGCCGGCGACCAAGAGGCGGAACGCCTCAAGCTCCGATGGCGCGAGCAGGTGATCGCCGGCTACGAGGGCTACGTCACGGCCGGCGTCGGATGCGGCGTGATCGCCTTCAACGAGCGCGACCAGCTTCTGATGATCCAGCGCCCGACCGGCAAATGGTGGTATCCGACCGGCTTTTGCGACGTCGGCATCTCGCCCGCCGAAAATGCCGCCAAAGAAGCGCGCGAGGAGACCGGCCTGATCGTCGAGCCCGAGCGATTGCTCGCTGTGATCGACAGCCGAAAGCGCGGCTCACCCGGACGCCACATCTATTCGATTTTATTCTACTGCCGAATCCTCGGCGGCACTCTCACGACCCATCCGCTCGAGACTCTCGACGTCGGATTTTTCCCGCTCGATCGTTTGCCCGAGCCGATGCACGGCGTCGATCGCAAATGGATCGCACTCGCCCGCGAATTTCACTTCGAGGGACGCATCGCGCCCTGGTTCGATCCGCTCTGAGAGAGTTGCTAAGGAGTGGTCGCTTCGGCGGGAATCTCGATCTTCTCGCGCGGCGGCGCAACGTGCGTTCCGGTGCTCGCTCCGATCGAAATAATCAGCATCCCCTGCTCGTAGCGCGGTCCGCCAACGATCAGCGTGCCGTTGTCCTTGAGCTTCAAATCCGTCGTCATCATCGGACGGGTGCCATCGAACAGCACGATCTCCATCGCGATCATGTCGCCATCCACGGCGCGCGGCTGGATATGCAGAATCTTCCCGCCCGGCAGCATGAACGCGATCATCTTGCCGCATTCAGTAATCCCGTCCTGATGACTGACGAGGCTGTAGGTCGTGTATGCGAACAGTCCTTGCAGCTTGCGCCCGAGCGGCGCCAACCGCGCATCGACGCCCTCATGCGTATCGGCCGCCAGCACCGAATCGACGTGGATACTCACTTGCCGCGGCGCCGGCCCGGCTAACGCGTGCCCAATTGGCGCGAGCGCGAGAATCGAGGCGTAGATCAGGAAACTACCCAGGCGTGCAGTCATGACGGCCTACGGCTGATCCGGTAACCAGATTACCGTGGTATCCGATTGCGGCTCGCTCCACACCGCCACTGAAGGCATCTCGGCTTCGAGTCGCGAGATGATCGCCTGCGAGTCCTCGGCCATCACCGCTCGCGTGCCCGAATCGCGCTGTGCCAATGCTTCCGGTACCGCGGCCGCGCCCTGTTCGAGCTTGGCAACTTCGTGACTCACTGCTGAGCTCGCTGGTGCGAGCCTGCGCGATGCGTACCGCTCCGCGAACGGAGTCGTGAGCAGGATCGTCAGCACTGCGATCGCCACCGCGCCCGTTCCCCACGCAAAGCCGCTACCGAAAACATCGCCGAGGCCGCGCCACCAGCGCGCAATCCGCTGTGACAGCGGCTGCGGTAGCGCATCGATTCGCACGGTCACCGCCGTCGCGAATCCCGCGAGCATCGGTTCCGGCGCGATCGTCCGGAGCCCGCGCCCGATCGTCGAATAGTCCGCCAGCATCGCCGTACAGGAATCGCATCGCGCCAGATGATGCGCGACTTCCTGCATTTCGTTGGGCTCCAATTCGCTATCGTCGAAGGCGCCGAGCAGAAGGCTTATTTCACTACATTCAGCCATATTTTGCTCAGTTCGAGGCCAGGTCCTGCAAGTCTCGAAGGATCATGCGCAGATGCGTGCGGGCATAATGCAGCCTGCTCATGACGGTACCGCGCGGACACTGCAACGTTTCGCTGATTTCGTCGTATGACAACCCTTCGACTTCGCGTAGAAGTATCACTGCGCGATGTTCTGGCGTCAACTGCTCCAGCGCCTTCTTCAAGCGCTCGGATAATTCGTTGCTGCTGACGACCTTGAAACTGTCTCCTTGCAAACTAGGCAGGCGTTGTATCTCGCGATCGGCGTCCTCTCCGCGCAGTACCACATGCCGTCCCTCGCGCCGCCAGAAATCGATCGCGAGGTTCGCCGCGATTCGATAGAGCCACGTCGAAAAGCTGGAGCGTGATTCAAATTTCTTGAGATTCTCGAATGCGCGAACGAACGTTTCCTGGGCAAGTTCGATTGCATCGTCCTGATTCTTCACCACCGACAGGGCCACGCCAACGACCCGGCGTTGATAGCGCTCGACCAACACACCGAAGGCCTCGGAATCGCCGCCCCTGGCACGCTCGATGAGCTCGGCTTCGTCGCCGTCCTGACGGCCCGGTGTTCTCAAATCAATAGACGCAAGGAGGGACCGTGAAATTCAGCGGCGTCATGCCCATCCGCCCATCTCCGCCCAGTTCCGGCCCCATTTCAGATCCACTTTGAGAGGAATCTTGAGTTCCGCTACGCCCTCCATCTCACGTTTTGCCAACTCACCGGCCTCTTTACGCGCATCGTCGCCCGCTTCAAGCAACAATTCGTCGTGCACTTGCAGGATCATTCGCGCATCGATGTTGCGATTCTGCAACTCCTTATAAAGTTTAATCATTGCCAGCTTGATTAGATCGGCCGCCGTCCCCTGAATCGGCGTATTAATCGCGATCCGCTCCGCCTGCGCCCGCGCGCCGCCCGGCCCGGCATTCAACTCCGGAAGGTAGCGCCGCCGCCCGTACATCGTCGTGACATAGCCCGTCTCGCGCGCGTTACGCACCGTTTCATCCAGCCATGCGCGCACACCGGGCAGCCGCTCGAAGTAGCGCTTGATATAATCCGAGGCCTCTGTGAGCGATATCCCGAGTTCACCCGCGAGCCGCTGCGGCCCCATCCCGTAGATGATTCCGAAATTGATCACCTTCGCGAGCCGCCGCGCTTCCGCATCGACTTTGTCCGGCGTCACGCCCAGCACCTCAGTCGCGGTCCTCACGTGAATATCCTCGCCGCTATTGAACGCGTCGGTGAGAGTTTTGTCGCCCGTCAGATGCGCCAGCACGCGCAAATCGATCTGCGAATAATCGGCGGAAACGAATACGCTGCCCGGCTTCGGGATGAACGCGCGCCGGATGCGCCGGCCCTCCTCGCTCCGCGTCGGGATATTCTGCAGATTCGGATCGCTCGAGCTCACCCGTCCGGTCGCCGCCAACGCCTGATGAAACGTCGTGTGGATGCGCCCGCTTTCACGATCGATCAATTCCCATAGCGCATCGGCGTAGGTAGATTTGAGTTTCGAGATCGTGCGGTATTCGATCAGCTTGCGCGGCATCGGATGACTCGCGGCGAGCTTCTCGAGCGTGTCCGCGTCGGTCGAAACACCGCTCTTGGTTTTCTTGAGCCCCTTCGGCGACAGCTTCAATTCGGTAAACAGGATGTCCCGCAATTGAAGCGGCGAGTTGAGATTGAACTCGCGGCCCGCGAGTTTGTAGCACTCCTGCTCCAGCCGCTCCAGTTGCGTCGCGAACTCCCGAGAGATCGTCTGCAGCGCCTCGGGATCGACCGCGATCCCATCGGTCTCCATCTTCGCCAAAATTCCCGCAATCGGCATCTCGATATCCGCGAACAGCGGCTTGAGCCCATCGCTTTCCAGCCGCGGCATCAGCGCCTCGCGCAGATTGCTGATTAGTTCGACGTTGGTGCCCGGCGCGACGCGCCCGCCCAGCGGCGCAAGATATTCGTGATACAAATTGGTGAGCGTCGGCTCCGCTTTTCCATTGATCAGGAACCCGGCGAGCATCGTGTCGAAATCGACTCCTTTGAGCTCGATCCCGTGCTTCGCGAGCGCCCGCATCTGCGTCTTCAGATCGTGTGCCGATTTCGGCGGAGTCTTTGACCTGAGCAGCGGCGCCGCCGCCGCGATCTGATCGCCCTCGATCACATACGTCTTGTCTGCCGCGAGAAGCTGCAGGCGCTCCGGTCCGCCGGTGTCGGGTGCTGCGAAATCGATCGCGATACGCCCCGCGTCCTTCAGCGACGCGAGCACCTCGCTCAATTCATCGCCCACGACCGACCTGGTTTCGGCCTTTGCAAAGCCCGGCAGCTCTGTCTGCGACGGCGAAATTTCGCGCAGCAGAGAATTAAACTCTAACTCGCGAAGCAACTCTGCCGCAGCGCTTTCATCGACGCCCACCCAAGCGAAATCGTCCGGATCATCTTCGAGCGGAACTTCGGTTTCGATTCGCACCAGCCGCCGCGCCAGATCGACCGTCGCGCGATGCTCGCTCAGCAGCGCCGCGATTTTCTTCCCACCGCGAATCCCGCTCTCCTCGATTCGCTCGAGATTCGCGTAGATTCCCGCAATCGAGCCGAACTTCTGCACCAGCGCCGACGCCGTCTTTTCGCCGACTCCCGGCACCCCTTTCACATTGTCGATCGTGTCGCCCGTCAGCGCCTGGATATCGATCAGCGCCGCCGGCTCGACGCCGAATTTGTCCCGCACTTCGCGAACTCCGATTCTCTGGTCGCGCATCGGCTTCCAAATCGTCACGTGCGGCGCCACCAACTGCATGAAGTCCTTGTCGTCCGTAACCAACGTAACGTTGAATTGCTTGCGCGCCGCCCGCGCCGCCAGCGTGCCGATTACGTCGTCCGCCTCGACTCCGTCGCGCACGATCGTCTTGATTCGAAATGCTTCGACCGCCCGGTAGATGTACGGAATCTGCACGATCAGATCGCTCGGCGTCTCCGCGCGATTTTTCTTGTAGTCCTCGAACATGTCGTCGCGGAACGTTCTCTTTGGCGAATCGAAAACGATCGCAAGATGCGTCGGGCGCGCGTCCTTCAGCAATTTCAGGATCATCCGGATGAAACCGAAGACCGCGTTGGTCGGCAGCCCGCGCGAAGTATTCATCTGCGGCAGCGCAAAAAAAGCCCGGAAGATGTACGCGGAGCCATCCACCAGGATCAGTTCATTTCGCTCGGATGCCATCCAATGAAAAGTAGCCGATACAGTTCTCAAAACCAAAGCGGCATTTTCCTCTCCCGTTACTTTACGGGAGAGAGCCTGCCCTGAGCCCTGTCGAAGGGACGCCGAAGTCGCGGAACGCGACGCGAAGCCGACTTCGGGCCGCAGGGCCGAATCGCTTTTAAGATCGCGAAGCCGACTTCGGGCCGAAGGGCCGAATCGCTATTAAGATAAAGACCGTATTGACAGTGCCACTCACGGTGTTTAATTAGACGGTTGCCCTGTGCGCGTTTGAAGCACCGGGCAGTCTTCTTCGTCATTAAAATCTGGAAGGGGCAATGCGCTGCGCGTTGCCGGGTGTCGAGCAGTCTGCGAGCTAACTGAATGATCGAGGTAAAGAATCTAACCAAGGTTTACGGCGATTTCGTCGCCGTCAAAGACGTATCATTCAAAGCGGAGAGTGGTTCGATTCTTGGCTTTCTCGGCCCCAACGGCGCCGGCAAAACCACCACCATGCGTATCATCACCGGCTTCATGCCGGCGACTGCGGGCACCGTTCTGATCGACGGCCTCGATATATTTTCACAGTCGCTCGAAGCGCGCCGCAAGATTGGCTACCTGCCCGAAAATCCGCCGCTCTACCCCGATATGCGGGTCGAAGCGTATCTTCGTTTCGTCGCGAAGTTGCGCGGCGTACCAAAAGCGAAAGTCGAAACCGCACTCGAGCACGCGCTCGAGATCTGCGGCCTCACCGACATGTCGCATCGCATCTGCGGACAACTCTCGAAGGGCTATCGTCAGCGCGTCGGACTCGCCCAGGCGCTGATTCACGATCCGCCCGTGCTGGTGCTCGATGAACCGACGATCGGCCTCGATCCGCGCCAGATCCACGAGATTCGCACTCTCATCCGTAACCTGTCGAGCGATCGCACCGTCGTTCTTTCGACCCACATCCTGCCCGAGGTCTCGCAGATTTGTGACAAGGTCGTGATCATTGCCGACGGCCACGTCGTGCTGCAGGAATATCTGAAACAACTGCCCGTTGGCACTTCGCTCGAGGAAATATTTCTCAAGGCCATCACCAAGGAGCGCCACGAAGACGGCTCGACTGCCGAGGAGAAGCTGGAGGAGGTTGGCGCGGGGCATGCCTGATCGTCGCGCGATGCGCTCATGAAAAATTCGCTCACCATCGCGGGCAAAGAGCTCGCGGGTTACTTTGTTCAGCCGGTCGCGTACGTCGTGATGACCGTGTTTCTGCTGCTCGGCGGATTCTTTTTCTTCGCCCTGCTGCGATATTTCGAGGTCATGCTGACCGCCTACTCCGCGATGCAAAATCCGGCCGTGCTTCAGCGCCTCAATCTCAATGAGCGCGTGATCGAGCCGATGCTGCATAACCTCGCCGTCGTGCTGGTCATCCTCGTACCCGCGATCACGATGCGCAGTTTCGCCGAGGAGAAGCGCACCGGCACTTACGAATTCCTGCTGACCGCGCCGATTCGCACTGGCGAGATTGTCGCCGGCAAATTCATCGCCGCCGCCGCCTTCATGCTGATCATGATCGGGCTGGCCGGAATTTTTCCGCTGATCCTCATGATGTTCGGCAATCCCGAAATCGGCGTGATGTTCTCCGGCTACCTCGGGCTGGTCTTTCTCGCGATCTCGTTCGTCTCGATCGGGCTCTTCACCAGCTCTCTCACCCAGAACCAGATCATCGCCGCGATTAGCTGCTTCGGCGCGCTGCTGATGCTGTTCGTCATCTCATGGCCCGCGCAAGCCGGCGGCACGCAGTTCCTTGGCCTGCTGCGTTATCTGTCATTGCCCGAGCATTTCTCGCAGATGGTCACCGGCATCATCGATACGCGCGATATCGTCTACTTCGTAAGTCTCATCTTCGTTGCGCTGTTCTTGACCCAACGCTCGGTCGAATCAGCGCGCTGGCGCTAGTAGGACAAGGACGGGCGGATGCGGAGATCGTCGGCGCTCTACGGAATTCTCGGACTCGTTCTGTTCGCGTTCGGGCTGGTCGATTATTTTATCGCCAGCGGCTTTCGCGTTTTCGTTTTCATCAACCTGATCGCCGGCCTGTTCGCGATCATTTTGTGGATCACTTCGAGCCGTTCCGCGCTTTCCTCGATCGCCGGCCGCCGCTCGACGCGCCACGGCGCCAACGCGGTCATCTATTCGATCGCCTTCATCGGCCTGCTGATCGCGATCAACTACATCTCGACCCTGCATCACACCCGGCTCGATTTGACCGAGGAGAACGTCTACAGCCTCTCCAGCCAGTCGATCAACGTCATCAAGGCGCTCAAAAAGCCGCTCAAGTTTTATGGCTTCTTCCAGGGCGGCGATAACGGCACCGCGCGCAGCCTCTACGAGACCTTCGCCTACTACTCGCCCAAGGTCAGCTTCGAGATGGTCGATCCCGACCGGCATCCCGAGCTTGCCGAACGTTTCAAAGTCTCGACCATGGGCACCACCCGCGTGCAATACGGCGGCGACAATGGCGAGGGCACCAATGTCGCCGAGTTGACCGAGGAAGCGCTGACCAACGCGATCATCCGCGCGACCAAAGAAACCAAAAAGGTGATCGATTTCCTCGACGGACACGGCGAGGCGGATCCCGACGACGCGGAAGGTCAAACGGGCTTCGGCGCGATCAAGACCGCGCTCGAAGGCGAAGGCTACACCGTCAACAAGCTCGTGCTCGCCACGATGCCGAAAGTTCCCGACGGCGTGAACCTGATCGTCGCCGCCGGTCCGATCAAGCCGCTCGGCCAGCATGAACTCGACGCGTTGAACGATTACCTCAAGCACGGCGGACGCGTGGTCGCGATGTTCCGGCCGCAGCGCCCTGACTCGCCCATCGACGAGTCGGGTCTGATCAAGCTGGTCGATGATTGGGGCGTCAAGGTCGGCAACGACATCGTCGTTGACCAGGTCGTGCGCCTGTTCGAGGGCCCTGCGCTCGGTCTGAATCCGTTGGTGCAGACCTACGCCGACCATCCGATTACCAAGGATTTCAAACAGCGTACCGTCTTCCCGATGTCGCGCTCGCTCACCGCCGAAGCGAATCTGAAACCGGGCTTGACCGTCACGCCGATCGCCAAGACCAGTGACACCTCGTGGGCCGAAACCTCGCTCGACATGTTGTTCAAGCAGCAGAAGGCGCAACTCGACGACAAGGATACTCGCGGTCCGATCGCGGTGGTCGAAGCGGTCGAGGGCAATCTCGAAGCGATGGGCCTGGGCAAGGGCACTGCGCGGATGGTCGTTTTCGGCAGCACCGATTTCGGCAACAATCAGTACGTCGGCAATTTCTTCAATCGCGATTTCTTCGTCAACAGCGCCGACTGGTTGACCGGCGAGGAAAACTCGATCTCGATTCGTCCGCGATCGATTCGCGCCTCGCGCTTTCGCCTGACCACCGATCAGTTCGCGATCGTCTTTGCGCTGGCGGTCCTTCTACTGCCCGAGCTGCTGCTGATCGCCGGCATCGTCGTCTGGTGGGAACGGCGCAACTGAAACCCCGTCCCCGATGCGACTTCGCAACACCATCATCGCGCTGATTCTGTTCGCCATTATCGGCGGCTACGCGTTCATCATGGCGCGCTACTCCGTCCCCGAGGAACATCAGAAGCTGATCAACCTGAAGCCCGACGAGATGGCGCAGATCGAGTTGAAGTCCGCCGATCGCGACATCATGATTCGCCGCGAAAAGGACAAACCGTGGGAACTCATCAAGCCCATCGGCAGTGATGCTGACCAGTTTCAGTGCAAGAACCTCGCGCACGCGATCTCCGAAACGGAACTGGTGAGAGTCGTCGATGAAAAGCCGGCCAGCCTCGAGCCCTACGGCCTCGTGAAGCCCTCGACCATCGTCACCGTTACGACCTTCGACAAAAAAATTCTGCCGTCGATCGAAGTCGGCAGAAGCGCTCCGATCGGTTTCAACGCCTACGTCAAGATGTCCGACCGTCCCGCCGTCCTGCTGACCTCGTCGGTTTTTCCGACTGGGATGAGCAAGACCGTCAACGATCTGCGCAACAAGGAACTCGTCACCTTCAAGATGGACGACGTGCGCAAACTGATCCTCACGCACGACAATGGCGAGACAATCGAACTCGATCGCGACGGCGACAAGTGGAAAATTGTCAAGCCTGCGGCTTATCCCGCCGATGACATCGCGATCCGCGAGGCGCTCAACGGCTTGCTCAGCGCGAAAGTGACCGACTTCATCGCCGATGCGCCCGCCAGCGTCACTCAATACGGCCTCGAAAAACCGCACCTGACCGTGACCGCGGTGCTGAACAACGGCTCGCAGCAGTCGGTGCTGTTCGGTTACAAAGAGATCCAGCAGGGCAAGGGCGGAATCTACGTGCGTCGTGGCGAGCGAGCACCGGTGTACGCGGTGCCGGCCTACGTGATGAGCGGCCTCGACAAATCGCTGTTGGATCTTCGCGATAAGTCGGTCATGAGTTTCGATCCGTCCAACGTCGATAGCGTCGCCGTCCAGAATCAGGAGGGAGCGTTCACGCTCAAGCGCGCCGCCGCCGGTAAGTGGAATGTGATCGAAGGCGCCAGGACCTCGGAGGCCGACGGCGACGTCGTCGAGCGCTTGCTTAGCCAGCTCAAAGGTCTGAAGGGCACGTCGATCGTCGCCGATCCGATGCCGAGTCCCGTGCCATTTGGCCTCGATAATCCGGCAATAGAAATCACCCTCACCGGCAAGGACGGCANNAAGTCGCGATGATATCGATCAAACCGTCCGGCCCGCCGCTGCCCGGCGAATCATCCAAGCCGAAGACCGAGCACTACATCATCTCGAGCGCGTCCAAGGCGGTGTACTCGTTGAACGCATTTTATTTTTCCGAGCTGAACAAGCCGGCCTCGCTCTACAAGGCCGCGGCTCCAGCGACTCCCGTCCCGTCGCCTGCCGCAAAAAAATAATTCATGCTTCAGCGATCACGTGTGCGATCGCCTCTTTCGCCGTGTGCGTCAGGCTCAAGTGAAACCCGGTGATTTGGCGGCGGCGCGCGAACGCCGCGGCTTTGCCCGATAGCACGATCGTCGGACGCTTGCCCCGCTCGCGCACGACTTCGATCTCGCTCCATCCCACGTTGCGATTCCAGCCGGTGCCCATCGCTTTCATCGTGGCTTCTTTGGCCGCGAATCGCGCCGCATAACTTTGGTAGCGCGGGCGACCACGCGATTCGCAATACTCGACCTCGCCCGGCGTGAACACCCGCATGCGAAACCGGTCGCCGGTTCGCGGACGCGTCAGCGCGCGCTCGATTCGCTCCACTTCGATCACGTCGATTCCGGTGCCTGCAATTCGCGACATTCCACTCTCCGGCCAAGAGTATAAGCGA
The DNA here is from genome assembly GCA_003135855.1 of Deltaproteobacteria bacterium. Lineage (GTDB taxonomy): Bacteria > Desulfobacterota > Binatia > Binatales > Binataceae > Binatus. The sequence continues at coordinate 18,963 of PNBD01000094.1, forward strand.
AGAGTATTAGTCCGCGCTGCCGCGTGATTCAAAGCCGAACGCGGCGCGCACCGCTTGCGGCCCATCGACTGCCAATTCTATTGTTCATCTCATCGACGATTTTTTCCGTGGAGGTTTGCGACGCGATGCTATCTATTACCGTCAACAAAACCCGATGCATCGGGAGCGGCGATTGCGTGGAATCCGCACCCGCCGTGTTCCAGCTCGATGCCGACGCGAAATCAGAAGTTGTGAACCCGACCGGCGCTGCGGATTCGACCATCATTGCCGCCGCGCGCTCATGCCCCGTCAAAGCGATCACTGTCATGGACGGCGACACCCAACTGTTCCCGCTTCCGAAAAAGTGATGGTGTTGCGCTTTTCGATCTGAATAGCGATGGCGCTACGAAAGCATCGCGACGGCGAACTGGTGATCGAGCAGACGCGCGATCTCGCCCGCGTGCGCGCGATGCTCACGAGCGCCGCCATGCTCACCGACGGTATCGAATGGCCGGCGGCCTGCTACCTGCTCGCGTTCTACGGTATCGACGCGGTCGGCGTCATCGGCGTCGAGCCGCAAATCGATGCGGCCCTCATTCGCTCGCTCTACGTGATCGACTCGATGCGCCGGCGCGGAATCGGCGCCGCACTCGTGGCGGCCGCACGCAAAGCGGCGCACACCCGCGGCGCGCGTCATCTTTATCTGTTCAGCACCGAGGCTGGCGATTTCTTTATGCGCCTCGGCTTCGAAGTCGCCACGCTCGCCGACGTAATCGCCGCGCTGCCCGGCGTGCCGCAAGTCGAATATTATCGCGCTCGCCCGTCCGAGCTCGCGCGCGAACTCGCCTTCCACCTCGACATCGTTCGCGACGGCGTCATCGAGCGCTAGCCTCTACGGCGCAACGTAGTGGCCCAGGTATTTGCCCATCGTCGTGGTAACGATCAGATACGGATTCGATTTGAGCAATTTGCCGGCGAGGCGCGGCGGCATCTCGGGCCGGATCGTCTGCGGCGCCGGATTCATCGCATCAACCGCTCGTCCGACTGCTTCGATCTTGTCGATCGCGCCGAGCAGCACGCCGCTTGAATCAAGAACCACCGCCCGCGGCATCTGCGTTTCCGGAGTCGCAACAGTAACCAAATCATCCGGACCAAGCCGCGCGAGATCATCGCGCATCATCGATTTGACTTCGGCGCGACTGCTGAGCCGAATCCACGTCGAGCGCAATGTTGGCGCAATATTATTTATGAAGTAGCGGAGCGCGTGCGCCCGTTCGGCTATCGTCGGTGCCGGCTCGGACGGCAGTCCGCGCACGATCCAATCCGCTTTGCCCTTGAAATAATGAAGCACATTTTCGAAGCCGATCAATTCGAGCTGCGCCGCAGCCCGCACGCTCAAGTCTCAGAGCGTATCGCGGCAATAGACGATCACCGGCCGTTCGCGATCCAGCAGATGCGGCGCGTCGCGCAGTATCGACTTCAGCCGGATGTGAATCGCGCCCTTGATGTGAGTGGTTTCGTATTCGTGATCGGGAAGCACATCGACGATCTGCCCGTGATTGGCGACCGCCCACTCGACCTCGCGATGTTCCACGATTCGCATGCTCCGACACGATCGATCTTAGCCCGCGGGATCTAATCGACCAACTATTCCTTGTTTTTCTGACGACTAGCAGACCTAAACAATTACTTGAGATTCCACCAAAAAAAGAAAAGAAAAGGCGGCCGTCACCGACCGCCCTTCACCGCGAAATTTGACGCCTTACTTCCGCGCGACCTCGTTCAAGATGATTATTTCCGGACGGCCATCCAGGTTCCCGCCGAGTTTGCCGCCCATCTCTTTCATGTGATCGGTCTTGCCGTGCGAATCGAACGCCGCCTGGTCCGTGTAAACCTCGTAGAACCAGAACGTCGTCGGGTCATCTTTCACCTTGTGCAGCACGTATGCCTGCGTCCCCGGCTCGTTCGCGCGCACCTTGCCAATCATGTCCTTGAACGCCGCTTCGACCGCCGCCTCGCTGCCTGCTTTGGCTTTGATTTTTGCGAGCACTGTAATCGCCATCGCTATCTCCTTGGATGCTGAATTTCGGCGCGACATCGATCGTCGCTGCCATGACTCGATTCAACTGATCTGATCGCCGTCATATCCGCACCCGCACGTTTTTACAAGCAGATTGCCTTCACCTCGGCGCGACTCTTTTCATCTGCCTTGCGGTCGGCTAACACCAATTGCGGCGGATGCGCACCAAAAGCGCGCCGCTAGATGGAGACTCGCAAGATGCTTGGTTTTGATCTCACCGACGAACAGCGCGAACTCAAAAGCCTCGCGCGGAAATTTGCCGAGCAGGAAATAATCCCGCGCGCGCGAATGCGACGAGAAGGAAATCTTCCCGGTCGACATCTGCCAAAAGGCCTTCGACGCCGGCTTGATGAACTTTGGCGTGCCAAAAGATCTCGGCGGTCCAGGCCTCGGCGTGCTCGACACCAGCTTGATCGTCGAGGAGCTGAACTACGGATGCGCCGGCATTTCCAACGCGGTCGGCGCCAACGATCTCGCGACGCTGCCGGTTCTGATCGCCGGCAACGCCGAGCAGAAGCAGACCTATCTCGGTCAATTGATCAAGCAACTTACCTTCTGCGCGTTCGCGATCACCGAGCCCGGCGCCGGCTCGGACGTCGCCGCGATGGCTACCACTTACCGCCGCGAGGGCGATCAGTTCATCATCAACGGCAACAAGCACTTCATCTCCAATGGCTCGCGCGCCGATTGGTACGTGACTTTCGCCACGTCTGACCGCCGCCTCAAGCACAAGGGAATTTCGGCGTTTGTCTTTCCCTCCAACCTGCCCGGACTGACCCGCAATCGCATGCACGGCAAGCTCGGCCAGCGCGCCGCCGACACCGGCGAAATTTTCTATGACAACGTGCGCGTTCCCGCGAGCGCGTTGCTCGGCCGCGAGGGCGAGGGCTTCAAATACGCGATGGCGACCTTCGATCACAGCCGTCCCGAAATCGGCGCGATCGCGATCGGCATCGCTCAGCGCGCGCTCGACGAATGCCTCAAGTACTCCAAACAGCGGAGCGCCTTCGGCCAGCCGATCGCGAACTTCCAGGCAATTCAATTCATGATGGCCGACATGGCGATCGAGATAGAAGCGATGCGCCTGCTCACCTACAAGGCCGCGTGGCTGGTCGATCAGGGACGGAGCCCCAACGCGATCTCCAGTTACGCCAAGGCGTTCAGCGCCGACGCCTGCATGAAAATCACGATCGACGCGGTGCAGATTTTCGGCGGCTACGGCTACATGAACGAGTATCCGGTCGCGAAGCTGATGCGCGATGCGAAGCTGCTGCAGATTTACGAAGGCACCTCGCAGATTCAGCGCGTCGTGATCGCGCGCGATTTGCTGAAAGACTGATCGCGCGTTCAGTGCTCGGTCGGTGGCGCCACCCGATGCGGCATCGGCGGGTCTTCGAGTTGGGGCTCGTTGCCGGTAATCGCGCCGACGTAATCGCCCTGGTGATAGATGTCCACCTGGCCGGTGGTCGGGTCCGGAAAAATGTTCCATTCGTCGGGCGGCGGCGGATCAGCCGGCGGCATATAGACGATCGGCGTTGGTTCGGGCGCCGGCGGCGGCGCCGCGTAGCATGATGCGATCATCAGCGCGGCGGTAAGCACCACCAACCTTGTAAACAACTTGTTACGATCCATCGCGGCGTATCACTGAATAGTACGGAGGCGCTCGATTGTTATTTTCCCGCTGGGGTTGAGGAATCGCAAGAGACGCCGGGAGACGGATAGATCTCTGCGAGCGAACAAGCCGCGCTCTCGCGAATTATTGGCGCCAGATCGATCTGCGAAGTTGACGCTAACGGCGGACCGAATTGCACACTGCCCACGCCGCGTCCGCCAACGCCGGCACCCGTTCCGTCAGCCCCGCGAACAGCGGATCGTCGGTCTGCCCGCGCACGAACCGCGAGTAGCTGCCCTCCATGATAATCGCGAGCTTGAACAGCGCGAACGCCTGGTAAAAAACAAAATCGCGCATCGCGCGGCCGGTGCGCTGCTCGTAGCGATCGATCATTTCGCGCCGCGTCAGCCATCCTTCGTCCGCGGTCATGCTCGCGATCACTCCGCCTGACGTGTCAGTCGCATCCGGCCAGTAGCTCAGCATCCAGCCGAAATCCGCCAGCGGATCGCCGATCGTGGACATCTCCCAATCGAGCACCGCGATCACCTTCTGCGTCTTCGGATCCCACATCACGTTGTCGAGNNAGTCGCCGTGCACGATCGTCGGCGCGGGAGACTCCGGCAGATGCGCCCGCAGCCAATCCTTGACCTGGTCCATTACCGGCAGCGGCCGCGTGTACGGCAGAGTGCGTTCGAGCTGATCGACCCATCGTTTGAGCTGGCGATCGAGGTATCCGTCGGGACGGCCAAATCCCTCCAGGCCGACGCCGCGCCAATCGACGTCCTGCAAGTCGGCGAGTAAGTCGACCATGCCCTCACTCACCGTCCGTCGAATCGCCGGCGTCGCCGCAAAATTCTTGCCGTCCGCGCGAATCACCTCGCCTCGCATGTACTCCATCAGGTAGAACGGCGCGCCGATGTACGACGGATCGTCGCACGCCGCGTACATCCGCGGCACCGCGACCGGCGTATCCTGCAATGCCTCGAGCACGCGATACTCGCGCATCACGTCATGCGCAGTCGGCAGCAGCGGCCCTCGCGGCGGACGCCGAAGCGCCCACGAATGGCCGTCGAAATGAATCAGGTGGACCTCGTTCGAATGGCCAAACGAGATGTTCTCTGAACGGAGCGCGCTGATATCGCCCAGCTTGCGCTCGCTGATGAAGCGGCCGAGCCCCGCCAGATCGACGGTCGCCGACGGTCCGGTTTTTTCCTGCGCTGAAGTACTCATCGAGCCGTACTGTTTTCGCAATTACGGCGCGAGGTCAAGGGCGCACGCTCAACCGGTTAGATCTAGCGATATTGGCGAACGTGCCTCACTCGCCACATCTTCCATGAATAATAGAGCGGACCGGCGAGGCCCGCCAAAAAAACTCCGATCAGTCCGAGCGCGATCGCCGAGGCCGCGCGACCGCTGCCCGCACTGAGCTGGATTCCGTTGGTCGCAACGCTCGGATCGAGCCCCGAATCGGCCAGCATCCCGAGAATCTGATTCGACAGCCAGAACGCGCCGTCCCACACCGGTGCGCTCACCGCCTGGGTCGTTTCGATGAAGACTTTGATCGTTCGGTCCACCACCGCGACAATCCGCTCGGATGAGGCGTCCGATTGATCGACGACGCCTGGCGGCTTCGTCGCACTCGGCCGAACGGCACCGTCCGCCGCCAAATGCACGCGATCGCGATGAGCCGCCTTCTGCTCTCCCGCAAGCGAAAATGACGCCCCCGCCAGCAGCATCGCCATCGCAAGCAGCGCGCAGCCGAGCACCCACGACCGATTCGCCTGGCGCCTTTTGATCGTCAGGGAAACATTATTGGCAACCCGAGAAGATACATTCATGGTATCGTTCTCCGTGACGCGACGACCAAGCGTCCGCGTCAAACATCCCGACTCGTCCAATTCCTACTCTGAGTAGGATTTAGTGTCAAGCAGTCCGATACGCGCCCTCGCTGATGCGTCTCGCTCCTTCCCCCCTGTCATTCCGAGCGAAGCGAGAAATCCCGGATCTTTTCTTTCAGGGCGCAGCCCGCATCTTCCTTCAGCAGGAAGCCCGACCTTACCCACTGACTACTTCCACCAGCGCGTAGCGCGCATCTCTACCTTAATGCGATTCGGCCCTCCGGCCCGAAGTCGGCTCCGCGTCGTCCCAGGAAGCCCGAAACCCGTGAGNNCGTGAAAAATTTCGGCCTCTATAATTCCCGTCATTCTTCGCTTCGCGAAGAATATCTGCTCTCTTAATACCTAGCCCACTCTTCGCCTTCCCCCCTCCTCAACATGCCATCTTGCGACCGCGTTCCGCGCCCCTGTACAAAAGACCTCGTGGATGCTGCGCACGAGCTCGACCTCAGGATCCCTGACCGCACGCCGGCCGCGATCTATCGCCTGATGCGCCCGCATCAATGGCTCAAAAACGGCCTGGTGCTCGCTGCCCTTGTCTTCAGCCAGCGCCTGTTCGTCGCCCGCGACGCGATGCTCGCGAGCGTCGCCTTCATCGCCTTCTGCGCGTTGTCCAGCGCCGGCTACATCCTGAACGACATCATCGATCGCGAGGCCGATCGGCTGAATCCCGAAAAATGCGATCGCCCGTTGGCGCGCGGCGATTTATCCATCTCCACTGCCCGCGCGATCGCGATTGCCCTCGCCGCGACGGCGCTGATCCTCAGCCTCCTGCTCGGCCCACGCTTCCTCGCGATTGCGCTCGCCTACCTCGCTTTGCAGGTCACCTACTCGATATGGGCGAAGGGCCAGGTCGTCATCGACGTGATTGCGATCGCGATCGGCTTCGTCCTGCGCGCGTTCGCCGGCGGGGTGGCGATCGGCGTCGCGGTCTCACCATGGCTGGTGTTCATCACCTTCGTGCTCGCGATGTTCCTCGGGCTCGCGCGCCGCCGTCACGAGCTGATCGCGCTGGGCGAAGCCGCTGGTGCGCATCGCGGCGCGCTCTCACACTACAGCGTCCGCCTGATCGACCAGATGATCTCGATCGTCGCCGGCGCCACTCTGGTCGGCTACATGATTTACACCGCGTCGGCCGAGGTCGAAGCGAAGCTCGGCACCGAGCATCTCTACCTCACGGTACCGTTCGTCGCGTTCGGCATCCTTCGCTATTTGTATTTGATCGATCAGCGCAACGAGGGCGGCGATCCCGCGCGCCTGCTGATGCGCGATCGGCCGCTGATGCTCGCGGTCGTGCTCTGGATTCTCACCGACATCGTGCTGCTGTATTTCTAGCCGCCGGCCCGCTCCTGTGCAGGAGGCGCCACACGCAGCCTCACATCTCACGTGAAAAATATTTCCTGGCTTATGTTTCTAACAGCGCGTAGCGCGCATCTTCTCTTCCCGCTCCGCTTCCACCAGCGCGTAGCGCGCATCCTTACTTTCAGCAGGAAGCCCGACCTATTCCCTCGACTACTTTCCTAAGCGCGTAGCGCGCATCTTTACCTTAATGCGATTCGGCCCTACGGCCCGAAGTCGGCTCCGCGTCACCAACGGGAAGGCCGAAACCTGCGTGAGGTTTCGGCCTCTATAATTCCCGTCATTCTTCGCTTCGCGAAGAATCTCTCTCCCACGCCGACTGCGCACTCCCCCTGCTAGTACGCCGGCAGCACGCCGGTCGGAGACCCGGCCAGCCCCATCGTCTGGAACGGATTGCGCCCGAACGGACTGCGCCCCGCCGACCCGAGACCGCCCAGCGTGAGCTGGAACTGCACTTGCACTTCGTTGGGATTGTACGAATCGATCACGCCAAAGTCCGCCGCCCAACAATCGCACGGCGACTTGAGCCGCACGCCATACTCGGTCGAAAGCATCTTCTGCGCCGCGAAATCGTACGCGGGCGCGAAATACAAACCAAATCGATCGAGTATATCGGTGTACATCCGCCCGCTCATCAACTGCGCGCCGTTGCCGGTCGTGCCTTGAAACACCGAATTGCGCGGACTCGAATAGTTGTAGCCGAACTGGAGGAACGAGCCCTCCAGCGCCTTGCCCATGTAAACCTTCGACTGGGACTGCGAGGTGCCCGACCACGGCGGCTGCAGCGTCACATACGCGTTGGCGTAACTGACCCCGGCGTGACTGCGCGGACTGTAATCGATCTGCGAGCTGAACGACGCCAGCGAGGTCGGATACAAATTCAGGATCGCTTCGAGGTCCGAGATACTCGATCCGTCGATTGACACCTGATGACTGGGGTCGTAGGCCTGCATCAACGTGAGCTGCGCGAGTTCCTGCGAATGACTGCCCTCGCGCACGATCGATCCGCCCCGCGGCGTTAGCGATTGTCCCGGCTCGATCGATTGCCCGTACGGCCCGACCGTCGAATCCTGCTCGGACAACGCCTCGCCCGGCGTCGCGTCGGTCCCAGTTTCGGGCAATTCGGGTTCATCGCGCAGCTTGCCGTAGAGGCGCGTCGTCACGCCGTACGTGATCAGACTCCTCGGGTTTATCCGATCCATCTGATCGAACAGCGGCAGACCGCCCTGCGAGATGCGCGGCACGTACGCATAATTCACGAACGGCTCGATCGTGTTCTTCAGCTTTTCGATCGAATGCCAATCGCCGATGTCCCACACCCGATCGAGCACCGTCGCCAGTCCCATCTTCGCATATGGGATGCCGCTCACCTTCACACTCGTCTGATTGATCGGGCCGAGCGCAATGCCGTTGTTGAACTCGAACGGCCCCGGAGTGCCGACCGGAGTGATCGTGAGATTGTGTCCCGCAGTATCGTAAACCGTTCCTTGCGCTCCGATCGTGCCGTAGCCAAACACGTAATCGCCGAGCCGCCACGGCAATGTGAGGCGCGGGTTGGCATTGAAGCGCCACCCGTCAACGCCCTTGTAGCGATAAAAATTGACCGCCTGCGCGTCGTAGTCGGCGAACATCAGGTTGTTGAATAATTCCTGGCGCCCGGTCACGTCCAATTCCGGCAGCCGTTGCAGCGCAAATTCCTGCGGCTGAATCAGGTCCTGATTCCACGTGCCCTCGAGCTTGACGAACACGTTCTCGAATTCATCGAGCAAGCCGAAATGCGATTGCGCATTGCGCATCGATCCGAAGTTGGTGCCGAAGCCGCGCGACAGCGTCCATACGTTCATCTCGCGCAGATACAGGCTGTCGCTCACCGAGATCGTATCCGCATACGCGGTCAGGCTGTCGCTCAGATGCTGCCGCGTCATCCCGATAATCCCGTAACGGTCCAGCGGGATATGCGGGTCGGCAATCTCAGGGTCGACGGTATCCTTGATTCGATTTCCCTCGGTGCGAATCCCTTCGTCGTAAAACGCGCCATCGACCCACAGATAATCGTCCTTGCCGTTGCTCAGCCGATACTCCGCGAGCCCGCCGATTCGCTGCGACGTCTCGACGTCGAGCGCCACCGTCGCATCGGAACTTTTATTGATCGCGATATAGTACGGCTGCAGCCATTGAAAGCCGCGGATATTCGACTCCCCCTCGCGCCCGGTCAAAAAGCCGGTGTGACGCGACGAATCCGCCGGGAACTTCCCGAACGGCAGCGCGATCACCGGCTGTCCCAGCACGTTGAACTTGGGGTTTGTTGCCGTCCCCGACGTGCCGACGTTCACGTCCATCTGATCGGCCGTGATCGACCAGTCCGGCGCGCCCTTCGAGCATCCGCAAGTGGTGAAAAATCCCTTGGTGATTTTGTAGTTCTGCCCCTCGAGCTTGCTGATCCGCTCGCCCTCCAGATGGTACGTGTTCTTTTTCGCGTACACCTTGGCCTGGTACAGCTCCAGCGTCTCCTTGTTGATATCGATCTCGGCCTCGGTCGCCCACATCTCGACTTCGGGATCGATCAGATGCACGTTGCCGATCGCCTTGGCCCGCCGCTGCGCCCGCATCACGTCGATCTCGTCGGCCTTGAGCACGCTGCCGCCCTGCGTCATCACGGCGTCGCCCTTCACGATAAACGTGTCGGTCTTCGAGTCGTAGATCGTTTCGCGGCCGGTGATATTGATCGGCTCTTCGTGTTCGGCGCGAACGGTGGGCGGCAATCCGCGGGCGGGTTGGCCGGCGGCGTTCGCGATCCCGGCCACGGCCAGAATTGCGGTCCACAAAGCCGCGCAGACAAAGTTTTTATACGTCGGCTTCAGGAAACAAACCTTTGCGGCCGTCGCGCGCCAAAAAGTACGGATATACTTCGCCGATAAGATACACCGAACCCGTGATCAGCACCACTTCATCGCCGTGAATTTCCGACATCACGCGCTCGACCGCACGCAGAGGCTCGTGCTCGACCCGCGCCGGAACATGGGCCGCGAAATGCGCCAGCAGGTTCAGAGGATCGAGCGGCCGCTTCGGCTTCACCTTGGTCAGCGTCACGTCGCGCACGCGCGGCCCCAGCATCGACGCCATCTTCGGCCAGTCCTTGTCCGCGAGGCAGCCAAAAATCAGCCGCGGCTTCAAGTCCGCGCCAAACTCCGCGGTCATCGTTTCGAGCAGCGCCGCGATACTCATCTCGTTGTGCGCGCAATCGAGGATCACGGTCGGATTCCGCGCCACGATATCGAAGCGCCCGGGCCAGTAGATTTCCTTGAGCCCCTGGCGAATCGCATCCTCGCCGATCTTCCAGCCCTGCGCTCTCAGCGCTTCGAGCGCCGTGACTGCGATTGCGCCGTTCTCATGCTGGAACGGTCCCGCAAGACCGATCCCGAGGTCGGGTAGTTCGAGGCCGAGCCCGTGGTAGTCAAAGCGATGCGCCGGCGATTGCGACTGATATGAAAAATCCCGCTCGATCATCCGCACCGCGCTATGCCGCTGCGCTGCGATCGACGTCAGCACCAATCGCGCATCGGGCTCGCGCGCGCCGATCACCACCGGCACGTCATTCTTGATAATGCCGCCCTTCTCGCCCGCGATCGCGCTGATCGTGTAGCCTAGATACTCCATGTGATCGAAGCCGATCGGCGTGATCACGCTGAGTATCGGCGTGACCACGTTGGTCGAGTCGAGTCGTCCCCCAAGTCCGGTCTCGATCACCGCGATCTCGACTCCGGCCTCGGCGAAATAAAGGAACATCAGCGCGACCGTGAACTCGAAGAAAGTCAGCGCGAGGCCAGCCCGCTCGTAAATCGCGCGGAGCCGCTCGATATAATCGAGCATCAACGCCGCCGGAATTTCGGCGCCCTCGATTCGCGTGCGCTCGGAGAGATTAACCAGATGCGGCTTGGTGTAGAGGCCAGTGCGGTAGCCCGCGGCCCGCAGACAGCTATCCATCATCGCGGCGACGCTGCCTTTGCCCTTGGTGCCGGCGATATGCACCGCGCGCAACTTCCGATGCGGATTGCCGATCAAGTCGAGCGCGGCATCCATCCGCTCTAGCTTATAAATCTCGCCACGCGCCTCGAGCGAGTACAACCAGTCGATTGTTTTGCTTAGCTGGTCCATCCCCCTCGGCCAGAGTTTACCGACGCACAATTCCCGACGAAAGCTCTCCCCCTCCGTCATCCTGAGCGAAGGCTGCCGGAGTCGAAGGATCTCGATCCTTGCGCCCGACCTCGCTGACGACGCCGCGCCGCCCCTCCGTGTCATTCCGAGCCGAAGCCCTGAGCGCAGTTGAACCGGGGAAGCGCAGAATCCCGGATCTTTTCTTCTTCCTTGTCCGCTTCCCCCCTCCGTCATCCTGAGCGCAGTCGAAGGATCTCGATCGTTGTGCCGAACCTCGCGTCAAATGCCAGCCGAACCATCCGCGCTCAGCCCTCTCCCCCATCCCGCGCATCCACCTTGCCAACCACTCACCAAATAAACTAACCAAACATCCATGGATCGGCGTCAACTTGCAGCACGCGCAGGCATGATTGGACCGACGCTCTTCGTCGCGATCTTCACGCTCGAGGGATGGCTTCGCCCCGGCTATCACCCGCTCGGAATGTTCGTCAGCGAACTCGCACTCGGTCCGCGCGGATGGATTCAAGTTGTCAATTTTGTCGTTTTCGGAATCCTGTTCCTCGTGTTCGCGCGCGGCGTCGATGCCGAGTTCCACGACGGAAAGGCGTCGCGCATCGGCCCGATCCTTCTCACGATCATTGGAATCAGTTTCCTGGTTTCCGGGATTTTCGTGATGGATCCCGTGGCTACCCCTCCCGACCAGATGACCTTGCACGGCAAGCTCCATGTCTTCTTCGGAGCACTCGTATTTTCACTCTCGCCCGTGAGCTGTTTTGTGTTCCTGCGCCGCTTTCACACCGGCGACGACCCGAAGTGGCGATCGCTTCAATGGTGGACGCTCGCCGCCGGAACGATAATCGCCGCAGCAGTTGTCCTCATGTCCGTCGGACCAACCAAGCCGCCGGCAGCGCCGAACGCCTTCAATCAATGCATTGGTCTTATTCAACGAACGGCCCTGGTCACGTACTTGAGCTGGCAATTCACCTTCGCGTTGGCACTCCGCCGCCGAAGTGAGCACGGCTGGGATCAATCCACCGGCCCGCAGTTTTCGACTGGCTCTTAGACGCCTACCACGACAACCTTGCCACGAGCTTCGATTCTGGTTTTTTTGACTTCGATCCGGACGTCATACCCAAGCGCATTCAGAAATCGAAGCAATCTATCGCTGGTAAATCCAGAGATACGGCCTCTGACCAATTTGGACACTTTCGATTGATCGACTCCAAGAATGTCCGCGATTTGGTTTTGCCGAAGTCCTTTTTTCTGAATGAGTTCGGAGATCTGTTTCGCCAGCTTGGCTCGCACGATTGAACCTTGCGGATCACGGACTCCTATGTCCGCGAATACATTTTCACTACCCCGCGTGAAAACAATGTCTTTGCTCATCGTCTCACCGTTTTCGTATTCTGTTCTTCCAGCGCTTTTGCCTGTTCAAGCCGCTCTTTAATCAGATTGATATCGTGTCTCGGCGTTTCGCTGCCCTTCTTTGATTTCTTTTTGAAGCAATGAAGGACGTAGATTCTTTCTCTGAACCGAATGGTGTACACCGCCCTGTAGGCGTCACCGTCGAACCGCTCGACAATTTCGACGACGTTGGCGCCGGCGAATCCGTGCATCGGCTTCGCGTCAGGATGCTTGTCACCCTGTTGAGCCCACATTAGAGCGGCGCCAATGTCATCCTTAACGTCTTCCGGAAAACCGCAGTCGGTCGAGGCTGTCTCCTAACCATATAATCGGCTTGGGCAATTTGAAGACCGGCGTCGTCATCCCGATCGTCTTTGCCACAAGAGAATTTTAGGCCAAATATGGCAAGTAGGCAATCAGACCGTTGGACGAAGTGATGCCCGGAATCGTCGTTCCGAGCGTGCTACCCAGGAAGACTGACCTGAATTTTCAAATTGTCGACCAGACGCCTACCGCATCCTACTTCTTTCCGCGCCGCGCCCCAGTCGCGCGATTGCCGCGCGGACGCGTCAGCATCGCCAGGATGCGCGCGAGCGTGAATCGCATCTGATGACGCGGCACGATTGCATCTAGCATCCCGTGTGCGAGCAGAAACTCCGACCGCTGAAAATCGTCGGGCAGTTGCTGATTCGTGGTCTGTTCGATCACCCGCCGCCCGGCGAAACCGATCAGCGCGCCCGGCTCCGCGATATTCAAGTCGCCGAGCATCGCGAACGACGCGGCGACTCCGCCCGTGGTCGGATCGCACAGCACCGAAATGTACGGGATACGCGCGTCCCGCAGCCGCGCGATTGCCGCCGACACCTTGGCCAACTGCATCAGCGAAAGCGCACCCTCCTGCATCCGCGCCCCGCCCGAGGCCGCAAACACGATCGCCGGCAATTTGCGCTCGCAGGCGAGATCGAACAGCCGCGCGATCTTTTCCCCGACCACGATCCCCATGCTGCCGCCCATGAACTCGAAATCCATCACCCCGATCGCGACCGCACGAGTTTCGATTTTGCCGATGCCCACCACCACCGCGTCGTTGCGCCCGCTTTTCTCGCGCGCCTGCTCCATCCGCTGTGGATACGGCTTGGAATCGACGAACCCGAGCGGATCGCCGATCGCCATCTCCGCCAATATTTCGCGCCAACTGCCGCGATCGACCGTGACCGATAGCCGCTGCGCCACCGTCAGCCGAAAATGATGCCCGCACTTCGGGCACACGTTGAGGTTGCGCTCGACTTCCTTGCGAAACGCGATCGCGTTGCACGACGGACACTTCGACCAGATGTCGTCCGACGGCGTCGGTGCGCCGCGTTCGATCTGTTCGCGCTCAGCCATTGGCCTCTCCCGCATTGGCATTCGTCTCGGCGCGCCGCACCGCTTTCATCGCGTCCTTCATCGCGCCGGCCAACCCGCCGACCGCGGACAGCACGTCGCCCGTCGCAGTATGCTTCTCGATCAGCAGCGAAATCGCGCTGCCGACCACCACCGCNNCGTCACCGCCACGTAGTAGAGAAACCCGCTCGCCGAGCGCGCGATCTTTCGGCTCCGCTCGATCGGCGTGGTCGGCGCGAGCAGAAAAATAATATCCATTCCGTTCGCGCGCGCCGGCCGCTTCAGTTCTCCTGCTTCTTCGGGCGGCAAGTCCACGCACAGGATCGCGTCGATTCCCGCGCGCGCCGCATCCGCGCACAGGCGCTCGCATCCGTAGTGAAAAATCGGATTGTAGTACCCGAACAGAATCAGTGGGATCTGCGTCGTTCTGCGCAACTCGCTCACCATCGATAGAATCGCCGCCAACGACGCGCCCGCGCCGAGTCCNNGCCGGACCGTCCGCCATCGGATCCGAAAACGGCACGCCCAGTTCGATTATGTCCGCACCGCGCGCTTCCAGTTCGAGCACCAGCCGGCGCGAGGTATCGAGATCGGGATCGCCCGCCACGATAAATGGAATCAGCGCCGCTTCGCCGCGCGCCCGCAACTCGCCGAATTTTTTCTTGATCCGTCCTGCCGATGCCATCACAAACTCACGCCCAACGCTTTCGCGACCGTCTGCATGTCTTTGTCGCCCCGTCCCGACAGATTCACGATCATCACTTGCTCACGCGCGAGCGTCGGCGCGAGTTTCACTGCGTGCGCGACCGCGTGCGCACTCTCGAGCGCCGGGATTATGCCCTCGCTCTCCGACAGTGTCTTCAACGCGTCCAGTGCTTCCGCATCGGTGACCGACGTGTATTCGGCGCGCCCAGTATCGTTCAGCCACGAATGCTCCGGGCCGACGCCGGGAT
>PNBD01000094.1:33810-33937 GCA_003135855.1 Deltaproteobacteria bacterium
GCACGCCGACGCTGCCCGCCGTGATCGTCGCCGCATGATGAAGTCCGCTGAGCCCAAGCCCCGCCGCTTCGACGCCAATCATGCGCACACCTTTGTCCTTGATAAACGGATAGAACAGCCCGATCGC
>PNBD01000101.1 GCA_003135855.1 Deltaproteobacteria bacterium
CACGGCCGCGACAACGTCGAGTTCTATGTGATCAAGGAATTCGACCAGGAACTCTCGGATGAAGTGAAGGGGCGCGTCGGCGCGGTTGAGCCCAAGCGCTCGACCAGGATGGGCGCCGCGATTCGTCACGTGCGCGAAAAATTCAAGGANNTGCTGAGCGACGGCTTCCCGCAGGACTTCGACTACGGCCACGATCGGCGCTCGAACGCCTACGGCATCCAGGACACGATGGTCGCGCTGAAGGAACTCGAGCTCGCGGGCGTGCTGCCTTTCTGCATCACCGTCGACAAGACCGGTCACGACTACCTGCGACAGATGTGCCAGTCGTCGCGCTACCTCGTGATCGAGGACATCGCGTCGCTCCCGCGCCAGTTGCCGAAGATCTACGAACAAGTCATCCGCTGGTAGGCACGCGCAGGTCGCGGCCGGTCATTTCGGCCGGAGCATCGAGGCCGAGCATCGCGAGCAACGTCGGCGCGACATCCGCCAGCGTGCCGCCATTCTTCAAGTGACCCTTGAAGTTCGGATCGTACAGAATCAGCGGCACCGGATTCGACGTGTGCGCAGTATGCGCCTGCCCGGTCGCAGGATCGGCCATGAATTCCGCATTGCCGTGGTCCGCCGTGATCAATGCGACGCCGCCGCGACTTTCGAGCGCCGCGATCACGACTCCCAGCGCCGCGTCGGTGACTTCGACCGCCTTGACCGTCGCGTCGTAATGCCCGGTGTGACCGACCATATCCGGATTCGCGAAGTTCATCACAATTACGTCGGACTTGCCGCTCGCGATTTCGTCGGCCACTCGTTTTGCGATCTCGGCCGCCTTCATCGCGGGTTCGAGATCGTAAGTCGCGACTTTTGACGACGCGATCAGCGCGCGCTCTTCGAGCGGAAACGGTTTCTCGACCCCGCCATTCAGGAAGTAAGTCACATGCGCGTATTTTTCCGTCTCGGCGACCCGCAGGTTTTTAAGCCCCGCGTTGGCCAGCACTTCCGCGAGCGTGTTGCGAATATCCTCGGGTCCGAAAGCGAGTGGCAAGCCTAATGATCGATCGTATTCGGTCATGCACACGTAGCCGACTTTGAGAAATCGCGATCGCTTGAAACCGGCAAAATCGGGCAACGCGATCGCCGCCGTCAGTTCGCGCGCGCGATCGGCGCGGAAGTTGACGCAGATTACCTGGTCGCCGTCGGCCATCGGCGCGCGCTCGCCAATCACGTGCGGCTCGACGAACTCATCGCTCTTGTCCGCCGCGTACGAACGCTCGACCGCTTCGCGCGCGCTCGACGCCGCAATTCCATCTGCTTCGACGATTGCGCGCCACGCTTTTTCGATTCGCTCCCAACGCTTATCGCGATCCATCGCGTAGTAGCGTCCGATCACCGTCGCGATGCGCCCGCGACCGAGTTGCGTGAGCTTCGCTTCGAGCTGATCGATAAACGCTAGCGCCGAGCGCGGGGGTTTGTCGCGCCCGTCGAGCACGGCATGCACCGAAATCTTCGTCGCAGTTTGCGCCGCCGCGAGATCGAGCAGCGCCAACAGATGCTCTATATGACTGTGCACGCTGCCGTCCGAGAGCAATCCCCAGATGTGGAGCGTCTTACCCGTCGCGACCGTTTTCTTGATCGCGCCGATTAGCTGCTCGTTGCGCGCGAACGCGCCGGTCTCGATCGCCTTGCTGATGCGCATCAAATCTTGGTAGATGACCCGTCCCGAGCCCATCGTGAGATGGCCCACTTCGGAATTCCCCATCACGCCAGGAGGCAGGCCGACCGCCTCGCCCGACGCTTCGATTTCAGTGTGCGCCTGCGTCGCATACAAGCGACTCATCACCGGCGTCTTCGCATTCGCGATCGCGTTCGCCTCGCGCGCCGCGCGAACGCCCCATCCGTCGAAAATTATCAACGCCGCAACCGGCGGCCGCGTGCTCATTTCGCTTTCCCGCCGCTCGCGATGCGCTTGAACGCGCTCGCTCCGGGATACTTCGCTTTGCTGCCGAGTTCGTCGGCGATTCGGAGCAGCCGATTGTATTTCGCGGTGCGCTCGCCGCGGCTCATCGAGCCGGTTTTAATTTGGCCGGCGCCGGTCGCGACCGCGAGATCCGCGATCGTCGTATCCTCCGTCTCGCCCGAGCGATGCGATATCACCGACGTGTAGCCCGCGTCGCGCGCCATCTCGATCGTCGCGAGCGTTTCCGTGAGCGTGCCGATTTGGTTGAGTTTGATGAGAATCGAGTTTGCGACTTTTTCATCGATTCCGCGTTTGAGCCGTTTGCTATTGGTCACGAACAGGTCATCACCCACCAGTTGCGTGGTCGCGCCCAATTCGCGAGTCAGGATACGCCAGCCCGCCCAGTCGTCTTCCGACAATCCATCTTCGATCGAAACGATCGGATATTGCCTGGTCCATCGTTTGTAAAATTCGACCATCTCTTCCGCGCTGCGCGCGCTCTTGTCCGACCGCGCGAACACGTACTTGCCCTTGTCGAAAAATTCGCTCGACGCGGGATCGAGTGCGAGCGCCACGTCGGTGCCCGCTTTGTAGCCGGCCTTCGCGATCGCCTCGAGAATCACCTCGATCGGCTCCTCATTGCTCTTGAGATTCGGCGCGAACCCGCCTTCGTCTCCGACGTTGGTCGAATGTCCGCGCTGCTTCAGCACGCTCGCTAGCGCGTGAAAAACTTCGGCGCCCATCCGGATTGCTTCGCCAAAATTTGGCGCGCCGAGCGGCACGATCATGAACTCCTGCATATCGACGTTCGAGTCCGCGTGACTGCCGCCATTCAGCACGTTCATCATCGGCACCGGCATGATGTGCGCGCTCGGATTGAGATGCAGATACAGCGGAACGCCGTTCGCCGCGGCCGCGGCATGCGCCGCTGCGAGCGATACGCCCAGCATCGCATTGGCGCCCAGCTTCGATTTGTTCTCGGTGCCGTCGAGCGCGATCAGCGTATCGTCGAGATTTTTCTGTGCCGCCGCATCGATGCCCTTAAGCCTGCGCGCGATTGTCTCGTTGACGTTGCCGACCGCCTTCAGCACGCCTTTGCCGCCGTACCGTTTCGGGTCGCCGTCGCGCAGTTCGAGCGCCTCGTGCACGCCGGTCGACGCGCCCGACGGAACCGCCGCGCGGCCGAGTGCGCCGCCGCCGAGCCGCACATCGACTTCGATCGTGGGATTGCCGCGCGAATCCAGAATCTCTCGCGCCTTGATTTCCGTGATGTGAGTCTTCGTGCCTGCCGCCATTAATCGTCCTCACCGCATGCCAGCGGAACTCCAATTGTAAAGGACCGTCCGCTCGTCGGCGAGCAACATCTCCGATCGAAATAGTGAGTGAGATCTCCTAGATCGCGCCCGATTCCCGCAGCGCGCCGATCTCCTCCCA
>PNBD01000092.1 GCA_003135855.1 Deltaproteobacteria bacterium
AGCATCCGCGCGACGGTCGACTTGCCCGTGCCCGAAAGCCCGCACACTACGATCAGGGCCGGCGATGTGCCACGCGCATAGCGCGACGCAAGCGCGAAGTAACTACGCGCGAGCTGGCCCGCGCGCTCGCGCTCCTCAGCGCCAACCTCGCGCTCGAGGCTTCGCAGGCTCTCGACTTTGCCGCGCACACATGCGCGGTAGCACTTGTAGAACGGCAAGAACACCGCCAGTTCTTCGTCGCCAGCGATCTCAGCGTAGGTCTCGACCAACTCAGCGGCGAGCCCGGGCGCGCCGAGTCGCTCGAGGTCCATCGCCAGGAATGCGATCTCCGAAGCCACGTCGCCGTAGCGCAAGCGCTCGCTGAACTCGACGCAATCGATCACATCGATTTCGTCGCCAGCAAGGCAGATGTGCTCGGCGCGCAGGTCGCCGTGGCCTTCGCGGACCCGGCCCTCGCGCGCCCGCTCATTCAACGATCGCCAATGAGCCGTGATAAAGGCGCGGCAGAAGGCGTCGATCGCCGTGAATTGATCTTGGCGAAGCGTCTGACCGACAAAACTTTCGTTCTGCGCGATCTCCTCGATCACGCCGCGCCAGATCGCCGCGGCTGAACCGTAGGTCCATCCACGATTTGACGATGCGCTCGCGTGAAATTCCGCGATCCGCGTCGCAATAGCGCGAATCGTGACGCTGTCCACTTTGCTCGCGGCGAGCAGCCGGTCGAGCATCCGGTCTTCGGGCAGCCGGCGCATCTTGACCGCGTACTCGACGGCTTCGAGATGCTCCCCGCGGACCTCGGGTCCGAGCACGAAGGACGCGCCACGCTTAAAAATCGCGAACACGCCCAAATAGATTCGCGGTGAGAGACGCGAGTTCAGCCGCACCTCCTCGCAGCAGTAGTGGAACCGTTGCGCGAGCTCGGAACAATCGACAAATGGGAAGTGCACCGGCTTCTTCGCCTTGTACACGTAGTCGCCGGCGAGAAAGACGTAAGATATGTGTGTCTGCTTGAGATCGATCCGCGCCGGCGAATCCGGATAGAACTCCGATCGCATCATTGCCTCGACCAGCGCCGCGACGCCGCCAGCCGAGCGTCCGTCAGGCCTCGACGTTCCGCGTGCTTCCATCACTTCACTCGGGCGCATGCGTCGCGTCCTCGCTTGCATCCTCAATTCTGTGGGATCAGCGCTTCGAGCACATCAGTGACGGTGATCACGCCGGCGAGTTTACCGTCTTCCACCACTGGCAGCCCTCCGATCTTCCGCTCGCGCAACAAGCGCGCAGCCTCCCGAATATCGGTCGACGGCGTTACCGTTATCAGCGTCTCGCTCATTGCTTTGGACGCCTCGGTTTGATCGAGAAAGCCGGTGCGCCGGCGGATGTCGCGGTCGGTCACGATTCCCACCGGCGCGCCGTCATTCAGGATCGGCACGCACCGGAACCCGCCTTCATGCATTTTGCTCTCGACCGAGGACAGCTTTTCGTCGGGCGTCGCCGTGACTGGATTCTTCGTCATCCAGGTGCCGACCAGAGTCGTTCGCGCCGGTGTGCAGCGCACGGTCATGACCGGACAGATGGCGTCGCGCAGGACCAGTTCGGCGACGCTGCCGAGGAAGAAGTGCGAAAACCCTCGGCGTCCATGCGTAGCCATCACGATCAAATCGGCGCCTATCTTTTTTTCGGTGTTTAAGATTTCACTCGCCGGCAAGCCCGTATAAGTCAGGAGTTCGTAGTTCAGCCCGGCCAACCGCTTGTGCGCGATCTCAGTCAGCGTCGCGCGCGCCACCTCTTTCTGACCTTTGTTAAGGTCGACATAAACCGGCATCCCGGTCGGCGGGATGATCATCGGGACCACATGCAAGACGAATACAGTGCTGTTGTTCTCGCGGGCGAGATCCGCGGCCACATCGAGCGCTTGCATCGAGTTATCGTCGAAATCCACCGGGCAGAGAATCGTGCGAAATGGATGTGCCATAAGAATGTGACTCCTAGGTGGTTACGTGTCCGCCGTAGTCATAACAGAGCCAATGCCGTGCCATCGGGCCGATCCAGGCTGGCGGCTCGGGACGACGGATTTAGCAGCGCCAGCACCATGTTTCGATAGTAGGTCGATTCCCGCAGCGGCTCACGCGCTCGCCCGCCGCCGCTCTGGTGTATCTGATCGCGCCATTCGCAAATGCCGATGCGTCCGATCGATGCGGCCAGACGGGCGCGTTCATTCCGCGTGACGCGATACCTTTATGCTCCGCGTAACTCTTTGCGATCGACGTTTTGCCGCCGATGGCAAGCGAATTGCTCCTTCATCAATTGGCCGTCACGGAGGACATCATGCAGATTGTCAATCTGATGACCCCGGACCCAATCGTAATCGACGCCGACGACACACTTGCGAACGCCAAAGCCGTTATGGACGAAGGCCGGTTCAGGCGTTTGCCTGTGATGGAGGACGGGCGGCTGATCGGGATCCTCACCGAGCGCGACATACGCGAGCACACCGGCTACCTGGGAGCCACGCGCGTGAACGCCGCGATGCGAACAGCACTCATCACGGTCACACCGCACCATACGGTGGAAGACGCGGCGCAACTGATGCTGAAGCACAAGATCGGCGGCCTGCCGATCGTCGCGGACGGAAAGCTGGTCGGAATGGTCACCACCAGCGACCTGCTGAGGGCGTTTCTGGTCGTCGTCAAGGCAACCGAGCACGTCATGGATGGATAAGCGGGAGATTCGCCGTGTTGATTGAAGAACTGAGTAAGCAGTCGTGCTTGGAGCTGCTGTGTCGTACGCGTCTCGGCAGGCTAGCCTGCGCCCAAGGAACGCAGCCTTACGTAGTGCCGTTCTATTTCGCCTGCGACAACAATTATATCTACAGCTTTTCGACGCTTGGGAAAAAGATCGAGTGGATGCGCGCCAACTCGCTGGTCTGCGTCGAAGCTGACGAGGTAGTCAGCCCGCAGAACTGGATGAGTGTTATCGTCTTAGGCAGATACGAGGAGCTGCCTGACACGCCCGAGTGGTTGACCGAGCGCGCCGCCGCCTTCCGCCTGCTCCGGCGCGAGGCTATGTGGTGGGAGCCCGCTTACGCGAAGACCGCCATCCACGACGGGGTGCGCTCGCTGGAGCCTGTCTTTTACCGCATTCATATCGATGAGATTACCGGCCACCGTGCGACCCGTGAGCCAACGCCTGACATCAGGCTATCGACGATCCAACTCTTGCGAAGATGGTTGGTTGCAAAAGATTTTGCGGCGATTGCATGGCGAGCTTGAGTAGTCATTCGTTGAAGGAAAGGGAATCGAATGAAGGAGCAGATCACTGGCAACATCAGCAAGGCCCTCATCAGGAGCCTCAACCGCCGCGGCACGCGCTCCAACATGAGCCCGCTGGTCGCACAGAAGGAGCGCGCACCCGAAGATCCGTCCGTTTGCGACATCTGCGGAAGCGTTTATACGGCCAAAACCTGGCGGCGCAATCGGCGGCTCCCTGTGAAACTGATCAAGGCGGCGGCATGGACGATCTGTCCGGCATGCAAGCAAGCCAAACGCGGCGAGTACTTCGGCCGCGTGTTGGTGCGCGGTTCGAACGTGATCTCAAATCTGGACGCGATCCGCGCGCGGATCGCCAACGTCGAACGGCGGGCCGCATTCACTCAGCCCCAGCGGCGAATTGTCTCCAGCAAATGGGACGGCGCGACGCTCGAGGTGCTGACCACGTCGCAAAAGCTCGCGCATCGTATTGCCCGCGAACTCGAGAAAGCGTTCGGAGGACGCGCGCACTATAAATGGTCCGACAACGATGGCAGGCTCACGGCCATCTGGCAGCAGGAAACGCGTCTGGCGAACGCCTGATCATTCAAGTCCGTACTTTGCGATTTTCGCGTAGAGCTTCTTGCGCGAGATCTTGAGCAGCTTGGCGGCTTGCACTTTGTTGCCGTCGGTGGCCTCCAGCGCGCGGCGTATGATCTCGCGTTCGGCGTCGGCGAAGGTCCCCATCGGGGAGTCGTCGGGCGGCAGGCTCTCGGCGCGGCGCGCCCCGGCAATCGAAATCGGCAGATCCGGCAGGCGGATCACGGGCGTCCGGCTGAAGGTGAAGGCGCTCTCGAGCGCGTTGGCGAGTTCGCGGACATTGCCCGGCCATGAGTACCGGCGCATCGCTTCGACCGCCTTCTCCTCGATTCCCACGACCAGATCTCGGCGCATCCGCCGTCCGTTGAACAGCTCGATAAAATGCTCGACCAGCAGTGCGATGTCCGCCAGACGCTCGCGCAGCGGCGCAATCTGGATCACGCTCGCCTGCAGCCGGTAGTAAAGGTCCTCTCGAAGGTGGCCCGTGCGAACCATCTCTTGCGGATCGCGGTTGGTTGAGGCGATCAGACGCACCTCCACCGCGACTTCCCTGGTCGAGCCCACCGGCCGCACCATGCGCTCCTGGATCGCTCGCAGCAGCTTGCTCTGCGTATCGGCGCTCATCTCGGTGACTTCGTCCAGAAACAGGGTCCCGCCCTCGGCCGCGCGGAAAAGTCCCAGGTACTCCGTGTTCGCACCGCTGAACGCGCCGCGTTTGTATCCGAACAGCTCGCTCTCGATCAGATCCTTGGGTATCGCCGCGCAGTTCAGCGCGACGAACGGCGCCGTCTGATTGCGCCCGCACTCATGGATTGCGCGCGCGACCAACTCCTTTCCGGTGCCGCTCTCGCCGACGATTAGAATCGTGCCGCGCGTCGCGCCTGCCGACTCGATCCGCTCGTAGAGCTGGCGCATCGCGGCACTTGCGCCCACCAAGCCGTGGAAACGGCTGCGCGCGTGCGGCGGGAGCATCCTGGCTTCGCTTTCCAGGGCCTGAATTCGCGCGTTGGAGACCGCCGTCTTCGACTGGAAATAAGTGTCCGCGAGCACGATCATTCGAATGTGACTCAGCTTGTCGAACGACTGGTAGGTCCGTGGCATCAGCGGCGGAAACGATGGGAAAGCAGTCGCAGCGCTTTCCTCGAACAGATGCATCGAAACGATCAGCTCCGAGAAAGGCACGCTTCGTTCCGCGAGTAGCTCCCCGCTCCGCCGGATGTCGGCCGCGAAGCGGTCCATGTTCTTGTCCAGGAGATCCTTCAGGGTGGCGTCCAGTTCACTGCCGAAGATCTCCAGGAATTCGGTCTTGCCGAGCGTGCGGCTATCGGCAAAGTGCAATACATAGAGTTGGTACCAATGCTCGAGTACGTCCTGGCGATTCCTCTGGATGGACGCAAGGACTGGTCGAAGCTCGTCGAGTTCGTGGTCCCACAGCAAATGAAAATGGTGCGGACTCCTGCCGGGCGGAGCAGCAGCAGGCGGCGGGTTGCTGTTCGTCTTCATGCTTCAGGGTAGCCGGGGCGAGGTGGCTCGAAAGGCGTCAGACCGCTCAAACCCTTTCGCGTCAGCGAAGACAGATCTCTAGCACACGTCCTTCCAAAAAACCAAAATCGTGAGAATTTCCACCGGTTTAATCGAGCGCAATCCCATTGGCACGCTTCAAGCTTAAGGGTCAGAGCTTCGATTCGCCATGTTCGATCAAATGAAACTCCGATCAATCGCCTCGCAAGAATTCCCGGAGGCACCCATGGTCGAAAGCCGACGGGCAATAGTCGTTCTCTCGCGCGACCAATCGATCATGCAGATGATCGCCGAGTGCATGAGCGATTCGTGGGCCATCGAGAAATTTGCTGATCCGCATGACGCGCGCGCGTTTCTCCGAAAGCCGTGCGTCAGGATCGTCGTAATCGACGACGAGGCGATCGAGGAATCGACTTGTGGCTGGCTTCTCGACCAAGTGCGAGAACGCGCTCCTGACGCACTCGTAGCCTACATCGCGGCGATTCACAGTCCCGAGACAGAGCGGCGCGTGCGCACTTACCCCGTCCAGTACTACACCTCGAAGCCGATGGATCGAGAACGCACGCTCAGGGTTTTGCATTCCTTTGAGCGCGCGGCGCATTAGCCGAAAAATAACCGCTTGCCCGGCGCCGCGCCGAAGCACCTAGGCGGACGGGCGCCGCAGGTCTATAAGCTAAATGAAAGGTACACGCTATGACGATCGAAGGCGCGCCTATACCCCGCTGCGCAGAGGGAGAATCGCCAATGGCAAAGATCGATGGCGGCGAGATGCTGGTAAGGACGCTCGAGCAAGCAGGCGTACACGAGATTTTCACGCTCCACGGCGGCCATCTTGATGCGATCTACGCGGCCTGCGCTGCACACGGCTTGCGCGTGATCGACACTCGCCACGAGCAGGCCGCCGCGCACATGGCTGACGGATGGGCGCGCACGACTGGGCGTCCGGGCGTCGCGATCGTCACTGCCGGGCCCGGCGTCACCGACGCGGTCACCGGAGTCGCCAACGCGTTCATGGACTCGATCCCGATGATATTGATCGGCGGCGGAAGCCCGCTCGCCGACGATGACAAGCTGCCGCTGCAAGCTGTCGATCAGATGGGCATCCTGCGGCCAATCACCAAGTGGTCGCGCAGTGTCACGCATACCGAGCGGATTCCGGAATTCCTCGCCGCCGCTTTCCGCCACGCGGTTTCAGGCCGCCCCGGGCCGGTGTTCCTCGAGCTCCCGATCGACGTGCTCTTCGCACGCGTGGACGAGGAGCGAGTCCAGTTTCCCAAAGACTATCCGCCCACGGAACCAGCCGGTCCCGGCAAAGCTGCGATCACGCAGGCGCTCAACTGGCTTCGCGAAGCGAAGCGCCCGGCGATCCTCGCCGGCGGTGGAGTATGGTTCGCGCAGGCCGCCGCCGAGCTGACGCGCTTCGCCGAGCTTACCAACACCCCGGTGATGACCAACGCCAAGGCGCGCGGCTCGATCTCCGAGGAGCATCCGCTATGCTTCGGCGGCTTCGGCGCGATTCATCCTGCGGTTCACGCCAAGAGCGCCGGCAGCGCCGACCTCGTGATCCTGCTTGGAACGCGGATTGGCCTGTTCACCGGCGGTCGCAACTCGCTGATTCCTGACGACGCACGCGTAATCCAGGTCGATATCGAGCCCGAGGAGATCGGGCGCAACCGCAATATTGAACTCGGCATCGTTTCCGATTGCGGCGAATTCCTGCGCCAGGCTATCGCAGGGGCGACCAACGAAAAATTCGATCCGCACGCGGAATGGCTCGAGCGCTTGAGCGCTGTCCGCAATGCCACCCGCCATCGCTTCGACGATGCGCTCAAAGATCGGCCCGGCCCGATTCATCCGGCGCGGATGGTGCATGAAATCGCCAAGACCCTGAGTCCCGACGCGATCGTAGTCGCCGACGGTGGCGAGACCGCCGCCTGGATGTCGAACGCGTGGACGGCCAGGCACCCGGGACGATTCCTGACGCACGGTTATCTCGGATGCCTGGGAACCGGGCTTCCGTTCGCACTCGCGTGCAAGGCCGCGCATCCCGACAAACAGGTTTTCTGCATCGTCGGCGACGGATCGGCCGGGCTCAATTTCTCTGAATTCCACACCGCCGCGAAGAACAACCTGCCGATCGCCGTCGTAATCAATAACGACCAGCAATGGGGGATGTCAAAGCATGGGCAGGAGCTGATGTGGGGTAAGGGCCGTCACATGGCTACCGAACTCGGGATGGTTCATTACGAGCGCGCCGCCGAGGGTCTCGGCGCACAGGGCGAACTCGTCGAGCGTGCGGCGGATATCGCGCCGGCCCTCAAGCGGGCGCTCGCGTCGGGACGGCCTGCTTGCCTCAACATCGTCACCGACCGCGACGTGATCGAGCCGGGCACTCTAGCGATGTACAGTGCCGGTCTTTCCGGGCCCTCAAAGGAGAAACCGAAGCCCGACGCAGGCGGCGAAACGACGCTGCCCTACTACGGCAAGCGCAAGCTCGATTGAAGAGAGTTGATCCGCGTGTCCGGCCGCGAACGTTCGTCGGTGTATCCAAAAGAACTCAGGACTGGTTCCATCGGAAACATTTTTTGGCGCAAGAAGCCCCCTGAGTGATGCCGTCCGCAATCCGGTAAGCCCAAACCTCGCGAACAGGTCATTTCGAAGCCGCCAACGATTGGTATGTCCCTTGCGTTGCTCTCGATGAGCGCCTCGGTCGCAGAGCAAGGAAAGGAAAATGGACAGACTGAAAAACGCGGCTTGCACCGACTTCGATTTGTTGAATCGAATGAAACTCTTGTCGTTTCTTTCACCCGCCGCTTTGCACGAGCTTGCGTTCAGTCTCTATTCGGAGAACTTCAGAAGGCGAGCAGTTATCCTTCCTGAAGAGGAGCTCGCGGCAAGTGTCCACTTCTTGCTCAGGGGCGTAGCGAAGATCACTTGGCTAAACCCGTCGGGCCAGCGCGTAACCATAGCTTTACTTGCGCCAGGTCCAATCCCCCAGTTTGGCTCTCTCCCAGTCAGCCGGTGGCATTTTCGATGCGAGGCTCATAGCGATTGCCGTGTCGGCAGTCTGAGCTGGGACCAATTCGACATCATCACCAGAGAGGCACCCCAGTCTGCTTTAAGAACCTTCAACGAGAACAATCTGATGCTGTGGTACCGGTTCTTCGGAGCGAGTCTCGACCTTCGCGATCGCCTTTTGTTTACCCTTCTTCAATTGTGTTCGATCTTCGGAGTCACAGAATCACGGGGCACCCTCTTGCGAGTCGCCCTCACCCACGACGACCTGGCGGGTATTGTGGGTGCGTCACGACCCAGAGTCACGGAATATTTGGCCGAGTTCGAGCGGAAGCATCTGCTTATTCGTCAAGGTCGGCGGTTGATTGTGCGCTTGGATAAGATCGAGAATTCGATCGGCGTCCGATTGCCTAAGATGAATGAATCATGCGCAAAGGCTGGTGCGCAGCCGCATTTTCCGTACGTAGGCCAACTCAATGGTCCTCATTCGTTGGCGGGGGCGGCCGCCTGAAGGCACTAAGACGTGAACCATCTACTAGTTCAATCTGAAACAGGACTCGATTTGTCAGGGATTATCTTTCGACGGCGGACTTTCGCCGATTGGGGCCGACAGGATGAGGGCTACTTGTTGGGAGTCTTCGGCGGAGTGCTCCCTCCGTTGAATGCGCCGGCTCCGGCCGCGATGCCAACGCCTGCGCCTGCTGCCGCGCCAGCTCCCAATACGCCGAGTCCCACTTTGCCGACGGCGCCTGCTGCACCTGCCGCGCCGGCTTCACCGCCGTCGCCGACCACCGCAATACCGCACGCGACGGTGGTTTTTTTACCGGCATGAATGTCTTGCGATGGCGCACCGGGATTTAGCGGATTCGATACGTTCACGACGCCCTGTTGCACCGCCACGTCGGTGAACTGCAGGCAATTCTTATAGTCCGTGCGGCCGACACCTTCGCTGTAGGTGGTATCGAATTCGGTTCCGCGCACCGCTCCGACCGCGTTGGGCGTATGAACTTCAAACGTCGGCGAGCTGCCACGCATCGCACCTACGATCAATGAATGCAGCGATCCGCCCAGCAGGCCTACCTTGCTCGGCGCGGCCGTTCCGTTGACCACCATGCTGTCGTCGATCACGAGCGTGGCCTGCGGTCCCAGCTGCAGGGAGCTGTTGTCGACCATGCCGATCGTCAGTGATGCGCCCGGCTGCGTCGTGATTCGGTCGTGGAGTTGAACCGGCATGTTCAATGCCGCAGGTATTGCCGCAGCCCCGCGCTGCACGCCCGCAGCGCCCGTGAGCTGGGTGATCGTTCCGACGTTTTGCGCAGTCTGCGCGCGAACCGCCGCCGGCATCGCCGCCGCCATCACCGCGATCGCGAGCGCGAACAGCATCCGGCACCGCGCAAAATCAAGTCGGCTGAGACCCTTCATACGGTTGTTCCTACCAAATCGCTGGACTGTCGGCAAAGCGCTCTGCCCAGTATACACATGAGCCGTCTTGACAAAAATAGATTGCAATTAGCGTCGCTAAAAGCCCGAATAGAGAAAATCACTTCAGCGTTCTCAGTCGATCGCGAGGCTTGCAAAGGAGACCGCCGATTCAGTTTGAGGTTCCATCGCGATTCCATACTTGAGCAATCGCGCGCGATGGCCGCTCAGCAACTCGAGCTGCGTGTACATCGGCGACAGCCCGCAGATACGCCGCGCGTCGCGATCCTTCAGGATATCGGCAAAGAAGCCGGTCGAATCGCCGCGCTCGATGTTCGCGATCAGGTCAAGATCCTCGCGCTGCACGCGTTCGGCAACCGCGCGGTCGGCCGCGAAGGTATCGCCGAATTTTTTGCCGACGTGGGCGAAGTCGACCCCGGCGAGAATCAGCACCCGGCGGCTCTCGGCGGCGAGTTCCGCGCGGAGCGCATCGAGGAACGATTTCACTCGAGCATCGCTGGCGGGGACGATCCCGTTGGCAACCATTTCATGAAATGAACTGACCAGGATCGGCGCCACCTGATAGCCGCGCGCACCGAGCGCATAAGCAAGAAACAAAATCTGAAACTCGATCGAGTGCTCGCTGCGATGGAGCATCTCGTCCGCAAAAAGATCGCCCTGATCGCGCGCCGCCAGCCGATCGACGAAATCGCGATCGGTCTCGACCGCGCCGAGCGGCGTCGCGTAATTCTTGCGGGTGGCGGTGAACAGCTCCGGGCCGGCGCCATAATGCGACGTGCCAAGGATCACCACCAGCTCCGGCGGCTCGTGCGACATCAATTCGTAATACGCGTGCGCGTATGCGGCGGCGCCGCGCCGAGGATCGATATGCGGAGCAATCAGGCCCGCCAGCGGCGCGCCTCGCTTCGCGGTTGGAGCGCGGCCGGGACCCTCGGGAGGATCGAAAAATGCGGCGAGCTCGAGCCGCAACTTAGTAGGATCCTTGTCGTAGCATAAGCCGGCGAGCGCGGCGGGCCGCTCCGGATTCGCCAGGAATTCATCGCGCACGCGGCGTTGGCGCTCGGCGAATGCGGGTGAATCGAGAAAGTGCGCGGCATCGAGCGCGGTGATGAGTTCCTCGATTTTTTCGAGAAGGATCGTCTCGCGAAAGCGCGTCGCGAAGGCTTGCTGGATTTCAGGCAGCGAGGTTTTGCCGTCGAACAGTGTAATGATGAAGTATGCGCCCATCCCGAGCAGGATCGGTTCGGCCGCGAGCCCCGTCGGATCGCGCAGGCAGATCAAAGTCTGATCCTGCTGCTCGACCGGAAACGCTTCGACGGGCCGGATTTTCGGCTTTTCCATCGCGATTCTTCGACCGCTGATTGACTCCTCGGATGACGTGGAGAGGGCTCAAAATTCGCTGAAAGATTTACAGATGTTATGGCCTCTGACAAACTCCGGCAAGCTCAACCATTTCGTCCCGGTGAGCGCGTGCTGATCGGCGAGACGCAATCAGCGGCGCATACTGAAGATACCAATCGAGTTTGAAATCAGATGTCCGACCAGCATCGCCGTCGCGCCGCGCTGACGCGCAGCCATCCGCGGAGCAAGAAGGCAGTCGCACGAGCGCGCTACCGAGTTGCGGCCACCGACGCGCTCGCGCCCGGCGAGTCACTGAAATTTATGCTGCCGATTCGCGGCGCCGACGAAGAATGTTTTCTGATCAATTTCGCGGGCGATTTTCACGCCTACGTAAATCGATGCCGTCACGTGCCGATGGCGATGGACTGGGTGGACAATCAATTTTTCGCCGAAGATTGCAACTACCTGATGTGCCAGACGCACAACGCGTACTACGAGCCGGCGAGCGGTGAATGTATCGCGGGGCCGCCGACCGCGTGCGGCAAGTATCTCTACCGGGTGCCGCTGCAAATCGACGACGGAACGATCTACGCGCGTCCACCCCAAGAAGAATTCGAGGATTGAGACGAATTCGTGGACTGACTGAATTGAAAATTTGGGCGTGCTCAGCTTTGCTCGACGACGATCACTCGTATTCGTCGCCGAAGTGCGCGCGAACAATCCGCGCCTTCAGGTACTCGAGCGTGCCGAGGTCCTCGACGATATCGCCGCCCGTGTCGTAGAAGAACAGCTCGCCGTTCTTCGTACGTCCGACCGCGATAATCCATTCGAGGTCGTCCCGGTCCTCAAGTAAATAATTGATAGTCTGCGCCACCCCACGGCCGGGAATGATCGTAATCTTTGGCCTTGGGAGCTTTTCCTTTTCCTGCTTGGGCATCTCTTTGATCAACCCTCTGGCGGGAAGGTCGGGGAACTGCGTACTGACCTTAGCTTAAGAACGCCCCGCAATCTAAGTCAATAGGACCTGGGCTGCGATCTCAACGTGATGAGTATTCGGAAAAAAATCGAAGCCGCGCACTGAGGAAATCTTGTATCCTGCGCGCAGGAGATGACGCAAATCGCGCGCCAGCGTGGTCACATCGCACGAAACATAGACCATCACCCGCGGTTTCAACTTGACAATTGGCGCCATCAGATCGAGGGCGCCGGTGCGCGGCGGATCGAGAATCACGACTTCGGGGCGATAGCGGGCGCGATGCAGAAATTCCGCGGTCTCCGACGCCTTCATCGCCACGAACTGCGCATCCTTGAATCCCAATCGCGCCGCGTTGCTCGATGCCGCCGCGACTGCACCCGCCTCCGCATCGACACCCGTGACGCGCGCGCCGCGCCGCGCCGCCGGCAAGCTGAAATTTCCAGCGCCGCAATATAAATCGAGTAACGGCGTCGCTTCGTGAATCTCCGCCATCGCCATCACGGTCGCGACCAGCTTTTGATTTTGCGCGCGATTCACCTGGCTGAAGAGGTCGGCGTCAACCTCGATAATGAGTCCATGCTCGAGCTCGATGCTCACCGCAGTCTCGCCAATAGTGTCGCGCCGCGCACCGGATCGCAGCACGATGCCCGCGATGCTGCGATCTGCTTCGAGCACGTTGCGCGCGCGCCGCAAGTCTTCCGCATCCGCCGGTTTCTTCAAGTATGCGACCTGCACTTCGCGAGCGTCGTCGCGCACCACCTCGATTTCCTCGACGTGCTTGCCGAGCGAACGCGCGAGATGAAGCGGCATCCTGATTTCCGGCTCGGCCACCATGCATGAATCGATTTGGACGATCGCGTTGGAGTTCGCCTCGTGGAATCCGAGCACTCCCTTAGGCCCCACTTTCAGCCGGATGCGCGATCGATAGCCGAACTCGGCAGGCGCGGGCGTCACCAGTGCATCAGGATCGATCGCGGCGTCGAGTGCATGATTCAACTCGCGCGCAATCATTTCAGACTTGAAGCGGACTTGCGCGGCATACTCGATATGCTGCCAGTCGCAGCCACCGCATCGCGGCAGATACGGACATGGTGCGGTACGACGCTCGGGACTCGGGCGAACGATTTCGCGAATCCTGGCGAGCGAATAGTCGCGGCGCTCGGCTTCGATCGTGACCTCGAGCCGATCGCCCGCGACCGCGTTCGGCACCATCACCGCCTTGCCGTCCTGATGCCCCAGTCCGAACGGCCCGAACGTCATCGCGCTGATTTCTATTTCAGGCATCCGCTGAAATTCTATCCGATCGAGCGAGCACGGGCGCCGCGCTGCTCAGCCAAGCGATCGCGCGGTGACGCCGATCGCGATGCGCACCGCATTTTCCATCATCGCGATCGGCAAGCTGGGCAGGCTGCGATGCCGCGACGCCTGGCGCGCTTCGTACGGCAGATGGATAAAGCCTACTGGGACAGTCGGCCTGCGCCGCAGATGGTGCAGCGCGGAGTACATCAGTGCGTTGCATGCGTACGCGCCGGCGGTCAGCGACACGCTAGCCGGAATATCCTTTCGATCAAGCTCGCGGAGGATTGCGGCAAGTGGCAGGCGCGAAAAGTACGCGTCGGGCGCGCCGCGAATCACCGGCGTCATGCCCGGGTCGCCCCTCTTTCCCAGCGCGCCGCGATCGTCGGCGAGATTGATCGCAACCCGTTCGAGCGAAAGCGCCGGCCGCCCGCCCGCTTCGCCCAGGCCGATCACCGCGCTCGGACGATAACGCACGATCGCACCGGTGATTCGCCGCGCCGCCTTGCCGCATCCAACCGGCACGCGCACCGACTTGATTTGCACGCCGCCGATCACTTCGCCGTCCAACCGGCGAGCGATCTCCCACGACGGATTGATCCGCTCGCCGCGAAATGGCTCGAACCCGGTGAGCAGCAAAATCTGCGGCAAGATTTTTGGCCTCAACGCTTGCGGCGCGGATGCTCGATCGGCAGGTCGTCGCGATTGCCCCATTCAGCCCACGAGCCAAGATAGTTGCGGACGTTCTGATAGCCGGCGATTTTCAGCGCGACGTATGCGTGCGCGCAGCGGTATCCGCCTTGGCAATACGGGATTATCTCGCAGTCGGAATCGAGTCCGAGGCGTTCGAAGTTTGCTCGAAGTTCGGCGGGCGTTTTGAATTGGCCGGCGGCTGATTGTGCGGAGGTCCACTCCTGATGAACCGCCATCGGTACCGCGCCGCCATGCTTCGCGCGTACCCGTTCGCTGAAATATTCCGCATCGCTGCGAACGTCGAAGATTTGCACTTCGGGCAATCCGATTCGATCGACGATATGCGCGTAAGAAGCGAACACCTCGGGATTAGGTTTGATCCTGAAATCGGTGCGTGCAAATTTTTCGGCCTGCGTGACCAGCTTCGCATTCGCCGCTTCGAGGCCGCCGTCGAGCATCCGCGCATCGCGATGCCCGGCGTATTGCAATGCCCACAATCCGCGCGCCGCGCGCATTCCGGAATCGTTTTCGTAGAACACGACCGACTCGCCGCCAGTGAGTCCGAGCGCTGAGAAAATCCATTCGAGCTGCGCGCGGAACTCGTCCATCCCACGCTCGGATGTGTCCTTATGATGAAACGGGAACGGGTCGAAATGACGCGCACCCTCGAGATGCCCCTCCCAATATTCCTTGGCCGGGCGCGTATCGATCAAAATCGTATTGGCGTCGCCGCGATGCTGTTGGAGCCATCGCCCATCGACCAGCAGATTGCTCTTGCTCTCGGTCTGCGCCATCTTGTCGCCTCCAGAAATCTCGCAGCGACTCGCCTTTACGTTTTGCTGCCGACTGCTTCGCTAATAGAGCGAAATCCATCGCGCCGGAGCAAGTCGGCGAGTCCGGTTTTGATCCTCGCGATCAGGCCCGGTCCTTCATAGATGAGGCCGGTGTACAACTCGACCATCGAGGCGCCCGCACGGATGTGCCCCCACGCGTCCTCCGCGCTCGCGACGCCGCCGACGCCGATGATCGGGATTTTTCCGCCGGTATGTATATAGATGTTGCGAATCAGCTCGCGCGCTGGCTTCAGGAGCGGCGCGCCGCTCAGCCCGCCTGGATGCGACGACGTGATGTTAACCGCCGCACGCGCGATCGTCGTGTTGCAGGCGACGATGCCGTCGAGCTTGAGTTCCAGCGCCGTATCGCAAATGCGAAACAAGTCGTCGCGCTCGAGATCGGGCGCCAGTTTCACGAGGATCGGCACGCGTCGATCGGTGTTCGCGTTGTCGGCGCGCATCGCGGCGAAAATCTCGCGCATCCGCTCCGGCGATTGCCAGGTGCGCAGCCCGGGCGTGTTCGGCGAGCTGACATTGACGACGATGAAATCCGCGAGCGCGCCGAGTTTGCGCATCAGGCTCGCATAGTCCGCGGCAACCCTCTCCGGCGGCGTATCCTTGTTCGGTCCGAAGTTCAGCGCGATTCGAAGCGCGATGCCAGCCTTGCGGATGCGTTCGATTCGCGGCGCGACCGCGTCCATCCCTTCGCTCGGAAATCCAAGCCGGTTGATTAGCGCGCGATTCTCGATCAGCCGCCATAGTCGCGGCGTTTCGTTGCCGGGCTGCGGCTGCGGCGTAATCGTGCCCATTTCGGCGAAGCCAAAACCGATCGTCTCCCAGGCGCGCGCCGCGATCGCGTCCT
>PNBD01000110.1 GCA_003135855.1 Deltaproteobacteria bacterium
TCGCTGCGCGCGATGAAGGCGACGGTGCGCCGATGCCTGAGCGAATCTTTCAACGCATGGCACGACGACATGCTGAAGATGGCGAGTTCGGTGCGTCAGAGCGGCGACGCGAAAGAAGGCGTGCGCGCATTTCTTGAGAAGCGAAAACCAGTCTGGAAAGCCGAGTAACAGGAAAATCTCGCCACCAAGGCACAAAGGCGTGCCTTGGTAGTTAGTCTTGGAATTGCGCTATTTGCGATGGCGTGCCAGCGCGCTGCGAATTGCGGCCGCACTTTGCAGCAGCGTACTCGGCAGATTCAGTGTCCCCGCCACATTCGAGTACGGATACAGCCGCGCGTTCAGATGCGCATGCAGCGGCAAGCCCTCGCCCTGATGGATTTCGTAGTCGAGTGGCAACGGCCCCAGCGTCGACAGCACGCGATAGATCGCGCTACCGAACTCGCGCATCTGCTCCTTCGATAGATCCGACAACAGCCCGCGATAATTCGGCATCACCACATCGTAGCTGCGCGGGAAAGCGCCGATCGGGCTCGCATAACTCACGACGTTATCGCTGCGATCGATCACCAAGCCGAGCCTGTCCATAAGCGCGACAATCTCATGCCACAGATGCGGATTGTCGCGCTCGGCTCNNCGCGACCACCGCCGGAAACGGCTCCGGCGATCCGATGATCTGCTGATGAAGATGCGGCTGTGACGCGCCCGACTCACGTCCCTGGTTTTTCCGAATCACGACCGAGTAGACGTTGGGATTTTGCAGCGCCCGCTGCATCACGAACGCGTCGGTTTGCAACAGGTGCATGAAATGCCCTTCACCGAGCGCGCCGGTGAACATCAGATCCGTGGCCGTCCGCGGCGAATCGATAAAATGACGCGGGTCCTCGACCACGATGTACGACTCGTTGCGATTTCCCGTCAGCTCCTCCGGGATGCGCGGGAACAGATTGTTGAACACCCGCATAACCCAGCGCGCGCCATGCCCGGTTTTTGCTCCCGACCATTCGGGCACGTCCTCGAGTTTCAACCGGAAGAGTTCGGGCGGCGCCGAGTCCTCATTGCCGGGACAGAATGGACAGGTCTCGATCGCGTGCCGAATCACTTCGGGCGTCAGCTCCGATTCCTGAGCGCTGCTCTCACGGCCGCCGAGCGTGAACGCGAAGCTCTTGCCGCGCACATCCACCACGTACGAAATCACGCCGTTGACCGGATTTTTGATCCAGACCAGCGAGCCGTCGCGAATTTCGCATTCAATCGGCATCGGATAACTCGATCACACTTAACAAGTGCCCACGCTTCATTACAATGCAAAGCTCCGTACCTCGCGCGCCCTCACCTTGACTCTCCCCAACCGCTCCGTTATCCCAAAGGTGAGGACGGGGACCCGGGGAAGCCGGGATAAATCGGGGTCTGGCGACCCGCATGCGCGGGTACCAGCCTTTTTTTTGGCTGCTTGCCGTTGTGGCCGCCACGTCTCGCGATTGGTTCAAAACGTGCCGCAAATGAAGAAATACCTGTTCACGCCGGGGCCCGCGCCGGTACCGCCGGAAGTCCTGCTCGAGATGTCCCGGCCGGTCATTCATCATCGGACGCCGGAGTTCAGCGCGATCCTCGATTCTGCTCGCGAGCGGATGCGTCCGCTCTACGGCACCAAGTCTGAGGTGATTCTGCTCGCCTCCACTGGCACCGGCGCGATGGAGGCGGCGGTGATCAATCTGCTGCAGCCGGGCGAGCACGCGATTTTCGTCAATGGCGGCAAGTTCGGCGAGCGATGGGGTAAACTGCTCGCAGCCTTCGGCATGATCGGTCATGAGGTCCGCGTCGAATGGGGCCGCGCCGCGCGTCCCGAACAAATCGAAGATGCATTCAAGGCGTATCCCGAATCGCGCGCGGTGCTGGTGCAAGCCAGTGAGACTTCGACCTGCGCGATCCATCCGATCGCGCCCATCGGCGAGATCACGCGCAAGCACGGCGCGATGCTGATCGTCGATGGCATCACGTCGGTCGGCGTGTTCGAGCAGAAGATGGACGAATGGAGCGTCGACGCGTTCGTCACCGGTAGCCAGAAAGCATTGATGCTGCCGCCGGGCCTCGGCATGGTCGCGCTATCGCCCCGCGCGCTCGAGGTCGCGAAAGCGAACAAGACGCCGCGCTTTTATTTCGATCTGATGAAAGAACTGAAAGCGCAACGCGACGAGCATACGACCGCGTGGACCGCGGCAGTCTCCCTGATCCTGGGTCTCAACAAATCGCTCGAGATGATCCACAGCGAAGGCCTGCCCAATGTTTACGCGCGTCACGCTCTGATGGCTGAGGCGACTCGCGACGCGGCGTCTGCGCTCGGCTTGAAACTGCTCTCGCCCGATAATCCCGCGCCCGGCGTCACTGGAATTCTGATTCCTGAAGGCCTCGATGGCGGCAAGCTGGTGAAGTTCCTGCGCGACAATCTCGGCGTGTCGATCCAGGGCGGGCAGGATCGAATGAAGGGCAAGCTCGCGCGCATCGGGCATATGGGTCATCTCAGTCCTTTCGATATGCTGATCGCGATCGGAGCATTCGAGATTGGCCTGAAGCAGATCGGCGCAAAGATCAATCTCGGCGCTGGCGTGGCCGCCGTTCAGGCGCGAATCGCACGGAGCATCTGAAAATTACATGGGGGATACTTTCCGCGTACTTTTGAGCGACTCGCTCGCGCCTCAGGGAATTGAAGTCCTGAAGCGTTTTCCGCAACTGCATCTCGATATCAAGATCGGCCTCAAGCCCGCCGAACTTGCCGCGATCATCGCGCCGTACGAGGCCTTGCTGATTCGGAGCACGACGCGCGTCACGCGCGAAGTTATCGATGCCGCCACGTCGCTGAAAGTAATCGGTCGTGCTGGCGTCGGCGTTGACAACGTCGACCTCGAAGCCGCGACGCGTCGCGGAATCGTCGTGATGAACAGCCCGACCGGCAACAGCATCACGACCGCCGAGCATGCAATCTCGATGATGATGGCGCTGGCGCGGCATATTCCCGCGGCCAACGCCGCACTGCGCGCCGGCAAATGGGAGCGCGGCAAATTCACCGGCGCCGAAGTATGCAACAAGACTCTCGGCGTAGTCGGACTGGGTAACATCGGCCGGATCGTCGCCGACCGCGCGCTCGGCCTCAAGATGAAAGTGATCGGCTACGATCCGATCCTTACCTCTGAAGCCGCTGCACGCGCAGGCGTGGAGCTGGTCGCGCTCGACGAATTGTTCCAACGCGCCGATTTCATCACGGTTCACACGCCGCTCACCCACGACACCGCCAGCCTGATTGGCGCCACCGCGTTCGCGAAGATGAAAAAGGGTGTCCGCATCATCAACTGCGCGCGCGGCGGAATTGTCGATGAAACGGCGCTCGCTGAGGCGCTCGCGTCCGGCAAAGTCGCAGGCGCGGCGCTCGACGTATTCGTCGAGGAGCCGCCGCCCGTCGATCATCCTCTGCTGAAATTCGACAACGTGATCGCGACGCCGCATCTCGGCGCCGCCACCGACGAAGCGCAAGTCCAGGTGTCGGTTGATATCGCGAATCAAGTCGCCGAGTTCCTGATCGAAGGAACCATCCGCAGCGCGGTCAACATTCCGGCGCTCTCGCCCAAGGAACTAGAGGTGCTCGGCCCTCATCTGACGCTCGGCGAAAAGCTCGGCCGCCTCGCCGCGCAATTGATCACCGATTCGCCGACCGAACTCACGCTGGCGTTTGGCGGTGAAGCCGCCAATCTGAAGCCCGACGCGATTACCGCCGCCGTGCTCAAGGGACTGATGAGCGGCTTCCTGGCCGAGGACCTCAACTACGTCAACGCGCCGTTCATCGCGCGCGAACGCGGTATCAACGTGACTGAAAGCCGCTCGCGCGAGATTACCGATTACGTCAACACCCTGACGCTCACCGTGCGCACCCGCGCTGGCGATCACGAGGTTGCCGGCGCCGTGCTGGGCAATCGCGCGCTGCGTCTCACCCGCATCGACGGCTATCACGTCGAAGCTGTGCCCGAGGGCTATTTCCTGATGCTCCACAATCGCGACGTGCCGGGCGTTGTGGGCGCCGTGGGCACGATGCTTGGTCAGGCGGGGATAAATATCGGTGGACTCGAGCTCGGCCGCGATCGCGTCGGTGGCACCGCGCTCAGCATTTTCGAAGTGGACGAACCGGTGCCGGACAGTGTGCTCGATAAATTGAAGACCCTGCCTGCGATTACGGCGGCGTCGCTGCTGAAGCTCTGAACATTATGTACGCCGCGCGATTGTCGATATCGACAGTTGCGCGCGCGAGGTTGGCGCCGACTCGACGCCAGCCGGGGGAGAGAAATGAAGACAGTTGCCGTGGTCGGCACGCAGTGGGGGGATGAAGGCAAGGGCAAGATCGT
>PNBD01000052.1:0-10764 GCA_003135855.1 Deltaproteobacteria bacterium
TCGTCGATATGCGTGTAGAGCGTCGCGAAATGCCCGCCCGAGCGCGTCGCGATCCATCCGCCCAGCGTCGAAAATTCGAACGACTGCGGGAAATGCCGAATCGTGTAGCCGTGCGGTTTCAACTGCGCGTCGAGTGCGGGACCATACACGCCCGCCTGGATTCGCGCCGCGCGCGACACTTTGTCCACCTCGACCACCTTGTCGAGATGCTTGAGGTCGATCGATACCGCACCCTTGTAGTTGCCGCCTGATGGCGGCTCGACTCCGCCCACGACGCTCGACCCGCCGCCGTACGGTATCGCAGCGAGATTCGCGCTGTCGCACCATTCCAAAACTTGAATCAGTTCCTTCTCGTCGCGCGGGAACGCGACCACGTCGAACGGATTGGGATATTCGCGGCGATACGCGCGCACCAGATCGCGAAAATCTTTGCCATACGAGTGATTGGCGCGTTCGTGCGTGCTGCTCGAGCAAATCGCCTCGAGCGAGGCTGGCGGTTTCACCCGCGGTGCGCGCAGATTCAGCTCGCTTTCTTTTGGCGCCGCCATGATCTCGAGCGCTCCGAGATCGAACCGTTTCGCCATCCGCTCCGCGATATGCTTTTGCTGCTCGGCGTTCGGTCCCTGGTCCTCGAAGCCCCAGCCCCAGAATTTTCGCTTGCGTTGTTCAGCCATCTGACTCGCCTCGACGCGATTCGTTTTTCGACTTCGCGATTTTGCGCCCACCCCGCGCATCAGCGCAAACGACGGCTTGCACGGCGCAGTGCCAGGTCGTATCAATCGCAAGTTAATACACTGCGAAGATCATTCTGGAGAGATCATCATGAGCGGCGCGCAATCCGCGGCGGATCCGCATCCGCGCAAAAAAATCGAACTGCTTGGCACCTCGCTTTCGTACGTCGATACGGGCAACGGCGACCCCGTGGTATTTCTTCATGGCAATCCTACTTCGTCGTATCTCTGGCGAAATATCATTCCGCATGTCGCGCCGCTCGCGCGATGCGTCGCGCCGGATCTCATCGGCATGGGCGCGTCTGGTCCGTCGTCGACCGGCAACTATCGCTTCGTCGATCATGCGAAACATCTTGATGCGTTTTTCGACGCGCTGAATCTCACGCAACGCGTGACCCTGGTCGTGCACGATTGGGGCTCTGCGCTCGGCTTCTTTTGGGCGTCGCGGCATCCGGATGTCGTCAAGGGAATCGCGTACATGGAGGCGATCGTGCGTCCGCTCGTGTGGTCGGAATGGTCGAAGCCGGCGACGGAAATCTTCAAGGCGCTCCGAAGTCCCGCCGGCGAACAGATGATTCTCGACAAGAATATCTTCGTCGAACGTATTCTGCCGGGCAGCGTCCTCCGCAAACTCACCGGCGCGGAAATGGATGCCTATCGAAAGCCGTTCCTCACCCCCGGCGAATCGCGCCGTCCGATGCTCACCTGGCCGCGCGAAATTCCGCTCGACGGCGAGCCGGCCGATGTCACCGCGATCGCGCGCGCCTACTCCGAATGGCTTGCGAAAAGCCCCGTGCCAAAATTATTTGTCAACGCGGATCCAGGCGCGATATTGATCGGCCCGCAGCGTGAGTTTTGCCGCCAATGGCCGAAGCAGCGCGAAGTAACGGTCAAAGGAACCCACTTTATCCAGGAAGATTCGCCCGCCGAAATCGGCGCTGCGATCGCCGATTGGTATCGCTCGATCTAGGCGGGCATTCAGACGAATCGAGGATCATTCAAATGGAATATTCGAAATTGCTGTTCGACCTGCGCGATCATGTCGCGCATATCACTCTCAACCGTCCCGACGCCGCCAACGGAATCGATCTCGAACTGGCATCCGAGATTCGTCACGCCGCGCGGCGATGCGCCAACGATCGTGACGTTCGCGCCGTTCTGCTGAGCGGCGCGGGCAGGATGTTTTGCGCCGGTGGCGATCTCAAGAGCTTCGCCGCGCAGCCTCCAGACGAATTGCCCGGATACATCGAGCAGGTGACCTTGCACCTGCATCAGGCGGTGGCGCATTTCGCGCGCATGGATGCACCCGTCGTCGTCGCCGTGCACGGCAGTGCGGCCGGCGGCGGTTTCAGCCTCGCCTGCTCGTGCGATTTTGTTTACGCCGCGGAATCGGCGAAGTTCACGATGGCTTATACGCGCGCCGGACTCACGCCCGACGGCTCATCGACTTATTTTTTGCCGAGAATAATCGGCCATCGCCGCACCCTCGAACTCGCGATCACCAACCGCGTCCTTACCGCGCGCGAAGCCGCCGAGATCGGACTGGTTACGCGGGTCGTGCCCGATGCAGACTTGATGAGCGAGGCGTCGAAGTTCGCGTCTCAACTTGCGACCGGCCCGACCGCCGCGTACGGAGGCGTGAAGCGCCTGCTGATCGAGAGCTCGACCAACACGCTGGAAGCGCAACTCGCGCTCGAGACCGATTACATTGCGCGGATGTCCGCGAGCGCCGACGGCCGCGAGGGCATCGCGTCGTTCCTCGCGAAGCGCCCGCCGAAATTCTCCGGCAAGTGACCTGACTGCTCGAAAAGAGGACCACTAATTCCGGCTGTGAAGGCGCGGAACTCGTGGTGCGTCACAGATCGTCGGCAGTTAGCCCGGTCGCCTTTCCGATCTTGGAAAGCATCCGGGGACCGATCTCGAAGTTGTCGTGAAACGCAAAAATAAAGTCCGAATAGCCCGCTCTCTGCAAAACTCGGTGGGAGCCTCGGGTGCGTTTGATAGACCAACCTATTCGAAGCAAGGCGTTGAGGACGCGACTAGCCTAGGCAGAACGCCAATCGCTCACGCTGCTTCGAACAAAACGCTCGTCGGAGCCGGCTGGATTTCGCCGTTTTCGATTCGATCCGCGATCGCGCGCAATGCCAGCGCTTCCACGGCCGCGAGCGCGGCGGCACGCGTCTTACCATAAGCGAGCACGCCGGGGATTTCCGGCACTTCAGCGATCCAGCGCCCGTCTGTTTCTCGATCGAACTGAATTCTGAGCTTCATAACTGCCTGGCACTATATCACGCCGCGACTGATTTGCCCGCGCTTGCCCCCTCCTCCTATCTGCCGGCGCCCGGTGCGACGATCGTCGCATCCGCCTGCGGACGCGACGGTTTCGGCATATGGATGTACAACTGCTCCGCCGACGGCCGCCCCTCCGTATGCATCGACGGCGGGCGCATCGCGTATTTCACTTCCTTCGAATGCTCGGCCACCTGGCGCTCGGCGTTGTACACGCTGTTGAACTTCCAGAGCATCTTGATGAAGTTGGTCTGCCCCTTGAGCGCGAGCTTGCCCGCGATCGACGCCACCTGCCGAAGCGCCGCGAAGCCGAGATGCTTCCGATTCAGCACGTCCTGCGTCTTCACCAACTCCTGGTAGAACTGCAGCAGCGGCAGCTTGGTGCGCAGCACCGCGTGCTGGATATCGAACAGCCGGTAGTCGAGCGTCGTCAACTTGCGCGCTTCGGTAAACCACAACTCGGTGCCGGGATACGGCGTCGCGACCGTCAGATGCACGATCTCCGGGATGCTGATCGCCCATTCGCGAATCACGTTGAAACGCTTCTCGTCCCACGACGGATCCGCGATCAGGTTGATCGCCACCGTGATCCCGATTTCGCGCGCCACTTCGAGCGCCTTGAAATTCACGCCCATCGACGAGCGCTTGCGATGCAGCTTCAGGCCTTCCTCGTCGATCGCCTCGAGCCCGAGGAACATGTATTCCATCCCGAGCTTGCGCCAGTACCTGAAAACTTCCGGATTGCGGCAGAGCACGTCCGCGCGCGTCTCGAGATAATACTGCTTCTTGATTTTGCGCTTCTCGATTTCATTGCCGATCGCAAAGCCATGCTCAGGATGAATGAACGCGACGTCATCGACGATGAAAACGTTCGGCTCCTTGATCGAGAGCATGTCCTCGGCCGCCGCTTCCGCCGTCGATTTGCGATAGCTCTTGCCGTAGAACGTCCACGCGCTGCAAAATGAGCAGTCCCAAGGGCATCCGCGCGTGAACTCGATCGACGCGCACGGATCGAGCACGCCGATAAAATATTTGTTGCGCCGCCGCCCGAGATCGCGCGCCGGAAAAAACTGATCGAGATTGTCGAGCATGACCGGCGTCGGCCCGACGCCTTGCGTCGTGACGACCCCCGGCACTTTCGATATCGCGTTAGTGCCGATCGCATCGAGCAGCATCGGCGTCGCAGTCTCGCCCTCGCCGCGGATCACTGCGTCGATCGATCCTTCCGCGTGCTCGAGAATCTCGTCGGCGACGAACGACCCGCTATGCCCGCCCGTGAACACGAAGCAGTTCTTCATCAGGCGTTTCACGTCTTTGGCGAGATCGATCACCTCGGGCACGTTGGCCAGGTAATTGAGCGAGAAGCCGACCGCTTGCGGCTTGAAGCTCTTCAGTTCATCGAACAGGTCGCGATGCTTGAAAATCTGGAGGTCGAGAATCCTTACGTCATGACCGGCCGCGCGCGCCGCCGCCGCCACCCGTTCCATCCCGAGCGGTTCGAGACGCAGGTAAATCTCGCTGTACATCAGCGGACTCGGATGAACAAAAAGGACCCTCATATTCTCCTCCGGCGGCAACTCTTGAGAGGTTGAAACCCTCGCCCGATTATTCCCGCCAATCGACTAATTGATCGTCGAAACTGCCCGCCTGACCAATCGGCCAGTCGGCTTTCGGGCCATCGTAGTCTGTGGCGCGGGATAGATAAATAGGGTCTTCACAGAAACTTAAGCGTCGCGAAACGCAGCTAAACGGCCTTGACAACGACTGCGTATCACCGTGAACTTGTCGCTGCCCTCAACGACCCCCAATTGGAGCAATCATGCAGTACGACAAACTTGGAAAAACCGGAATGACCGTCTCGCGCATCTGCCTCGGATGCATGAGTTATGGCGATAAGAAATGGCGCGATTGGGTGCTCACGATCGACGAAGCGCGAGATCATTTCGCCGCAGCGATCGAATCGGGCATCAACTTTTACGACACCGCCGACGTTTACTCAGTCGGCGTCAGCGAGGAGATCACCGGCCGATGGCTGAACGAGATGGGCAAGCGCGAGGAGCTGGTGGTCGCGACCAAGGTCAATGGCCCGATGGGGCCGGGGCACAATCGCGCGGGACTCAGCCGCAAGCACATTCTCGAAGCGGTGGACGCGTCGCTCCGCCGGCTCAAGATGGATTATATCGACCTCTATCAAATCCATCGATGGGACTTCGCGACGCCGATCGAAGAAACGCTCGAGGCGCTCGATTCGGTCGTGCGCGCCGGCAAGGTGCGCTATCTCGGCGCCAGCTCGATGGCGGCGTGGCAGTTCTCGAAGGCGCTCCATCTGCAGAAGGAAAACGGATGGCATCGGTTCATCTCGATGCAAAATCACTACAACCTGGTCTATCGCGAAGAAGAGCGCGAGATGAATCCGCTATGCATCGATAGCGGCGTCGGACTGATTCCGTGGAGTCCGCTGGCGCGCGGCTTTCTCGCGGGCAATCGCGACAAGGGCGGCAGCGGTCCGACCGCGCGCGCGAAGAGCGACGAATTCGCCAAGGGCATGTATTTTCGCGAGAACGATTTCGAAGTGCTTGACATAGTCGAGGGCATCGCGAAGGAACGCGGCATCACGCCGTCGCAAGTCGCATGCGCGTGGATGCTCCAGGCACCGGGCGTCAGCGCGCCAATCATCGGCGCGACGAAAATCAATCATTTGAAGGAAGCGATTTCAGCCGTCGATGTGAAACTCAGCTCGGACGAAGTCAAGGCGTTGCAGAAGCCCTACCGGCCGCATCCAATTCTCGGGCATACGCAGCCCGAGCCCTCGCGGATGGTGCACGCGCATTAGACTAGAGTCGGTACACGACCGAAGAGATTTCGCCTAACCAAACGGGACAGGAATAAATCCGAACTCAGTCGTCGAGGTCGAGTTGTTTGCGCGCTGCT
The DNA here is from genome assembly GCA_003135855.1 of Deltaproteobacteria bacterium. Lineage (GTDB taxonomy): Bacteria > Desulfobacterota > Binatia > Binatales > Binataceae > Binatus. Next base: position 5,952 of record PNBD01000052.1, read on the forward strand.
TCGCTCATCATGTGCGGCGTCCACGGCGGGTCCCAAACAATTTCGACAGCGGCGTCCTCGACGCCGGGGATGCCGAGCAGCTTGTCCTGAATTTCCTGCGTGATCATCATGCCCATCTGACAGCCGGGCGCGGTCAAGGTCATGATGACGTTGATGTTGCGATGCTCGATGGTGACGCCGTAGATCAGGCCGAGGTCGACGATGTTGACNNGTAGATCAGGCCGAGGTCGACGAGATTGACGGGAATCTCGGGGTCGTAGCATTCGCGGAGGACTTCGTAAACTTCGGCCTCCGTAGGTGCGGGTGAATTCTCCATCGGTGGCATCTAGTATATAAGAGGGTTGCGGCTGGCGATATTGGCGCGGAAGCGATGGCGCGACTCTGCGCGGCCCCCGGAGAATTTCAAATGCCCGACCAGGAAGAGCTATACGACGAGGCGATCGACGCCTATGCCGACGAGAAATATGACGAGGCGATCGAACTCTATCAGAAGGCGCTCGCAATCGATCCCAAGTATATCGATGCGATCCACGGACTGACGATGTGCTACCAGGCGAAGGGCGATCTGGACAAGGCGATCGAACTCACGAAGCGGCNNAAACGGCAACTCAAGGAAGGCAAGCCCAAGGCCTAGAGATCGGGGGGTCGCGATGAAACTGAAGAACAAAATTGTACTGATTACGGGCGGCGGGTCGGGACTGGGGCGCGAGATGGGACTGACGTTTGCACGGGAGGGCGCGACGATCGGCGTCAACGACATCAGGCCCGAATCGGCGCAGAACGTCGTGACCGAGATCGAGCGCGCGGGCGGCAAGGCGCGGCCGTTCGTCGCGGACGTGGCGAACAGTTCGGCGGTGAAAAAGATGTTTGCGGATTTTATCGCGGCGTTTGGCACGATCGACGTGCTGATCAACAACGCGGGCATCGGGCGCACGCGCGAATCGAGCGAAGTGATTCCGACGCACGAAAAGAGCGACGAAGATTGGCACAAGATGCTGGCGACGCATCTCGATTCCACGTTTTTCTGCACGCGAGAAGCGCTCAAGGTGATGATTCCGAAGGGCGCGGGACGAATCGTGAACCTGGGCTCGATCGCGGGCACCACGGGACTTGCGTTCGCGGCGGACTATTGCGCGGCGAAGGGCGGGATAATTTCGTTTACGAAATCGGTGGCGCGGGAAGTAGTCGGGCTGGGAATCCTGGTGAATTGCATCGCGCCCGGATTTATCGACACGCCGATGACGGCGCCAATCGAAGCCGAGATGCGGCAGCAGGTGATCGCGGCGACGCCGATTGGACGATTCGGTGAGCCGAGTGATATCGCGGCGGCGGCGCTGTATCTCTCGTGCGACGATTCGAAGTTCATGGTGGGGCAAGTAATCAGTCCGAACGGCGGCTTTGTAATCTGAGAAAATCGCGGGGCCAAAAATGTACATCTCATACGTGTCGTTCAACTTTCAGAGCGCGGATCTCGAAGCCGAAGAGCGCAACTATTTGGGGCATCATGTGGCACTCGCGCGGCGGTTTCCCGGAGTTCGTCAATATTACACCGGACGCTTGATGAAGATGGGCGGCAAGGAGCCCGATCGGATCCGCGGCGCGATTCTTAGCTACGACAACGCCGCTGCCGCCGAGGCCGCGATGCGATCCGAAGTCGTGCCCGCGCTAATGACTGATACACAGGCGCACCTGAAGGACCTGATGTCGCATGCGGCGGCGGCCAAAGCGATCGTGCCGTTCGAATCGAGGCGGGCGGAGCAGCGATGCTTCGCGATGGTCGCTGAGTTCGATCTCGAGCAGAGTGCCGGCGCTGCGGCGGCGGAGGAACGTTATCTCAGCAAGCACACCGGAATCGCGCGGCGCCTGCCCGGGCTGCGCAACTACATTATCGGGAAATTAATCCAAGTGCCGGGCGGCGATGTCAGCCGCAATCGGATGGCGATCCTGGTGTTCGATTCACTCGAGGCGTATCGGGCAGCGTATGCATCGCCGGTAGGCGCGGAATTGCTGAAAGACGAAGAGGCGACGATCCGCAACGCGCAAGTGTGGCGGCTGGACGCTCGAGTAGAAATTTAGGGGGCTGTTGAAAAAGTAATTTTCAACACCTGCGCGTTCTTTTGTCTCTCCTGCAAGGAAGGAAATACATTCGGAATTCGGACCCTCTCCTGACGCCTTTTTCAGCGGTCGCTCCGCGAAGCTACGCGTCGTTCGGCGTCGTCCTCTCCTAAACGGGAGAGGGGAAGAAGGCTCGCGGGACCGAGCGCAGTAACTCTATTCATCATGCTGACACGGTCCGCGGGAATCCTGATACCGCTTTTTTCGCTACGCACTCGCGATAGCCTCGGCCGCGGCGAGATTGCCGATCTCGCGGCGATGATCGATTTCGCGCTCGCGATGGGGCATCGCGCGATCCAGCTTTTGCCGCTCGACGAGACCGCACCCGGCCAGCTCAGTCCGTACAGCGCGATGAGCGTGCAGGCGATCGATCCGATGTACATCGCGATGCGAGGTCTCGGCGGAGTCGGGCGAGTGGTGCTCGGACGGGCGCGGCAGAATATCGGCAACGCGCGCGTGGTTCCGGGCGAGGTGGTGCGGCGCGAGAAGCTTGCGTTGCTGAGCCGGGCGTTTCGCGCCTCGCGGGCGCGCGGCGGACGGGATGAAGGGGCGGCCCTCGACGCGTTCGTCCAGGCGAACGGCGACTGGATTCACGACTACGCATTGTTTCGCGCGCTCAAGAATCGCTTCGAATGGTCGAATTGGGAGTCGTGGCCGCGCGAGCTGATGAATCGCGAGCCGGAAGCGCTCGCAGCGGCGCGTCGCGAACTGGCCGGCGAGATCGAGATGTATTGCTACTGGCAATTCATCGCGCATCGGCAATGGACCGAAATACGGGAGTACGCATCGTCGCGGGGCGCGGTGCTCGGCGGCGATCTGGCATTCTCGCCCGGCCGCGAGAGCGCCGAGGTGTGGGCGAATCAGGATCACTTCGATCTCACGCGCACGGTCGGCGCGCCGCCCGACGCCTTCAACACCAAGGGCCAGCGTTGGGGTTTGCCGCTGCCGAATTGGGCGCGGATGCGCGCGGACGGCTACAAGATTCTTCGCTCGCGAGTGCGGCGCGCGAGCGCGCTGTACGATCTGATTCGCATCGATCATGTCGTGGGTCTGTATCGCACATTCAATTTCGGTGCGGACGCCACGCAGCCCGGAATTTTCACCCCGGCGGACGAGGGGCAGCAGCGGACGCAGGGCGAAGAGATCATGAACGCGATCAAACGCGAAGCAGGCACGCAGATGACGATCATCGCGGAGGACCTCGGCACGGTGCCGCCGTGGGTTCGGCAATCGCTAACCGGGCTCGGCGTGGCCGGATACAAAGTGATGCAGTGGGAGCGGATGAACTGGGATTCTCCAGCGGAGACGTTCCTCAGTCCGGAAAAGTATCCCGAACTTTCGCTGGCGACGACGGGCACGCATGATACCGAGGCGCTGACGATTTGGTGGCGCGAGCAAAGCGTCGGTGAGCGAACAAAATTGGTGCGCGCGCTGGGCGTCGAGGCGAGCGTAAATCCGCGCGAGATGCTCAACCGGCGGGCGCGCGCTGCGATTCTCGGAGCGCTATACGGTGCGCCGTCGCATCTGGTGCTCACGCCGTTTCAGGACTTGTTCGGCTGGAGCGCGCAAATCAATCGGCCGGGCGTAGTCGGCGATTCGAATTGGACTTACCGGTTGCCGTTGACGATCGAGAATCTGCGGCGCAGCCGGGCGATTCGATCGCAGGTGGCGGTGGTGCTGGAGATCGCGGTGCGGAGCGGCAGGTTTGGCGCGGAGGGTTAATTGGCGCGGATCGAGTCGAGGACGCCGAGGCGGGCGGCGCGCCACGCCGGCAGCAGTCCGCCGAGCGCGCCGATTATCACAGCTACCACGAGCCCGGAGATAAACGCCGACAACGTCATCTTGAACGAGAAGAGGAGCATCTCGACGCTCATCAGGTGCGAGCTCAGTCCGGTTGCGGTGGCGACGATTACGCCGAGGATTTCGCCAATCACGCCGCCGACCAGCGCCAGCACGACGCTTTCGACGATGAAGCTTGCGAGAATCGACGACTTGCTGAAGCCGAGTGCGCGCAAAATCCCGACCTCGCGCGTACGCCGCGCGACCGAGGTGTACATCGTGTTCATGCCGCCGAAGATCGCACCGACGGCGAGAATCGCGGCGACGACCAATCCCATTCTGCCGAAGCTGTCGGCGAGCCGGGACTGCTGCGCGTAAAAGCGCTGCTCCGGTATTGCGTCGAGACTTAGCCGCGCATCTTTCAGAAGAGCGCTTTGCAGGCTCGCGCCCATCGCGGGTTTCAGCACGATGTGCAACGCGGAAAATCCATTGCCGAAGTGCACGTCCTGCTGCAAGACGTCGAGATCGGTCCAGATTTCGGACTCGCGCGCGCTGCCCCGATCGGAAAACGTACCGACGATGGTCCAGTTGCGGCGTCCAAAATGCAGTTGATGACCCGGGGTCAAACTGGGGAACTTCGCGGCAAGTCGATCGCCGACGATCATCTCGGGCTGATCCGGCGCGGGCAAACGACCACTGACGAGGTGGACGCCGGAATGAACCTGAAACGCGATCGGATAAACGCCGCGAAGAGAGATGAAGCTGCTCTGACTGAGAGCGCCTTCTGGCACCGGGTTAAAGGCCGTGACCATCTCGGGTGAGACGAGCGCAGCGCCGTTGGCTGCCGCCGCGATTTCGGCACGAGTCTTGATGAGGTCGTATTGCTCGCGGGTGATGAAGCTTTGCGGCTCGGCCGTCG
>PNBD01000052.1:10775-41176 GCA_003135855.1 Deltaproteobacteria bacterium
CGCCGCACCATCAGGCTGCGCAAGTTATATTTGATCGGTATCAAACGATTGCGCGCGGGACGGCGAATTTCTCAGACGGGTCTCGCGTGTATCAGCACGTACGGTTCATAGAAAAGCGGCGTGATCTTTTCGATGCGGAAGCCGGCCTTCGTGAGCATCGCGTGATATTCCGCCTCGGTGCGCGTGTGACTTCCCTGGATCGCGAGCGCCGCCACCGCGGTAACGAAAGTGGATGGCGAATATTTCCGTCCGTCGAGGAGGGCGTACTCGATCATGATGAGATCGCCGGTCGGCAGCATCGCGGCGCGGCAATTGCGCAAGATTGAGATGGCGCGCTGGTCGTCCCAATTGACGACGACGGACGACAGAATGTACGCGTCGCCACCGCGCGGCACCGACTTGAAGAAATCGCCGCCGACGCAGTCGCATCGCGCACTCAAGCCCTCCGAGGCGAGGCGGCTGCTGGCGCCTTCGATCACCTGGGGCGCGTCGAACAGAATCGCGCGCAGGTTCGGATTGGCTTGCAGGATGATCGAAGTGAGACCGCCGTGGCCGCCGCCGATATCGATGATCTTGCGGGTGCGGGAGAAATCGAACGCGGCGGGCACGTCGGAGTAGCGTAGCGGCGCCGACATGATCATCACTTCATTGAAGCGCGCGGCGGCGGCTTCGTTTTCCTTACAGGTGAAATATTCGTAGAAGCCCATGCCGAAAACTTGATCGAAAGCGGGTTCACCGGTGAGGGCGGTGTGAAGTAGATTGTTGGAGGCGCGAAAATATTCCTCGCCGAGGAGAATAGCCTGCGAGCGCCATCCTGGGTGCGATCGGAGGAATTCGCCGATCGGTTTGAGCGCGAAGCGTCCGTCAGGTTGCTCGGCGAGAACCTCGAGGGCAACCAGGGCGCGCAGGATGCCGGCCAGCGCGCGCGGATGGGCGCCGGCCTTGGCCGCGATTTCATCCGAGGTCATCGGACCGGCAGCGAGCAAATCCGGAATTGCGAGTTTGGCGGCGACGTAAATGATCTGAGTAACGATATTGCCGACGAACAGGCTGGCAATTTTCTCGCGCAGGGCCGAGTTTTCGAGTAGCGAATCATTCATACGCGGGCCATCTTGCTCAAACAATTTTCCCGATTGCCTCGGCCGGCGGCATCCGAACCGCCCGCCAGATTGGGCCGACACCGCTCACAAGAGAGATGGCGACAGCGACCATGATAGCGCCAAAGGTTGCCCATGGAGTAACCCAGAGCGCGCCGATATCGCCGATGACGCTGAGCGAAATTCCGCGCCCAAAAATCCACAGCGCGGCACCGCCGCCGAGTAGGCCGCCCACGAATCCGATTGTGGCGCACTCGCCGAACAGGATCAGCGAAATCGAAGGGGGGCCGAAGCCGAGCGCGCGCATCACGGCGACTTCATGCATCCGTTCGCGAACCATCAGGGCGGTCGAGTTCGCGGCGATCAGCAGGAAGGTCAGGACCACGATGGTGCAGAGGCTGAGCACGATCGCGCGAATGTCGCCGACCGCGGAGAGACCGCCGGCGAGGGCGTCGCTCTCGGTGAGCGAGCGCGTCTCGTAATCGGAGTTGCGGAAGTTCTCGTCGATTTGCTTGATCAGCGAATCGACATCGGCGCGGGAGTTGACGCGCACGACCAGGTTCCACACCAGATCGGGATCAGGATGGCCGATCGCGCGGCGGGCATCTTCGAGATAATCGCGGCGAAACGCGAACATGCTGGGATAGCGCTCGGACGGCATCTCGCCGAGAATCACGAAGTTCAGCTCGAGATGATCGCGATCGGCGCCACGGAGCGTAACCTGCTGGCCGGGATGCCATCCATAGCGCGCCATCAGGACGCGGCCGGCGAAGGCACCGCGTCGCTCACGTTGCAACGCGCGGCGCGCATCGCCGCCCAGATCGTAATCGGGGAACACATCGACAATTTCCAGACCTTCGCCGACGGCGAGCACCTGATCGCTGGTGTCGCGGTAAGTCGCGGGCCAGCCGGTGACGGCAACGCACGCGGCGCATCCGGGCATCTCGCGCACCTGGTTGCAGTAGCGAGCGGGGAGTCCATAAAAGGGCAGGCTACGATTGAGGACGATCAGGCGGAGCGTGGAGGAGGCATCCTTGACGATTTTGTCGATCGAGGCGGGGACTGAAGCGAGCAAGAGCAAGACGAAGGTGGCGAGCGCGATCGTCAGCGCGGTGAGAATCGAGCGCGCAGGATCGCGGCGCAGATTGCGTCCAATCAGTTTGAACAGATTCAACCCGGGTCCCCTTCCGAGTCACCTGCGAAAAACCTTAAACTTCGTTCGCGACCGATGATTCCATCAAACTTGCTTCCGCCGCAAGGTCATTTGACAACTTGATCGGTGCGCCAATATGGCCGAACGAGCACGGATCCGCAAGATCGATTAACCGATAGTTTACGTGCAGATTTGGCCGAGCGGGCGCTGCGACGCCTGATGTCAGTTCGGATGCGCTCGGCGGCAAGTTGTGACAATCCCCAAGCTTGAACTATAAGCAGGGTTTGACGCGCAGCTTGGGAGGCGTTCATGGGACCACTGGAAAACATCCGGGTGCTCGATATGAGCATGGTCGTGTCGGGACCGTTCTGCACGATGATGCTCGGGGATTTGGGCGCCGACATTATCAAGATCGAACCACCGGAAGGCGACGTGACGCGGATGCCGAGCGCCCACGACCGCGGCGGCGTGACGGTCGGGATTTTGAACTGGAATCGCAACAAGCGGGCGATGGTGCTCGATCTGAAGCGCGAAGGCGCGGCCGAAGTGCTGCTCAAGATGGCCGAGCAGGCCGACGTGATCGTGCAGAATGTGCGGCCCGGAGTAGTCGAGCGGCTGGGCGTCGGTTACGAGGCGGCCGCGGCGCGCAACCCGAAGATCGTGTACTGCTCGATCGCGGGCTACGGCTTCGAAGGCCCGTTCGTCGACAAGCCCGCGTACGATCCGATCATACAAGGGATGGCGGGCGTGATGATTTCGCAGCGGACGCAGGGCAGGCCGCGAGCGGTGAAAAATATTATCGCGGACAAGGTCACCGCGATGACGGCGACGATCTCGATTCTCGCGGCGCTAAACGAAGCGCAAAGGAGCGGTCGCGGGCAGCATCTGAAGATCGCGATGATCGATGCGGTCGCGTACTACTTGATGCCGGACGTGGCGACGCGCCATACGTTCCTGCCCGATCAGCGCGGCGTGCCGCCCGCGATGAACACGTTGGAGCCGTTTCAGACCGCCGATGGATACATCACGATCGCGCCACTCACCGACAAACATTGGGCGGGAATCCTGGATGCATGCGGGCATCCTGAATGGTTCGAGGGCGACGAACCCAGACAGGAGCGGGTGAAACGATCGATCAAGAGCCTGATCACGCTGTTTCCGAGCAAGCCGTCGGCGTACTGGCTCGAGCGAATCGAGGCGGCGGACGTTCCGTGCGGCCCGCTCAATGATTTCGATTCGATTTGGACCGATCCGCAGTTTGTGGTGAATCAGACGTTTTTAGAATATGAGCATCCGCAGGCGGGGCGGGTGCGCGCGGTGCGATCGCCGGCAAAGTTTTCGCGCACGGCGCCTGAGATGTGGCGGCACGCGCCTGGGTTGGGTGAGCATACCGACGCGATTCTCGGCGACTTCGGATTCAGCGCGAGCGCGATTGCGAAGCTGCGAGCCGATCAAGTCGTGAGGTGAGGCTGTCTGCGGCACATTTGGATCGTCGGCGCGTGCGAAGGAGCTTAGGGCTCGCGGCGCGGCTCGCTGGTTTCGCGATTGCCGCTGTGACGATCGCAGCTTGCGGCGCGAAGCAGCCGTCAGTGGGCGAGGTCAGCGCGGCTGCGGTTCCATCGGCGGCGCCAACGGCGACGCAGGCGGCGGTCAGCAATCACGCACCGTATGCGATCACGGCCGGGCCGGGCGGCAATCTCTGGTTCACGGAGTTCCAGGGCGCCGGCGTCGGGCGCATGACTCCCTACGGCGCGACCAAGCGGTTTGAAATCGATCAGGACGGCTTCGCCGAGCGAATCACCGCGGGACCTGACGGCGCGATCTGGTTCACCGACACGTTTGGCGATCGAATCGGGCGGGTCGCGAGTGACGGGAAGATCGCCTACGTGAAATTGCCGATGCCGAACAGTGGTCCGGCCGGCATCACTAGCGGTTCCGACGGCAATTTGTGGTTCACCGAGCATGTCGCCGATCGGATCGGACGACTCAGCACGAACGGCACGCTGACGGAAATTACGGTGCCGAAAAAATCGGGCCCGGCAGAAATCGTCGCCGGCAGCGACGACAATCTGTGGTTCGCCGAGGACAAGGTGAATCGGATCGGACGGATCACGACCGCCGGCAAGCTGACGGAATTTCAGATCGGCACGCCCGACAGCCGTCCGGCGATGCTGACGCTCGGCCCGGACGGCAACGTGTGGTTTACCGAGCCGCAAGTGGACAAGATTGGGCGAATCACTCCGCAAGGCGCAATCACCGAATTTCAGTTTCCGGCTGCGGGAGTGCCGCTCGGAATCGCGAGCGGGTCGGACAAGAATCTGTGGGTGACGATGGTCAAGGCGCATCTGATCTACCGCGTCAGTCCGGATGGTCAATTCACAGAATTCCGCACGCCGGATACGACGCTGGCGACGTTCATCACGGCCGGACCAGACGGCAATCTCTGGTTCACCGAGCCCAACGGAAAAATCGGCAAGCTGACGACGTCGGGCGATGTTGACGAGTTCGTTTACTCGCAGCCGTACGCGAAGTAGCGGTGACAATTTTAGCCACCAAGACACAAAGGCACCAAGTTATTTGAGAATTCCGTTCCTCCGGCTTGGTGACGCCAGGAGCAAAACAGCCCGCGACATTACTCAATTCTCGCCATTGCGATTGGTGGCATCCAGCAGGCTGTTGAAAAAGTAATTTTCAACGCCTGCTCGCTCTCTCTTGTCTCCCCCAAAGGGGAGAGGTTGTAGGTAAGGAGCCAGTTTTTACGCAGGGTGTTGGAATCACCGGAGATCAAACCATGCAGTCGACCGTCGTTTTTCAACACCCTGCCAGGGTGTGCAAGATCCGATTGCTTTTCAGGCGCGCGATGTCGTTCGCGCTGTAACCTAGTTCGCCGAGAATGGCTTCGTTGTCCTCGCCAAGCATCGGCGCGAGCTTGCGAATGGCCGACGGAGTGACGTCGAAGCGGGCGGCCGGGCGCGGCTCAGCCGGCGTTTAGATTTGCGCGGCTCCGCCGTCGACGAATAGCTCTGTGCCGGTGACGAAGCTGCTGTCGTCCGCGGCGAGGAAAACTACGGCCTTCGCAATTTCGTCCGGCTTGCCCAGCCGACCCATCGGCACACTGGCTACAAGACCTGCCTTAAGCTCATTGCCGACACCCTCGGTCTGCGCCAAGCCGTCCAAGCCGGGCGTGTTGATCGGGCCGGGACTGATGGCGTTCACGCGGATTTTCCTTTCCTTGAGATCGAGGATCCAGGTGCGCGCGAATGATCGCACTGCGACCTTGGTCGCGCTGTAAACGCTGAACGCGGGATTGCCGGTGGACGCCACGATCGAGGCGTTCAGGATGATCGATGCACCGTCCGGCATCAGAGGCAGCGCCTTTTGCACGGTGAACAGCAGACCTTTGACGTTCGTGTTGAAGATCTTGTCGAAGTGTTCCTCGGTGATTGCGCCAAGAGGTGCAAGCTCCCCGGTGCCGGCATTGGCGAACAGTATGCATTTTTCTGACCCGTAGTGCCTGCATATACAAGAGTCGGACCAAAAATTTTGGCGCGTGGCGCTGGCGGAGCCGCATTCTGCGATTAATTCGCAGAAGCAAAGTAGCGGCACTATGTAATTGCGATCTCTGGTCGCATCTGCAAATCGAAGACGAGTTGGTGTTCTCGTGGGGCGAGTCGCATCACGCAGTTTCAGGTGCATTGCTCGCTACGCTTAAGAACAAACGTGAAGAGATGCGCAAGTTGATGGCCGATCTGCGTGCGTTGTCGCCGGATGGAGATGGCGCGGCGCAAACGGCCGAGGACCGCATCGCATTCGCGCAGACGCTGCTGGCGTTAGCCCGGACGCTCGACTCGCACGTCGGGGGCTACGATGGTGAAGTCCTGCCCTCGATACTGCGCGCACTTTTCCACAGATAGCGAGGCGGTCCGCGCGCTTCAATCTGTCAAGATATCGCCACTAAGGCACAAGGGCACCAAGATTTTTTGAAATTGCTTTGCTCGGTCTTGGCGCCTTGGTGGTTGGAAATAGAACTGTTCTGCGTCGCGAGATTTGCGCTATAAGCACGCCAGGAACCAAAACTCGGATTGGTTTGGATTCCCACATCACGCGAGAAGGAGATTCAGCGATGGGCAAGCTCGACGGGAAAGTAGCCGCTATCACCGGCGGTGGCCGCGGTATCGGCCGCGGAATCGCGAGGGCATTCGCCGCGCAAGGATGCGCAGTTGTGATCAACGACCTCGGCGTTTCAGTTGCGGGGCAGAAGGAAACGTCGTCACCCGCCGACGACGTCGCGAAAGAGGTCAAAGCCGCAGGCGGCAACGCGGTGTCCAATCACATGGATATCGCGACGGTGGAAGGGGGCGAAGGCCTGGTCAATCAAGCGATCAAGGAGTTCGGCAAGCTGGACATATTGGTCAACGTCGCCGGCATCCTGCGCGATCGCATGATCTTCAACATGGCCGAGCAGGAATGGGACGACGTGATTCGGGTGCACCTGAAGGGGCATTACTGCACGATGCGGCCGGCGGCGTCGCACATGCGCGAGCGCAAGTACGGGCGCATCATTAACTTCTCTTCGAACTCCGCGCTCGGCAGCCCCGGTCAGCCGAACTATGCGGCGGCCAAAGCCGGCATCCTCGGGCTGACCTACTCGAGTGCGAACGCGTTGCAGAAATATGGAATCACCGTGAACGCGATCATGCCGGGCGCGTCGACGCGCATGACCGATACGATCCCGGCGGGGCGGATGCCGGGCGCGAGTGGAATCCCGCAGTCGGAAAATGTGGAAGGAACGCCGCGCGACCCGGCCAACGTTGCGCCGATCGTGGTGTTCCTCGCGAGCGACGCGGCTGAGAAGGTCACGGGTCAATGCTTTGGCGCGTCGGGATACCGGATCATGCGCTATCGGCATATTACCGCCGACAAGATCCTCTACAACGACGGTCCGTGGAATATCGATCGGCTGTTCGAGCAGCTTAAGTCCACGCTGCTGGTGGACCTGGAGCCGCCGCGGATGTAGGCGCCGTGTCTAGTGCGCGATCAGGGCGAGGCGGCAGCGTCGTTGGTCGCGGTCGGGCGGTGGCGCATCTTCGATCGCGCGCGAGGCTTGTGCTTGCCGACAGACGGCAACGCCGCGGGAGTCGGTGACGGCTCGGCCTGTGCGACGGCGGGCGGCGGTCCGAAGACCTTGTCCAGGAATGCGATCACGTGGGCCGCATATTCCTTTGGCGCCTGAAAAATCGCGTCACCATGTCCTTTAGAGGGTGCGATCCAGAGTTCCGCAGAACCAGTCGCGGCCTTGCGAATCGCTTCTCCATCGGAAACTGGCGTCAAAGGATCGCCGCTGTTCTGTATAATCAGGAGCGGGCAATCGCCCATCGCGCCGGCGGATTCGGCGGGCAAGACGCTGTAGAGACTTTTGCCGAACCACCAGCGAGCTTCCCAGAGTACGGTCCTCGCGAAGGCGGGGTGCAGTCGCGCGAGCGTCGGGCTGCGCAAAAGCGTATCGGGGAGACTGGCAAATGCGCTGTCCACGATGATCGCTTTGAAAACCGGCTCTTCGGATTGTGCGAGCAGTACACCAGCGCCGCCTTCGGAAATTCCAATCGCAGCAACCGTGTCGAAGCCGTCATCGTGGAGCCGGTGGGCGGTCGCAATGGCGAATTTGCGCTTGAGCAATCCCCAGTTGATTCCATACTTCGGGTTGTTGGCGCTGTAGCAAGCCACGACGTTATAGCCGGCCGCGTGGAGAAACTTGACGTAAGGAATGATCTGCAGTTCGGTCCCGCCGGCCGCCGACAGCAGCACAATCGCTTCGCGGCGACTGCCCGCGAAGAACCATCCAATCACCGGGACCTGCCTTGCGCGAAAGCCATCTTCCTGGACAATTCCGGCGTCGAATCTCTGCGGCTCGAGACCGGTGGCGGTGCGGACGTCGGTTAACGATCCGCGAGTGAGCCTCGGGACATGTTCGCCGAACACATCTTGACCGTTACCCTCATACAAGAAAGCCGGGTACTTAAGGCTGCGGGCAAAGATGAGAGCAGTGACGAGCCAGAGCATCAAGGGCACGCCGAGAATGATCGATCCGATGCCGAAGATACGCCGCTTGCGCGGCGGCTGAACGGCGGGCGGAACGAGTGGCGGATTTGACTCGTCGCTCATGGCGCTATGATTTGTTATGTGGTCGCTCACCGCAAGCGCGGGTGGGTGAGGCAGAGGGGGCGTACCTATGCTGCGCGTCAAAGGTAATCGCTGATGGCGGACTGGAATCCCGAACTCTACAACCGTTTTCGCGGCTACCGCGCGGAGCCGGTCGAGCACATATTTTCGCGCCTGCAATTTAGCGACGATGAACAAATGATCGATCTCGGGTGCGGACCCGGTGACAATACGGTCGAATTGGTGCGTCGCGCGGCGCGCGGATCGGCACGCGGCGTCGATTCGTCGCCGGCGATGATCGAGGCTGCGGGGAAATTGCGCGCAGGATTGCCGGAGGAGCTGAAGGCGCGGCTCTCGTTCGAAGTCATGGACGTGTCGAAGTTCAGCGGGGATCGCGATTACACATTGATTTTTTCGAACGCCACGATTCAGTGGCTGCGCGACCATCGCGGGATATTCACGCGCTGCCTGAAGGCGTTAAAACCGAACGGCAGGCTGGTCGCGCAGATGCCGGCCAATGCGATCGAAACGGCGAAAGTCGAGATGGACGCGCTGGTGGGCGAGGCGCCTTGGCGTGAGTTGCTCGCGGGCGTGCAGATTCCTTTTCGCAAAGATGCGGAGCCGGAGCATTATACGAAGATGCTGGCGGAGATCGGTTACGCCGACGTCGATTCGTACTACGTCACGTTTCATCATCCGATGGAGCGGCCGGCCGAGGTCGTCCAGTGGTATCGATCGACCGGACTGCGGCCGTTCGTCGATGCGCTGCCCGCCGATCGGCAAGACGAATTTCTCGCCGCGTACACTGGGCGCCTCGAGCGCGCCTACGCACCACCGGACCGATGACGTTCGACTTTCGGCGTATTTTTATTTGGGGCCGCCGTCCCGGCGACATTTGGGGGCGCCGTCCCGGAATCTGATGGCGTCGAGCCGCACGATACCGGCGCTCGTGGCCCATGGCGGTGCAGGTGGAATCGGTCCAGCCGGCGAACGAGTGGAGCGCCGGCGGGGAATGCTTACGGCGACACGACTCGGCGCCAAGATTTTGCAGAGCGGCGGCAGCGCGCTCGACGCCGTGATCGCGACGATCTCGACGCTCGAAGATCATCCATTGTTCAATGCCGGCTATGGCTCGCTGCTGAATTCCGAAGGCAACGTCGAGATGGACGCGTCGGTGATGTCGGCCGAGCCGGTGAGTGATGCGATGCCGAAGCGCGGTCGGAAATCTCAGCAAGTGGCGGAAGACGATTACAATGTCACGGCGGGCGCGGTCGCGGTGATAAGCCGGGTGCAACATCCGGTGGTGCTCGCGCGCGCGGTGATGGAGCGCTCGCCACATATCCTGATGGCGGGCGTCGGGGCGGAACGCTTCGCGCGAAGTTGCGGGATTCAGCTGGTCAAGCCGGCCGCGATGATCTCCGCGCGGGCACGCGAGCGATGGCGGGCGCGTCAGCAGCAACAGGCGGAGTCGGCGGCCGAAGCTGCGGCGCGGGCGTCGATGGGAATGGAACACGGCACGGTGGGAGCAATCGCGATCGATGCGCGGGGCGGAATCGCGGCGGCGACTTCGACGGGAGGCGTGCCGGGCAAGCTCTTTGGGCGAGTGGGCGACTCGGCGATCATCGGGGCGGGAACTTTCGCGCACGGGTTGGGCGCCGCGTCGGCGACGGGGCAGGGCGAAGCGATCATCCTTACTTCGCTATGCCGTGAAGCGGTGCTGGCACTCGCCGAGGGCTCACCCGACGCGATTGCGCGAGAAGCGATCGGCGAAATGATCGATGCCACCGGTGCGGAGGCCGGCGTAATCATACTCGATCGACGCGGGCGGATCGGTTACGCGCACAATGCGGCATCGATGCAGGTGGCGAGGTTCGATCCCGCCGGCGGCCTGCGGCATCTGTGGCTCCCGCCAATCGGTGCGGTTCGGCGCCAGTGAATTCAGCGCTCGCGGCGTCGAAGGCGGGTGCGATCCGTCCATCGTTGCTCGCGCTCGCCGCGCTGTTCGCGTTGATCGTGCTGGCGCAAGGAATCAGCGCGCCATTTCAAAAAGACGCCGAGCCGCAATCAGCCGAGTGGATTCAAAGTATCGTGCGCGACGGGCGATGGCTCATTCCCGAGGATGCGTACGGCTTTGCCGATCGCAAGCCACCGCTATTTTATTGGCTCGCGGCGAGCGCGGCGAAAATTTCGGGTGGCAGCGTCGATGAGGTTCGCGCGCGGATCGTTTCGATAGTCGCCGGGACAATTCTCGCGGTGGCGGTGCTCGCATGGACGGCGTCGAACGTCGGCGTCGTCGAGGGCTGGCTCGCGTTTATATTCCTGATCGGCACTTACGGATTCGCGTCGCGCGCGACGACGGCGCTAACGGACATGTTGCTGACGTTGTTGCTGTTTATGGCTTACGTCGCGATTTTCCCGCTGCTCAATGAAGACGAGCGCGCCACGCTCGATGAATCGAGTCGTGCGAGTCGCGATCCGTTTATGGCCGGCCTGTGGTTGGGCCTGAGTGTTCTGACCAAGGGTCCGGTGGCGATTGTGCTGTGCGCATTGGCTGGCGCGATTTATCTCTCGATCGAGCGCAGAAGTGTGATCGAGCGCCGACGTCCGCTCGGATTCGTGCGCAAAGCCTGGGTGTGGCAGACGCTCGCAATCACGCTCGCGATCGGTGCGGTTTGGTATGTGCCGGCGGCGATTTACGGCAAGGAGCGATTTCTCAAAATTCTCCTGGCCGAGAATTTTGGACATTTCATGCCGGCCACGCTTGGCGGCACCGGCGAGAGTTACCGGCCGTTCTATTATATCGGCGGACGATTGCTCGGCGGCGCTTTCCCGATGACGTTATTGATCGTGCCGGCGATGCTTGCGTTCTGGATCGGCGAGATCGCGCCTGAGAAACGTCGCGCGGTGGTTTATCAAGCGAGCATGACGCTTGCGGTGCTGCTGTTTTTCTCGATCGCCAGCGTCAAGCGCGACGACTATATCCTGCCGGCGCTTCCGGGAATCGCGATTCTATGCGCGTCGGTATTTTCATTGCGTGAGAACAGCGAGCGAGGACTGGCCGCGAAAATCCGCGACTTAATTGTGCTGGTCTTCACGGTCGGATGCGCGGTCGCGATCGTCGTCGAATTCGTCTTAGCGAGATCGCGCCCCGACCTGCCGATTGGAATTAATTTGCAATCGAGCGACGCCGCATTCGCGGCGATCTTCGGACAGGGGATGGCGTCTCTACAATTTCCATTCGTCGTTTGTGCGATTGCGTTGATCATCGGGGCGGCGGTCGCTATCTGGAGCTTTAATCGCAAGCTGGCGCTGGGACTGGGCCTCGCGATTGCGCTCACGGGACTTGCAATGAGCACGTTGTGGACCGCGACGCTGCGGCCGGAACTGGCGGCGATGCGGAGTCTCAAGAGTTTCGCGCCGCAAGTTGCGGACGCGGTGAAAGGCGCGCCGGTGTGCATCCCGGCCGGAATCAATTACGAATTTTCCTTCTACTACGGCGCCGCGGTTCCGGCGCTGCGCAAGGCGGAGTGCCCGCATCCGACGGCTGAGCGGCCGGTGTACCTGGTCGCGACGCCCACCGAGTTCGATGCGATGCGCCCGGAAGATCGCGCGCGTCTGAAGCTGGTGCTGAAATCGGAATTGATCGGGGGCGGCGGACCGCCGGCATTGTATGAAATAAAGTCGTCGCCAGTCACTACTGATTGATTTTGCAGATCGATCGATTTGAAACGGCGCGACGGACTCGCTAGATAAGTCCCCATGGCCGGTTTCCACAATGGCTGATTCTCGCGAAAGAGCCGAGAACGCGATGAGCGTCATGATGCGCTTCGTCACCTCGCTGATAATTCCGCTGTGGGCGCTCGCGATGCTGGCGCTCGGAATCGAGTATCGCTCGCTTTGGTGGCTCGGATGCGGGGTGGTAGTCGGCGGGATCGGACTATTGCTGCTGGTGGGCAATCCATTGGCGGCGCCGATCCTCGACATTCGCGAGACGTGGCGGAGACGCCCGCCCCGCTGAGTTGTCGGTTCCCAGCGCGCGAACCACCTGCACGCAATGCTATTGGAAATCGCTCATTTGCGGGCATGACCCGGGCGCGATATCCTGTATATCCAATGCCGATTTTTGAGTACGAGTGTGCGCGGTGCAGGCTCATCAGCTCGCATGTGGTGATGGGTTCGGCGCGCAGGCGCGAGCGGCTCGAGTGCCCCGATTGCGGGTCGAATCGGCTGAAGCGGGTGATGTCTTCGTTCGCGGTAGTGGAGAGTGAAGCGTCGCGGCTGGCCAATTTTGATTCATCGAAGCCGCGCGACGATTCGTACTATAAGGATTCGCGCAACGTCGGCATGTGGGCGAAGAAGCGGGCCAAGGAGATGGGCGTCGATTTGGGGCCGAAGTTCGAATCGACGGTGGAAAAGGCTCGCAGCGGCAAACTGATCAAAGAGATGATTTGAAGGCGCCGAGGAAGCTATGGCAAGCGAAGAAAAAAACCGACTGGGCGATAAGTTCAAGGACGTCGAAGCGGCCCGCGAGGATCAGTGGGCGCGGCAGCGTGACGCCGAATTATTGGAATCGATGCGCAAGAAGCGCATGGAGCAGATCGCGTGTCCGCATTGCAAGCAAATTCTGGAGCCCAAGACTGAAGCCGGCATCCAGATGATGGTATGCCCGACCGGCGAAGGCGCATGGCTCGACGCGCCCGCGCTGAAGGCGCTTTTGGAATCGCATAAATCGCAAAAGTAGAGGATCGAGGCGAGCACTAACCTGGGTTAGATGAAGGTGATCGTTAATTAAGAATTTCTTAAGCTGGACTAGTGCGGAATCAAGGCATCCTTCTTGACAGCCCTGGTCAGTCCAACTAATGAGGACTCGGTAAGATCAAATGTATTTCAACTTCGGCGTGCCGCTGGCATTGACGATCATTGGAATCGGCTTCGTGGCGCTGATGTTCGGGCTGCAGAAGCTGCTGGCGCCGTCGAATCCCTACGATCGCAAGCTGATCCCGTACGAATGCGGCGAGCCGCCGACCGGCCGCGCCTGGATCAATTTCAACGTTCGTTTCTATATAATTGCGCTCATCTTTGTGGTTTTCGAAGTCGAGGTCGCGTTCGTTTATCCGATCGCGACTGTTTACCTCGATTGGGTTCGCTCGGGACGCCGCGTGTATGCGCTCAGCGAAATTCTGATTTTCCTTTTGATCCTGTTCGTTGGCCTCGCGTACGTGTGGGTCAAACATGATCTCGAATGGATCAAGAAGGTTCCGGTCGAGGACTGAGGTCTATTTTTATGCCGTTGCTGAATACGCTGCCGGATTACGTACTGACGACCAAGACCGACGAATTGCTGAACTGGATGCGCAAATCGAGTATCTGGTACATGCTGTTTGGCCTTGCCTGCTGCGCGATCGAGTTGATGCATACCGGCGGTCCGCGGGCCGATATCGAACGCTTCGGCGCGA
Organism: Deltaproteobacteria bacterium; assembly: GCA_003135855.1. GTDB lineage: Bacteria > Desulfobacterota > Binatia > Binatales > Binataceae > Binatus. The sequence goes on from PNBD01000052.1 coordinate 24,641, forward strand.
CGCCGCGCGCGTCGGCACGGCAGTCCGATCTCATGATCGTGGCGGGCACGCTGACGCTAAAGATGGCGCTCAGAACTCGGCTGCTGTACGACCAGATGCCCGATCCGAAATACGTCATCTCGATGGGATCGTGCGCGAGTTGCGGCGGCCTGTTCCAGCTTGCCTACTCGGTGTGCGACGGGGTGGACAAAATCCTGCCGGTCGATGTGTACGTGCCCGGATGCCCGCCGCGTCCCGAGGCGCTTACGGAAGGCTTGCTGAAGTTGCAGGAAAAGATGATGACCGAGCGCTGGCTGTCGCGCGGGCCCAACGGCAAGCAGATCGCTGCCGCATAAGCATGGAACCGCTCCAAATACTCGAGCGGGTGAAGAATCAGTTCGGCGATCGCATTTTAGAAGTAGCGGATCGCAAGCTTGATCCATTCGCCGTGATCGACCCCAAGGCAATCGTCGAGATCGGGCGCTTCATGAAAAACGATCCCGAGCTGCAGATGGATTGTCTGTCGAACGAGAGCGGGGTCGATTACAAGGATCATATCGAGGTGGTCTATCACTTCTTCTCGTACCAGCGCCGGCATACAGCGGTGCTGAAGGTGAAACTGCCGCGCGACAATCCGTCGGTCGAGACGCTCGAGAACGTGTGGAAGTCGGCGAACTGGATGGAGCGCGAGATTTTCGATCTGCTCGGGGTGAACTTTGAAGGCCACAGCGATATGCGGAGAATCCTGATGCCGGAGGATTGGCAAGGCTATCCGCTGCGCAAGGATTTCGTCGAACCGCTCGAGTATCACGGGATATCAACCGTCAGAGAGAGCCCGATAATCCGGCTCGATACGAAAAAGAAATGAGTACGCTTCGCACCGAAGAAATGACGCTGAACATGGGCCCGCAGCATCCGTCGACGCACGGGGTGTTGCGATTTGTCGTGCGCGCCGACGGCGAAGTGATGCGCGAAGCGATTCCCGACGTCGGCTACCTGCATCGCTCGATCGAGAAGATCGCGGAGAAGGTTGGCTATCACGGCTTCATGCCGTACACCGATCGGGTCGATTACGTGTGCGCGATGTTCACCAACCAGGGCTGGGGCAGCGCGTGCGAGCGGCTGGGCAATATCGAGGTGCCGAAGCGCGGCGAATACTGCCGGGTGATCGCGGCGGAGTTCAATCGGCTCGCGTCGCATCTGCTGTCGATCGGCACGATGGGCATGGATATCGGCGCGATGACGCCGTTCACGCATGCGATCCGCGAGCGCGAGATGATCAATGACCTGATCGAGGAGCTATGCGGCGCGCGCCTGACGTTCAACTACATGCGAATCGGCGGGGTGGCGTGGGATCTGCCGCCGGGATGGCGCGAGAAGTCGAACGCGTATCTCGATCATCTGGAGCCGATTCTCGACGAGTTCAACAACCTGCTTTCGTACAACAAGATTTACGTCGAGCGGCTGGCGAATATCGGCATCATCACGGCGAAAGAGGCGATCGACTACAATCTGGTCGGGCCGAATCTGCGCGGCTGCGGCGTCAAATGGGACATCCGCAAGGACATCCCGTATTCCGTCTATCCCGATTTTGATTTTGACGTGCCGGTCGGCAACGGCCATTGGGGGACGCTCGGCGACTCGATGGACCGCTACATGGTGCGCGTCTTCGAGATGAAGGAATCGGTGAAAATCCTGCGCCAGGCGCTGGCGAAGATTCCGTCGGGGCCGGTGCTGGCGAAGGTGCCGCGCAATTTCAAACCGCCCGCGGGCGAATGCCAGATTCGGGTCGAGAGTGCGCGTGGCGACATGGGTTGGTACGTCGTCAGCGATGGCACCGGGTATCCATGGCGGGTGCACGTGCGGACCGGATCGTTCGCGGCGATGGGTATCATTCAGAAACTCAGCCAGGGTCTGATGATTGCGGACCTGGTTACTTTGATCGCGAGTCTCGACGTGATCGCGCCGGAGATCGATCGCTAGCAGCTATGCAGACGCTGATCGAAAACCTCGTTAACGCGGGCACCTTCGGCAAGAATGCGAGCGTCGTCGCGGCGATAGTGATCTTCGTGCTGAGCGCTGTGGTGTTTCTCGGCGTTGCGTTTCCGTTTGCGGGAATCGTCAGCTGGGTCGAGCGCCGAGTGTGGGCGCGAATCCAATCGCGGGTCGGGCCCAACCGCGTCGGGCCCAATGGCTTCCTGCAGTGGCTGGCCGACGGGGTGAAACACGTCTGCAAGGAAGACATCATTCCCGACGATTCGGACCCGACGCTGTTCAAGACTGCGCCGTACCTGGTCGTGCTCGCATTCGTGCTGCCGTGGGCGGTGATGCCGTTTTCGTCGTCGCTGATTCTGGCTGACCTGAACGTCGGCATCCTTTATATGACGTCGGTTACGGCGCTGACGGTGGTCGGGGTGCTGATGGCGGGCTGGGCGTCGAACGACAAATGGTCGCTGATCGGCGGAATCCGATCGGCGGCGCAAATCGTGAGCTATGAAATCCCGGCGGGCTTGTCGATTTTCCCGGTCGTGCTGATGACCGGCACGCTTTCGATGCAGGGAATTATCCGCGCGCAGGGCTGGGCGCCGCAGCATTGGTTCCTGTTCGCGAACCCGTTCACCTTCATCGCGGCGAACATCCTGTACATATCGGCGCTGGCGGAAGGCAACCGCACTCCGTTCGATTTGCCGGAGGCGGAGTCCGAGCTGGTCGCCGGCTTCGCGACCGAATACAGCGGGATGCGTTACCTGTTCTTCTTCATGGCGGAGTGGGGAAATCTGTTCATCATCGGCGCGATCATCACCACGCTGTTCCTCGGCGGATGGCAATGTCCGCATATCACCAAGAACGTCGTGCTGATGAACGTGCTTCAGTTGATCGTGTTCAACGTCAAAGTGTTGGCGCTGGTGTTTCTCTCGATGTGGATTCGCGCGACGCTGCCGCGCGTACGAATCGATCAGCTGATGCTGCTTTGCTGGAAATATTTCGTGCCGATTTCGTTTGTCGACATGATTGGCACTGCGGTGTGGGTCGCTATCTGGCCTGACGGCAACGCGTTCATGGGTTACATCATGCTGGCCGGCGCGATCGTGGTCGCAGTGCTTTTCATCCAGCGCGTAATCTTCTATCTAAGGCGTTCGCGGATGGAAATGTATTTCAATCCGACGATATAGAGGCGTTCGATGAGCGGAGTTTCCGACTACGTACAAAATATCAAAGAGACCGTCTCCACGATTTTCGAGGGGATGGCGATTACGGCGTCGCACTTCATGCGCAAGCCGTACACCGTGCAGTATCCCGACCGTATGGCAGTGCGCGTGCAGGATACGCTGCCGTTCCGGTACCGCGGGATTCTCGAAGTCGATCTGGAAATCTGCACGGGCTGCCTCGCGTGCGAGCGATTGTGCCCGATCGATTGCATCACGATTGTTGCGGACAAGGACCCGGTGACGAAGCAACTGCTGCTGTCGCAGTTCGATATCGACATCGCGAAGTGCATGTATTGCGGGCTTTGCAGCGAGCCGTGCCCGACCGGCTCGATTCATCACACGACCGAGTTCGAGGGTGCGGATTACTCGCTCGAAAGCCTGATTCGCCGCTTCGTCAAGGATCCGGTAATCGCGTACAAGCCCAAGAAGGGTCCGGAAACCGATCAGCGAATCGCGCCGATTCTGAATCGCGGCATGGCGTATCTGGATCAGTGGGCGATTCCCGGCAGCGACGCGGAGGCCAAAGCCGCAGCCGACAAGGCCGCGGCCGAAACTGCGGCGCCGGGCGAGCCAAGCTGAGGGACGAAAGGACGCGAACAATCGGAAAGGCAAATCGATGCTCGCACAGATAATCTTCTACGCGCTCGCGGCGCTGACGGTCGGATCGAGCGCGCTGGTCGCGTTCTCGCGCAACATCGTGCACTCGACATTCGCGCTACTCGGCGCATTCATGGGCGTGGTCGGCATCTACATTTTGCTGGCGGCGGATTTTGTCGCGATGGTGCAGTTGCTGGTCTACGTGGGCGGCATCCTGGTGCTGACGCTGTTCGCGGTGATGCTGACTGCGGGAATCGCCGACGTGACGGTATCGAATCGCGCAGTCGGTTCGGGATCGGCGCTGGTAACGGTCGGAGTCGCGATCTCCGTGATGCTGTATGCGGTGGTGCGGACGCCGTGGCATCAGGGAACCGTGGTCGTGCCGTCGCAGACTACGTACGGGATTGGCAATGCCTTTCTCGGTGAATATGTATTGCCGTTCGAGGTTGCGTCGCTGGTGCTGCTGGCGGCGCTTATCGGCGCGATCGTGATCTCGCGCCACGAAGTCAGGGAGTAGGAGCGAAGGAGCCGGGATGGGCGGGGGAATCACGCTGGACCACTTCCTGGTCCTTAGCCTCATAATATTCGGGCTCGGCCTGTTCACGGTGCTGACGCGGCGCAACGCGATCGGAATCCTGATGGGCATCGAGCTGATCCTGAATTCCGCGAACATCAACTACCTGGCGTTTGCGTTCTACGGCGGCGGCAAGTACGACGGGCAAATCTTCGCGATTTTCGTGATCATGCTGGCGGCAGCCGAGGCGGTGATCGGACTCGCCGTCGTGCTGGCGATCTACCAGAATTTCAAGACGATAGATGTCGACGCGACCGAGACCCTCAGTGGCTAGGGGCGAGCGGGTCAGGATCGCGAGTGCGATGGCGGCGGAGTCGCGCTCGACGGATGCGATCTTGTTTGCTGGCCGTTCGATTTCTGCTTATATCAGCGCGACTGATTTCGGACCGGATTCAATCTTTTGACGTGACTTAGAGGGAGCGGACCGCTGCAGTTTCGACGGTCTGCCAGACGATGGACCATCCAGTTTCGGTTAGCTTCGTTCGATTGATCATACTGCTGCCGCTGATCGGCGCGGCGATCAATTTCCTTGCCGGAAAATGGTTGCAGAAGAATTTCGGCAAGATGGCGATCAGCATCGTTGGATGCGGGGTCGTGATCCTCGCGTTCATCATCGCGGTGAGCGGCTTCTTCAAGATGATCGCGCTGGCGCCGGAAAACCGCTTCATGCTCGACGATCTGTGGACCTGGTTCGACGTCGGCGGGCTGAATCTCCATATCGCGTTCTGGCTGGATCCGCTCTCGATGCTGATGACGCTGATCGTCACGGGCGTCGGCGGGCTGATCCACATTTATTCGATCGGCTACATGCACGACGACGACGGGTTCTGGCGCTTCTTCGGATGGTTGAACCTGTTCACGGTCATGATGCTGGTGCTCGTGCTCGGCGACAACATGTGGCTGATGTTCGTCGGGTGGGAAGGCGTCGGCCTGTGCTCGTTTGCGCTGATCGGTTTCTGGTACAAGGTCTTGGCCAACAGCACTGCGGGCAACAAGGCATTCATCGTTAATCGCGTCGGCGATTGGGCGTTCGTGATTGCGCTCTACAGCCTGTATGCGGCGCTCGAAACGGTCGGGCATCCGACGCTGGTGACGCGCGAGGTCGCGAAGTACGCGCCGCTATTGCAGGGGACGACGATCAACTTCGCCGGCTATCATTCGGCGCATCAGTTGGTCGGTTTCGTGACGCTGCTGATGTTCGTCGGCGCGACCGCCAAATCAGCGCAGATACCGCTGTATGTCTGGTTGCCGGACGCGATGGCGGGGCCGACGCCGGTCAGCGCGCTGATCCACGCGGCGACGATGGTCACCGCCGGCATCTACATGGTCGCACGGCTGAATTTCCTGTTCTCGATGTCGCCGTTTACGATGGCGGTGATCGCGACCGTCGGCGGGCTCACGGCGCTATTCGCGGCGACGATCGGCATCGCGCAAAACGACATCAAGAAGGTGCTCGCGTACTCTACGATCAGCCAGCTTGGCTACATGTTCGCGGCGGTCGGAGTGGGCGCGTATGCGGCCGGCGTCTTCCATCTGATGACGCATGCGTTTTTCAAAGCATGCCTGTTCCTCGGCTCAGGCTCGGTGATCCACGCGATGGGCGGCGAGCAGGACATGCGCAAGATGGGCGGGCTCAGGCACAAGATGCCGATCACGTTCATCACGTTTCTTGCGGCGACGCTCGCGATCGCCGGAGTGCCGCCGTTCGCGGGATTCATGTCGAAGGACGAGATCATCTGGCAGGCCTTTGCGCACGGCCACACTGTGGTGTGGGCGATGCTGCTGATGGGCGCCGGAATCACGGTCTTCTACATGTTCCGGCAGGTGTACATGACGTTCTTCGGCGAGTTCCGCGGCACGCACGAGCAGGAGCATCATTTGCACGAATCACCGCCGTCGATGGCCTACGTGCTGATCGTGCTGGGCGCACTGTCAGTGGTCGGCGGCTTGGTGAAGATTCCGGAATTCATCGCGACCTTCAAGCCGTTCGAGGAATTTCTGGAGCCGGTGTTCAGCTCGCCAGTGACGCGGCAGATCACGGAGGCGGGAATCCATAGTCACGCGACCGAGGCGGCGTTCGGATTCATCACGTTTACGATGGTCGTGATCGGGTGGTTCATCGCCGACATGATGTATCGGCAGCGGAGGATCGATCCCGCGCGCTTCAGCGAGATGTTTGGCGGCGTGGTTTATGAGTGGGTGCTCAATAAGTACTACGTCGATGAGCTGTATGACCGTGCGGTGGTTCAGCCGTACCTGCTCGCGTGCCGCGCGCTCGCGTGGTTCGACTCGAACATTATCGATGGCGTGGTAAATCTCTCGGCGCGGATCACGGTTGTGGTTTCGATGATCTCAGGACTGATCGACACGTACATAGTTGATGGGTTGGTGAACTTTGCCTCCAACTTCACGCTCGACGTGGGCGGCAGGTTGCGACGGCTGCAGACCGGATCGATCAACGGTTACCTGTACGGAATTCTGGCCGCGGTGATGCTGATCCTGCTGGTGCGCGCGGTCGTAAGAGCATGACGGGCTCGGCGCCGCGCACGGCCTGAAACAACGACAACAGGAGCGAAATGAGTCACGCGCTTACGCTGATAACCTTTATCCCGCTGCTGGCGATGTTCGTGGTGCTCGCGCTGCCGGACGCGATGAAGCCCGCTTTCAAATGGATCGCGGTGGCGGCGACGATCCCGCAGCTCGCGATCGCGCTCTATCTTTACGAACACTTCGACACTACGACCACGGCCGTGCAGTTCGCCGAAAAAGCGTCGTGGATGCCATCTTACAACATCCATTACTTCATGGGCATCGACGGCATCAGCATCTCGATGGTGATACTGACGGCGATCATCATGTTTTTCTCGGTGTTCGCGAGTTTCGGAATCAATCGCGCCGAGAAGGGCTATTACGCGATGCTGCTGCTGCTCGACACGGGCATGATGGGAGTGTTCGTGTCGCTCGATTTTTTCCTGTTCTACATTTTTTGGGAAGTGATGCTGCTGCCGATGTACTTTTTGATCGGCATCTGGGGCGGGCCGCGCCGCGAATATGCGGCGATCAAATTCTTTCTCTACACGCTGCTCGGCTCGGTGCTGATCCTGCTAGCGATGTTGGGGTTGTACTACTACGGGGCGACGCCGACTTTCGATATTACCGAGTTGGCGGCGAATTCGAGCCACTACTCGATTGGCTTCCAGCGCGTGGTGTGGATTGCGCTGTTCATCGGCTTTGCGATCAAGATTCCGGCGTTCCCGTTTCATACCTGGTTGCCGGATGCGCACGTCGAGGCGCCGACGGCAATCTCAGTCATCCTGGCCGGCGTGCTGCTGAAGATGGGCACCTACGGAATTCTGCGGGTCAATTTCGCGGTGCTGCCGGCGGCGACGATGCAGTTGGCGTGGCTGTTCCTCGGCGTGATCGGAACCATCAACATCGTGTACGGCGCGATGGTCGCGATGGCGCAGACTGACTACAAGAAAATGATCGCGTACTCGTCGATCAGCCACATGGGATACGTGATGCTGGGCCTCGCGGCGTTCACCACGGCCGGAATCAACGGCGCGGTGTTGCAGATGTTCAACCACGGGACGATCACGGCGATGCTCTTCATTTTGGTCGGCGTGATTTACGATCGCGCGCATCATCGCGAGATCAACGGCTTCGGCGGACTCGCCCAGCAGATGCCGATTTACACGGCGATTACCGGGTTCGCATTCTTCGCGGGCATGGGATTGCCCGGGATGTCGGCGTTCATCTCGGAAGTGCTGGTACTGATCGGCTCATGGCAGCCGCATCCATGGATGACGGTATTCGGCGCCGCGACCGCGGTCTTGACCGCCGGCTATCTGCTGTGGACGTTTCAGCGCATCTATCTCGGTCCGCTCAACGAAAAATACAACACGCTGCCGGACCTCACCTTTCGCGAGGGGTTCACGCTGGTGCCGCTCGCGGTGCTGGTGCTGATTCTCGGCGTTTATCCGCAGGCGATTCTCAGCCTGCTGAACACCTCGCTCGTCCACCTGAATCAGGTCGTGCTGTCCACTTCGGGCGCGGCTGTCGCGATGATGCATTGAGACATCGATAGATGGATCTCGGAAATATCGCGAGCCTGACGCACTTCTATCCGGAGCTGATCATGGTGACCGGCGTTCTGGTCATCGTGATTCTCGATCTGGCGCTGACCGACAAGCAGTACCTCGGCGATCTGGCGCTGATCACCGCCGCCGGGAGCCTGATGGCGATCGGCCTGGAGGCGCCGCATGCGGGCGCATGGCTGTTCCATCGGATGCTGGTGTTCGATTCGTTCGCGATTTATTTTCGCGCGCTGATCGCACTGGCCGCGGTGATTGGCGTGTGGATGTCGATCGGATCGGAGGAAGTGAAGACCTGCGACCAGGGCGAGTACTACGCGATTCTGCTGGCGAGCGCGTTCGCGATGTTCCTGATGGCGGAGTCGGCGAATCTGCTGATGGCGTATCTCGCGCTCGAATTTGTCAGCCTGACGTCATACATCTTGACCGGATTTTTGCGGCACAACCGGCGCTCTCTCGAAGCCGCGCTCAAGTACCTGATCTACGGCGGCGTGGCGTCGGGCACGATGATTTACGGCATGAGCTGGATTTTCGGAATCACCGGCTCGCTGGATTTCACGGTGATCAATCGCGCGCTCTCGGCGCCGGGTCATCTGCCGGTGCTCGCGGTGTTTATCGCGCTCGTGCTGATTCTGACCGGCATGGGCTACAAGGTGGCGTCGGTGCCGTTTCACATGTGGGCGCCCGACGTTTACACCGGCGCACCGATTCCGATTACGACGTTCCTCGCGATCGGTTCGAAGGCGGCCGGCTTCGCGCTGCTCACGCGGTTCTTTTTTCCGGCAATCTCGACGCTGACTGCGGGCGGCAGTTGGACGGCGCTCGCGGGAGTCGATTGGCCGCAACTGTTGCTGTTCATTTGCATCATCACGATGACGCTGGGAAATCTGGCCGCGCTGCAGCAGACCAACATGAAGCGGCTGCTCGCGTACTCGAGTATCGCGCAGGCGGGCTACGCGCTGATGGGTTTCGTAGTGCTGTCGAATGACGGCATCCGCGCGATGCTGTTCTACCTGTTCGCGTATTACCTGATGGATGCGGGCGCGTTCCTGGTGGTCATGATCGTGGCGAACTCGACCGGGCGCGAGGATATCGACGCGTATCGCGGGCTCGCGTGGCGCGGCGGAATCGTGCCGGCGATCGCGCTGACGATTTTTCTTTTTTCACTGACAGGAATCCCGCTGACGATTGGCTTCATCGGCAAGTTCTATCTGTTCGCGGCGGTAATCCGCGGACAATTCTACGTGCTCGCGATCGTCGGAATCCTGAATTCAGTGGTCTCGCTGTATTACTACCTGCGGCCGATTCGCACGATGTTCTTCGATCAACCGCAGGGCGACGAAGGCGTGGTAAAGTTCGAGCCGTGGAATTACGGACTGATGGGCGTGCTGGCGTGCGCGATCATCGCGCTGGGACTCTACTGGCAGCCGATCATCGCGTTCGCGGATCGGTCGTTGAACTTTTTCGTCGGCCCGGCTTGATTCAGCCCGCTCTCTCCTTGCCTGGGCGAGGTATTAAGAGGCGGGCTCCCTCACGGGCGAGGCATTAAGCGCGTTAGCTGAACACGATCGTGCGGTTGTGATGAAGCAGCACTTCCTTGCGTAAGTGCGCGCGGACGGCGTTGGCGAGAACCGTCACTTCGAGATCCTTGCCCATGCGCGCGAGATCCGCGACCGTATCGCGATGCGTCATCGGCGTCGTCGCTTGCGCGATGATCGGTCCGGCATCGAGTTCCTCGGTCACATAATGCGCGGTCGCGCCGATCAGCTTCACGCCCTTGTCGTGGGCCTGTTTGTGCGGGCGCTGGCCGGCGAAAGCGGGCAGGAAGCTATGATGAATATTGATGATCGGCTTGTTCCAGGCGCGCAGAAAATCGCCGGATAGAACCTGCATGTAGCGCGCGAGCACGACCGTATCGGCGCGCAGCTCGTTCAGATGCTTCAGCAGTGCCGTTTCGGACTCGGGCTTGCGATCCTTCAACACCGGAATCACTTTGAACGGGACCTCGAAGGGACGCGCGAGCGGTTCGAGATCGGGATGATTGCTGACGACGCCGACCACCTCGCCGTCGAGTTCACCGAAGCGATGGCGGCTCAGCAAATCCATCAGGCAATGCGGCAGGCGCGACGCCATGATGACGATCCGGTCGCGCCTGGACGCGTCAAACAGATGCCATCGGAGACGTTCCCACGGCATCAGCGACGGGATCGACGCGTCGAACTCCTTGGCCAATTCGCCAACCGGCAGGCGCAGGCTTTCAAAGTGAATGCGCCAGAAAAAATGCCCGTCCTCGTCGTCGGAGTACTGGTCGGAAGTGATAATATTGCAGCCCAGCGTGAACAAGTGGTTGGAGACGCACGCGATGATGCCCGGGCGATCGATGCATGAAATGAGCAGAGTAGCTTTGCCTTGGGCCACGCGCGGATTCCTTCTGGCAGTACAGAGCTTCGACTTTTATCGAGCCTGATTTTGATTCTAATGTCCACGCGAGCAGATAAACAAACTCCGGCGGGCGGCGTGCTGTACGTGGTCGCGACACCGATCGGGAATCCCGATGACATTTCGGCGCGCGCGATTCGCATCCTCGGCGAGGTCAATGCGATCGCGTGCGAGGATACGCGGCGCACCGGTTCGATGCTCGCGAGCCACGGGATTCGCACGCCGACGCTCAGCTACTACGAGCACAACGAGGAAAGGCGCACGCCGGAACTGATCGAGCGGCTCGCGGCGGGCGAGAAGATCGCGCTGGTCACCGATGCGGGCACGCCGGCGATATCCGATCCTGGCTTTCGCCTGGTTCGAGCGGCGCTCGAAGCGGGAGTGCGGGTGGTCGCGGTGCCGGGTGCATCGGCGGTGATCGCGGCGCTATCGATTGCGGGGCTGGCGACCAATCGATTCACGTTCGAAGGATTTCTGCCGCCGCGCGACGGGCCACGGAGGAAACTGCTCGAAGGTTTGCGGCGCGAGCATCGCACGATGGTCTTCTATGAGGCAGCGCGCCGGCTGGCCGATACGCTCGCGGAAATGGTGGCGGCGTTCGGCGCTTCGCGCATAGCGGCGGTGGTTCGAGAAATCACCAAGACTTACGAGGAGACGATTCGCGGAAGCCTCGATGAATTGGCGCATCGATTTCGCGAGCAGCCGGCACTCGGCGAAGTGACGATCGTTGTCGAAGGGGCACCGGAAAACTCCACAGATTCCACAGTTGAGGGAACGCCGGTGACCGTAGAAATTCTTCGCGAAGCGGGCCTCAGTCTGAAGCAGGCGAGTGCAGTGCTGGCTCGGCTAACCGGCAGGGGACGGCGTGAAGTCTATCAGGCGGCGCTGAAATCGATCGGAAAGGAAGAGCCCGCCGACGAGTGAGAAGGCGAACATCGGGCGACTTCACCCGCTTGCAGTTGAATTCAGCGTGGGGTTCAATGCCATCAGGAGCAGTGGGGGATGGTGATGAGGGCTAAGGCGCCGCCACAGGCCCGCGCGGGTGACAGAAGCGGCGCGGGCAGACCAATTGCGGTGTTGGTCGTGCACGGACCCAATCTGAATCTGCTCGGCGAACGAGAGCCGGAAGTCTACGGGCACACGCGGCTCGCCGATATCGATCGCGAATTGCAGCAACTCGGCCGTCAAATGAACATGGAAGTCGCGACGTTTCAGTCCAATAGCGAGGGCGCGATCGTCGATCGGATCCAGCAAGCGCGCGGCAAAAGCGAAATATTGATTATCAATCCGGGCGCGTACACCCATACCAGCGTGGCGATTCGCGATGCGATCCTGGCGGTCGCAATGCCGACGATCGAAGTGCATCTATCGAACGTTTATAAGCGCGAGCCGTTTCGGCATCATTCGACGATCGCGGACATCGCGCATGGACGAATCATGGGATTCGGGGCCGAGAGCTACAGCCTGGCGCTGCAAGCGGCGCGAACGATCGCCTTGGCGGCGCGGGTTGCAACGTCCAGTGCGGGTCGTACGTAGGTGAAGGCATGTCAAGCGAGGGCGCAAAATTTCCGAAGCGGGCGACGGTGCTGAGAGGGCACAACGAGCAGATGGAAGTTCGCGAAATCAAAGCGCTGCTGGTCTTGATGAGGGACTACGGCCTGGTCGAATTGGAGATCGAGGACAAGAAAGGCAAGGTGCGGCTGGTTCGCGGCGGAGCGCGGGCGTCGGGCGGCGAGACCGAAGCGGACAGCAAGATTCAGCTCGAGGCGCGGGCGGCGTCACCGCTCAAGATGGCGGCGCGGCATGTCGAAGCGAAGGCGGAAGAGACTGCGGCAGGCGGAATCGAGCTCGCGGCGAACCAGAAACTGATCGAAAGCCCGATGGTGGGAACTTTTTATCGGGCCGCGTCGCCGGATGCGACGCCGTTCGTCGAGGAAGGAAGTTCGGTGCGCAAAGGGCAGCCGCTGTGCATCATCGAGGCGATGAAGATGATGAATGAGATCGAATCGCCGGCGGCGGGACGAGTGGTAAGAATAATTGCGTCGAATGGACAGCCGATCGAATACGGACAGCCGTTGATGATTATCGAAGTTGCTTGACGGAGCGCCGATGTTCAAAAAACTGCTGGTAGCGAATCGCGGCACGATTGCAATCCGCATCATTCGCGCATGCCGCGAGCTGGGAATCTCGACGGTGGCGGTTTTTTCGACCGCCGACAAGGATGCGCTCCACGTTCGGATGGCGGACGAGTCGGTCTGTATCGGACCGCCGGCGGCGGAAGACAGCTATCTCAACATCCCGGCAATCCTCAGTGCGGCGACGACTTTCGGCGCCGACGCGGTGCATCCCGGTTACGGCTTTCTCTCGGAGAACGGCGATTTTGCGGAAGCCTGCCAGAAATCGGGACTGAACTTCGTGGGCCCGCGCGCGCGCCATATCAGATTGATGGGCGACAAGCCGCGCGCACGGCGAATCATGCGGCGGGCCGGAGTGCCGGTCCTGCCGGGCAGCGAGGGCACCGGCGTCACCGAACTGCGCGAGGCGCAGTTGGATGCGAAGCGACTCGGCTACCCGGTGCTGATCAAGGCGGCGGCGGGCGGTGGCGGCAAGGGCATGCGAATCGTGCGCGACGCGGCCGAGCTGATCCGACTGTTCCCGCTGGCGCAGGGGGAATCGGAGGCGTCGTTCAGCTCGCGCAAGATGTATCTCGAGAAATATCTCGAGCGCGCGCGGCACGTTGAATTTCAGATACTGGCGGACAATCAGCGCAATGCGATTCATCTCGGCGAGCGCGATTGCTCAATTCAACGGCGGCATCAGAAGGTGATCGAGGAATCGCCGTGCCCGATTCTCACCGCAAAGCTGCGCGAGAAGATGGGCAAGGCGGCGGTGCGCGCGGCGTCGGTGGTTGGCTATTCGAACGTCGGTACGGTTGAATTTCTGCTGGCCGGGGGCGGCGAGTTTTACTTCATCGAGATGAACACCCGCATTCAGGTCGAACACGGCGTGACCGAAATGGTCACCGGCATTGACCTGGTAAAAGAGAGCATCCGGATGGCGTGGGGCGAGCCGCTCAAGATCAAACAGCGGCAGGTGACGTTCGCTGGCGCGGCGATGGAGTTTCGCATCTACGCCGAAGATCCCGAACGGCACATCCCGTCACCGGGCGTGGTCAGCAATCATCATCCGCCGGGCGGCCTTGGCGTGCGGGTCGAGACCGCGCTTTATGACGGGTATCGCGTGCCGGTGCATTACGATCCGCTGATTGCCAAGCTGATCGTCCATGCGGAGACGCGGCCGGAAGTAATCGCGCGCGCGAAGGCTGCGCTGCGCGAGTATGTTATCGACGGCATCAAGACCAATATCCCGCTGCATCTGAAGATCCTGCACGATCCCGATTTCAATCGCGGTGAATTCTCGACCGATTTTCTCAGCCGATACGAGCCGGCGAAAACTGAAGCCCCGCCTGCGCCGATCAGCAAAGCCTCTTGACCGCAAGCTCGCGTCCCGTACTTCTATATGTGCGACGCATCGAGCGCCGCGGACAATCATTGCCCGGGACGACGACTTAAACATGCAAATTCGACAAATATTGCTGGCGGTCATGATCGGCCTGCTGATGGCCGCGCCGGCGCGCGCGCAGGAGGGCATCAATCCGAATATCCCCGGTGGCAACAGCGCCTTGCCGGGTCGTGAGCCAAAGGTCCAGGTCGATAATGCGCTCTATGATTTCGGCAGCGCGCTTGAAGGCAAGCAGGTCACGCACACTTTCAAAATCAAGAACACGGGTCAGGGCTATCTGGATATTCGCGGCGTAAAGACCTCATGCGGATGCACAACGGGAACGCCGACCAAGACTCATATCGCGCCCGGCGACGAGTCGGATATCGCCGTGATGTTCGACACGCATTTTCAAAAAGGACACCAGGTCCGCACCATCACCGCGAGCACCAACGATCCCAACAATCCGCAAGTTCCGATGACGATGCAGGGGACGGTCAAGCAGCAGGTCGCGGCGACGCCAAGTGAAGTGGCGTTCGGCAACGTACGCAAGGGCACCGAAGCGACCAAGGAGTTAGTGGTTGATGACTTGGTCGGTGGCAGCAATGCCTTCGTCGTCGGGCCAGTGAGCAATTCGAGTTCATCGATCAAAGTCATCCAGGAAAAGCGCACCGACGGGAAGCCCGGCGCTCTGCTGAAAGTCACGCTGCTCAACACGATGCCGGTGGGGCCGTTCGACGATTCGATCAAGATCGTGACGAACCGGGTGCCGCTGCAAGTCGATGTGTTCGGAACGGTCAGCGGAGACCTGAATGTCGAGCCCGCGCAAGTGTCGTTTGGAATTGTGCCGCGCGGGCAGGACGTGGTGCGGATTATCAAGCTTAGTAATGAGGGAAGCCGCGACGTCAAAGTGCTGGACGTATCGAGCAGCACGCCGGCGGTGGTCGCGTCGGCGGAGCCGGTCAAAGCGGGCAAGGAATACAAGCTCACGGTTACGCTCAGGCGCGGCACTCCTGACGGACAACTCCACGGGAACTTGACGATCAAGACCGATCATCCTGAGCAGGCGACGCTCAGTGTGCCGTTCTATGCGATCGTAGGGCAGTTCAAGTCTTGAAGTAGGCGTCAGGCGCGGAACCTGGTCGACAGTTGCAGTAACTTAGCGCAGCTTCGTGAAGCCGTCGGCGCTCCACTGTTCCGAGCCAACTCCATTGTGGACGAAGAAGAGCCCGTCCGGGTCGTACTTCTTCTTGATTTCAGCTAGGCGAGGGTAGTTGCTCCCCCANNCCCTTCTCGAAGTAATTGCTCTCACTCACATAGGCTCCCGGGTTCGGCACAATAGCGCGGAGTTGATCCATACATTGATGAACGCGAGCCGCAGCTTTTCGGCCTTCAACAACCGATGGCTCATGTCCGGGAATTCCCGGATATGCGGGACCCTGGCCGTCGGCCGCGATCGCGAGAGCGAAGGCGGTCAGCAGCGCAGGATTCGTTGCGGTGTCCCTCGCCCAGGCGATCGACTCGGGCGGCGCTCCGGCGAGGCCCTTATTGAAGTGCAGTCCGACACCTGAAATTCGAGAGCTTGCGAACAACGCGTCGGCGAGATGATCCTGCGCGTTACTCTCGAGCAGCGACGCGGGCAACCACAGTGACTCGTACGCCCAGATGAACCAGGCGACCTGGTCACCGTCCCCCTTCCACCACGCGTTATTGGGTCCCGCGCCAGGACGATGGTCGAAGTCGAAAACAGGCTGCCCGATCAGGTGTACGAGGGCATCGTCAAGGAGTGCCGTCAGGCGACTGCCATTTGGATTAGGAAAAGCGATTTCGGGCCAATTCTCTTTCCACCATTGCACGTCCCNNATAGTCACCCGCCCTTTAAGCGAACATGCATTCGGCGAAGCCGCCACCCAGTCGAGAAACGGCTGCCAGACTTTTTTCGCCTGCTCAGCGTCCAATCCATAAGAGCTCATTTTGATTTCGAGCGTGTTGTCGGGGTTCACCTGGGCCTGCTCTCCCCAATGATCGTTGAAGAGATGCTCCTGGTAGTAGCTCACGAACTCGCGGAGCAGGCGCCGATAACTATCATCGGACGCCGCTTTGACTGTGAAGGTGACGGTGCCGAAGAACTCGGGAAGATCGT
>PNBD01000003.1 GCA_003135855.1 Deltaproteobacteria bacterium
GGTTGATCCCACCTGACCCCGCCGAAGAACTAGTGAGAGGGCAGATGGTTCGATCTGGCGGGGTCAGGTGGGATCAACCGAGACAGAGTGGGATGGAAAGGTGGTAGAGAACCGAAAAGGATAAGCCTTACGCGCTGTTAAAAAAATGAAATCTGCGCAACGAAAATGGACGGCGCAGTGTCACGCGCACATCTCGACCCAGCGCGGATCGGGTTCTTTGGATTTTCGTCCGGTGGCTACACCGGGGCTGGTCGCGGTCGGTGGTAATCCGGATTTCCGGATGTTCATCACCCACTGCCAGAGGATGCCCGAGGACCCGATTTGCGCGATCGTGCGGCGCGCCCGGAGCGCCGGTGACAAAGTTGCCATCCGGAAAGTAACCCTCGGAAAAACCCAAACAAGATGCGGACTATCCCACTTGATCCCACTTGGTACCGCCTGATCCCGCATTGCTAGAACCTCCTGACTGCGGACAGCGGTACTAGGCTGGATCGGTCGGACCGTGTATGGGCCGGATCGCGCCATGGAGACGGCGCGTTTGCCCGCGGCGGAGCGACGATCGCGAATTTTCAGGCCAAGCTGACTTTCGCACGCGACGATCACCCGAGTGTGCTGAAAGCAAAGCTCGACCTGGCGAAGCGGGCGCCCGGCGGCATCGACCTTGCGAGCGATCAGCCTCGCAAGGCGTTCGCATCCCCGAGCCGTGCAACGCATCGTGTCTTCGCACGTGTAGATATGGACGGCCGCCGGCGCAGGGTCGAAGTCAGGCTGCAGCATTTCTAGACTCTAGGGCGATCTTAGTCGCGGCGCAGTCTTATGTCGAAGCCGGCAGCCTGCGCGGAGGTTGTCTATGAGGACTGACGACCCGCGACGGCGCGCCGAGATCAAAATTATTCACGTCGCGAAGAAACAGATCGGCCTGATTGCGCGCGCTGGATTGCCAACTGAAATGCCCGCCGGAAAACTCAGTTCCGGAAAGGCAAATCCGGCAACCCTCGCGGCAGGCCGCGCGGGTCACGCAATTCGTCGACGCTCATGAAAAAGGCGCTATCAGACAAGGTGGCGGTGCGCGAGAACGGGCGGACGAAAACCATCAGCAAGCTGGAGGCAATCATCACCCAGACCGTGAACAAAGCCGCGACCGGTGACCATCGCGCGTGGGAATTCTTATTTTCCAAGATCCCCTGGTTGCTCAATGATCTGATCCAGCCGGCGGGACCGCAAACGCGACCCGGTACAGATCTTCAGAGAAGCGCGTAGGCTCCTCCGCGCGGGATGGCACAGCGATGATTTCAGCCGCGTCTTGAAGCTCGATAAAAAACGCGCAGACGGCGCCGTCGAATTCGTGTTGCCCGATCAACCAGGCCACTCACTCACGCGCCGCCTCTCGATCGACGAAATGCTGAGTCGGCTTGCATGAACTGGACGGCGTTTGCGTAAATTGTGTGGCTGTGCTGTGGTGGTTGGGTAGTTTGTCACTCGGGGCTCATTCAGCCTCAGACCAACGACATAGGGAGGGAAGTTCGAGGGGGGAAACGCCAAGGGCGAGGTGTCTCATATGGAACGCTTCGACGAAATCAAAAGCAGGGTGCTGACGGTCCACGAAGTTTCGAGCTATCTGCGCGTGCATCCCTCAACCATTTACCGGATGCTGAAGAAGCATCAGTTGCCGGCCTTCCGAGTCGGTAGTGACTGGCGGTTCACAGTCGAAGCAATCGACAAGTGGCGCGCCGAAGTGGAATCGGGAGTATTCGAATCTCCGGTTCACCACGAGCACCATCTGCACTAACATCACGACGCACCCAGATAGGATGCGCCGTGTTCGATTCGATGCGATGATGGTGCGCGGAACTCGCCTCCGACATCAGGGACAAAGGAATCGTGTTGGCGGGCGGAGGCACGCTGCTGCGCGCCCTCGAGGTTTTGCTCCGTCATGTCTCCTAATCGGCCTACCGCTCGATGCGAACCGAAGACTTCCGCAGACCAGCCTAGCATCCATGTTTAGCGACGAACCTGGCTAAGTCGAAACGACCCGGTCGTTTCGTATGCCATCAAGGTAGGCAAGGCCAACCTTGTCGGCGAGTTGAAGTGGCTGCCGGAACTGGACTCAAAGCACCGGCTCCAGGAACAGGCCGGATGGTTGAACCTCACTCTGCTAATCCCAAGCGGACTTCCATAATGCAGACGGTTAACGCTCCTGGGCAGACTTGCCGGTTTTACTCGATTCGCTACTCGTCGTCCCGCGTCCGCAGTGCCGTCGCTCTCTTCTTTTTTTCGATGGCTTCCTGGACGAGTCGGATGACCTCGCTCTTTTCGGGTATGTCGTCGAGTTATGTCATGGCGAGCGTAAAGGATAGATTCCCATCTTCATCGACATGGAAGAGATCGACATCTTCGGTCTTGATTTGAATATCCACTTCTTGGACCCTTCGCCCGCTTTTGCCTCTTTTGATTTGGTTCTTCTGGCCTTGTGGTGTGAGAGTGCAGCGTATCTTTGCGGATATCGATGCCTTCTTGGATGACCTCGGATAACCTCGCTCTTTTCAGAGGCATATGCGTGTCCTCCTTGTAGGAAGGTTGCTTTATTACTTAGTGTAACCAGAGCCTAGATCACTTCATCGTGTTCGGCGAATCGCACCTGCGCCGAATGCTCAAGGCGCACATGGCTTCCTATAAACACATCCTAACGAGCTCTTCTTGAACAAGGACGCGCCGAAGTTCCTACCGTCCGAATGATCGGCACAGTCACTCCAGTCCCGACCAATCGCCGGGCTTAGCGTGGCGGACTCGCTCTCAGTTGGAAAATCGGCTGACCTGATCGTTCCCGCCAGAAACTTGTTCGAGCTTGCGTCGTCCGACATCGCCGATTCCAAGGTGCTTACCACCTTCTTCGAAGGACGCGTTGTCTAGCAGCGCCAATAAATGCTGAGCGATCATTCGGGCCGACCGATCAGCCGCGAAATTTCTTCCATCAGGCGTTCCGTCCTGAACGGCTTGCGCAGAAACGCGTCGTAGCCTTCACATCGTTCCTTAATTGTCTGCTCGGGCATCCCGCTCGTGAGAATCACCGGGATCTCGCGGAAACGATCGTCGGCTCGCATCGCCTTGATCACGCCGGCGCCATCCATAATCGGCATCATGAAATCGACCAGAACCAAATCCGGAACCGTCTCTTCAAGCCTGGCCAACGCCTCCTGACCGTTGAGTGCGCTGATCACATTGAAGCCAGCGTCGCTCAAGATGAATTCCACGACTTCGAGAATCCCGAATTCATCATCAACGATCAGTATCGTTTTGCCGACCGGACCGGCCTTGAGGCTCTTCTCCATGCGCCCAGATTAGCTCTTTTCTTGAGTCAACTCGGGCTTGGCGGGCACGCCTTGAGTCAACTCGGGCTTGGCGG
>PNBD01000034.1 GCA_003135855.1 Deltaproteobacteria bacterium
TCGCCGCGATGAACGGTGAGCTGCGCGGTAAGTGGAACAGCACGGAACGCGCGGGGCACGGGAATCCTGATCGTGCCGACGCGCGTGAACGGGCCGGATGCGATCACCGTGCCGGCCGGGTCCAGTAACGCGATCGTGCCGCGCTCGCCGACCGCGAGATACGACGCCAAGACGCTCTCGCCGTCCGGCGCAGCGTCGCGCCTCGCCGAGAACGAGATCACGCGCGCCGGCGTCGCCTGCACGCTCACCGGCGCGACGCGGCGCGGCGTCGCGGCGACGGCATGGACGGGCGCGGTGCGGTTCGAATCGCGTGCCAACGCGAGCGGCACCGCTCCCGCGCAGCTGGCCCCGACGCCGATTGCCAGCAGCATCCCGGCCGCTTTGAACGGCCCGAACCGGCTCGGTGCGGGCGGGCGCGGCGTTTCGACGCGGAGCAGCATTTCATCCGAGCGGATCTCGAGGTACATCGCTTGGTACGCACCGGTGCGCGGCGCCGTCACGGCAAATCGCGCGCTTCCCATCGAGCCCGGCGCCACGTCGACCGATCCCAGTTCGTCGAGCGCGCCTCCGCGCTGCATCCCGATCAGCCGTCCCGTGACCTCCGACCCGTTCGACCCGAGCTTCAACGCATACCAGCAGCAACGATTCCGCCGGTCGACGCGCTCGATGCGAACGTCCGCCGCGACGCCGCCGGAGGAGAACTGCACGACGCTCGTCGCGCCGCGCCGAAGGCTGCGCCGGATATCGCCTTGCGCGTACGGGACGATGCCGGTCATGCCGTCGCCGCGGTTGCCAGGGGGCGCGCTGCGATGCACGTCAGAGCGCGACGGCGCGCCTCTTCGCTGTTGCACGAAAGCAGCGAGCGCGCCGCTTCGCGCGCGGTCTCGAAGTCGCCGGTCGCGGCATGGAGCTCGGTGATCCGCGTGAGCACCTCGACGTAGAGCGCCTCGAACTGCTCGGCGTGCCGATCGAGGCACGGTTCGGGCGCCTCGGCGGCGAGAACGCGATCCACGTAGATGCGCTGCGCAACGCGGTAGTGGTGCTTCGCGCCTTCGACGGCGCCGCGCGCGTCGTCGATGCGGCCTTGCTCGACGCGGTCGACGAAACGGAGCGCGTCGATCGCGACCGTTCGCACGTTCACGCGCACCTCGCCGGCGGTCTCAAAATACCGCTCGGGGTCGACGGTGGGCGCGGCTGCGGCGATCGCACGCCGGATCCGGCTTAGCGTGGTGCGCAGGCCTTGCGACGCGACGGCGTGGCTGATGCCGGGCCAGAACGCCTCGAGCAGCCGGTCGCGGCTCGTGCGGCACTCCGGCTGCAGGGCGACGAACGCAAAGACTTGCTGGTCGCGCCGGCGCGAGAACGGGACGGGCTGTCCCGTGATCTCGCAACGAAAGCGCCCGAACACATTCACCGCCATCACCGGCGGAACCGAGGTCGTCGTGCGAATATCGACGTGTGTCGTCGCGGGCGCGGCGAGCCGGGCGAGGATACGATACGGCCGCAGGCCGGTACGGGTGCGCACGATCGGCAGACCGAGCTGTTCGAACCGCGTCGTCTCGTGCTCCGCCGCGGGCGACCCGTTGCGCAGCGCGTTGAAGAACGCCTCGTAAGCCGCTGCGTCCTCGAACCCTTCGCGCTCAACGAACTCCAGCAGCAGATGCCCATTTTGCTGGCGCCAGTGCCCGAAAGCGTCGTGCAGCGGCCGGCGGCTCTCGGCCGCGTCGCGGATCAGCCATTCCGACGCGAGCGCCCAGCCGTCGGTGTCGTGCAGCAGCTGCACGACGTCGTCGTGTTCGAACGCGACGCCGTACGCTGCCGCGAGCTGCTCCACTTCGTCCGTTTCGAACGCCAGCGTTTCGTCGCTGCAGGCGCGCGCAAAACCGCGCGCCTGCAAGCTCTCCGCGCGTAGCCGGCGGCGCGAGCGCCCGATCAAGATGAGTTTCCGCTCGACCTCGCGCGCCATGATCGCGTCGACGAGCTCCGCATACACCGCCGCGTCGATCCGGTCGATGTCGTCGAGGACGATCGTCTCGAGGGCAGGCGACGTGGCGATCGCCGCGCTCAGCCTGTCCGCGTCGGTGCGGGCCGGGACGCGAACGTACGCGGCGCGGCCGTTGCTGGCAGCAACGAACTGCCGCGCGGCGAACGTCTTTCCCGAACCGATGGGTCCGCACAGGATCCGCACCGCCGCGTCGCCCGTCGCGTCGCACCAGTCGAGCACGCGCCGGCGCTCTACGCCGTTGGAAACGGGCCGAGCGCACACGGAAAGGGCGGGGCCCGGACGGACCAATGCAGCCTCCATACTGAGTGCCGGGTGATCNNTCACGCCGCGACCGTTGTCGCGCCGTTGACACAGCGATAAGAAATCCAGAACGTGACGGATTTCGCTTGTCGTGCATGCTCTGCCGACGCTAAGCTTGGCATAGCACCGGTGTAATCTCACGGACGAAGGCACCCCATGGAGCTCGCTTCGCAGCTTAGACGAGTCGGCCAGGAAGGTGAGCGGGGCCAGGTCTTACCGATCGTGGCCCTCGCTCTCGTTATGCTTCTCGGGGCCGCCTCGATGGCTGTCGACGTCGGCTACCTGCGCTACATGCAGCGCGTCGAGCAGTCCGCCGCGGACAGCGCGGCGATCGCCGGCGCCAACGAGCTGGCGTACCCGACCGCGAACGACGTGACGTCGGCAGCGAGGGCGGATGCGGCGGCCAACGGCTTCACCCACGACGGCACGAACATCACCGTGACGGTGAACAATCCGCCGGCCTCCGGACCGTACGCGGGCAACGCGAGTGCCGTCGAAGTGATCGTCAGCGCGGCGCACGGAATGTTCTTCGAGCGAGTCCTTGGCGTCGCGACGAAGTCGGTTACGGCCCGCGCCGTCGCGGTCTTCGGCAACGCCAACGGAGCCGGGAATTGCATCTATGCGCTCAACTCGGACATCGACATGAACTCGTCGACGGTCAACGCGCCGAGCTGCGGCATCATCTCCAACGGCATCATGAACCTCAACAGCGACAACATCAAGGCTGCGTCGATCGGCGCCGTCGGGCAGATCAGCGTCAACTCCTCGACCTTCCCGGAAGCCTCACCGTCGCACGCCGTTTCGGCGATCGATCCGTGCCCCACCATCGCCGGCTGCGCCTACCTGACCGCGAACCCGCCCGCGACGACGCCCTGCAACTACTCGAATCTAAACCTGAACAGCGTGACCACCACGCTGAACCCGGGCGTCTACTGCCAATCGGTAAACATGAACAGCTCGACCGTCACCTTCAACCCAGGTTTGTACGTGTTCACCAACGGCTTGAACTCGAATAGCACGACCTTGAACGGAAGCGGCGTGACGTTCTACAACCTGGGAAGCTCGTACAACTGTAACTCGTGCACGTTCAACCTCACCGCGCCGACCAGCGGGAACTACGCCGGCATCCTCTTCTTCCAGCCGCCGGTCAACACGTCGAGCGCGAACTTCAACTCCTCGGGCGGGGCCGGCATCCAAGGCGCGATCTATCTGCCCAAGGGGACCTTGACGACGAACTCGACCTTCGATACGTGGCTGCTGATCGTGGCAGGAGACATCCACATGAACTCGTCGAGCGTCAACGTGCCGCTGAATTCGACGTTCCCCGGCGCGGCACGCCACGGCTACTTGGCGGAATGAGATGAGGGCCGCGACGAAGATTGCACGCGCGCTTTCCGCCGACAAAGGGCAGGCGCTCGCCGAGATGGCGATCATCGCGCCGCTGCTGCTGCTGCTGCTGATCGGGCTCGTCGAAGTTGGCCGGTACGCGAACTTCAGCATCCTCGTCAGCAACGCGGCCCGCGCCGGCGTCCAGTACGGCGCGCAGAACCTCGTCACCGCCGCCGACAACACCGGGATGCAGAACGCCGCAACCGCCGACGCGCAGAACATCGCCGGCCTGACCGCCGCCGCGACGCACGTCTGCAAGTGCGCGGACGGCTCGGCATCGACGTGCCTGCCCACGGACTGCACCTCCAGCCACCGCCTGGTCTACGTGCAAGTCGACACAACGGGGACGTTCGCGTCGCTCCTGCACTTCGCGGGCATCGCCCCGTCGCTGACGATCACCGGCCACGCGGTCATGCGCGCCGCGCAATGATCGCGCAGCGAAGCGCCCGGCTGCACGAACGGGGGAGCACGCTCGCGGAGTTCGCGGTCGTACTCACGGCGTCGATGGTGCTCATCGTCGGCATCATCGACTTCGGGCGCGCGCTCTACACGTACCAATTCGTCTCGAACGCCGCGCGGATCGCGACCCGATATGCTTCCGTCCGCGGAGCGACATGCTCGGCGTCGGGCTGCCCCGCGACGGCGTCGTCGATCCAGACGTACGTTCGGAGCCTGGCCCCCGAACTCAACCAAGCCCAAATCAGCGTTGTGCCGACCTGGAACACCACCCCCAGCTGCGCCGGACCGCCAAGCAACGGCCCCGGCTGTACCGTCTCCGTCCAGGTCACCTACCCGTTCACCTTCGCCGCCGTCCACCTGCTCCCGAGCTTCACGATGTCGATGAGCAGCACGTCGAAGATGATCATCTCGCTCTAGCGGTACCGACGTGCTCGCGGCGCGAGATCAGTCGTCAACGGCGCGAAATACGAGCGCGGCGTTGATCCCTCCGAAGCCCGCGGAATTCGAGAGGACGGTGCGGACGGGCCGCTCGAGGCGCTCCCGCGTGACCGCCAAGCCGCAATCGCCTTCGTCGCTGTTGACGCTGCGCGGAACGATGCCGTGCGCGATCGACGCGAGCGACAGCGCAGCTTCCCAAGCGCCGGTCGCGCCCAGCGCATGCGCGTGCTGCCCCTTTGTCGCCGTCACCGCAACCGAGCGGGCGTGCTCGCCGAACACGAGGTCCATCGCGTGCGCCTCGCATCGATCGCCGATCGTCGTCGCGCTCCCGTGAGCGTTCACCAGGTCGATCTCCTCGGCGCGGAGATCGGCCTCGTCGAGGGCGCGCTGCATCGCCGCCGCGTTCATCGTTGCGTCGGGTCGCGGCGCCGACATGTGGTGCGCGTCGTTGGTGAGCCCGTAGCCGGCGACCTCGCCGTAGATTCGCGCGCCGCGCGCCCGCGCGTCCTCGAGCCGCTCGAGGAGCAGTACCCCCGACCCTTCGGCCATCACGAACCCGTCGCGCGCGCGGTCGAACGGACGGCTCGCATTCGCCGGGTCGTCGTTGCGGGTCGACATCGCCTTGATGATCGTGAACGCGCCGTAGACGAGCGGCGAGAGCGGCGCTTCGACGCCGCCGGCGAGGGCGACGCGTACGTCGCCGCGTGCGACCGCGCGGAACGCATCGCCGTTGAACATTTGGAACAGGCTCTTCAGATACGTGGTGCCGAGCTCAACATTGACCGAAGGATCGTAGAGCGGCACCGCGCCCGTATCCATGCCGCGCTCGGCCGCGACTTTTCGCGCCGTCGAAGGAATCAGTTGCATCAATCCGCGCGCGTTGGAAACGGAAGTGGCGCGGGGATTAAACAGACTCTCCTGCCGCGCTAGCGCCAGCACCAGGTATGGATCGAGCGCGAGGCGGCTCGACGCCGGCTGTACGAGATCCCAATATGCGCGCGGATATCGCACGCGCTCGGCGACGTCGTGGCCGAGCTGGCCGTGCTTTTCCATCCGCGTCGCGACCACGATTGCGTCGTACCACGCGCCCGCGCTGGCGAACCCGGCGAGCAC
Source organism: Deltaproteobacteria bacterium (assembly GCA_003135855.1). Taxonomy (GTDB): domain Bacteria; phylum Desulfobacterota; class Binatia; order Binatales; family Binataceae; genus Binatus. The sequence goes on from PNBD01000034.1 coordinate 5,705, forward strand.
ATATCGGCGCATCTCAGCCGAGCTGCCGCCCGTTTCCGCGAGCGCTTTCAGCTCTTCGGGTTCGAGCTCATTCAGCCCCAGCGCGCGCAAGGTCTGCAAACGCGCCATGTGGAACTCCGCGTTTCCAGCCACCACAGGCCTGCCATTGAATGCTGGATCGGGCGCGGACGCCGCGGGCAAGTCGGGCGCGGCGACCGACACGCGGCGGCTTGCGAGCGCGGGATAATAGTTGGTGTCGATGCTCTGCGCGACCTTCGCGAAAATTGCCCGCGCAGCCGTTTCGTCGTTTAGTTTCTCGAGCGCGCGCGCGCGCCAGTAATCGCACATGTCGCGATCGGAGGGATCGTGGGCGTGCGCGCGCGCTTCTTCGAAACCAACCGATGCCTCGCGATAACGACGCGCCTGGTAGAGCGTCCACGGGCGGCGAAAGCGCGCATCAGCAGCGCTGTCGCTATTAGGATATGCCGCAATCAGGCGCCGATACTGTGCACGCGCGTCGTCGAACTTTCGCTCTTCCTCGAAGCTGCGCCCGATCCGGAGCATCGCACCCGGCGCGAGTTGACTCGCCGGAAACTTCGCGATCAATCGCTCGAAAGTCGCGCGCGCGGTGTCGTATTGATTGTCGTGCCAGTAAATCAGCGCCAGCGCTTCCAGCGCGGCCGGCGCTGCCGGACCGCGCGGAGCGATCTGCAAGTATTCGAGCAACGCGCGCTTGGCCAGTTCGGGCTCGGGCTTCAACGCGCGCGCCTCTACCCACTTGAGCTCCGCGCGCACCGCCGGTTCAGGCTCCATCGCGAGACCCGCTCTCGCCTGCTTCAATGCGCCGGCCAGATCGCCCTCCTTAAGCAGCAACTCGGATTCGCTCCCGTGATAGTCAAGCGAATCGCTGGCAGCGAGACTGGGATTCGCGGCGAGGATCGCGTGAGCCAACGTGCGCGCTTCGGCGTCCGTGTCCGCATGCGGATAGGTGGTGCGAAGTTCCATCAGTTGCGCGTACGCTGCGCCAGGATTTGCAAGGGCGATCAGCGCCTTGCCTTCGACCAGCCGGGCGCTCTGCTCGATCGACGCCTCCGGATTGCGCGCGATCAGCCGCGACGCTGTCGCCGACGCTTCGGCATTGCGTCCGAGCTTGAGCAAGGTGATCGCGAGCTCCAGCTCGCCCCGATCGAGCATCACGCTTTGCGGATAAGTGCGAACGAGGCGATCGAGCGAATTGGCAGCGCCGTTCAGATCGCCCTGATCGCGCTCCGCCAGTCCGAGATAATAGAGCGCGTAATCGCCGAGCGCCGGAAAACTATCGGCCGCGAACTTCAGACGATCGATCGCGCGCGCATTGTCGTGATTCACGTACGCGCGGTAGCCGTCGAGGAACGCCGCCTCCGCGTCGGACGGACGCTCACCTGGCGCGCGCGACAGCGTCGCAACCGGCGCGGACTCCGGCGTCGTGCTCGATGCTTGAGCAACTTGCCGGGTAGCATCGGCGCGAGCGGGCGCTGAGGCGCATCCCGCCAGCAGGATCGCACATGCGGATATTAGCGAGGAGTAACGCCGGGCGATTTTGCTCATACTGTTTTGGGTTAGCGTATGCGTCGAGCGGCTTCAATTGGGTGCGCCCACAATCCAATCGACATTCTACATGCTTGCGAGCCGACTAGTCGTCTGGAACAGTCGGCATGCAGCGCAATGGAAGATTCGATCAAGCTGATTCTTGCCTCAGGCTCGCCGCGCCGTCGGCAGTTGTTGAGTGCAGCCGGAATGCCGTTCGAAGTGATGGAGAGCGGCGTCGCGGAAATCCGTACTCAAGGCGAGCCGCCGCGCGATTATGCGCTTCGGATGGCGACCGAAAAGGCGCGCGCCGTCTCTCGGCGAGTGCCCGACGCGATCGTAATCGGCGCCGATACGATCGTCGTGTGCGACGATCTGATCTTGGAGAAGCCAACCTCGCCGGACGACGCGCGTCGAATGCTGCGTATGCTTTCGGGGCGCTCCCATATCGTGGTGACGGCATTCGCGATCGCGCGCAACGCAACGATCCTCGCGGGCGAACCAGTCGAGAGCCGTGTCACGTTCCGCGCGCTCACGGATTCCGAGATCGCCGAGTACCTCGCGACTGGCGAGCCGTTCGACAAGGCAGGCGCATACGGCATTCAGGGACTCGGCGGCGGATTTATCGCAAGCGTCGATGGTTCGCGCGACAACGTGATGGGCCTGCCGACGGAGCGCGTCGTGGCGGCTCTCGCGCGTAACGGCGTCGGAGCACCATCGGCCCGACGATGATCGACGACAACGAAATCGCATCGCGGCTCGCGCACGTACGATCGCGAATCGAGGCTGCTGCGCGACGCGCCCGCCGCGCTGCCGCGTCTATCCGGTTGGTGCTCGCGAGCAAGACTCAGCCAGTCGAGGCGATCCGCGCCGCCTGGCGTGCTGGTGCGCGCGACTTCGGCGAAAATTACGTGCAGGAAGCGATCGCCAAACGCGCCCAACTCACCGATCTGTCCGACATCCGATGGCATCTGATTGGACATCTGCAGACCAACAAGGCGAAAATCGCGGCCGCCTCCTTCGCGATCATCCAGAGTCTCGATTCGACGCGGCTGGCCGATGCGCTCGCGCGTGCGCAGAAAAATCCGCCGGTGCGCGCGTTGATCGAAGTGAATCTCGGCGACGAGGCGAGCAAGAGCGGCGTCGCTCCCGATGATGTCGCAGCGATCCTCGACGCGGCTCGCGGCAAGGTTGAAATAGATGGGCTGATGACGATTCCGCCGCCCGCCGCGACGCCTGAGCTCGCCCGCCCCTACTTCGTTCGCTTGCGCGAGCTGCGCGACAGTCTTGCGATGCGATCGGGCCTTGCGCTACGTGAGCTCTCGATGGGAATGACTGACGACTTCGAAATCGCAATCGAAGAAGGCGCGACCATCGTTCGCGTCGGCCGCGCGGTGTTCGGCGAGCGCATACCGTGAAAAAGTGAAAAAATGAAAAAACTCGGGTTCATCGGCGGCGGCAACATGGCCGAGGCGCTCGCGCATGGCCTAATTCAGCACAAGGTCTTCAAGCCTGCCGAGATCATCGTGTCGGACGTTGCGCCAGACCGCCGTCGCAAGCTCGCGCGTTCGCTGAAGGTCGCGACCACCGACGACAATTCCGAGGTGATGCGCGAGGCTGGCGCGATCGTGCTCGCCGTCAAACCGCAGATCATCGACGCCGTGATGACCGAGCTGGCGGCCGCGCTAGCGGAGCTGCCGAAGAAATCGGCGAGCAAGGGCAAACTGTTCATCTCGATCGCAGCCGGCATCACGCTCGCGCGCTTGACGGCCGGACTGGGCAAACGTGCGCGCGTGATTCGGGTGATGCCTAATGCGCCCGCGATGGTCGGACACGGGATGGCCGCGATGGTTCGTGCGCGAGGCGCATCGCCGGCCGATGAGGCGTTCGCGCTCAGGATTTTTCGCGCGGTTGGCGATGCGGTCGCGCTCAAGGATGAAAAGCATCTCGACGCCGTCACGGCGCTCTCCGGCAGCGGCCCCGCCTACGTTTATCTGTTCGCCAAGGCGATGGCTGATGCGGCCGTCAGCGAAGGGATCCCGCGCGAGCTCGCGATTCGCATGGCGCTCAAGACCATTCGCGGCGCTGAGCATCTGATGCGCGAATCGAAGCGCGATGCCGCCGAATTGATTCGCGCCGTCGCATCGCCCGGTGGCACCACCGAAGCCGCGCTGCGCCGGTTCGCCGAGCATGGATTTTCTGATATCGTGGCCGCCGCCATCCACGCGGCCACCGAACGCTCGCGCGAACTCGGTCGCGGAATCCACTAACAGGAACGTTACATGCAGGGCTGGGAAAGACTCGTCCTCTTCACCTTCGGTACCATCGATTCTATTTTGCAGTTGTACATCTACGTCGTGATCATCGCCGTCGTGATGACCTGGCTCGAGCCCAATCCGTACAATCCGATCGTCCGATTCATCCATTCGATCACCGAACCGCTTTTCGATTGGGTCCGCGAACATCTGCCGGTTGTGATCGGCGGTCTCGATTTATCTCCGATCCTCGTTTTCTTTGCGATCGGCTTGATCCGGCAGGTCTTGCTGCCCACGCTGCGCGACTTTCTGATTCCGTCGCTACGAACATGAGCGATCTGCCGAGTCGGCGCGGCGGCAACAAGGGCGAGCCGTCCTGGCTGCGCGTTGGCGTCGGCGAGGTGATCGTCGAAATCTCTGCGAAACCAGGATCGTCGCGGCGCGGAGTTGTTCGCGCCGGACCGCAAGGTCTCGTGATCGCGCTTAACTCGGCGCCCGAAAAAGGCAAAGCCAACGACGAGCTGATCGAGTATCTTGCCGACGAGCTGCGCCTCCCGCGAGCGGCGCTGATGATTGTTCGCGGCGCGGCATCGCGGCACAAAACGATCCGGATCATCACGCACGAGGCCGCTAAGGTCGCGGCGCGCCTCAAGCGGATTAGCAGCGTCGAGTGATGTCTGCCAATCAGAAATCGGCGAACTTTCGGCGAAACGATGCCGCTTACATTGACACCCGCGCCCAGCGTGATTAGCTAGAGTATAGGGCCTGCGTTCTCCAGTTAGCAGGCGCGAGTTTCAGATGCCAATCTACGAGTACAAGTGCAAAAAATGCGGCGTGTTCGAGGCGATGCAGGGAATCAAGGAATCGCCACTCAGGAAATGTCCGACTTGCAAAGGGAAGGTCGAGCGGCAGATGTCGCGCAGCTCGTTCATTTTGAAAGGCAGTGGCTGGTACGCGTCGGACTACGCCAAGAAGTCCCCGGCGAACGGTGCCGAAGGATCGGAAACAACTAAGGCCAACGGCGATAGTTCGTCCGCATCCAACGAGTCGTCAAAGTCGAACGAGTCGTCAAAATCGAACGAGTCGTCAAAGTCGAGCGATTCGACCAAGTCGTCGAGTGAGTCTTCGCCCAAGCCCAGCAAGGAATCGAAGCCGGCATCCGAGAGCAAGAGCTCGTCGGAGAAAGCTGCGCCCTCTAAGGCTGCCGACTAGCTCCGTCCACAAATCAATCGCTTGAATCGAGCCGTGGGGTAGCACACCCTGCGGCTTTTTTGTTTCAATTGCTCGCCTATGAATGCGCTGGTATTCGATCGCGGGCTTCAGTTTCGTGCTGATTACCCAGAGCCCCGCGCGCCGGCGGGTGAAAGCGTCGTGCGCGTTTCGCTCGCCGGCATCTGCGGCACCGATCTCGAAATCGCACTCGGATATATGGCCCATAGCGGCGTGCCGGGCCACGAATTCGTCGGCCGCGTCACCGAGACTTCGAACGCGGAACTGCGTGGGCGTCGCGTAGTCGGCGAGATCAATGCGGCGTGCGGGCGATGCGCAAGTTGCATCGCGGGTCTCGCGCGCCATTGCGCGACGCGCACCGTACTGGGCATCGTTGGCCGCGACGGCGCGTTCGCCGAGTATCTGCGGCTTCCCGACGCGAATCTGATTCCGGTTCCCGATTCGATTCCCGACGAAGCCGCGGTTTTCGTCGAGCCGATCGCCGCCGCCTACGAGATCCTCGAGCAGGTGCACTTGTCGCGCGATCATAGAATCGCAATTCTCGGCGATGGACGCCTCGGCGCCGTGGTCGCGCTGATGCTGAAGGGCGAGAAATACCTGCCCCTCGTCGTCGGCCACCATCCGGAGAAACTAAAACGGCTGGCGGACCTCGGGCTCGCGACTTCCACCGACGCGTCGACGACCGATCGCTTCGACGTGGTGATCGATTGCACCGGCCAGGGCACCGGACTGTCGCGTGCAATCGCGATTGTGAAGCCGCGCGGAACGATCATCCTGAAGAGCACGGCGGCGGAGGGCGCCAACATCAATCTCGCGCCGGTCGTGGTCAACGAGATCACATTGGTTGGCTCGCGATGCGGTCGATTCGCGCCCGCGCTCGATGCGCTCGCGTCGAAAAAGATCGATCCGCTTCCGCTGATCGATGGCTCGTTCGCGCTGAAAGACGGCCTCGCCGCATTCGCCGCCACCGCAAATCCGGTCAATTTCAAAATTTTGTTGAAGCCGTGAGCATCGGGCGGCTTCCCTCATCAATCAGGCGCCGCGGCCACGGCCGCGATGCGACCGCCGTCGCCGTCGGCGTCGATACCGGCGGCACCTTCACCGATCTGGTCGCGATTGTTCGCGGTGAGTTACGCGTCCACAAGGTCCTCTCGACGCCGGAAGATCCAGCCGACGCGGTTATTCGCGGGCTGTCCGAAATGCTCGCGGACGTGTCTGTCGGCGCGGTCACCTACAGTTCGACGGTAGCGACCAATGCGCTGCTCGAGAAAAAAGGCGCGCGCGTCGCGCTCATCACCAATGCCGGCTTCGAGGACGTGATCGAAATCGGGCGTCAGAATCGCGATGACCTGTATGCCTTGGCGCCGTCGCGTCCCGAGCCGCTGGTGAAGCGCGCGATGCGCTTCGGCATCGCCGAGCGCACGCTCTTCGACGGGACGATCATTCAGCGGTTGACCAACAACGAGCTCGCGCGAATTCGCAAGCTCGCCGCCGCCAGCAATGCGGAGGCGTTCGCGGTCTGCCTCCTCCACTCCTACGCAAATCCGAAAAGCGAAGAGGCGATCGCGCGCACATTGCAACCGCTCGGCCGGCCGCTCTCGGTCTCGCATCGCATCCTCGCCGAGTATCGCGAGTACGAGCGCTTCTCGACCGCGGTCGTTAACGCGTACGTCGCACCGCGGATGTCGTCGCATCTGCAAAACCTCGAGACGCGGCTCAAGGGCGCACGCCTTCGCGTGATGCAATCCAACGGCAGTGCGATTGGCGCAGAGTTGGCGCGGGCCGAACCGGTGCGAACGATTCTATCGGGCCCTGCCGCCGGCGTAATCGGCGCGGCGGCGCTCGCAACTGCAATCGGCACCGATCGATTCATCACCTTCGATATGGGCGGGACCTCGACCGATGTTTCGCTCTTCGATCGGCGCGCGCGAATTCGAACGCTCAGTCATCCCGAGGGTTACGCCGTTCGCACTCCGGTGATCGACATTCACACGGTCGGCGCGGGCGGCGGATCGATCGCGCGCATCGATGCGGGCGGCTCGCTGCGCGTCGGTCCGGAAAGCGCGGGCGCCGACCCGGGTCCGGCCTGCTACGGGCGCGGCGATGCAGTCACTGTCACCGATGCGGACCTCGTCGCAGGACGCCTGGTTGCTGAAAATTTTCTCGGCGGCAAAATGAAGCTTCATCCCGAGCGCGCCGCTCATGCGCTCGCGCAGCTCGCGCGCGAGATGAAGTCGGCACCGCTCGCCGCGGCGCGCGGAGTAATTCGCGTCGTGAACGCCAACATGGAGCGCGCGATTCGTGTGATCACCGTCGAGCGCGGCTACGACCCGCGCGATTTCGCGCTGCTGGCATTCGGCGGAGCCGGCCCGATGCATGCCTGCGAACTCGCGCTCGATTTAGGCATTCGGCACATCGTGATGCCGCAAAATCCCGGCCTCCTGTGCGCGTGGGGCGCCGTCGGCGCTCCGCTCGGCCGCGAATATTCGCTGACCGTGCGCGAAACGAATCCCGATTATTCGCGATTGCTCCGCCGGGCGGCGCCTCTGATCCGCCGCGTCCGCAATGAGTTGAAAGCAGAGGGCGCCGCCAAAATCGAACATGAACTCTGGGTCGATATGCGTTATCGCGGACAATCCTACGAGCTCGAGGTGGCTCTGACCTCGCGCTTCATCCCGGAGTTTCATTCGCTCCATCAACGAACCTTCGGACATGCGGCGCCCGACGCGCCGGTCGAGGTCGTGAATATTCGCATTCGTGCGATCGCGGGCGGCCCGGCGATCGCGCCCAAAAAAATCGCCCGGATGAAGGGCCGCGCCAAACCGATCTCGCGGGCGCAGGTGATGGTCGGTGATCGCGAACGGATCGTGCCGATTTACGCGCGCGATTCGCTCGGCGCCGGCACGCGGCTCCGTGGACCGATCGTCGTGGTCGAACTCAGCTCCACTGCCTACGTTGCGCCCGAGTTCGATTTGCGCGTCGATGATTTCGGCAATCTTCAGCTCGAGGCCATGCGATGAAAATCGATCCGATCACCCTGGCAGTCATGAACAACCGCCTCGCCGCGATCGCCGAGGAGATGGGCGTCGTGCTCGGTCAGACCGCGTATTCGCCGAACATCAAGGAACGTCACGACTTCTCGTGCGCGATCTTCGACGCCCGCGGCGAGCTGGTCGCGCAGGCGGCGCATATCCCCGTTCATCTTGGCTCGACGCCGCTCTCGGTGCGCGCCGCGATCGAGCGGCTCGATCTCAATCGTGGCGACATCGCTGCGCTCAACGATCCGTTCGCAGGCGGCACGCATCTGCCGGACCTGACCCTCGTCGCGCCGATCTTCATCGGCAATGAACCCCGGCCTTTTGGCTACGCGGCGAATCGGGCACATCACGCGGATATCGGCGGTATCGCGCCGGGCTCGATGGCGCTGGCGACCGAAATTTATCAGGAAGGATTTCGACTGCCGCCGGTCAAGATCGTGGTCGGTGGTGAGATTGCGCGCGATGTGATGACGCTGTTTCTCGCCAACACGCGTGTCAGCGAAGAGCGCGAGGGCGATCTGCGCGCGCAGATTGCCGCGCTGACAGTTGGTTCGGCGCGCCTGCTCGGTCTCGTGAAATCGTCGGGGCGCGCGACCGTCGAGGCCGCGATGGATGCGCTCAAGGAATACGCGTCGCGCCTGATGAGCGCTGCGCTGCGCGAGCTTAAGTCGGGGACCTATCGCGGCGAGGATTTTCTCGATGATGACGGTTTCGGCACCGGCCCGATTCCAATTCGGGTCGCGATCAAGATTCGCGGCGGCAACGCAATTGTCGATTTCGCCGGGTCCGCGTCGCAGGTGCGCGGCTCGGTCAACGCGAACTACGCAATCACGCTCTCCGCCACTTTCTATGTGATGAAATGTCTCGCCTCGGAAGCGGTGCCGGCCAACGAAGGCCTGATGCGTCCGATCAAGTTGCTCGCGCCCGCGGGTTCGATCGTCAACGCTCTCCCGCCGGCCGCGGTGGCGGGCGGGAACGTCGAGACTTCGCAGCGAATCGTCGACGTGTTGTTTCGCGCGCTCGCGAAGGCCGCTCCCGATCGGATTCCGGCGGCGAGTTCTGGCTCGATGTCGAATCTGACCGTCGGCGGATTCGATCGTTTTCGAACGCGCCATTTTTCCTACTACGAAACGATCGCGGGCGGTGCCGGCGCCGCCAAGGGCCGCCCGGGCGCATCGGGTATCCACACCCATATGACGAACACGCTCAATACGCCGATCGAGGCGCTCGAGGCGTACTACCCGATGCGCATTACGGCGTATCACTTGCGCCGCGGCTCCGGCGGTCGCGGACGCGCGCGTGGCGGTGACGGAGTGGTGCGCGAGCTCGAATGTCTGGTCGATTCGAACGTTAGCGTGCTTACCGAACGGCGCAAAATCGCGCCCTATGGTTTGGCCGGCGGCGGTGCGGGCGCGAAAGGAAAGAACGTGCTGGTCCGTGGCCGCAATCGCACAACGTTACCCGGCAAGACCAATATTGATCTGAAGCCTGGCGAGCGTATCAGGATCGAGACGCCGGGCGGCGGCGGCTGGGGCGCGTGACGTGCGATCTCCGTTCGCTCAAATGATCCCCGCCGACCGAAGACGCTCGCGCGCTTCAGCATCGATACCAAGTTCTTCGAGCACCTCGTCGGTATGCGCGCCGAGTCGCGCCGCGCCGCTTCGAACCCTGGTCGGCGTGCGCGAGAACTTCGCAGCCGGCCCCGTTATTTGTGCAGTCTTACCGTCCTCCTGCGGGACATCCTGCAGCATATCGCGTTCGTGTGTGTGCGGATCGCACGCCGCTTCGGCGTAAGTCCGCACCTTCGCGCACGCGATTCCAACTTCCGCGCATTCATTCACCGCCTGCTCGACCGTCCGCGCACCGCACCAATTCGCGAACATCGCATCACACACCGCGCGATTCTTCATTCTGCCGGGAATCGTCGCGTAGTCCGGATCATCGGCGAGGTCGTCGCGGCCCGCCATCCGCGCGAGCACTTTCCAATGCGTATCGAGCAACACACCCGCCATCACCAGCCCGTCGCGGCATTGGTAGGTGTTGGTCGGGACCGCAAACGGAATCTCGTTGCCCATTCGTTTGAGCTCAAGGCCCATCGCGCCGAGGGTGAGAAACCCGTTGGACTGGAACATCATCGCGTCGAGCATTGCGACATCAACGTGCTGTCCTTCGCCGGTGCGATCGCGATGGCGCAGTGCTGACAGCGCGCCAATCGCGCCATGCAGGCCGCCAAGGTCGTCGCAAATCCAGGTGGGCGCCTTGACCGGCGGCCCGTCCGGCGTGCCGTTCATCGAAATGAAACCGCTCATCGCCTGCGCCAGCGGATCGTATGCGACGCGATCGTGAATCTCGCCAAATTGCCCGTAGCCGCTGATCGAAACGTAAACGATGTCCGGTTTGACCGCGCGGACGTCTTCATAGCCGATTCCCCATTTGGCGAAAGTGCCGGGGCGAAAATTCTGCACAATGATATCGGAGCGCTGCGCGAGTTTCAGAAACAGATCGCGGCCCTCGGGGCGGCGGAGATCGAGCGTGAGGCTGCGCTTGTTTCGATTCACCGTCGCCTGCGCGAAACTAATCTGCTGGTCGTGGCCGGACAGAAACGGCGGAATACGGCGCGAGACTTCGCCTTCGCGCGCCTCGACTTTGACTACGTCGGCGCCGAGATCGGCGAGTATGCACGCGCACATCGGACCGGCCCAGCTCGTGGTGGCGTCGATCACGCGCACGCCGTCGAGCGGTCCTGTCAAATCGCGGCGCGCGTTGCGATAGAAATCAGCCTTCTTCATGCGGGTGGTCCTCCGGCGAATCGAATCCTAGCCTTGTCGAACGAAAATCGACAATCGATGGCGGCGCGACGGACCTGCCGGTAGTTTAATTGCGATGGCCGAGCAGCAATTCTACGTCGGGATTCACGCCGTGATCGCAAATCGTGGACGCCTGCTGATTCTCAAGCGCGCGCCCACGATGCCGTATTGCCCGGGCAGTTGGGACCTGCCGGGCGGGCATCTCGAAGTCGGCGAGAGTTTCGAGGAATGCCTGCGGCGCGAAGTGAAGGAAGAGACTGCGCTCGATATCGCGATCGATCGCTTGCTCGGCCTGCACAGCATGGTCGCCGAGCCATATTTGCAGGCGCTCTACGCGTGCCGGCTGACGGTGTTCCAGAAATTGCAGCTGCGGCCAAATGAGCACGTGGATCATCGATGGGTCACGCCGGCAGAACTGGGCACGCTGGAGTTGATTCCGTATCTGGCGCGGATTCACGAGCAGGCGATGCTGTCGTTCGTAACGGGTTGAGAATCGAATTACCCGATTTTCGATTCGCCGCCGCTACGCTTTTCGCGTTTCGTTCTCCTGNNATGTTTCACGTGAAACATTCGCGACGGAGTATCCTTGAACGAGCATCCGGTTTCAGCGGGATTCCGCGATGCTTCGCAAATCAGGGCCGTGCAGAATGCAGATGAGACGACTGAAAAAAATGTTTCACGTGAAACATTCCCGCCGCGGATCTAACGCTTCAGTAGGCGGCCGCGCCAGTAGCCGAAGAAATTGGCGCATTCGAGTTCATGATAGATCGCACGCTCGGAATCGCCGCGCGACATCGCGGCAATCATCCTGATTGCATTTTTTACCAGCTTGTCGGGGCGATTGTGATTGCGGCCGCCCGCGAATGCGCTGCCGACGCCGTAAGCAAAACTCTTGCGGCGCAGATACGCGCGCGTCATCCGTTCGCGCGGGATCATGTGATGCACGATCGCATCGGGCGCAAATCCCATCGTGCCGCCGCGTCCGATGATGCGCTCGAACAGTTCCGTGTCCTCACCTGAGATTGGATTCCCGCCCACGACCCCAAGGTCTTCGCGAAACTTGCCGAAGCGCTCGAACGCCGAGCGTCTGAATCCGACGTTCGCACTGAAATAGTTCGCCAGCCTCTCGGCTGATTCCGCAGGGGCACTCGCGATCGCGCGCTGATCGTGCACCGCGAGCTTGACCCAGAGACTCGTCCCAAGCCAAGCGGGCGGTTCGGACAGCCATCGTGGCAGCACCATCCCGCAAGCGACGTCGAGACTGCGGCGCTGCATCGCGTCGAAAAGTCTGATGGCCCAATCCTGCTCGGCGATCGCATCGTCGTCGATAAAAAACAGGAGTTCGGATCGAGTTTCATCCACGGCCCGATTGCGCGCAAAGCTGGAGCCGAGGCGCGGCTCGAATACGCGACGCATCCGAAGCCGCGAATCGCGGGCAAAACTATCGACTGCGGCGGCCGTCTCGTCGGTCGAAGCATTGTCGATGACGAGGCAGTCCGCGTCGAGATCGGAGGGCAGCGCGAGCGCGGCGATGCTCGCGAGCGTATCGCGCACCGTGGCCGCGCGGTTATGAGTCGGGATCGCGATCGTCAGCTTGATCGACAATTCAGACTGTTCCCATCAATTCCTGAACAATAGCAAACCGCGCCTGGCATCGGGATAACCCGATGCGCAGACGCGGCTCGACGCTGGAAAATTTCAGCAGATCAGTGCGCAGCCGCCGACGGGGCTGGCGCTGGCGCGGCGGAAGCCGCGGGCGATGCGGCCGCGGCGGGCGAGGCTCCCGCCGCCGGTGACGCACCGGGCGTCGGCGATGGAGCGGCCGGCTTTGGCAGCGGCGCTGACGACTGCGTGAAAACGACTGCCGTGACGTTCAAGTCGGGCGTCGCCTTCTGCTGAACGTCGGCGGGCGCCGTCAGCCTGAAGCCGAAGTTGCGCGTCTCGCCGGGAACGAAGGGCAGGACCGGCCGCATAAAATTAATGAACTCGAGCGGCGTCGCGACCGGCGTATGCACCTCGGTAAAAACGTCCTTCTTTTTCTTGCCCTTGCCCTCGGAATACGTGACGGTCATTTGCAGTTCGTCGATCGCCTTGTCACCGGTGTTGGTCATTTTGCCGAAGATTCCCGGCATCCGAGATGCCGACATCTTCATGTCCACGTCGCTCAGCGCGATCTTCGGGATGTAGGCCTGCGCTTCCGGAATCTGCTTCTGAATATTCTGGATATCGGCGAGCTCCTTGCCGTACTGGAATTTCAGTCCCGCGTTGCCGGTGGCCGGTTCCTTATCGAGCTCATCGAGAATTTTCTGGTAGGCCGCGGCCGCCTTGTCGTAATCATGTTTGTGATAGAGGTCGAGCGCCTCTTTGTGTTCCTTGACGATGTTTTGCCGGAACGGAAAATTGACCAGCAGCTTCCATTCGCCGCCCTGCTGAACCATCGCCATATTGTCGTCGTAAGTGACCGTCGGGTAGGTCTTCTGTTCGAGATTTTTCTGAGCTTCGCTGTCGGGAGTTTTATCGCCGCTGAGTGACGCGTCGACGGTCCGCTCCCAGAGCTTCAGATCGGGCCGCGTGACTTTGATCGTTACGTTGGCCTTGTCGCCATCAACCTTCGCGTCACCGACCTGGTAGTCGTAGGCGCGGAGCATCCCTTTGAACCAGTCCTTGTTCACGTCCGGCGCCATTGGAATATCGGTCAGAAACTGATCCATCGTGCGATCGACTTTGTCCTGATGCGACATCGCGTCGTAGGTAGCCGGATAGTTGTACATCTTGAGATTGCTCAGATAATTCTCCGCGGTGCGTTGCGGCGTCTTGCCCGTGCATCCTGCGACGAACATCGCGCAGATCGCGGCGGTCGCGAGCATGATGCCCCTGGCCTGAATTCTGGATTTGGTCATCGTCGGAACTCGCCTCCCCGCGAGCGTCAAACGGATCGATTCTAGTGTTGCGCTCATCAAAAACAAGTTCCAGCAATTGGCGGACCTTGGCCCGTCAACCGTCGATGAGAGAGTCCTGCTTAGCAGAAAAGAAGCGCGCCGTGCGACCCGCCGCTAGCCGCGCGTGCTGGCCGGTGCGGGGAGTTGCTTGAGCTCGACGACGTTGCCTTCGGGATCGCGGATGTAAATCGAGAGGCCCATGCCGCGTGCGCCGTAACGCATCGCGGGTTCTCCAATCACCTCGACCGCGAGACCGCGCAGGTAGCGCGCGGCTTCGTTCATGTCCGCCGCCTCGACGCCGAGGCATATGTGGTCGACGTTGAGGCCGCCCTCGACGCGCGCGTCCGTCGCGGGGACCAGATCGATCATGCTGCTGCCGGCGCGAAGCTGGATCAGCCCGATCTGATCGATGCGCCGCTCCTCGACCAGGCCGAGCACGCGCGTGTAGAAATCCAGTGCGCGCTTCTGATCGCGGCATCGCAGCACCACGTGATCGAGTTCGGCAACTTTGAGCGGAATTTTCATTTCATCACTCACAACGACAATATCGCGACGTCGCGACGCTCGGTCGGCAGATTCTTATCGTTCGACCGGCAGGCCAGCATCGTTCCATTCAAGCATCCCGCCTTTGAGATTCGACACCCGCTCGCATCCGAGCCCGGTCAGAATCGCGGCGGCAGTAGTACTGCGAACGCCAACCCGGCAAATCGTCACGATCTCGCGATCCTTGATCGCCGTGAGNNCTCGTCGGGCTCGCGCACGTCGATCAGAACCGGCGGCTCACCGGATTTGATCCGTTCGTGAAGCTCGCGCGCGTTCATCTGCCGGACGCTATTGAGTTGCGAGAGATTCGGAAATGCGAGCGCGGAAGAATCGACGTCGCTCTGATTGGGCTGCAGAGCTTCCTGGATTCCTTCGGGCAACGGCAGCCCTAGATTGTTCATCAAATTGATATAACCGTCGCGAGTCTTGCCGGCCAATTTCGGATTCGAGCGCTTCTCTTCACCTATCGTGGACTGGGTATGTCCGCGATAATCGTGCGCGGGGAATAAAATCGTGCTGTCCGGCAGCGTAAAGAGCTTGGACGTGATCGAGTCGTATGACTCGGCCGGATCGCCACCTGCAAAATCGCAGCGGCCGGTGCTATGAATCAGCAGAACGTCGCCCGTAAAAACACGATTCTCAGCGTAGAGGCTGATCGAGTCGGGGGTGTGCCCCGGCGTGTACAGAACGCGCATCGCAAGATCACCAACCTTGATGACCTGGCCGTCCTCGACGTGAATTTTGACGTGCGGCGCCGGTGCACGGCGATGCATCGCGACTGGTGTGCCGGTCAATTCGCCGAGTTCGAAGGCGCCGCTGCGATGGTCGGCATGCGTGTGCGTATCGATAATCAGGTCCAGCTTCAATCCACGATAAGCGAGGACCGCCAGGTAGCGCTCGATCTTGTCCCGTAGCGGATCGATCAGCACCGCTTTGTCACTGGTCTCACACCAGCCGAGGTAGGTTTTGCATTTCAGGTAATTGAGTTCGCGGAACATTTGCGTCGCACCTTACCCGCCGGACTATAGCGCCGCTCCGCTGGCAAGTGAACAAAGCGCGCGACGAGCGGTACGCTCGATTGGCGCATCTGTTTCTTCATCGAAACCTGCGCGCGATCAGTGCGATGTTTCGGCGTCTCTCGCTGCGGCGGCGCCGATGCGACGTGGCGGAAAGTAGAAGCGTTCGACTTCGGTGCTCTTGACCGCATCTGCGATCATGCGCGGAATGTCGAAGCGCGATTCGGCGGCCTCGACCTGTTCGATTCGCGCGCGCGTCTCGGGATGCGCCGGTACGAACAGAGTGCAGCAGTCCTGATCGGGAAGAATCGACGTTTCGAAAGTGCCGAGCAGGCGCGCCTGATCGACAATTTCACTTTTGTCCATCCCGACTAGCGGCCGCATGATCGGATACGAAGAGGCCTTTTCGATCACCGCCATGTTCTCGAGCGTCTGGGACGCCA
Organism: Deltaproteobacteria bacterium; assembly: GCA_003135855.1. Classification (GTDB taxonomy): domain Bacteria; phylum Desulfobacterota; class Binatia; order Binatales; family Binataceae; genus Binatus. The sequence goes on from PNBD01000034.1 coordinate 21,521, forward strand.
CCTGTCCGAGGCTTTCGCCGGTGACGAGAACGGTCGCGTGCGATCGCTCGGCCAGCGCACTGGCGATGCGCAACATGAAACGCCGATACAGCACGACGCGCAGCGGCCGGAGCGTATTGGCGACGATTTCTCGCTGGAGATTTCCGAACGGTACTTGCATCAAGGTGGAGCGCGCCTGGTAGCGCGTGAGATGCGTCGCGAGGTCGGCGGCCTTCTCGCGGCTGGCCGAGGATACGAGAGGATGCGCGTGGAAATGGACAAAATCGAGCGCGAGTCCGCGCTTCATCATGCGATAGG
>PNBD01000132.1 GCA_003135855.1 Deltaproteobacteria bacterium
AGGTTGTCGATCATCTTCCAGCGGCCTAGGGCTGGAATCGTTGAGCGGGGATCGCGAGCGATCGTGCGGCCGCGATCCACGCTGGCCGCGTGCGCGCGCCCCAAAATCCACGGCAACAGTTGCCAGTCGCCGCGCGCCCATCGATGCTGCCGGGCGGCGGCAACGTCGTAACGTGACGGAAATTCTTCCACCACCTCAACGTCGGAGACCAATCCCGACCGTGCAAAGGTGCCCTCGAAAAGATCGTGACTTAGAAGCGTGTTGTCGGGAACCCGCCCGCTCAGTACCGCCTCAAAGACGTCAACATCATAGATTCCCTTGCCGCTGTACGAGCCTTCGCCGAGCAGATCCTGGTAGACGTCGGAGACCGCGAACGCGTACGGATCGATTCCGCTCGCGCTCGAGAACACGCGCTGATAAATCGATCCCTCGCGCCCGGTCGGCAGCGACGGCGTGACGCGTGGCTGGAGCACCCCGTATCCTTCGACCACGCGGCCGCACTGTGCGTCGAAGCGCGGAGCGTTGAGCGGATGAGCCATCTTGCCGACCAGCCGCTTGGCCACCCCGCGCGGCAGCCGGGTGTCGGCGTCGAGGGTGATCACGTAGCGGACGCCGGCGGGGACGAGCGGCGGACGGCCATCCACTCCGATGAAGCTGGTATCGGTCGCGCCGCGGAGCAATCGATTCAGCTCATGCAGTTTGCCGCGCTTGCGCTCCCATCCCATCCACTTTCCTTCCGCCTCGTCCCAGACTCGTCGCCGATGAAGCAGCATAAATCGCCCGTCCCCGTCCGGGGCCGGTCCGTGACGCTGGTTCAGGCGCGCGATCGCGGCGACGGCCGTGCCGAGCAGCTCGTCGTCACCGACCGCACTTTCAGTCGCGGAGTCGCACCAGTCCGAGAGCAGCGCGAAACGCAACTCGCCGTCGGGGCTCGCGAGATAGTGGACCTCCAGACGCTCGACCTGCTCCTCGATTTCCGCCTGCGTGGTCAGCAACGTGGGCATCACGACCATCGTGCGCAGGTTTGCCGGCACTCCGTCGTGAAGCTCGAGCGCGGGAATCGGGGCTGGGCCGATAAAAATCGTGACGGCGCGATTGACGATCGTCACCGCGGCGTCCATCGCCGGGATTATTCCGACCATCGCCAGGATGAATAGAGTCCGCTCGGAGAGGTGAGTCCCGGCGATCGCGAATAGCACCGCGGCGAGGATCGCCGCGCTGACGACCGCGATCGTTCCGAGATAACCGATGATTCCTGCCGCCGCGTTAGCGCGCGCTATCCAGTCGCGAACCGGTGCGCGAAATCCGAGTTCTTTCTCGATCGCATGCAGCCCGCGCGAGATCAGGTAATAGCCGGGGTCACGTTCGCGGCGAGCAGTCGCGCCATCGCGATTGGGGCCTTCCGGCGCGGCGCGCTTGGCCGCCGCGATCGCGTGTTGAGCGACCTCGATCTCGGTATGTCCCGAACCGCGCGCGAGTTCTTCGATTGCATGCCGGTAGCGATCCCGGGTCGGGAAATCCATCGCGCCGAAGTCGCTGTCGGCCCGCAGGACCGCATCGACCACGCTCACACTCTCGAAGAACACCGCCCAATCGACCTCTGACATCAGGCGCATGCTGGTGATCACGTTGCGCACGGACACGTTGGTCGCGCCCTGCCCCTGATGCACCGCGCGGACGATTTCGTCGGCGGTGGTGTGCTGTTCCCGCAGCTTTTGATCGAGCCAAAGCAGCGCCGGCGTCACTTTGGGATCCTGATCGCGCAAGCGTTGAACCAGCTGCACCGCGAAGGCCGGCGACAGGGGCGATCGATCCAACGCTTTCAAGACGGATGCGGCGGGCTCGGCCTCGCGGCCGCCGTCTCCGAGCAGCCGATCGGCGAGCGCGTCGGCTTGATGACGCGCCCTCCGCTCCTCCGCGATACGCGCCGCCAAACGCCGGAGGTTTTCCACCAGCACGATCCTGAGCGTAATCGCGACCGCCCATAGCTCACCGATCGTCAGCGGTTGAACGCGCTGGTAGGCCTGCACGAACCCGGTGAGCGTCTGCGGATCGAAATGGCTATCGGTATGCGCGACGAAGGCCCACGCGATTCCGAAGACGCGCGGATAGCCTTCCAGCGGGCCGTCCGCCAGCTTGGGCAGTTGGCGGTAGAAGCCGCGCGGCAGGTCGTCGCGAATTTCGCGAATCTGCTCCTCGACGACGTGAAAGTTATCCACCAGCCATTCGGCCGCGGGAGTGATCGCGCGTTCTTCACGGATTGCGGCGGCGGTGCCGCGATACACTTCGAGCAGCACCCGTGCATTGGCACGTATCCGCGGCGCCATCGGTCGTCCGGCGCCGGGGCGGTCCGTTACGCGCTGGGCAACTGCGAGGGTCTCGCCATGCTGTTCGAGGCGCTCGATGCTGAACAGTTCGGCGCGGATCGGTTCCTCAATATCTCGCGCAAACGATGCGGCCGGGCCCTTCCTGGCCCGCAGGAATGCAAAATTCAAACTTGCCTCGCTGGTTGGCGGAGTCGGCGCGCACGCGGCCCGAGATAGTTGCGCGGGCGCAGCCTGAAATAATTCATAGATCTGTTCATCTGAATCTGCGGACCAGGTTCCAGTGCGTCGCCTCGAGTTTCGCCGCCTCGCGACGTGAAAAGACAACGCTCGATCTACGATATTATCAAAAACGAATTGAGCGAACCGATCGCGCCCGCGGCCGCGCTGAATAAGATCTTTTTATGAGCTTTAAGTGACGCTCCGATGCTAAAAAAAGCAGTCGTGAGTCGCCGGAGTCTAGCGATCATGTGTTTGGTGACCGCCGTTTGCGCGTGTGGCTGCATGGCCGCGGATCAGACCGCCGCGTCACCGTCGATGTCCGAGTCTTCGGGCTCGGCGTTCACCGACGGGAGCATCAACGGCACGTACAACCGCGGAGTCAGGCGCTACGGCGATCGGGGAAGACACAACCTTGACGCGTCTCGGCGAAAGCGCGAGCCGCTCGCATCAGCTCTCTTACCGTTGTTGAACTGATGTGACGAGACGGCGGCTCTCATTCGGTTGCGATCAAATCCGCTCGCACAACCAAATCGGGCCGATTCACGACCGCGACCTTCACCTCGGCTAGCGCGGCATCGTTCGGTAGAACTGCGCCGATCGAATATCCCCGGCCAATCGTGTCGGCGATCGTCGAGATCGCGTTCATGAAGCCGTTGCCACCGTCCTCGGCCGTGCCGGATACGATGAAGGTTCGACCGCCTGCCGCCGCGGTAAGAGCCTCCAGACTTTTGGCGTCTACCCGGTCAAGGACAGGACCGGTCACAGTGAACGGTCCGATGGTCTTAGCGCTGCTGCCATTTGCGTTCGGATCGCCGATACCGACCGCATAGATCGGGACATCATCCTTCCTGGCCTCCGCTACAACCTGCTCTTGGGTTGCAGCACTGGCGTTGTCCATCCCGTCCGTGATCAGAATGAGGCGGCGGTTCGGATAGTCGGCATCCGCCAGACTTTGCAAGGCAGCCTTTGTTGCATCGTAAAGCGCGGTCTGACCATACGCATGGAAAAGCCCGATTCTCGTGGCGACGAGCTTATGATTGGTGGAAAACGGCAGCAGCAGAAACGGACGACTACTGAATGCCATCAGCATCACTTCGTCGCATCGATTCAGGTTCTCCACCAGGTTGCCGAGCGACTTTTCAACTGTCGGCAACTTGGGCGTCATGCTGCCCGAGGTATCTACTACCAGCGCGATTGCTAGCGGCTCGCCATTCTTGTTCTCCCGAAAATAAGCGACCGGAAAACTTTGCGATTCTTCATGAACGACGAAATCCTTTTGCTTCAGCCCCGAGACCAGCCGTCCTGACGCATCGGTTACCGAAACAGCGAACTGCCGATAGCCCGGCTTGTGCGCTAAATCCGCCGGCGGCGCGTCCGGCAAGTTGCACAATCCCTCGACCCGCCGCGATGACGAGTTAGAAGCGGTTTGCTCGTTCTGCGGCTGCGCACTCGATTGCTGCCTGCCCGCGCATCCGGCGATCGCGATGATCATCAGCGCGACCGCAATGGCGAGAAGCGAGATTCCGGTTGCTCGCACCGATTTCCCTGTCATCCGTCCACTGCCTGTCAGCGCAATATACGGAGGTCGAGCGCTCGGATGCTAGCGGATTTCCTTGACGATTGACTGCTCTTCTTCAGAAGCCGGGCGGTCGTGGACAGTCGCCGACCAGCGCGAGGAAGCGCTTAGCTAGATCAAGTGTCGTACGGTCCCCGAGGTAGGGTCCAGCAATCTGAATGCCGATCGGTAAGCCGTTACTCAAGCGACCTACTGGAATCACCGTCGCTGGCAAATAGCACGCGCCCGCCGGAGCCATCCACGTAGTAAGGTCCCAATAGGGTCGCTGTTCACCTCCTACAAGCGCGGTCCGGCTGGCCATCGGCTCAGAATGATCGTGCGGAATGGCGGGACAGGGCATCACGGGCATCAGGATGGCGTCCCACTTTGTAAAGAACTCTTCCCAACGTTTGCGCATCTGCAAGCGTCGTTCGTTGTAACTCAACCATTCGCGATGTCGCATCGCCAATAGCCGGCGCGTACGTGCGGCTGGCGTTTCGCCTGCTGTAGCGGCGTAGTGCTCGATCCGGTCGCGAGCGACTCCACCTGACAGCGCAGCTTGGAGTAGCGCGAAAAATGTATCCGCCACCTTTTCCAACGTGAACGCCGGGCGCGCTTCGTAGTTGACTCTTACACCTGCGGCGGCAAGCGTCTGCACGCCTTTCTCCAGAAGGTCGCGCGCCTCCGGTTCCACCCGACAAGCTGGATCATCAAGCCAAGCGGCTACTCGGTACTGTTTGAGCGCCTTACGACGTGGCGACGGCAATTTCAGTCGCCAGGCCGGACGCTCCCAGCGATTAGGGCCCGCCATGATATCGAGCGCGAGTTCGAGATCTTCCACGCTGCGCGCCATCGGCCCAGCCACGGCGAGATCGGCGAGAGTTAGTGACCCTGGCGGACCGGGGATCTGTCCATGTGCTGGTACGATTCCATAGCTCGGCTTATGGCCTACAACGCCCGACATGTGAGATGGCAGACGAATCGAGCCGCCAATATCACTGCCTAGTTCCAGCGGCGTAAACCCGCACGCCAGCGCCGCGGCCGAGCCGCCGGATGAGCCGCCTGGGGTGCGCGACGGGTCGTAGGGATTGTTCGTCGTGCCAAAGACTTCATTGTAGCTTTGTAAGTCGCCCGCATAGATTGGAAGATTCGTCTTACCGAGAATAATAGCTCCGGCTTCGCGCAGACGCGCGACCGGCCACGCGTCCTCTTGCGGTATGAACTCAGCCAGCTCCGGCGCGCCCGAGGTGGTGCGCATTCCGGCAGTTTGGAAAGAATCCTTGATCGTCATCGGCACGCCGTGCAAAGGCCCGCGGACTTCACCGCGCGCCAAGCCGGCATCAGCGGCGTCCGCATCGATTCGGGCCCGCTCGGCGTCGAGAGTCACGACGCTATTGATGCCCTTATCAAGCTTCTCGATCCGCGCCAGGAAATAATCCACGGCTTCTCTACTCGACATCTCGTGCTGGCGAATCTTCTTGGCGATTGCGATCGCACTGGAATAGGCAAGCTCAGACACCTGTCCCTCCTCTCGGACTTACTCTTCCCGTTTGTCCCTATTCCGTCTGGAGCAGAAGTCAAGGGCAGGGCACCAACGCGCCGAAACCAAACCAGGCCGAATGAAGCTCTCGAGCGCTGCTAACACGAAACGCAGCAATACGGAATTTCTTCAGGCTGAGTGAAAGGTTGCCGCGGACCGCATTCGGCGCCGATCATGGTTTCTTCCGCTCGCCGGTTGAGCGGGGATCACAGTCATCGCGACCACGCTGATGTTTTTCCAGCGCCGCCGTCATCGGGCGTCAAGGCCACAACTATCTATCTGCGCAAAAGCAACCTCGATCAAAAAGTACCTGGAACGTAAGAGTTACCTGGTGCTGAAGAACTTCAGTTGTTCTTCCCATTTGTCGCCGAATGCGAGCACCAGCACCTGCTGATTGATCTTTGCTTCGTGGCTGAGGCTCTTCATCGAGCCGCCGCCGGCTTTCGCGAGCACCGTGTATGCGGACTCCGTTTGTCGATAGAACTCCGGCAACGGTGAAATCGTTTCCGGTATCTCGTTATGTATTCGTATCCAGAACGCGCGCTCGAATCGTTCGTGCTCCTCGGCTGCGACATCGATCGTGTTCACGATCCCATTCTCGTCGCGAAATTTTTTGATCAACGCGAGAATCGGCTGAAAGTCAGCCTTGGCTGGCGGCGAATCGCCGACCAGGACGATCACCTTGTGCGCGTATGGCCGCCAATCCATTTTGTCCACGGCAGTTCGAAGTCCATCGAGAGTGTCCTCTTCCCATTCGCCGCCGCCTTTGGCCTGAACGCCGTCGAGAAATGCCTGCAGCTTGACCGGCGAGAGCGTGAAAGGCTGCATGTCGATCGTCTCGCCATGTCCGCCGTACACGACGATTCCGAAACGCGCGATCGGAACCAATCGATGAATCGCAAGGACGATTTGGTTCATGCGCGCCTTGACGTCCTCAATGATCAGTCGCATCGAGCCAGTGCCATCGATCACGATTGCCACATCGAGACCCTTGCGGCGGAGATCGCCGATGTATCCGCCGAAGCCGTTGCCGATCCCCCGGCCATAGCTAGTGCCGATTCCGCCGCCACCGCCGATTCCGATTCCGCTGCCGTTTGGCGCGCGAACGTAGCTATCGGCCAGCGCGTTCATTTTTGATGTGTCAACCGCGTGTGGCGATTCGTCCATCTGGGGCGCCATCTCGGGCATCGGCACCTCGGGCAAATCGAGATTCTGCATCTCACTGCCTCCGCCACCGCCGCCGGCCTCGAGGTTCACCATGATCAACTCGCGGCCGCGGCTTTCATGCACGGTAATTATCAGCAGAAGCAATATGGTGACGTGAAAAGCGATTGAGAGCGGGAACGGTCCGCTGACGAATCGAAGCGCGCCTCGGATTTTACCACGCGTCGAGTCTTCCCGCGCGTGACGGCTTAACACGAATGCAACCGCGATCGTGGACACGATGATCGCGCTGAGCAGTATTAGGAATGTCGCCATGGCGTTTGCCTCCCGCCGAGATTGGTCGTGCCTGGGCCGGGCTCCGCACGCCATCCTTGCGCCACGCGCGCATGGGCCTGCACGTCCGGCGTCTGGCAGCCCGCCCTGGGCAACTATAGTTTGAGCCTCTACTTGTAAGATCGTAGAAGCTGGCTTTTCTTGCAGTTTTTCTTTTGATGCGCCGACGATCCGGCGTACGAGCGATCAGGATTTCCGCCTACGGTTGGTCGACTACTGGCTGCCGCCGCCGCCGGAAGAAAGACCGCGGCCGAAGGCTGCTACCTGCGATTGCCACTGCTCGCCGAAGGCGAGGATCAGCACCTGCTGGTTGATGTGCGAGTCCTT
>PNBD01000040.1 GCA_003135855.1 Deltaproteobacteria bacterium
TCCACGCCTCGTGAAAGCCGAGCTTGTCGAGCCACGCCATCAGATCGAGATCGCGCTCGAGGCACTGGGTCGGGTTCTCCTCGTTGGGATGGAACGGCGGCAGAAAGATCCCGTGCCGAAGGTTGATCTCGCTCATCGCGGCCTCGCATTCAAGTCGGGCGGATACGCCTTCCGCGTCGACAGTAGCGAAGTCGGCCGCGGCCGCAAACATTCCCCTGCCGCATAGCCGCCGCGTTTTCGCAAATGCAGCATTGCCGCGCCGTTCATGCTAAAGCGGGATTGCAACCTGGTGCAGGAGCCTGTTTTCGCCATGAGCCTTTCCGCCGACGAATATCGCGAGCACCTTGCGACCACCGCCGTGCGCGCCGGGTTCAGCTTTGACGAAGTCGTGCTGCCGCAGGGGCATTACACGCAGGTCGGCGGAATGCGGCTGCATTATCTCGATTGGGGCGGCAAGGATTTGCCGCCGATGTTGTTTCTGCACGGCGGCGCGCTGACCGCGCATACCTGGGATTTGTGCTGCCTCGCATTGCGCCAGGATTTCCACTGCATCGCGCTCGATCAGCGCGGTCATGGCGACAGCGAATGGTCACCGGTCATCGACTATCGGATCGCGGCTCATCTTTGCGATATCGAGGGCTTCATCGATGCGATGGGATTGGAGCGTCCGATCCTGGTCGGGCAATCGATGGGCGGTCTCAACTCAATCGCCTATGCGACACGCCATAGCGATCGGATGCGCGCGATGGTGATCGTCGATGTGGCGCCGGATATCAGCGCCTCCGGCGCGGAGCGGATTCGAGACTTCGCGGCCACTCCCGAACTCGACTCGCCGCAGGCGTTCCTGGAACGCGCGGTTAAATTCAATTCGCTGCGCGATCCCGCGGTGTTGCGCCGAAGCCTTCACTACAACCTGCGCGAGACGCCGGCTGGCAAATGGATGTTCAAGCACGATCAGCGGCGGCGTTCCGACGACGCGATGCGCTCGTTCAACGAGGATCGCGCGCAGCTCGCGTCGGAAGTTTCGAAGATCAAATGTCCTACGCTGGTCGTGCGCGGAGCGCTCAGTGATGTCCTCACCGACGCCGCCGCCGAGAAGTTCGCGCGCTCGCTGCCCGATGGCCGATCCGTAACGGTCGAGAAATCGGGGCACAACGTGCAAGGCGATAATCCGCGCGCGCTCCTCGACGCGATGCGCGCGTTTTTCCGCGACGCCGGAATTTCCTGAAGGTTCATCAGTTTCTCTCGCTTGAACGCGGACCTCGATTTCGAGTACCGGTTAGAGTGATGAGCAACGGCCAAGCGAAAGGCGGACGAGCGCTCGAAGGCGTGACGGTCATCGATCTGACCTGGCTGCAGGTCGGGCCGCAGGCGACCCGGCTGCTGGCGACCTTCGGCGCGCAAGTGATTCGGATCGAATGGCGCGAGCGCAAGGCGATCGATTTCATCCGCTACACGCCGCCGTTCGCGCCCGATCACGCACGCGCCGACGGCGGTCGCAGCCAGGGCGTGACGCAGGGACACGGCACTCGCAACAATTTCGATCGCGGCGCTTACTTCAACAACACCAATCCCGGCAAGTACGGAATCACCCTCAACTTGAATCATCCGAAGGGGCGCGACCTGCTGCGGCGGATGGTGCGCGACGCCAACGCGATCTGCGAGAACTTCAGTCCCGGCCAGATGGACAAGTGGAATCTCGGCTACGAGGAACTGCGCAAGATCAATCCGCGCATCATCTATATGCAAACCACCGGCGTGGGTAAGGCGGGCGTGTACAAGGATTACGTCAGCTATGGTCCCACCGCGCAGGCCTTCTCGGGCCTGACGTTCCTGTCGGGTCTTCCTGAGCCGCATCCGCCCGCCGGGTGGGGCTATTCGTATCTCGATCATTCGCCCGGTTATTTTGGCGCGATCCTGCTGATGGCGGCGATTCGTCGCCAACGCCTGAGCGGCGCCGGATGCTACATCGATATGTCGCAGAGCGAGACGGGCCTGATGCTGTCGGGTACCTCGGTCATCGAGCATCAGCTCACCGGCAAGCCCACCGCGCGCTACGGAAACCGGATGCCATTTCGCGATTGGTCGCCGCACGGTGCCTATCGCTGCGCCGGCGACGACAACTGGATTGCGCTTTCGATTCAATCCGATGAGCAGTGGCGCGCGCTGATCGAGGAGATGAGTTCTGTGGAGTGGGCGCTCGATCGGCGTTTCGCGAGCGCGGCCGGACGCAAACAAAACGAAGACGAACTCGACGAGAACCTCACCACCTTCACTATCGGACGCGACCGCTACGATCTGATGAATCGTTTGCAGGCTCGCGGGATTCCTGCTGGCGTCGTGCAGAAGGCGCCGGATCGGTTCGACCTCGATCCTCAGCTGAGGGCGCGCGGCTACTACGTCGATCTGCCGCACAGCGAAATCGGGACTTGGCCCGTCGAAGGATTCCCGGCCAAGCTTTCACGATCGCCCGCCAGCGTCGGCGGACCAACAGGCCGCGCCGCTCCCAAGCTGGGCGAGGACAACGACTTCGTTTACGGCAAGCTGGTCGGCCTCAGCGCAGCTGAGATGGCGTCGCTCGCTGAGGACGGTGTGATTTGAGCGATCTAAATCACAACGGCAACCTCGGCTCGTCGCTCGCCAATTTCACGATTCTGGAAATCGGCAACCAGTTGGGCGACTACGCGGCACTGCTGCTCGCGGGACTCGGCGCCGAGGTCATCAAACTTGAACCGCGCGACGGTGCGGAGTCCCGCCGCATCGGCCCATTCGCGACCGTTTCGAACGACAGCGAGCAGAGTATTTTTTTCTGGCGCTATAACCTCAACAAGAAGAGCGTCACGCTGGACGTAGATCACGCCGACGCGCAGCCGGTGCTCGCCGCGCTCGCTGCCAAAGCCGATATAGTCCTGCTCTCAGGCGAGTTCGAGACCGTCGAACGCCGCCTGCCGCTATGGCGCAAAATCGCCGAAGATAACCCGCGCTTGATCGTATGCACCATCACGCCATTCGGACTCGACGGTCCGTATCGCGCCCTCAAAGCAACCGACCTCGTGCAGATGGCGCTCGGCGGAATCATGGCCGTGTGCGGTTACGATCCCGCTGATGATGGAGTTTACGATACTCCGCCGATCGCGCCAGCGATGTGGCATTCGTATCACCTCGGCGGTGAATACGCGGCGATTGCGATGATGGCGGCGATCAACTTCCGCGAACTCAGCGGCGAGGGCCAGTTCATCGACGTCTCGGTGCACGAGGCGGTTAACACCTGTACCGAGGTCGCGATCCCGACTTACGTCTACAGCGGGCAAGTCGTGAAGCGGCAGACTGCGCGTCACGCCGCGCCCAGCGTCACGCACGTGCGCCTCTCGCAGAGTGCCGACGGTGTTTTCATGCTCGCCGGTCTCAGTCCCTTCGAACGCGAGATGCGCGCGCTCGCGGAGCTTGCCGATCAGGTGGGAATCGGGCACGTGCTCGGAACTCCGGAATTCGCGCAACTCGAAAAAGAGGACCGCGTCGCGGCCGCGATCTATCGCAACGACTTGCTCGAAGAGGTTGTCGGCAGCCGTTCGGCGGATGAGATCTTCAAGCGCGCGCAGTCGGTCGGCCTCGCGTGGTCGCCGATTCGGCGTCCCGAAGAGAATCTCGACGATCCGCATTTCGCTGCGCGCGGAAGCTTCGCGACGATCAATCATCCCGAGTTGGGACGGGATTTGCGCTACCCCGGCACCGTCGCGAGCGACGGGCAGTCGCCGCACTTTTCCTACACTCGCCGCGCCCCGCGATTGGGCGAGCACACCGACGAAGTGCTTCTCCGCGCCGGCGTGAGCGATACGACGCTCGCCTCCCTCCGAAAAACCAACGTGATCTGACGCGCCTCGTGAGCGCGACTACTCGCTGAACTTCCAGGTATTCTCCGCGCTCCCACTAACGCGCCAGCGCGGCATCACGATCTTCGGGTCATTGGTCGCCTCGAATAGCACCTCACACGGCAGCCCGATCGCGACTTCCGTCTCGTCGTTCGTCAGCACGCCCGCGACGCGCGTGACGCTGCCATCTTCTTCCTTGCAATCATCCAGCTCGATCACCGCGACGACATAAGGCACCGCGCCGACGAATGCACCGACGATCGGCTGCACCACGACCACGTAGCTATGGATCACACCTTTGCCCGCGGTCTCGAACCATCCAATTTCCATCGACATGCATTTGCTGCACGCGGGAATGTTCGGCGGAAACCATTTGTGACCGCATCGATTGCATCGGCGCACCAGATACTTATGTTGGCGCGTCGCATCCCACCATTCGCGCGTGTCGGGATCGGGAATGATGCGGAGTTTCGAATAGTCAATTGTCACCGGCATAAGATGAATCCCTTTCACTTCACGCGGCGATGCCGCGCAGGATGAGACAGCTCGCCATGTTCTCCCAACCCCACGCCATCCCGCAGCAGATTCGCGCGTTCTTGACCTGACGGCATCCTTTGCTGCGATCGTAGGTATGGCGGCCTTCGCGCCATTCGGGGCAGGCGTCGTCGGCGCGATGGCGCAACTGGCGCACGTTTTCGATCACCATCTGCACGCCATGCGTATAGCCTTCCGACAGATGCCCACCTGAAAGATTGCTTGGCAGTTCGTGATCGATTTGGAGCCGTCCTCCCTTGACGAATTCGCCCGCCTCGCCAGGTCCGCAAAAGCCGTTGGCCTCGAGCTGGATCAGCGTGGTGAAAGTGAATGCGTCGTAGCAAGAGACGAAGTCGACGTCGCTATGACTGATGCCGGCCATGCCGAACGCGCGCTTCCATCCGTAGTTGCCGGCGACGTAATGCAGCACCGGGCGTGAGTAGTTCCACTGCGGAGCCTCGGTCATCGTTCGCGCGTAGCCACCCATGATGAAGACCGGCGGATGGCGCAGATCGTAGGCGCGCTCGCGCGAGGTCACGATGATCGCGGCCGCGACGTCGGTCTCCTGGCAGCAGTCGAGCAAGCGAAAAGGTTTGACGACCCATCGCGAGCGCTGATGATCGTCGATCGTGATTGGCGAGCGAAGTCTCGCCTTCGGGTTGAGGCTCGCATGGTAGCGATGCGCCACGGCGATCTCCGCGAACGCCTTGGTGGTGCATCCGGTATCGCGCAGATAGCGCATCGCCGACATGCCGAAGCGCTGCGCCGGCGTCGTCCATCCCCATCCCATGTTGAACTGGTTGTCGTCCATGGCGGTCGCGACTGGAATCGGTCCGCCGGGAATCTGTCCGCCCATCCTGCGCCCCGAGCGCCCGTTCATCGACCGGAAGCACACGATCGTTTTCGCATAGCCCGCTTCGATCAGTCCTATCGCGTGCGCGACCAGTGCCTCGGTGCTCGAACCGCCGCCGAAAATATCGAGGCAGTAGTTGAGCCGCAGCCCGAGCGCGGTCGCGACATGCGCCGACGATGTCGAATCGGCCACCTGATAACTGGTCATCCCGTCGATGTCCGACGCCGCGAGCCCCGCGTCCATCATCGCCTTGGTGACCGCCTCGCACGCCATTGACAGCGTGGTGCGGTTCGAGGGCCGCATCTGCGGCGTCTCGCCTACTCCTACGATGCAATATTTATCCGTGAGTGCGCCCATCGTTCTTCTCAGCTCAATCCTTTTCTTCTTCTTATAGCTTCGCGGCGCGCTCGACTATCGATCCCAGTCCGCGCACCACCTTGACGCCGTCGTCCGACACCGCCGATGCGGCGACGATCAGCCGGCTCACGCCCGCCTCTTCGTATTGCTTCATCACGTCGGCGCTCGGCCCGTCGCCTCCCGTCAGCAGCACCGAGAACTCGAGCTTGTTGGGATCGCGGCCGAATTCCTTGGCCATCGCTTTGATTTGCGGGATACACTCGCGCGCCTTCTCGACGCTAAGACCGCCGGGGCACCATCCGTCGCCGTAGCGTGCAACCCTCTTGAGCGCGTACTTGGGATCGTGCGCGCCGAGCCAGATCGGCGGCCCCGGTTTCTGCACCGGCTTGGGACCGAGCTTCACCGGCGGGAACTTCACGATCTCGCCGGCGTAGCTGACATCGTCGCCGCTCCATAGCATGCGCAACGCCTCGACCGATTCGCGCAGATGCTGCCAGCGCCGCGCGAAATCGACGCCCATAACTTGCGCTTCTTCGCGGAACCATCCGGCGCCGACGCCCAAAATGAGCCGTCCCTTCGAGTAGAGATCGATCGAGGCCGTCACCTTGGCCGTCTCGATCACATTGCGCTGCGGCAGCAGGCAGATCGCCGTGCCGATTTTGATCCGCGTCGTCGCATCGGCCGCGATCGCCAGCGCGACGAAAGGATCGATCAGGCGCGCATAGAACTCGGGAACTTTTCCGTCGCGCGATCGCGGATAGTGCGTCGTGTAACTGCTCGGCACCACCATGTGTTCCGCGACGAAGAACGATTCGAAGCCGAGGTTCTCGACCTCGCGCGCGATTGCACCCGGATTTCCTGATTGCTCGGTGAGAAATACCAATGCGCCAATTTTCATCGATGTCTCCCTCGCCTCTGGCGTTTAAGTGAGTGCCACCTTAGCACCGAATCGTGCCTGACAGGTCGTGCCGCGAACTTCTCGACGACGGCATCAAAGCGCTAGTATCCCGCAAAGCATTGCGGAGACGAAAAATGGCACTACCCGCATCGAGCCGCTTCCAGTTCGCGCCCGATCTCAACATATGCCGTGTCCTGAACGGCATGTGGCAAGTCTCCGGCGCGCATGGCCGCATCGATCCCGCACGCGCCGTCGCTGAGATGTTTGCCTATCACGACGCCGGGTTCACCACCTGGGATCTCGCCGATCACTACGGCCCCGCCGAGGATTTCGTCGGAGAGTTCCGGCGCGAGTTCGCTGCGCGCCAAGGCGCAGAGCGCCTCTCCGAGCTCCAGGCCTTCACCAAGTGGGTTCCGCGGCCGGGCCGGATCACGCGGCGCATGGTCGAGGACGCGATCGGACGCTCGCTCTCACGCATGGGCGTCGAGCGTCTCGACCTGCTGCAATTTCACTGGTGGGACTACGGCGACGCGAGCTATCTCGATGCGCTCAAACATCTCGCCGATTTGCAGCACGAGGGCAAGATTCGTCATCTCGCACTCACCAACTTCGACACCGAGCGCCTGCGCATCATCACCGAGCATGGCATCCGCATCGTATCGAACCAGGTGCAGTACTCGCTCGTCGATCGCCGGCCCGAGGCTGCGATGACGGCATTCTGCCGCGATCACGGAATCACGCTGCTCACCTATGGCACTGTCCTCGGCGGATTGCTGTCGGAGAAATTTCTCGGCCGGCCTAAGCCGCACCACGGCGAGCTCAACACCGCGTCGCTGCAGAAATACAGCAACATGATCGATGTGTGGGGCGGATGGGCGCTGTTCCAGGATCTGCTCGGCGTTCTGAAACCGATTGCTGACAAGCACCAGGTGAGTATCGCCAATGTTGGCGTTCGCTACATCCTCGATCGTCCGGCGGTGGCGGGCGTGATCGTGGGCGCACGGCTCGGGGTCGCTCAGCATATCGCTGACAATGCGCGCGTGTTTGGCTTCGTGCTCGACGCCGATGATCGCACCGCCATCGATACGGTCCTCGCGAAATCGCGCGACCTGATCAAAGCGATCGGCGATTGCGGCGACGAATATCGCTAGTCGCGATCATTGTCGGCGACTTTCAAATTGAGAACGCCCCTGCTATCGAACGGAAATCTACGCGTGGAGGCTATGCATCAATGGATCGTCTGAAGGGCAAGGTGGCGTTGATTTCCGGTGGCGCGCGAGGGCAGGGCGCTGCTGAGGCGCGGTTGTTCGTAAATGAGGGGGCGAAGGTTGTCGTCGGCGACGTGCTCGACGAACAGGCCTCCGCGCTCGCGCGCGAGATCAATGTGAGCGGCCGCGCTGTGATCGCGGTCCATCTGGACGTGACCCGCGCAGGCGACTGGCGGAGTGCGGTCGCCGTGTGTGAGCGGGAATTCGGCGGCCTCGACGTCCTCGTTAACAATGCCGGCATCTTCAACACCTCGGGCCTCGAGGACACCAGCGAAGAACTCTGGGACGCCATCGTCAGCATCAATCAGAAGGGCGTTTGGCTCGGTATGAAGGAGTGCATCGCCGCGATGCGTCGTCGGGGCAGTGGCTCGATCGTGAACATTTCCTCGGTCGCGGGACTCACCGGTTCCACCGGCTCGACTGCCTATCATGGGACCAAGGGAGCGGTGCGTCTGCTGACCAAGGCCGCGGCGGTTCAATACGCGGGCGCTCGCATCCGCGTCAACTCGGTCCATCCGGGCCTCATCGGGACGCAGATGATCGACATCATTCCCAAAGAGCAACGCGAATGGTACGTCAAAAATGCCGTGCCGATGGGCCGCGAGGGCACGCCCGAGGAAGTCGCCAACCTCGTGCTCTTCCTGGCCAGCGATGACGCCTCCTATGTCACCGGTGCGGAGTTCGTCGTCGACGGCGGCATGACCGCAACCTGACTAGGACTCCGCCCTTATCGCGCGAGATTTCGATACGCATCCCCGCGTCGCGCGATGAGCCTTCATCGGAGTCCGCGAAAGCAGGCGCGAACCTCACGCACGAACGTCTCCGGCTGCTCGAACGCCGCGAAGTGTCCGCCCTTGGCGAGCTCGTTGAAATAAACGACCTTGGCGAAACGCTTCTCGGCCCAGCGTCGCGAGGTGCGGAAAATTTCCTTGGGGAAAATCGAGCAGCCCACCGGAATCGTCACCGGATCCATCGGCGGCGAGCGAAAGCTCTCCCAGTACAAACGTGCCGATGACGCTGCGTTGGCCGGCAACCAATACAGCATCACGTTGTCGAGCAATTCGTCGCGGCCAAGAACGTTTTCCGGATGACCGTCGCAATCTGTCCATGACCAGAACTTCTCCAGTATCCATGCGAGTTGCCCGGCGGGCGAATCAGTGAGCCCATAGCCCACGGTCTGGGGCCGTGTGCTCTGCTGCTTGGAGTAGCCCGAGTCCCAATCATTGTAGTGCTGCATTCCTGCGATCGATGCCTTTTCCTTTTCCGTCATATCGTCGCGAGTCGCGGGATCGGGCAACGCGATCGGCATGTTCAGGTGGATGCCGATGCAGTTGGCGGGGTCCTGGATGCCGATACAGGTAGTCACCATTGCGCCCCAATCTCCGCCTTGAGCGGCGTAACGTTTGTAGCCGAGACGCGGCATCAGCTCCGACCATGCTCGCGCGATGCGCTGGACGTTCCAGCCGGCACGCGCCGGTTTATCCGAGAACCCATAGCCCGGAAGCGACGGGCATACGACGTGGAACGCGTCTGCGGCTTCGCCACCAAATGCGGTGGGATTCGTAAGGGGCTCGATCACTTTTTGAAACTCGACGATCGAACCCGGCCACCCATGCGTCATCACCAGCGGCAGCGCGCCTGGCTCCGGGGAGCGCACATGCAGGAAGTGTATGCCGATCCCGTCGATGTCCGTCTTGAACTGGGCGAAGCGGTTGAGGCGCGCCTCTCGTTCTCGCCAATCATACTTTTCGAGCCAATACGCGCAGACTTCCTTCGCATAGGCCAGTGGCAACCCCTGCGACCAGTCATCGACGCACTCTCGCTCCGGCCATCGTGTCGCGCGCAGGCGGCGCTTCAAGTCATCGAGCTCGGCGTCGGTCGCTGCGATGCGGAAAGGCGCAATATTGTTACTCATCGGCTTCGATACCTCCGAAACGATCTGACCGGACTCCACCGGATCTGTCGCCCAACGATTTTTCTGTGTCAAGGCGATTTTGAAGTTCGCGCCCGGCGCGTTCCCTGGATCGAGCCAAAGAAAATTCGTATTCAATCGATTGACTTGATTCATCCGATTGAATTAGATCCTTTCTTATGAGAATGCGACAGGCGGCGTTGGCGAAACCATGGCCGCGAACGTCACGCCCTAACCGCGGCGATGCCACCCGGCAGAAACTGATCGATGCCGCGTTGCAGGTCTTCGGCGATTACGGTTTCGATGGCGCCAGCACCCGCATGCTGGCGGACGCCGCCGGCGCCAACCTCGCCGCGATTCCCTACTACTTCGGCGGCAAAGAGGGACTGTATCGCGCCGCCGCCCAGTTCGTGGTCGAGAGCAGCCGCAGCGAGCTGTCTCCCGTCATAGAACAGATCGACCATGCGCTCGCGCAGCGCGCGGTCTCGCGAAAAATGGCCTGCGAGCTCTTGCACGAACTGCTCGATCGATTCTCTGCGCTCGTGCTCGGCTCGCGCGTGGCCGACACCTGGGCGAGCTTTGTGATGCGCGAGCAGCTACATCCGGGCGCCGCCTTCGAAATCCTCTACGAAGGAATGATGCGGCGGATTACCACCGCCGCAACCAGGCTGGTGGCAACTATCCAGAAGCGCGCGCCCGACGATCCGCGGGCAATCATCGCGACCCAGGCAATCCTCGGCCAGGTACTGATTTTTAGCGTGGGCCGCGCGACCGCGCTCAGGACGCTCGGTTGGAAAACATTCTCGCCGGACCACCTGCGACTCATTCGATCGGTGGTCCGCGAGAACGTTGATCGAATCATGGGTCAGCCATGAGCGTCGTCCTTCCCGAGGAGCTCGAAACCCGCATCCGTGCGCTTCGCGACCAGGAGCGTTTGCTTGAAGACGAACTCGCGGCGCTGCGAAATGAACCGCCCTCTGAACCCGGCCCCAATGGAGACCCGAATCACGACGATACCGCCGCCACCGCGAGATCGCGGCGCAAGCAAGGCTCCGACGGCCATCGCCGGTCCCCGTTCAGTCGCGTGCTGCGATATCTCGCGCTTCTTGCGATCGTCGTCGCGTTGATAGTTGGCGTCCCGCGCCTGCTGAACTATCTCGATAGCTACGAGTCCACCGATGACGCGCAAATAGACGGCCATATCGCGCCGATCAGCTCGCGGATCAACGGCACCGTCCTGCGCGTATATGTTCGTGACACCGAGTTCGTAAAGGCCGGCAAACTGCTGGTCGAAGTTGACCCTCGCGACGAACAGGCCATCGTCGATACCGCGCGCGCGAACCTCGCCCAGGCAAGAGCGCAGCTCAATGCTGCTAGAGCCGACTACAACGCCGCGTCCAGCCGGATCGATGAAGCGCAGGCGGCCGACAACAAGGCGAAAAAAGACGCGGACCGGTACACCTCGCTCGCGGCTCAGCACGTCGTCTCAGACTCCGAATACGACGAGAAAGTCAGCGCCGCCGAACTCGATGACGCTGCGGTCGAAACCGCCCAGGCGGCCGCCAATTCAGCGAAGACCGCCATTGCCTCTCGCCAGGCGGGGGTAAACGCGGCGCAAGCCGCCCTCGATCAGGCCTTGCTCGGTCTCGAATATACGAAGGTCGTCGCCCCAAGCAGCGGAGTGGTTGGAAAGAAAACGGTCGAGGTCGGACAACGCGTGCAACCCGGACAGCAGTTGCTCGCGATCGTTTCGTTGGACGATATCTGGATCACCGCCAACTTCAAGGAAACGCAGCTTCGTAAGATCAGGACCGGCCAGCGGGTGACGATCTACGTCGATGCGACCGGCGGAGACTACCGCGGCTACGTCGAAGGACTCGCCGGCGCCAGCGGCGAGAAGTACAGTCTGCTTCCGCCCGAGAACGCGACCGGCAACTACGTGAAAGTCGTGCAGCGTCTGCCGGTTCGGATTCGTTTGTTCGCTGGCCAGGATACCGACCATCGCCTGCGGCCGGGGATGTCTGCGTTGCCTTCTGTCTGGATGCGATGAGTGCCGCTGTTCCGGGCGCGGCTGTACGCGTCGCACCGCGGCGCAATCCGTGGGCGATCGCCCTCACCGTCACGCTCGCGACCTTCATGGAGGTGCTCGACACCAGTATCGCGAACGTCGCTCTGCCCCACATCGCCGGCGGGCTCGCATCCAGCGTCGATGAGAGCACCTGGGTGCTCACCTCATACCTGGTCGCGAATGCGATGGTGCTGCCGCTGAGCGCTTGGCTGTCCGGACGCCTGGGCCGCAAGAACTTTTACATGAGCTGCGTTGCCCTCTTCACCGTAAGTTCTTTTCTCTGTGGAATAGCGCCGACGCTCTCCAGCTTGATTATTTTCCGCGTGATGCAGGGCGCCGGTGGCGGCGGATTGCAGCCCAGCGAGCAGGCAATCCTGGCCGACACTTTTCCACCTAGTCAGTTCGGAATGGCGTTCGCCGTCTACGGGATGGCGGTAGTTCTCGCGCCGGTGATCGGACCAACTCTCGGCGGCTTTATCGTTGACCACTTCAGTTGGCGCTGGATTTTCTTGATCAACATACCGATCGGCATCATCTCTCTAATGCTGTCCTATCGCATGATCGAAGACCCTCCTTACCTCAAGGAACAACGCAAAACGGCGCGCGGCCTAAGTATCGACTACACCGGTCTCGGCTTCGTAGTCGTTGGCCTCGGCTGTCTGCAATTTGTGCTCGACAAGGGCCAGGAGGACGACTGGTTCGGCTCACACCTGATTATCGTGCTCTCCGCGATCGCCGCGCTCTCGTTGCTCGCGTTCGTTGTGTGGGAATGGCGCCAGCGCAATCCGATTCTGGACGTTCGGCTCTTTCGCCAGCGCAGCTTCGCAGTCGCAGCGATGATGATGTTCGTGCTCGGATTCGGCCTGTATGGAACCACGGTCTTGTTGCCGCTCTATGTGCAACAATTGCTCGGTTACTCGGCGCAAACGGCCGGGATGGTCCTGTCACCGGGTGGGATTGCGACGATCTGTTCGATGCCACTGGTGGGCTTTCTGATTTCAAGGGTGCAAGCCCGTTGGCTCGCCGCGGTTGGTTTTGCGATATCGGCGTGGGCGATGTTTCACATGGCCGGCATAAATCCGAAAATCGACTACCACACCGCCATGATGTACCGCATCTATCAGTCAGTCGGCCTCGCCTTCCTGTTCGTGCCCATCACTACCATCGCCTATGCCGGAATCCCACAGGCCAAAAACAATCAGGTCTCCAGTATCGTCAACCTGGGCCGCAACCTCGGCGGCAGTGTTGGGATCGCGATGGTCACAACTATGCTGGCTCGCCGCTCGCAAGCGCATCAGCATCAGTTGATATCCCACCTCTCGGGATACGACCGTCCCGTGCAGGATGCGCTTAATGGCATGACCGCGATGTTCCAGCAACGCGGATTTGATCCCGCTGGCGCTCTGCAACAGTCCTATGGCCACCTATACGGTCTGCTCCAGATGCAAGCTGCGGCGCTGGCCTATATCGATGCGATCTGGGTGATGGGCGGCGCCGCGTTATGCATGATCCCGCTGGTGCTGCTACTCAAGAAGAACGACCCCCGCACAGCTAGTGCCATGGCTCATTGACGCCATTGATCATTGATAGGATCGATCTCGCTGTTACACGCAACACTTAGCTAGGTGTGCCAGAGAATTTGAGGTTCGCTCAAGAGCCATCGTAGGCACTCACTCAGGTGCGCCGTGCGAAGCGACTACTACACCCGCAGACACCTAACGCACCTCGTCAGCGTCCTGGCGTGCGGCGGAAGGTCCAGAACCGGACGCCACTGCTGCCGGCCTCTTCGCCGTTCACGATCATTTCGAAGCCCTCTTTCAGATAGAAGGCAACGTTGCGCTGGTTCTCGGTCTCGAGATAGCAAGCTAGCCGCTCGGCGTCGGCGCGCTCGATCACCGGCCGCATCAATGCGCCACCGAGTCCGCGCCGCTGACGGCTCGGCTCGACTCCGAGCAGGAACAGGTACCAGCAAGCTATGGTCATGTCGCGCTCGCGCGCCTGCCACTCACGTCCGACCACTTCGCGATATCGCTGATACGCGTCGTCGCCAATGACGGTCGCGAGCTGGTGCATCCCCGACGCTTCGAGATTCTCGCGCGTCCATTTCGCATTCGGCGGTAGCCAGAGCGCGACGCCCTCGAGCGCGCCTGCGGTCACGTAAACTTCACCAGCGAGAAATCCGAAGCGAATCATCCTCGCGTACACGTCGGGGAGCAGTCGCGCGCGTTCCGACGGGTCGGGGATGGCGTACACCATCAGCGGATCGTCGTGGAACGCACGCGCGAGCGTCGCCGCGGCCGCGGGTATTTGCGAGCCGGTGAGTCTTACAGGGTTCGCACTCACGCCTGCATTATTGGGCGCACGCTCCAGCGAGACTGCACACCGCGACGCTTCTGCGGCCTTCGCGAAGATCGTTGCGGTCGAACCCGTTGGTCAGATAGCCGAACGAGATTCCGCTCGCCGGATCCGCCCATCCGATCTGTCCGCCGAAACCCGGATGACCAAAAGCTTCCGCCGAGTTGGTGCGTCCGAAGCCGCGCAGATTCGCCTTGCCGTCACCGCCCGCGATCACGATACCGAGTGCCCGATTCGCCGTGATGCCGCGCGCCGTATCTATCAACTCGCCGCTGCGGATGCGCCGTGCCTCGCGCAGCATCTCCGATTGCCAGATACGCTTGCCAGTCTGCGCTTTGCCGTCGTTGAGCAACGCCTGGTAGAAGAGCGCGATATCGCCCGCCGTCGTCATCAGGCCCCCGGCCGGAAAATCCGTCTCGCGCATATCTGGATCGTTCATCTCGAGCACCGCATCTTCGGTGATCGAGCCAAGATTGGCGCGCGGAGGCGTGATGCCGAGCTTCTGATACTCCTCGTCCTTGGCCGCTTCGCCGACCCATTTCACGTCGGCCATCCTTGGCTGGATTGATCGCGGCAGACCGATTCGCAGATCGGGCAACCCGAGCGGTTCCGCGATTCTCATCCGTACGAAATCGCCGAGGCGCTCTCCCGTGATTCGCTCGATCGCCTCCGCGATCGGCCAGTAGTTCGCGTGGATGTGGTAAAAGAACTTCTCGCCCGGCACATTCACCGGACGCCACTGCGCGAACCGCTCCAGCCGCCGCTTGCGATCGCCCCAATCCTTGAACGAGCCCGGCGCAGTCGGGATGCCGGCGGTGTGAATCAACAGATGTTCGATGGTCGTCGATTCCTTGCCGTTGGTCCCGTACTCAGGCACGTACTTGACGATCTTGTCGGCCGGACTGATTTTTCCTTCCTGGATGAGAAGCCAGAGCGCCGACGAGGTGATTGCCTTGGTCGCCGACATCGCCACGAAAACGGTTTCGTCGGTCGCCGGCTTTTCCACGCCGCCCTGCACCGCACGGCCGAAAGTCTTCATCGCCGCGATTTTGCCGTTGCGCGCGATCGCCACCTGACACGCGGGTAGAACTCCGTCCTTCACATCGCGCTCGGCGCGATCCATCAGTGCTTGTACCTTGTCCGGATTAAGACCTACTTCGGTTGCACTGTCAGCGAGGAATTTTTCGGCAATCATCGCCTGTTCTCCTTTGTCGCAATTGGTGCGTGATTAGATAATCGTGCACAAAACCCGCAGTTACTGCGCCTCGCGTCCCGCGCAGCACGACTTCTCTCGGTCCTACTTAGACCTGCACTTGACGAAAACTCAGGCGGCGCGACGCGGACGACGCACGTCCTTCGCCATCACCTTCTCGGCGACCGGCGTGAAGATGAAGGCCCCAACGTTCTTCATATCGATCGCGTCGCTCGGCACGATCTCGGGTGTTCCGCCGCGCGCGCGCAGGTCTTTGAGCACGCCCGCAAGGTCGTCGGTCTCGATCTCATAGAGCGCCAGGTACTTATGCGTCTTGCTCGCCTCGCCACCCATCTGCGCGTCCGCGATGCGGAACCGCTGCCCACTGACGAAGCCGGGCACGTTGAGTACGTCCGGAATATGTTGCTGGTTGTACCATTCGTTGAACTCGGACTCTTTGCCCGCAGTCGGATTAGTCATCACGACGAACGTATACTTGGCCATCTGCGACCCTCCTCGCTCTGATGTTGAGGCGCCCACTTTCAGCGCCACTCTTAAGGGATACTAGTCCCACGATCCGCAAGTCGTCCATCGGAAACTCAAGCTCTGGACCTTTCGGCAGTTATTTCTCGCCGAGCGCCCAGGTCTTGATGAGATGATGAGCGATCGCGATCGGCGGCGGCACCCGTAAACCATCCAGCTCTTTTCCCTTGATCAGCTCGCGCGCGACTCGCCGCTCGATCCAGCGCACTTCGGCGAGCTCGTTCTCGTCCACCTTTGCGTCGCGGCTTTCGGCCTTCGCGAAACATCCGATCATCAGCGAGGAGGGAAACGGCCACGGCTGCGTCGCGTAGTAAGTTACCTCGCCCACTTTCACGGAAGCTTCCTCCATCAGTTCGCGCCGCACTGCTTCCTCGATCGTTTCGCCGGGCTCGACAAAGCCTGCCAGCGCGGAGAACATCCCGGGCGGAAACTGCTTGCCGCGTCCCACCAGGCACGCCTCACCGTCGGTCGCGAGCATGATGACCACTGGATCGACGCGCGGAAAATGTTCGGCGTTGCACTTGGCGCAGAGGCGCCGGTAACCCGCGTCCATCACCTTGGTCGGCGCGCCGCAGCCCGGGCAGAAGCCGTGCCGCCGATGCCAATCGATCATGGCCTTCGCCTGCGCGATGATTGCGGCGTCCTTCATCGAGACCATCGATCCCGCCATACGGGCGTCACGGAAATAGCCGAGCCCGGCGAGCGGTCCCACGTTTGCCGGGTCGCCGGATGCCGACACGTCAAGCGCAAACACGGCCGTGTCGTCATCGAGACCTAGAAAGATGCACGGCGCGTCTGCATCCGCGAGCGAATCCGCAATTCCTGGCCGCACCAGGCCAAGCTCGATCGGAGGCTCCGACTTTTCCGGCCCAAGCAGAAACGGCTCGAGGCGCCACATCGGAAGTACCAGCGACGACGGATCGCGCCGTTTCGACTCGATCCAGTTTGAATCGGTGCGCTTCTCACTCGCGCGATTAAGGGGATTGCCGGCAAATGGAATCATTCAGCCTCTCCGCGGCAACTCCATGTATGGCTGTCCGTGTCATAGTAAGCTCGACTGTCGGGTGCATAGGCCATAGGAGTTCCTCCGCTTCAATTCCTTTATCAGTAGATTGGCGGATGCGGAAGCTAATCCAGGCGATGCGGAAGCTAACCGAGTAACAGCGTCCGCTGAGTCGAAACGCGCTATCGCTATTGACGGCCATTTCACGCGGTGGCTAAGGTACCCCAACATTTTGAGGGCAGAAATTATTGCGGAATGTCTCGATCGTGAGATCGTGCACACCGCCTTGATATCGCAGCGGCGATGAGGACGAATCGAGCACCGGTATGCGTCCCTCGATCACGATTCTCGAGCGCATCTACGAACGGTTGAGCCCTGTCGCCTTCGGACCTGCGGCAATCGTCGCGCGCGCCACCGGCGTCTCGCGGTCCGAGATAATGGAAAGGATGGGCGTGCTGCCAGAGACCAGCGGTCCCGCACTTTGGTTCCATGGCGCGTCGGCCGGCGAGATGGCCGCCGGGACCGAACTCGCTGCACTGCTGCGCGCCTGCGGCTTCAACTTCACCGCGTGTTACACGGCCACCAATCGCGCCGGTGTTCAATTCGTGCGACGCACCGCGGCTGCGCCCAATCTGGGCGCGCTGGTTCCCTGGGACGTTCGGCGATGGGTCGCGCGCGCCTACGATCGCTGGCATCCGTCGGCGTTGTTTCTGGTCGAAACCGAACTCTGGCCGCAACTGGTGCTGGAGGGAATCCGCCGCGGCATCCCGGTCTTCTCGGTAAGCGCGCGAATCTATCCGCGCGACGTTGTTCTGTATCGCGCGATTGGCGGATTCATCGGAAGCACGCTGCGGCGCATCACCGCGATCCTTGCGCAGAACGAAACCGAACGTCGGCGCTTCCTCGCGCTCGGCGCGGATCCTGCGCGATGCATCGTTGCGGGCAATCTGAAACATATCGCGATGCCTCGTGGAAATGCGACGCCTCGCGGAAGTGATCGCGGCGCGCTCTCGCGTGAGGCGCTCGGCATCAATCCTCACGATCGCGTGATCGTGTTCGGCAGCGTTCACGACGATGAAATCGAGATGGTGCTCTCGACGCTCCTGATGCTCGAGGCGGACGGCCTGCGCGCGATCGTAGCGCCGCGTCACGTTCAATCGGCGGCGGCGATCGCGAATCGGCATCGCGATATCAAGATGACGCTCCGCTCGCGCGATTCGCGTGAAGATTGGCGCATCATGATCCTCGATACGATGGGTGAACTCCGCGCCGCATACGCACTCGCGGATTTGGCGATCGTCGGCGGAGGATTCAAAAGGCACGGCGGACACAATCCATACGAGCCGGTGTTCGCCGGAACTCCAGTGATGTTCGGGATGCACTTCGATCACTTCGAGGATGAATCTCGCGCCTTGTACCGCGTCACGCCCAAAGCGCGGATTCATACGGCCGCCGAGATGGCGACGCGAATCCGTGAATGGCTGCGCGACGAGTCCACACGCCGCCGGGTGCTCGATGCGCAAAGTTCGATACTGCCCGACGGTGCGAAAATTGGTGAGCGCTACGCATCGGCACTCATCCCCTGGATGCAAGCGAGATTTGCATGAACGCCAACGGCCGCCACCAATCGATCTGCCTGATCGCATGGGAGGTCTCCGGCGATCAGAATGCGGGTCGGCTGGCGGCGGAGATTCGGCGCATCGCGCCCGAGGTGCGGCTGTTCGGCGCGGGCGGACGCCAGATGACCGCGGCGGGCGTCGATGTTCAGGAGCAAACCACTGACACGCACTTCATGGGCGTGCCCGAATCGTTGGCCGCGATCAAAAAACAGATCGGTGTATTTCGGCGCGTGATGAAACTCGCCATCGCGGCCACGCCGGACCTCGTCGTGCTGGTCGATAACGAGACCACCAACCTGCTGCTCGCCCGACAATTGCGCCGGCGCGGGCTGCGTGTCGTATTCTTTTTTCCGCCGCAGGTGTGGTTCTGGGGACGATGGCGGATACCGCGCGTGGTCAGGCTCGCGCGGCGAGTCATTTCGGCGTTCCGCGAAGAGGCGCAACTCTATCGCGACGCGGGCGCCGACGTAGTCTGGGCCGGACATCCGCTCAGCGACGAAGTGTCGGTGCCCCCGGACGCTGCGCGCCACGTGCGCGCGATCGGTCTCGACCCGGCTCGCCCGATCGTCGCGATCATGCCGGGCAGCCGCGCTCAGGAGGTGCGCGCATTGGCGCCCGCGATGCTCGACGCGGCGCGTATGTTGCACAACTACGATCCGCGGCTGCAATTCGCGCTGCCGCTGGCGAACCCGTCCCTGCGCGATGAAATCGAGCGTGCGCTCGCGCGAAGCGGCGTGCGCGAGGTCGCAATCTACGAGCCGCGCTCTTATGCGGTCCTCAGCCAGGCGCGCGCGGTGCTGCTATGCAGTGGCACCGCCGCGATGGAAACCGCGCTGTTGGGAATCCCGTCGGTGGTCGCGTATCGGTGCAATCCGATCGCTTACTTCGTCGCGACCCGTCTGATGCACGTGCGATTTATCAGCATCGTCAACATCCTGCTCGGCGAGATGGTGCAGCCGGAGTTTTTCCAACGCAATGTTGACGGCCGGCATCTGTTCGAGGCGCTGTCATCGCTGATCTACGATGAAGAGCAACGCGCGGCCGCGCGGCTGCGCCTGGAAGCGGTCAAGGCGAAGCTCGGGCCGGCGGGCGCATCGTTTCGCGCGGCGGAAGCCGTCGTCGATCTTCTCGCGCCCGGCGCCGAAATTCTTCACGTGAAAGACGAAATCGCTACCGCAGTGCGCGATCCGAGCGTTCGAACAGAATCAGACGCTCACGGCGTCCCTTTGAATAGTTGATTCCGTCGACGAGCCAAATGAAGTTGACGCGGATCGCAGCCGCGCGCGCAGCCTGCTCGAACGCTTCCAGCCGCCGGCTACTGACCAGCAATAGTCCATCCGGATGATCTGTGAGAAAACCGACCGCTTGCCCGGGCTCGGCGATCAGCCTGATTGCGCCGCCTTCCGTGAACACGAGGCTGGGTTCCGAATAGCCCAACGCCGCGACCGGACGCTGATCGAGCCGCTCTCCTCGATGCGCCGATATTGCTACGGAAGCGTCCCGGCTAAGCCATAGTGCATCGAGACTGGGGATCACAATCGCGAACGTCGGCGTCATCAGTATGATCGACGCGGCGACCGCGGCCCACGCGGACGTTGTCAGTCTGCCGCGCCACGCAAACACTGAAGCCCCGATCGCGACCGCGGCCGCGATGATCGCCGCTATCGTTGAAATCAAAATCCAGCCGGAACCAAGGACGATCGGCGCCGCTACTATCACTGCGCCGCCGACCATCGAGACTATCGCCCACAGGACGAGATTCGTGCGCGCGAGCACGGTCGCGATCAGACGTGAGGTCGCGGGAATCGGCGAGGAAATCGGATAGGTCGCGAACCGCGCCACGATCAATGCCAGCGCCGGGTAAAGCGGCAGCACGTAATGAGGAAGCTTGGTCGGGATCAGTTCGATCACCAGCCACGCGGGAATCAACCACGCAAGGCAGAATCGAATCGCGGGCTCCGATGCTCGTCTCAATGAATCCCGAACCGCGCCAACAAGAAATATCGAGCCGGGCCAAAAAGTGAAAAGCGCCAGCGCGAGATAATATCCCGGCGGCGCGCCGTGCGATTCGAAGGAGCCGCGCAGCTTCGGCAGCATATCGCGGACAGCAAATTCACGGAAAAACTCGCCGCCAGCCGCAAATCCGATCGCGATAAACCACGGTGCCGCCACCGCTACAGTCAGCAGCGGCGCCCAGCTTATCCTGAGTTCGCGAGCCCATCGCACATTGACGACTGCTTGCGATTCCGGCGAACTCTTTTGCCACCGATCTGACAGCGCGAGCGCCGCAACCGTGAGTCCGCTGATCAGCGGCGCGACTGGCCCTTTGATCAAGATCGCGACGCCTTGCGCGATCCAGAATCCGCATGCATACCACCTCGATACGGCTTCGCCGCGCGCCGCCCCGACATATATTTTCGCGAGGCAAGCTTGCGCTCCGACCAGCGCTGCCAGCAGGATCGCATCCGTGGTTGCAGCATGAGCGAGCGCAACCAGCAGCGCCGACGATGCCAGCAAAACCGCACCCAGTATTGCGATCGCGCCGCCGAACAGTTCGCCCCCGATCCACGCAGTCAGGAAAACCGCGGCCGTTGCGCCGAGCACAGACGGCAGCCGATATGGCCAAATCTCCCGGGTTTCTCCGGTGGCGAGGAGCGCGATCGATTGAGCCCAGAACGCGCCGATCGGCTTCTGGAATTGATCCTGATCCTGGAATCGTGGACGGACGTAATCGCCGCTGGCGACCATCTGCCGGGTCGCCTCCGCATAGCGCGACTCGTCTCGGTCGGTAGGCGGGACGGTGGAAATTCCCGGCAAAAACAACGTCGCGCACAGAATCAATAGCAGCAAGGACGAGCCGAGCCGCGACCGGATCGATGCTTGCCCTGGCGAGCCTTCATACACGCCGCGAGTTTACAGTCGCGCGTTCGGCATTGTCATCATCGACGCGGTCGGAACTGGCGGCTCGCGTTCTTCAAGTAGTGTTTGAAATCGTAGTAGGCAAGAGCCGCGTTGCGCCACCGCGGTAGTCGAGCTTCGGGATCGCGGCAATACGCCTCAGCGAGCAGTTCGCGATTGTTCGCGTCGAGCGGATGACAGAGCCGCATCAAGTCGAGCATGCGTTCGCGTTTGCTGAGTGGGCCGATGCGGCAGATCGCGCGCGCGGTATCGATTACGAATATTTGCAACCCGCCAGCCGCATCGGGGCGCATCAGTAGGTTGCCTGCCGACAAGTCGCCGTGAAACACCCCTCTCAGGTGCATCTTCCGGAGAAAAATCGCGATTACGTCGAACACGTCGGATTTGTCAAAACCTTCATGCTTCTCGGCGCCATCGCGAAAGGAATTGAAAGCATGCCGGGCGGAAAATGCGTTCTCCACAAATTCGCACACAAAATAGCATTGGCCGCGTGCCCCGCGTGCACGCGGTTCGAAGTATGCGATCGGCGCCGGCGTGTTGATGCCGCGCCGGATCATCTCCGATGAATTGTTCCACGCGAGTCGCGCACCGCTACGTGCATTAGGGAGCGTGCGCAGCGGGCTTCGCTTGATGACGAGCTTGACATTGGTGTCCGGGTCATCAACCACCCACACGCGATTGCGCGCATCGCGCAGCACGCGCACTTCGCGCATGCGGTCTAGCGCGTCAGGCCGCAATTGCTCGAGGCGTTGGTCGAAATCGTCGCCGTCGCGGAGTGCGATTGTCCCACGCCATCCTGCGATTGATACCGGGACGAATTGATATCCCGGCACGCTCGCGACATTTGATACTCGATCGCTCGTGAATTCAGCCAACGATTCTGATCGATCCGGCCGCTCGCCGACGCGTGCTCCGGCTGGCCACGTCAGAAACATTGGCCGCTCCGAGATTACGCATGGAAGCCGGTCCAGGTATCTGCCCTCGCGATCGAGTCCGCGTGCGAGCCGCAGATCGTCGTCACGATAAAATCGCGAGAGCCTCGAGACTCTTCGATCGCGCGTCCACGCCGCATGCACTATGGTGCCATCGGATTGCTTGAACTCCGCGACGTAAGCATCGCCGCGCACGCGCCAGCCGGCGAATTGACTACCGTGCAGAGTCCGGACCACGTTGCGCAACGCGAAATATGCAGGCCGCTTTTTGTAGCTGGCGACGTTGCCGAATACGCGATCGAACAACGCGACCCGCGGCGTCGCCGGATATTCCTCTGTGCCGTCATCGATGAGTCCTTCGCGATTACCGATCATCGGACCCCAGTAAACTCGCGAGAGTGCGCCGCTGGCCGCGGCCAGCATCAGGTAACGAACCAGGTAGTCGGCCTGCTTTTCTTCGATCGCGTTCTGAATTCGCGCAATTCGCCGGCCGCTCCAACTGACGTGGGCGCAAACGGTTTCACCGATTCCAAAGATCGCCGAAATGCGCGCGAGGACGCGCGCTTTGCGTTCGAGGTCGAATCGCAAGGCCTTGCCGAGCAGCCGCCCCGCGATCCGTGGATCGTATGCCTCCGGTTCGATCGCCCGCTCGACGAACAGATTGTCGGTATGCCCTGCGGGCTGGATTCCGCGCCGGCGCATCATCGCGAGCAACGCGAGATTGTACAGCGGTTCGAAGTCCGTAACGTTCGGTCCGCAGAGCTTCAAATTGCGCCCGGCCGCGATATCGCTTGCGATCTGCCACGCTGCGACGTAGCCGCGGATTCCGTAGCCCGACCATCGCCGTCGATTCGGCGTCGAGCCGATCTCGAAGCTCTCCACCGAAGAGCCGTATGCGTCGAAGACCCTGACAATGAAAGCGCGCCATCGCTCGCGCGCGTTTCTGTCGAACGCGAGCCGTTGCGCTTCATCGGCGGGCGTCACCAGGTGAAGCATCACCGACAATCCGTCGGCGAGCACGCGGCGGATCAATCGTTCCTGGAACGAGCCGAATGACGCGTAAGTGAAATCCAACCGCAGCGCGCGAATCCCCAGCTCGGACACGCATGACATCACGTAGTCGTCGCAAGCTGGATCTTCCGACGTGGCGACGTTGAGCCCGATGAAATCGCCGGGTATATGAAGGCGCGAGTTTGCGTGAGAGCGCAGCATCTCGGTGCGGGTCTTGCGGAGCCGCCGACTCCTGGTTCAAGTTCGATCCGGGCCGAATCCGGTCGCAGCGATTTTGTCAGCGCGGCGGCGAACGTAATAGTGGCCAGACTCGAATCTCTAAGTGATAGCGCCAGCCAGAGGTTGCGTTGCGGTGAGGCTCCGGTGAGAGTTGCGATCGATTTATCCTCAGCCGCAAAGCGATCGCCGACCGGCATCGGCCGCTACCAGGTCGAGCTGGTGAGAGCGATGGCGCCGATGCTAGGCGTGGCCGACGAGATGGTGCTGACTACGCGGCTCAAGCGCTGGACCGCGCGTCGTCATCTCGGTTCGGTGTCAAACCTCGATGGCATTTGCGGCTTCAGGCTGTTTCCCCGCCGCGTGGACATTTACCACTCGGCCGCGATTGGCCGCGCCCGCACTCCGCGCGCGCTGTGGGCCGTGACGGTTCACGATACCGCGACGATCGACGCGCCAGAGTTGACGTCGGCGGAATTTGCGCGCACTCACGGCAACAAGATCCGAACCGTGCTGGCGCGCGCCGATTACGTCTTTGCGATTTCGCGATTCGTCCGCAACCGGCTCCTCGAACTCGAATCCTCGCTCGATCCTCGGCGCGTCCGCGTGACGTACCCTGGATGCGACCACGCGGAACTATCGGCCGAGCCCGCGCAAGATGACGAATCGGTGCGCCGACACTACGGCTTGGCAGGTGAGCGATACGTGCTCAGCGTGGGACGAATCGCGCGCCGGAAGAATCCGGAAAATCTCGTTCGCGCATTTGCCGCCGCCAACTCGGCGGCCGGAATGCTGCTGGTGATGGCGGGCGAGCCGGGCGACGCAGACGTGGCTCGCGTGATCGAACAGTCTGGTCTTAGTGATCGGATACGTTTGCCCGGTCGCGTACCCGACGCGCATCTGCCCGCGCTCTATCGTGGCGCCGCGATGTTCGCGATGCCTTCATTTTACGAGGGCTTTGGCATTCCGATTCTTGAATCGATGGCGTGCGGGACGCCGGTGCTCAT
Source organism: Deltaproteobacteria bacterium (assembly GCA_003135855.1). Taxonomy (GTDB): domain Bacteria; phylum Desulfobacterota; class Binatia; order Binatales; family Binataceae; genus Binatus. The sequence continues at coordinate 24,557 of PNBD01000040.1, forward strand.
CGGCAACCGGCCCGCGCTGATCGAGGTTGCGGGAGATGCCGCCGTCGCGATCGATCCCGGCGATGTCGCCGCGATGGCTGCCGCAATCGACCGGATTCTCTCCGATCGCGCGCTTGCGCAATCGCTGCGCGCGCGCGGGCTCGACCGTGCGCGCGAATTCACGTGGACCGCGTGCGCGCGCACCACGCTCGAGGGCTATCGCGAACTGCTCGCGATGGGATCGCGGCGATGAGCGAACGTTTGTTGGACGCCGCACCGGGCGGGAGCAGCGGCGTCTTATTGCCGCGCGCGACCGTCGGGCTCAAAACAGGCGGATACCGGTGGCAGATGATCGCCGGGTTCGAGGCGATGATCGGGCCGCTGATGAACGGCATCGCGGCGGAGTCGAAGGGCACCCCCGTCAAAAAAATCGAGCGAAGACAAATCGGCGATCGAATGTTTTACGTCAAGCGTTATGTGCACGGAGCGCGCCTACTCCGGCCGCTCAAATATTTTGCCAAGAAGTCGCGGAGCCGGATCGAATGGCGTCTTGCTGAGAGGCTGGCGCATCTCGGAGTGCCGGTGGTGCCGCACCTCGCACACGGCGAGCGATGGAGCGCGCGCGGGCTGCTCGAGTCGGTGCTGATCACGGAAGCGCCCCGCAGCTACGTTCCGCTTGGCGCGCTGCGCGATTCGAAGAGCGAGGAAGTCGCGCGCGCGTTAGGTTCCTTCATGCGCATGCTGCATGATTCCGGCGTCTTTCATCACGACCTGCACGCGTCGAATATTCTGGTCTCGCCGCCGGGATACTCGATATGCCTGGTGGACCTCGACAAGATCACCGTGCATCGCAGATTGGATCTGCGCCTGAGAATCGCGAGCCTCGGTGCGGTCGGCACTTTTTCCAATCTGACGAATGGCTTCTTCGAGGCCTACGGGTGCGCCGAGGCCGGCTTCATCGATGCGGTAGCGGCGCAATCGAAGATTGAACGCCGCGCCCGAATCGCCGAGGAGGCCGCGCGATGCCTCCCGCCGCGACATCACTCCAATTTTCCAACGATGCGATTCGCCGGGCTTCAATGGGTGGTGCGCGAGGATTGCCTGAGCGACAACCTGCGACGGTTACTTTACGACCCCGACGGAATCATCGCGTCGGATGCGCATCCTTTGAAACGAGGCGGGTCCACCGTCGTCGCGAGCACGACGGGACTCGTGATCAAGCGCTACGAATTCCGCGGCATTCGCCGTCTGGTGAGAAACAACTCGCGCAATTCCCGCGCGCGGCGGACGTTTCGCAACGCCTATCATCTGGAACTGGCTGGGATTCCAACGGCGCGTGCGCTCGCTTGCGCCGACCGGCGCCGGCTTGGAGTGGTGCGTCGCGGGTACGTTGTCTCGCAGCAGATTGCGGATGCGGTCCCGCTCGGCGAATCGCGCGCGGCGCCGGCCACACTCTCCCAGCGTATCGGTGAAATGCTCGGACGCCTGCATGACGAGGGATTTTCCCATCGCGATTTGCAAGCTGCCAATATCCTGGTGGACGCCGAAGCGCGCGCGTATCTGATCGACATGGACGGGCTTCGCTACCTCGGCGAGGTTTCCGATTCGCGCGCGGTCGCCGATCTCGCTCGCCTCGCGCACGATATTCGTCACCGCAAAACGCCGCTGACTGGCCTCGACGGCGCCAGACTGCTGCGCGCATATTGCAGAGCTCGCGGCCGCCGCGATACGCGATGGTGGCTCGAGCGCGTGGCTTCTGCATCGCGGCGTCCATGATCCGATCGCGCTTGAGTATTGCGCCGATCTAACGGTTCATACGCCCGCGTATCGACGCGATAATTCTCTTCCAATGCTGAGCGTAATGGCGCATCACCTCCGCGCCCCGCTGCCGTTCGCCACGGATCAAGAATCCGCGCGTCATCGATACCCATTGGATACGCACATTTCGTATCGCCTGCCCCGTCTGATCCTTGAGCCATCGGCGGACTGGCCAGCGCTCGACGACAATCGTCCGATAGCCCAACCCGCGATACGCAATCAGGCGCTTGTGTCCATCCGCGACGAAGAACCGGCCGCCAAGCCGCACCACGGAGATCGGTGGAAACTTGGCGCCGCGGATCATCGCCGCACGATACTCGTCCACTCGCTCCGCGGCGTGCGTCACCTGGTAGATATCGGAAAGTTCATCGAAGCGCAGCACGAGCGTCGGGAAGCTGGCGAGTCGTGGGTCGAAGCAAGGTCCGAGGCCTCCCTCATCCGGCAGGCCCACGTCATCGATATGTGAGTCTGCGCTCACGGCTTCAAGCTGCTGCGCAAGAGTTCATGGTTGAGCCGTTCTTCGCGTCATCGGGCCGGCGTGCAGCGACCCTGCCGATTCGCCGCTCAGCGCGACCTCGATCTTTTCGCGGACTTCTTCGGGCGTGACGGCGCGGAGGCATTGTCTCGCATACACGCAAACGCGCGGGCACCATCGTCCGCAAAGCTCTCGATGATCGATCGCCTGCCCCGGTTGACCGTAGGGTCCGAGCCGAACAGGCGGCGTCGGTCCGTAGATGCCGACCACCGGACGACCCAGCGCCGCCGCGATGTGCAACGAACCTGTATCCGGTGCCACATGCACGCCGCTCCGCGCCAGCAACGCGACCAGTTCGGGCAGCGTCGTGCGACCGGTGAGATCGACGACATCGCCGCCGACTGCACTAGCGATCGCTGCATGCTTCACGCGGTTCTCGCCCCCGCCAACAATTATTCGCGCAATCGATCCGTCGATGCCGCGCAGCAACGCGATCCAATTCGCGGCCGGCCATGACTTGCTGCTCGTCGAGGCCGACGGATTGACCGTGAGGATTTGGCGATTTGGCGCGACGCCCGCGAGCGACAGCATCCGCACGATTGACGCGTCAGCCGCCGAATCGATCGCGAGGCCGAATTCAACTTGCTCCGGCTGCGCGCCCAGGTAGCAGGCCGCGTCCAGGTACTCGTCGACGGCGTGACGCGCATTCGCACTGCGCGGTACCGGCGCGGACACCAGGTGCGCGCCTTCGCGCTGGCCGCTGACGCCGATTCGCACGGCGCCGCGCGAAATTGCCGCGAGGACCGCGCTCTTAAGGAGACCTTGCAAGTCGATAGAAACGTCGTACGACTCAGCCCTGATCGCTCTCGCACCGGCGAGAAATTTACGAATCCATAAGCGTAGGTCCGGCTGGACCCTCAATGTCATTCTTGGAAATATCGCGACACGATCGATCGCTGGATGATGCTCGATCAGCGGCGCCGCCCAGTCCTCGACTGCCCATGTGATTCGAACAGTTGGAAATCGCCGCTTCAGCGCGCTTGCAACCGGCAGGGCCTGAACGATGTCGCCGATCGAAGATAGTTTGATAATGAGTACACGCTTAATCGCGCCTTCGTTTGGGCGCGACAAGCGAGCGCCGGGCACCAGCCGCGAAAGTATCGTGCGCGGACGGCCGCTCTCCAGCGTCGATAATCGATGCACGAGCGCGACAATGCGGGGAGTTTCGATATTCACGCGTCTCCGGCGTTCAAGTTAATTTATGCCATGTTCAAATCCAACCGCCGAAGCGCAACGCCCGGCAGTTCCGCTGTCCGGCAAGCTGCTTTACCATCTGATGCCCGTGCGACGCGGCGTGGTGATGTCGAATCTGCATCGCGTATTCGGCGCCACGATGCCCGAAAGTGAAATCGTCGCGCTCGCCCAGGCCTTCTATGGGCACCTGTTCCGCTCCGCGATCGAATACCTGCGCTACACGAATCTTTCCGTCGCGAAGCGGTCGGCGCTAGTACGCGTCGAAAACAAAACTGTGGTGCTCCGCGCATTCGAGCGGGGCAAGGGAGTGCTGTTCCTCGCCGGACATCTCGGCAACTGGGAGATCGGATGCATCTCTGGAATCATGAACTTTCCAGAGCTGAAGGACCGCCTTCACGTCGTGCGGCGCCCGTTGGTTCCTCGCGTGCTGGATAGGATTGTCGCACGGCGCTTTCGCAATGCTGGCCTCGGTGTGATCCCGAAGTACGATGCGATGCAAACCATCCTGAGTCTGCTCGCCGCGAACCGCGCAGTCGGCTTCGTGATGGATCAGCACGCCGCATCGAGAGAGGGCGTTCGCGTCCAATTTCTCGGGGCTGCTGCGTGGACCTTCCGCAGCCTTGCCGCGGTCGCAAGGCGGAGCGGCGCGCCGGTGCTACCGGTGGCGACGTGGCGCGAACCGGATGGGAGTCACGTTCTCCGTTTCGAGGATCCTCTGGATTTTATCGAATGCGATGATCTGGCCGAAACGATTCGCGTTAATACTCAGCGCTACAATAACGCGCTGGAACGTATGATTCTCCGCCATCCAGAGCAGCGGTTGTGGATGCATCGTCGATGGAAACATGCGGACTAGCGCTCCGACGCGTGCTTACGAGTCGGCAACTTCAGTTGGAACAACAAGCTCCTGCGGAATAATTGGACTTCGCATCCCGACCGACGCCTTCATCAGAGCACGCTCGATTCGGGGCAGTTCGATTTCCGTATTGCCGGTCGTAGGCGGTGGCCACAAGTCCACCGACATTGCCACGCGCGAGAACGGGGCGGGCAAGTGCGTTCGATCCCACGATGGCAGCCCGACGCCCGCGCCGGCCGTCGTCGAAGCGAGGATCATGTGCGCGTTCGCGTGGGCCGCGATCTTCACGACTCCGGCCTCGCGATACAGCGCGGTCCGGCCGGTCCATCGACTGCGATCACGCCCACGTCGCCTTTCTTGATTCGCCTGACGAACTCGCGCGCGCCGCCGATACCCCGCCGTCTGCTCATTCCGTGCACGTGATCGAGTCCGAAACGATCGAGAATGCCGCCCAGAAAAAGACCGGCGAAGCCGGTGCCGGTCAGCACCACCAATTTCCGGCCATGAGCCGGCGGGAAGTGTGAGAAAGCGAGCATGTGAATCAGCGATCCGTGAAAGATCACAAACATGACCCGTTCGGGCGCCATGATTGTGCGCCATTGGCGGTCGCTCGGTCCCGAGATACGCCACGTCGCCATCAGTATCCGCAATGCCAACGCCGTCACCGGCGCAAGTGCGGCCGCAGCGAGCGTCTCGATCCGCTTTGACAGGCGGCGCTCTGTTCCGAGCTTCAACGTTCCTCACCACGCAGAAAAATCGAGAACGCGATGATCGCGAAAGTGAAATTGGGCAGCCAGGCCGCGACCAACGGAGGCATCACGCCGGATTTTCCCAGCGATGTCGACAGGCCGAGTGCAAACCAATACAGCGAGCCGAATAAAATCGCGAACCCAAGGCTGCGGCCAAGAATCAGATTGCGCGGGCGCGGGTCGAGACTCAATGACAGGCCGAGCGCAACCATGATCAGACAGGAAAACGGCAACGCGTATTTGAGATCGCGATGAACGACATAACCGCCGGGTTCGAGCCCCTTGTCGCGCAACTCGCGTATGTAGCGATTGAGCTCCCATAAGCTGAACTCTTCGGGGTCGAGGCGAAGAAGGCTGAAGTCGCCCGGATCGAGATGCTGCCCGAAGCGAACGACCGGGTCTGAAGCGACCCGGCTTGAAGCGATCGGACGCGCCTTGATTCCGCCGTCTTCCATCGTGATTGTCGTCGGCCCGTTAGCGGCCCAGGACTGGCCGTCCCACGACGCTGCGTATGCGGTTACGATTTGCTGCAAATCGTAGTTGGGACCGAGGCGATACAGCGTGATGCTGCGGAGTTCGCGCCGTTCGGCGTCGAAGCGATCGGCGGCCAGAAATCCGCCATAGATGCGCACCCATATGCGATCGTTGCCGAAGATGCCGCGCAGTTTGCGTCCCCTGAGCTCGACGTTAAAAGCGTACGATGACGCGCGCGTCGCGAGCGGAACTACAGTCTCGCTCAGTGCGAACTCGAGCATCGATATCACGACCGCCGCGATCAGCACCGGCGCCGCCATCTGCATGCGGCTGATTCCTAACTGTTGGCATGCGAGCACTTCGCCATTGCGGCTCATCGATGCGAAGCAGAGCAGTACTCCGGCAAGGCTCGCCGCCGGAACGAGTTGCGAAACAATCAGCGGCACCTTGAGCGCGAGGTATTTGAAAGCGACCAGTCCCACGCCGCCGTGTTTGATCATGTCACCGAAATGCTCGGAGACATCGCCCACCAGGTACGCGATCGTGAATGCTCCCAAACACGACACGAACGATTGAAGAAACTGGTTGCGCAGGAACCGCGCGATCGTGGGCGGCGTCGATTGCCGGAACAATTGCATCGATGCCATCCTAGGTTCGATCTCTTCTCATTGGAATGATCGCAATCAATGCGTTTGGCTGCCTCTGTCCGTCGTTGAACTTTCAGCACGCGGCGGATATAGTCCGCGCCTCGATTCAGGACGACGTCGTGTCGGACCTTCGTCGACTGAGCGGATCATGCCTGAAGAACTGAGCGAGGCGTGAGGACTATCTCGTGTCCGCTGCAAGTCGGGCGAGGTCGTGGCGCAATATGCTGAAGATGTTGCTGCTAGGCGCCGGGCGATGGGGCAAGCATTACTTGCGGGCGGCTAGGTCTTTTCCGATCGAGCTATTTGTCGCCGATCCGCGGCCAAGAGAATTGGCGGATGCCGCAGCGCTCGGGATTTCGGCCTCTCATCTGTCGACCGACTATCGTGAGTTTGTAGCTCGCGCGGACGCGGTTGCGATTGCAACGCCCGCTGAGACCCATTTTGAACTGACGCGCTCGATGCTCGCTGCCGGCAAGGACGTTTTCGTCGAGAAGCCGCTAGCCCTCAACGCGTCGGAGGCCTCGGAACTGGCGCGGCTCGCAGACGCGAGCGAACGAATCCTGCAGGTCGGTCACGTCTTTCGGTTCGAAGCCGGAGCACGATGGCTGCGCGAGGAAATTCTGAGTGGCCGGTTTGGCACGATCAAACTCGTGCGCACGGATTTCAGCGGGTTCAAGCGCCCCCGCAACGATACCGGCGTGCTCTTCGCCGACGGCATACACTTCATCGATCTGCTGAACTATCTGCTCGGTGCGCCGCCAGTCCGGGTTCTCGCGCGGCTGACTGACTTTCTCGGACGTGGCATGGACGATCAGTGCTTCCTTACGCTAGATTACCCGCCGCTGGCCACCGACCGGCCACGCGGTGAGTGCCTTGGCGTGCTGGCTACCTTGGAGGCGGGCTACCATGTCCCTGACAAGGTTCGCGAAGTGATGGTGTTAGGCACAGAGATGAGCGCTACTTGCGACTTCACAAAGCTTCATGACCAGATTGTCTGCGTCAACAATCGGCACCTTAGGACTCGTGATGGATTCGAGGCGCTGGATGGCAACCTCGTCAAGGTCACGACTGACCAGAGCGAACCGCTGCTTGCCGAGTGGCGCGCCTTCCTCGATTCAATTGTGACTCGTAAGCAGCCGCTGGTCGACGGATGGGCAGGCTATGACGCGGTACGAGTGGTGGAAGGCGCGATGAAATCAGCGCGCGACGGCTTAGCGGTGAACCTGGGCGCCTGACGTGCCGACCATGGCGATGCGGGAAGTCCCCTTATCCCGGAGCTTCATTAGCGAAGAAATCAAGCTGGCCGTGATGCGCGTGCTCGAGAGCGGGCGCTTCGTCCTCGATCGCGAGTGCGAGGAGTTCGAAGCGGAGCTCGCCGCTTACACTGGCGTAAGGCACGCAGTACTTTCGTCCTCAGGTACTGCCGCCAGCTCCTTGCTGTATCTCGCGCTCGGCCTGAAGCCGGGTGACGAGGTGATAATGCCCTCGCACACCGCCTTCCCTTGCGTCGAACCTATTATCCAACGCGGCGCGAAGCCGATCTTCGTCGATATCGACGACACCTATTGCACCGATCCTGACCAGCTTGAAAGTGCCGTGACGCCAAGAACTGTCGGGATTCTGCTCGTGCATCTGTACGGGCATCCAGGAGACATCGACGTCGCGCTCGCGATCGCTCGCAGGCATCGTCTCTGGCTGATTGAAGATTGCGCACAGGCGCTCGGCGCGAGGTATCGCGGAAAGATGGTCGGTTCGTTCGGTTCCGCGGCGGTCGTTTCGTTCTTCCCATCGAAAAATCTCACCGTACTTGGCGACGGAGGATGCGTCCTTACCGACGACGACGGCATGGCGGAACGAATACGCATGCTTCGAAACCACGGCCGCCGCGAGAAATACGTTCACGAACTTGTCGGTTACAATTTGCGGTTCAATGAAATTCAGGCAGCTATAGGACGCGTCGCGCTCAAGCATCTGGAGCGTCATAACCGCCGCCGCCGCGAAATCGCCGCATACTATGACGATCGCCTCGCCGGAGTCGTAGGTACTCCCGTCGCACGGCCCTGGGTGGAACACGTTTACCACATGTATGTGATCCGCACGCCGCGCCGCGATGCGCTGGCTGCCTTCCTGCGCAAGCACGGTGTCGGCGTCGGCATTCACTATCCGACACCTATCCACCTGCAACCCGCATTGAAAATGAAATTCGCCGACCGGTTTGATCTGCCGCGCACCACCGCCGCCGCCAATGAAATATTGTCAATCCCGATCTTCGGCGAAATGTCGCTTGACGATGCCGCTTACGTGAGCGACTTAGTCGTGGAATTTGTGAATCGAGCGTGGAATTTGTGAATCTAGCGAGGAACTTGTAAATCTAGATGGACGAGCTAATTCCGGAACTTAGTATCGTCGTTCCCTGTCACAACGAGGAGGGAAATCTCGAGGCGCTCGCCGCAGAGATTCGCGACACGCTGGCGCCGCTCGCGATCCCCTACGAAGTCGTCATCACCGACGACGGTAGCACCGACCGCTCGTGGGACGTGCTGCGAAAAATCGCCTGCGCCGACACGAACGTCCGCATCCAGCGTTTCGAGACCAATTGCGGCGAGTCCGGCGCGAGCTGGGCCGGTATCCAGGCCGCGCGCGCGCAGTTGATCATCACGCTCGACGCGGATCGCCAAAATGATCCGCGAGAGATTCCTCGTTTCCTCGACGCGCTGCGGATCTTCGATTGCGTATGCGGAATGCGGACTAAGGATCGCGGCCACGGGGACAGCCAGCTTAAGATTGTGTCGTCGCGAGTCGCCAATTGGGTCCGCAATACTCTGACCGGCGATCGTATAGCCGATTCGGGATGCACCTATCGCGCGTTTCGCCGCGAATGCATCGAGCGTATTCGCGCCTTCAACGGGATGCATCGGTTCTTGCCCACCTTGATTCGGATGGAAGGACACACAGTTACCGAGATCGCAATCAGCAACCGGCCGCGCACCTCGGGCCGTAGTCACTATGGGATATGGAAGCGAGGACTAACGGCGTTCATCGATCTGCTCGCGGTCTGCTGGATGAGGCGCCGGATGCTCAAGTACCGGATCGTCGACGCACAATAGCGAGGCCGCAATGCCATGATGGCACTACCAATGCTCAGTATCGCCGAGCTCGCCACATCGCACCGATACCTTGGACTCAACTGGAGTGTCGTCACGATTCTCGGATTGATCGGGAACCTGGTTTTCTCGTCACGTTTTATTATTCAGTGGCTGGAGTCCGAGAAAAGAGGTACCAGCGTCGTCCCCGTTTCGTTCTGGTACCTGAGTATTATAGGAAGCGTGATCATGTGCACCTACTTCGTTATTCAGCGCGATCCGGTCGGCATCCTGGCCTACCTGCCTAACTCGATGATCTACTTCCGCAATCTACACCTCATTCGCAAGCAAGCGCTCGCATCAGCCGAGCTGCCCAACCAAACGCTCTAGGGGCTAAGACAATTCTGCCGGCCGATTCGACAGACCCGCCATCGGGCTCGAGCCTACGCCCCGCTAACGGCGCTTGCGTTATAGCTCTCGACCTTGTCTTCATAGTCCTTACCGGCTGTGTGGTCTTTCTACCCTTTCTAGGGCAGCAACGCGACATCGTAAGCCGCGAATGGCGGCACGCCGAAGTTGCGCGCGAGATGCTGGTATCGGGCGACTACCTGGTGCCCCAACTTTTCGGCGCACCATACCCGGACAAGCCACCCATGATGTATGCCGCGATCGCGCTGACCTATTCTCTCGCGGGGCACGCTTCGCTGGAACTGGCGCGATTACCCTCAGTCGCCGCGGCAATCATCGGCGCGGTGTGCGTGTATTGGATCGGAATCGTGCTGTCAGGGCGAACAGCGGGACTGCTAGCCGCGTTCGGGTTGATGGGAGTGCAAGGTTACTCCTATATGGCGCGCTCTGCGCGGCCCGACATGATACTCACTATGCTGGTCTTGCTATCGTGTCTCGCCGGAGTTCTGGGAATGCGCTCGCGCGGCGGCCGACGCGCGCTCTGGCTTGTATGTTCTGGCATCTGCGGCGGACTCGCACTCCTTACGAAGGGACCTTTAGGCATCGCGTTCGCAGTTATAGCCATCGCGCTACTTCCGTCTGGTTCTAAGAGCCTGCGACGGCTCTCCGCGTGGGACTGGACGTTGTTGATAGTCGCTAGCATCGGCGTGGCTGCGGCGTGGGCCTTGCCGGTCTACTTGCGCGATCACGGGACTTATCTGCTCGCGATGCTTACTCAGCCCGATCTTAGTTTGCATCCTGATCGCACAAGTCGGCACTTCTACTATTACCTCGCGTATTACCTGGTGCCGGTGACAATCGGGTTTCTGCCGCTTACGCTTCTCGCGCCGGCAGTCGTGCGCGACGTTCTAAGACGTGGCTGGTCGCCGGCGCTGAAGATAGGTGTGGCGTTTTTCTTTCTCCTGTCGGTCCTGCCTAAGAAGCGTCCGCACTACGCGCTGCCGATCCTTCCTTTTCTAGCTCTCGCCGTCGCCGACGCGACGGTCGAATTCAATCGGCGTGGTGTTCTTCGCTTTGCGCAAATCCTGATCGCGCTTTCGCTCGGAGCGGGTCCTCTGTATTTCGCCGCGATTCAGCCTTACCTGACACCTATCCGCTCCGCCGGTGCTGCGTTCGCCGACTCGATGGCCAAGCTCATCGAGCCACATCGAACCGTGGTCGCGATCGACGACATCGTCGAACCGCTGGCATTCATGGGCTACGCGGGTCGTATGGTTGAGTCTGACGGCGTCGACCATGCTGTGACTGCGCTATGCGCGGGAGGAAAAGGATCGTATTTGCTGATTTCGAGTGAAGCATCGGCCCAGGATCAACTTAGGATTCAGCAGGGAATTGCGAAGCTACCCCTCAAGCCGGTGCTACAAGGCAGATTACCCGAACCTGTCGGCAAACGCTACTGGCAAGTCTATCAGCTAGGAGCCGCCTGCGACTAAGCGGGCGAAAGGAGTGTCACGATGGCGCCGAGGATCGCATCGATGCGGAAGAGGCGCGGCTATGCATCTCCGGTGCGCTCCTATCAATCACGTCCTGAACCTCGCGCATGCTCTCTTGGTTGTCACACTCGTCGCCGTTCCGCAGCGGGACGAGAGTAAGACTGACGCGAGTGAACGGTAGCGGCAGATGTGCACGATCCCAGGAACCAAACTTGAGACCGGCTCGGCCCGAAGTCATCGCGAGAAAAAGTGGCGCGTCGGCTGCATTCGCCAGCGTCAGAAACCCTTCTTTCGCAACGAAGCATGGTCCGCGCGGTCCGTCGACGGCCACTACCGCGATGTCACCGGCGCGGATTCGCCGGATCAATTCAAGCGAACCACCTACTGCATTGGCGCCGCTGGTCGCAAGCACGTGATCGATGTCGAAGTAGCTCAACAAGGACGCCAACAAGCGGCCGTCAAGGCTAGGGCTAAGCATCACTACCAGCTTTCGGCCGCGGCCCGTCACCAATGATGAGAAGCTAAGCAGGTGCAAGAACATCCCGTGACAAGTGGCGAGTACCGCGTGCGGCGACCGTATCAACTCTTCCAATACGTCCTCGCGCAATACGCGCTTTCGCCAGGACTTCATCACGAGCATCAGGGGCACGGCGAGCAGTGGCAGCGCCAGTTTTCTAAGCGCCAGAAATTGAAGTCGGCGCATAGTTACGGCTGCGGATCTCCGCAGGCGCATTCGACTTCCGCGATGTTCGATTGCCGGCATGTACCGCTTAAAGCATTATCCGCACTACTGGAACAAGCATCATCGAGCGGCCGCAGGCACTGGCCGTGGATGCCATGACAGACACTTTGCAGGTCCACGCAGTCGCGCGAGCCGATCGCTGCATCCCGACCGACCAGATTTTGTTGCTCCTGCTGGCCGCACTCTCCGCGGTGCTCTATCTTCCGAACCTGGGTAACCGTGACTTGTGGAACCCTAATGAACCGGGATACGCGCTGGTCGCCCGCGAGATGGTCGAAAGCGGCAACTACCTGTATCCGACGACCGCTGGACGCCCGCGCGGCGAAAAACCAGCACCTTACTATTGGCTGATTGTCGCGTCCTCCTATCTGGCCGGAGGCGTGAACGAGGCGGCGGCGCGGATTCCTTCCGCTACCTTCGGCCTTGCGCTAGTGATGCTCACCTTCCTGATCGCGCGCTCCGTGACCGACAGCACCGGTGCCGCGCTCTCCGCGATCGCACTTGCCGTTTCATTCCGGTTTTGCTGGCAAGCTCGATGGGCCGAGCCAGACATGGTACTGGCGTTTTTCGATACAGCGTCGCTGGCCATGTTTCACCGAGGCATCCGCGACGAAGCGCACCGAACAAGCTGGTACTTGAGTGCCTACGCAGCGGCGGGCGTCGCCTGTCTGATCAAAGGTCCGGTCGGATTGGCGATTCCGGCCGTCGCGATCGTGTCCTACTGCGTGGCGCTGCGATCTCCTAGCCGCATCTGGTCCTTCAAACCAGTTTGGGGACTACTCATAGTCGTCGCGATTGCAGCCCCATGGTACGTCGCAGCTTCGCTGAGCGGCGGACGTGATTTTGCCTATGATCTGATCGTTCGGCAAAACTTCCTTCGCTTCGTTCTTCCCTTCGATCACCGCGAGCCGCCGTATTTTTTCCTGCTCGTCATTTTCGCCGACTTCGCACCGTTCAGCATCTTCATCCCTGGCGCGATTGCGCACGCGATTCGGCACCGACGCGTCGCGACCAACGCCAGTCTCACTTTCTTTCTCTCCTGGTTGATCGGCGGGCTAATCTTCCTGTCGCTGTCGGCGTCGAAGCGCGAGGCTTACCTGCTTCCACTCTACCCCGCCGCCGCGATTCTCGTCGGCTCGATGCTCTCCGCTTGGATCAGGCGCGAGCCCATTCCGCGATGGTACACCGAAGCGCCCAGCTTACTGTGGTGCGCGATTCTCTCGATGGTAGGTGTTGCAGGAATTGCGTTCATGCTCGCCGCCGAACGGTTCTTCCCGCGCTCGATCGCAGCGCTTCAGAACGTCGATGTCTCACTCTCTGATGCTAGGTCACTGGCACTTCCATTCATCGTGATCGCGCTGGCAGCCGCAGTAGCTGGAGCATTCGCTCTTGCCGCGCGTAAACGGACGGCCGTTGTGCTTAGCATCGCCGGCACGATGGCGCTCGTGCTGATGCTCCTCCAGCAACGCGTGTTGCCGGCGCTCAATCCCTACAAGTCCGCTAAGAGCGCATCGACGCTCGCTGCGTTACTTGCTGGATCTAACGGCCGCTTAGTTGGCTATTCGCCGGTGCCGGATATCCGATGGTCCGACAATTTCTACCTCTGGGACGCCTACTTGTTCTACTCACACAGGAAGATCGCGATCATCGACGATCCATTGTCGCTGTCTCGCATCTATCGGAGCGCCACACCAACAGTGGTCATTATCAGGGAGCGCGACTTCGACTCTCTGCCCGGCACTACAACCAGCGCTGCGAGGATCGCAAAAAGATTTCGCGTCGGGCATCGCGAGATGCTGCTCACGATCAACGCCGCTCTAAGTGCCGAACCTGTGCCTCTAGCTGGTCACCTGGGTGCCGACGAGGGTCATCGGTAGACCGTGCGCGCGATGATCATAGATCCCGATCGCTCGTGGGCCGGTGGAGAGGCACAGGTGCTTCTGTTGGCGCATGGGCTCATACGGCGCGGGGTGGAGGTGCACCTGGCGATCGATCCGAGGGGCGAACTCCACGCTCGCACCGGAGGGTCCTTTCCGATCGCATCGGTCGCGATGCGCAACGACCTACAGGTGATCCGCGCGCCGGCGATTGCCCGCTACTGCGTGCGCAATCGGATTGACCTGATCGATGCGCACACGGCGCATGCCCATGCGCTGGGCTTCGTCGTCAAGCTGCTGCTACCAGCCATTCGGCTCGTCGTGCATCGCCATATCGACTTGCCGCCCAAGGATACGTATTTCAATCGGCGCTTGTACCTGTCGCCGCGCGTCGATCGTTTCGTGGCAATCTCCAGCAACGTCGCAAAGGTTCTCTGCGCTTACGGCGTCGCCGACAACCGCATTTCGCTTCAGCACAGTACTGTCGATCCGGCGCCTTTGGCAGGCCTCGATCATGACGCCTGTCGCACTGCGCTTCGTTCGTCGCTAGGCATCGCTCCCGCCACTCCGCTGATCGGCGTGATTGCACAGCTCGCGCCGTACAAAGATCATCTGATGCTCCTCGATGCCCTCGCGATGCTGAAGCGCGAGAATTTTCGGCTGCACTGCATCGTCGCGGGCGAGGGCAGCTCGCGATCGGCGGTGGAATCACGAATTTCCGAGCTCGGCCTCTCCGACTCAGTTTCGATGCTCGGATTTCGCCGCGATGTGCCCGAGCTTCTCGCTGGCCTCGACCTGTTGGCGATGCCTTCGCGAACCGAGGGTCTCGGGATCGCAGTTCTCGAGGCCTTTCACTCGGGCGTGTGCGTCGTCGCCACCGACGCCGGCGGTCTCGCAGAAATCGTCATTGAAGGCGAGACGGGGCTGAGCTCTCCGGCCGGCGACGCGGATGCTTTCGCTGCGAACCTCAAGCGGGCGCTGATCGATTCGAGGCTCCGCAATTCCCTCGCGCACAACGCACGCAAATTTGCCCAGGAGAATTACTCGCTGGATGCGATGATCGACGGCAACCTCACTTTGTACCGGGAAGTGTTGGCCAACTAGCCGCGAAATGGTTTTCGAGATGCCCCAAAACGTAGTAAGCCTAATGCTCACTCATTTCGGGAGGTGCTTCGATGCTGACAGAACACGAGCAGGACATCATTCGCCGCTGGAACGATTTCTACTTGAAGCCGCGCGCAGGCTCAGTCAACGACCAGCGAAAATGGCTCGTGGAATATTTCGAGGAGTTCAACACCAATCCGCCCGTCATCGGTGCTTATCACGAGGCTGTCCAATTGAAGTCGGGCCTCACTGCCGATATCGCCGTGCCAAAGGGCAGCGGCCCCTTCCCCATCGTCATCTATATTCACGGCGGCGCCTGGACGCTTGGCAGTCCCGCTACCCATCGCAAGCTAATAAAGCAGTTCGCCGAAGCTGGCTATCTCACGATCGCGCCTGACTACCGGCTCGCGCCCGAGAATCCTTTTCCAGCCGGCTTCGACGATTGCGTTTTCACCGCGCATTGGGCCGCGGAAAATGCAACCCGTTACGGCGGCATCGCGTCGAGGATGGCAATGGGCGGCGATTCTGCCGGCGGCAATCTAACCGCCGCGACCTTGTCTTCGATTGCTTCCTCGGAGCGCGGCCCCAAGTTCAAAGCCGCGATCCTCATCTACGGCGCTTTCGATTTCGCGCGTCTCGTCGCGGTCGCCAAAGAAGCCGCGGAGCCGCTCGCCAAGGCTTATCTCGCGAGCAACTATCCCGCGGGATTGGATGATCCGCGCGTCAGTCCGATTCGCGCCATCAAACCGGGCGCGATGCCGCCCAGCTTTATCATCGTGGGCGCCGCGGACGGCATCATCGGCGACTCGCGCACCATCGCCGACGCGATGAATCGCGCGGGCATCGAGAACGAGTTGCACATTCTCGACGACATGCCGCACGCCTTCATGCAGATGACGGAACTCGCGGCCTGTCGCGAAGGATTGCGCTTGATGTTCGATTTCCTTCGCCGCCACGTTTAGACTCTCGAGCGAGGATCGAAGCTACTGAAATGGCGAAAAAAATTATGGTGATTCGCCATGCCGAGCGGCCCGACGATGCCGGGCTCATCATCGGGGTAACAATCGAAGGACGGCCCGACTCTGAGGACCTCACCGTCGCGGGGTGGCAGCGTTCCGGAGCATTAGTCGGCTTATTCCTGCCACCTGGCGGCGGCTTCATCGATCCGAATCTCGCCACTCCAGATGCTATTTTCGCGTCAGGGATAGGGCCTCACAGCAAGAGTCAACGGCCTCAACACACCGTCGGCCCCTTAGCTGCTAAATTAGGCCTGCAACTAAATACGAATCATCTCAAAGGCGAGGAGTCTAAGCTGGTGGATGATGTTCTCGCCAGCGATGGAGTTACGTTGATAGCATGGGAACATCAGGCGATCCCTCTTATCGGGAATTCAATCATAGGCAACAACACTTCATGCCCACAGTCTTGGCCGGGGAATCGGTTTGACCTTGTCTGGGTATTCGACCAAGTGGTCGGTTCACGTGAGTGGATTTTTCATCAAGTGCCTCAGCGCCTCCTTGCGGGAGATAGCAGCGAGCCAGTTTAGCGTCGTTCGACCGCAAGCACCGCAGATTTTCATGCGGTGGCGGGGTGTGGTTTCGCCTTGGGCGATACCGTGCGAGTTGGCACCGCGCTCGGATGCGTGAAGCACATCGCGATGCCGTAGAATACGAACGCGGCGAGCGCGAATTTCATCCACGCCGCCCATCCGTAACGCACCGCAACCGTCAGCATCAGCGGCGCCGATATCGCCACCCAGCCGCGCGTAACCAAACCGTAAAAAGCCCAACCAGTCGCCTGCAACGCCGGTGAGATTTCCTCGAGCGTCTCGGAATACTGCGCGGCCCACGGCACCGTTGCGATCGCGAGGAAGCATCCAAGCACGGTTGCAACGATAGTCATGGTGCTTCGTGGCAGCGCTTCGCCAAACGTGGGAATCCACCAAATCAGCAGGGCCGACGTGAGTATCGCACCGAGCACCGCAATCGGTTTTCTCATCTGCAGTCGATCCGAGACGAGACCAGTCACGATCAGCGCGCCCATGTTCCCCAGCCAAAAGTATGCGCACATCGCGGCGGCGTCGGCAGGCGTGTAGTGAAACGACTCGGTGAGCATCAGCGGGCCAAACACTTGAATCGCAAGGTAGAGAGACAGGCTGACCGTGAACGACAGCACCAGCAGCCACGGTTCGAAATGCTTCAGCAGTGACGCGAACGCATCGCGCGCGCTCGAGGGGAGTTCGGCGGCGTTCGGCAGCCGCCCTCCTTCAGCTTCGATCGACGCGATCTCGCTTTGGTAAATTCTCATCCGGAGCTCAGGGCTGAGATCTTTCAGAAACAATACAATCGGTATGTACATCGCGATTCCGAGAAATCCCATGATCCACATCTGCGATTGCCAGCTGTGAAAAATCGGCAGCGTGACTCCCGCGAGGAAGTTGGCCAGATAATTCGATCCCACCGGTCCGATCGAGAGCAATCCGAATGCGAGCGCGCGGCTGAGGCGCGGCGACATGTCGCGGACCAGTGCCGCGCCCGCACCCGCCATCAGGCCCGCGACGACTCCCATGATGGTGCGGACCAAAATGAACGACTTGATTCCGACAATCAGCAGGTTCGCGAAGACCAGCACCGTCACCATTGCGAGGCACGCGTCGATGATGACGACGCGCCCATAACGATCGGCGAGCGGACCGCCGAAAAACGCGGAAATCGCCGATATCAGCACCGCGAATGAGACGAAGTAGCCGTATCCGATCTTGCTCATATGAAGGTATGGCAGCAGTAGCGACAGGATTGGCGCGAGCTGGAATTCATACGAAGCGACAATCACTGCGAGAACGGTGAGCAGGAGCAGGGTCCATCGATGCGCCCCGCGAGGATACTCGTTCAAGGTCCGCGCTTGTGAAAAACTCATAGCGCCTCCAATTGAAGATTGCGCCTAAGGGCTAGCTCAATTTCATTCCAGTGGCGGCCTCAAGTTCAGCAATCGCTTGTGGCCCGCTTTCCACCTTGATCGTTGTCATGCCCATCGCGCGTGCCGGCTTGAGATTGCCGCCGAGATCGTCGAGATAGACGCACGCCTCGGGCCTCACGCCGAGCTTCTCGCACATCATCGTGTAGATGCGCGGATCGGGTTTGCGGATGCCTACCTTCGATGACTCGATCACCTCGTCGAATCGCGCCATGATCTCACGCGCATAGAGCGCGCGGCCCGCGACGGTCCCGTCCGCCGCGTTCGACGGCATGTTGTTGGTGATGCAACCCGTCTTGAACCTGGTCTTGATACGGCGCAGCGCCTCGATCATCTCCGGCCGGAAATCGCCCGCCAGCAACGCAACGACGTCGCGGCCCGGTATGTGATGCCCCAGCGCTTTGGCTTCCGCCGCGAACGCCTCGTCAAAGCCCACAATGTCGACGTCCGCACGCTCGAACATCGCCCACGCATTGTTGTCATGATTGGTGGAATTGATCTTGCGAATTACACCAACCGGGATGCCCTTTTCGCGTTCGTAACGCGCGAACGCGTCGAACGGCGAGGTCGTGAACACGCCGCCAAAATCCCATATCACAGCTTCGATCACGTCATTCCCCGGTGCGTCGACAACAGGTCTCCCCGCAGTCTTTCTCGCACAAGCAAATGGACGCTGTCCAACTCGTGCATTGATATGTCGATAGCTATTTTCTATAAATCGTGCCTGCGAACCTCGCGATACATATCGAAATGCGCATGCCGAACATCTACTCACATCGCGACCGCTTCAGCGATGCCATCGTCGACGCCGAGCGTGGTAGTATCAGCAACCTGTTGAGGACCATTAAGATGAGAACCACCAAGAGACCGCCCGCAAAACGTGCCGATAAAGCCTCCGACACGCGCAAGATCAGAAACCTCACCGAAGAACTGAGCCGTGAAGACCACCGGCTCGGGATGCCTCTGCTCGACGCCGGCGTCGCGGGCGTCATTCTCGGCTTCAAGCCTTCGGATCGCGAGATGCGCGCGCAGGCGCAGCGATGCTGGGAGATGCTGAAGCCGCAACTCAATCAGCACTTGCTGAGCGAGGACGAAACTGTTTTGCCTTGGGCAGAAGGCGCGGGCGGCTTGCCGCCTAAGGTCATGGATCGAATCAAGAAGAGCCACCGCGAGATGCGGTCATTGATCAGCAAGCTAACCGGAGTGTCGTTCGAAAAAGATCCTGATGAAATTGTCGCCGTAGCCGGTAAGGCTCTATGCTTGCTGGCGGTGAAGCTCGACGATTTGATCGATAGTGAGGAAATGCGCTTGCTGCCAGCGCTCCGACGGATGTTGTTCGCCTAAGGCACGGGTGCTACTCGATGGCAACGCAAGGTTCCCCCTGGTACGTGGACTTCTTCCGGAACGACTACCTGGAAGTTTACGATCATCAGTTCACCGCAGTACGAGCCGAGAAGGAAGTTGCCTTTGCTGAGAAGGCGCTCCAACTCAAAGTCGGCACCCGAGTACTCGACCTATGCTGTGGTCAAGGCCGACACTCGGTGCTGTTAGCCAGGCACGGATTTCAAGTGACCGCCCTCGATCTGAATTCCAGCTATCTCGAGCTAGCACAGCAAGCAGCTGTCACGGCCAGTGTCACCCTGGACACAATCGCGGGCGACATGCGTCAGATTCCTTTCCAAAATCACTTTGACGCGATTGTGAACATGTACTCCTCGTTCGGCTACCTGGAGTCCGAAGCAGATGATCTAAGGGTTCTGGAGTCGGCAGCCAACGCACTTAAGCCAAGGGGCCGCTTGCTGCTGGACATGCTGAACCGTGAGTGGGCAGTCGCCAACTACATTCAGAACGACTGGCATCGCGGTGTTGATAACACCTTGTACGTCGAGCGCCGCGATCTTGACCTTGCCAGTAGTAGCATGCACGTCAGCTTCACGATTGTCGGACCCAACGGCAGCCGCCGTGATTCAGTCGGACATCATATTCGTCTCTACACGCTGACCGAGATCACTCGTCTCCTTGAGCGCGTGGGCTTGCGTGTGACTGGTGTGTTTGGCGGCTTCGATAGCGAGCCTTATGCTATCACTACGCGCCGGATGATCATCCTTGCTGAAAAGGTTGCATAGCGGCGTCTCTGATTCGCCGCTGAAAGCGCGAGCACCTAGGGAGTAGCATGGAGAAGATCGCGGTCCTCGCAAGCGGCGGCTTGGATAGCGCCGTGTTGATAGCTGACAAGGCCGAGCACGCTCAAGTGTATCCGATTTACGTGCAGTTCGGGCTCGCGTGGGAAGCTGTCGAGCACGATGCGCTGGAGTCATTTTTGGCGGCGCTCAAGATGCCGAACGCGATGCCCTCAACCACGCTTTCCATATCGATCGGAGCCATCTACGGAGACCATTGGAGCGTAACCGGCAAGAGCGTTCCCGACGAAGACCAGCCGGACAGTGCGGTATTCTTGCCGGGTCGCAACATCCTACTCATCGGATTGGCAGCGGTATGGTGCGCCACGCACGAAGTGTCGCGCATAGCTGTTGGTTCACTCGAAGGAAACCCTTTCCCCGACGCGACGCCCGAGTTCTTTCGCAACTTTGCCGAGGCATTAAGCACGGGGCTAAGTCACAAGATTCAGGTGGAGGCGCCTTATCGCGGTCTTCACAAGAGCGACCTCATCAAGCGCTTCGGAAATCTGCCGCTCGAGTTGACTTTGACGTGCATGGCTCCCAGGGGCGGCAAGCATTGCGGACGATGCAACAAGTGCGCTGAGCGCAAGCTTGCCTTCCGAGAAGCTGGCGTACCAGATCGCACCACATACTCCGGGTGAAGGACAACTACTCGCAATGGATTCTAGCGACCTGGACGTCTTGGCTAAATGGAAGTATTGGGTTGTAGCAGTTGTTCTTTTTGCATCCACCTTACTAGCAGCCTGCAACCGTCAAAGCACGACGCCTGCAACTGCCTCGGCGTTTCGCGTCGCCCTGCTCACACCGGGACCTATCAGCGATGCGGGCTGGAACGCGGCCGCCTACGAAGGATTAGAGCTGATCAAAAGCAAGCTTGGTGCGGATACCGCCTTGGTGCAGACTACCTCACCTGCCGACTTCGAGGATTCCATGCGAGACTTTGCCTCGCGCGGATTCGACCTGGTGTTCGCTCATGGTTTCGAGTTCACTGACGCGGCACTTAAGGTCGCGCGCGATTTCCCGAATACCTACTTTGTTGTCAGCTCAGGCAGCGCGTCCTCTCATAATGTTGCGTCCTTGACCTTCAAAGTTGATCAGGCAGCCTATGTCGAAGGCGTGCTCGCAGGTGGCGTTTCAAAAAGCGGGGTGGTGGGCGCGATCGGCGGAATCGAACTACCGTCTATCAAACTGACCTTCGAGGGATTCAGACGCGGCTTTCTTTCTGTGCAGCCTAAGGGCCGGATGTTGATCAGCTACACTGGTAATTTCAACGACGTCGGCGCGGCCAAGGAGGCGGCCTTTGCCCAAATCAGCCAGGGCGCCGACGTACTCGTTCATAACGCTGATGCGGCTGGCCTGGGTGTCTTCGAGGCAGCTTCGGAGAAGCACGTTTTCGCCTTCGGAACCTTTACCAATCAAAACGGCGTAGCGCCCGACGTTGTGCTGGCCAGCGCAGTGACTTCGACTCCGCAAGCTTTCCTCAAAATTGCCACCGAAGTGAAGAACCACCAATTTCAACCCGGGATGCTCGAATTCGGCACGGAAGACGGGATGGTTAAGGTGGTCATCAACCCGAAGCTCGAATCACGTATTCCGAAGGCTGCAATCGACCGCGCCCGCAAAGCCGAGCAAGCATTCCACTAGGCTCGCGCACTGCGATTGTGACCGTGTGATGTCCGGAACAAATTAAGTTCCTAAGCTGGGCTCCGACGCCTTGCACTTCTCGACGCTTTTCTACCAACATACTGCCTTATGTACCGCCGTATGTACCGGACAGTCTGGCGTTGGTCAGTCGCGCTGGCAGTCGCGTTAAGTTTCTTCGGATCGGCTGCCGCCTCTGGCCTGCCCGTCATCAGTACTCATCCGCGCTTGCTCCTCACGCCGGCGATTATGAGCCGGCTCCTCGCCAAAAGGAATACGAACGATCCCGCCTGGCTGGCGCTCAAGGCACGCGCGGATGTCCTGACGACCTACACGGTGTTTCAGTACAAGTACGCAACCCGAAGCCAGGAGCCGGACAACACCATCTTTTACGATTACCAGGGTAGTGGCTGGTTCGATGCGGTCATGCCGCTGGCGCTTGCTTACAAGATGACCGGCAATCTTGTCTACCTTAACAAGCTTCTGGCCGTCGCCGACGAGATGATCCGCGCGCAAAGCGACCCTAGCAACAACCCGCCCAATGGACTACCGCCGTTGCAACCTGACAGCTATTATCCGACGCGCTATCTCGGCTATGTGATCGGGATAATTTTCGACTGGTGCTACGATGGCTTGGGCCCGACCCGCAAGGCCAAGCTAGTTGCGCTGATGAACGCATACTTCGACGATATGCGGGCCAACGCCTATCAGATCGATAGCAACGCGGACGGCAACTACTTCGGCGGTCATCTACTGTGCGCGGCGGCGATGGGGTACGCTTTCTTCGGCGACAACTCGCGCGCCCAAGCGATGATTGATTTCTCGCGCATCAGGTTCGACGGTACGCCCGGCCTGGTTGCGACCTCCGATATCCCTAACACGCACTTCAACCAGCTCTTTGACGGTGGTTTTCCGCCGGTAGTGGCGCTGGACTACAACGGTCCCAATATCACTGGCAGTCCTTTCCTCGGCGGATTCGATTTTCAGGGATGGGCTTACGGTAGCGGCGAATACGATCGGATCATCGACTACCTCCTGATGGTTAACAGCGCCACGGGCGAAGACCTGCTAGGCAAGCATCTTGCCTGGTTCTCACAAATCCTTCACGGCGAGAAGCAGGCCTTGTTTCCCAATCATTTCGAGATCGATCCGTCCGGGGACTGGGGTGGAGACCAGGGCGCCGTGATCCCGCGCGGAGTTCCCAGTCGGCTCGCCTACGTCCTTGAGGGCACGTCGGACGGCCCGGCCGCCGAGCATTTCGCCACCTCCGAGATCGCGGAATCGACCTTTCCTGACGTAACTGTTTACCCACTTACCGAATGGGAGGATTTTTTCTTTAGCGATCCTACCAGACCGTCAACTGCAAGCATCGAACCGCTTTACTATAGTGCTTTCAGTCCGGCTTACCCTAAGGGCGGGCGCGGCAACGGCGCGGTTCCCTATTTCATAATGCGCAGTGACTCTGGCCCCGATGCGGTTTGGGCGTCGGTCCGGATGGCGTCTGAATACTACGATGACCATCAGCATCACGATGCCGGCACGATGACGATCGCGCGCGGCAACGACTACCTGCTGGTCGACGCCTCAAACTGGAAAGGACCGGCCGGCTCAGAGGGAATTGTTGGCAGTTCGACCGAAGCTACTGAAGCGGCATCCAAGAACACGTTGTCCTTCAATGACTTCGGCGATTACATATACCCTGACGAGCAATACTTCGGAGGTCAGGGCGACTGGGGAATCGACCAGGTAGTCGCCGCCGAGCAGAACCCGACTTACACCTATGCGCGAAGCGACCTTTCTACCGCTTACAATCGGGCGTCCGATCCGGCGGATGCAGTCAATCGAAAACTGGATTTCTTTTACCGGAGTTTTCTCTATTTTCGCCGCGCCAACCTGTTCGTTATCTATGACCGGGTGAAAGCCAAGCCGTCGACCAACTCAGCAGGTGCATATGACAAGCAACTGCGATGGCATCTGCCGAACCGGCCCACCATTTCCGGCCAGGTAGCTACTGTCCAGCAAGGAAACTCGCGGCTCTACCTGCGCACGCTCTTACCCGCTATCGCGGCGATTAAGGTGGTCGATGAATCCAGTAATCCCGATCCCTGCGAGGGCGCGCCGCCCGGATGCACCAGCTATGGCGCCGACAGCGGCACCTTTCGAGTCGAGGTCCGCGATCCCAGCAACCCGCTATTCATTCCTTTCCTGACAATCCTTGAGCCGGCGTCGCTGCAGACACCTTCCACTGTGGCGACCAGCCTTAACTCGAACGACGGCCTGATGACCGGCTCGATAGTTGTCAGAACCGGCGCGACCTATGTGTTCCTTTTCAATAGCCAGGCGGGGCAGGTTCCGACGCCGGTCGCGAGCACTTCGTACGCGTTCAACCACTCAGGCGCGAGCTATCACGTGCTCGCTGGAATGGTCCCGAACGCAAAGTACAAGGTGTTGCTTGCTGGCGGCGTGGTGCAGGTTGGCGAGGATTCGCAGGGCACCCTGGCAGCCTCGCCCGCCGGCGTCCTGTACTTCACCTTGCCGTTGGCGTCGACGACGCCGACGCCCACTCGCACTCCAACGCCTACTCGTACGCCCACTCGCACCGCGACTCGAACTCCTACAGCTACTGCAACCAAAACTCCGACAAAGACTGCAACTAAGACTCCGACATCCACAAAAACTGCAACCAAGACACCGACCAAGACGCCGACCCCGACCAAGACCGCCACCAGAACTGCCACTCCGACTCGCACCCCCACGCCCACATCTACCCCGCCAAAGTCGTGAATTCAGGAGGAATCGACGAGCACGGTCGACGCTTGCGACGCGATCGCGGATGCGATGCTAGGGCTTATGCGGTAGCCCGATCTGTGGCGTTTTCAACGGCGCCGCAATGCCCACGAACTCTGTCACGCTGTTATTGCCGAAATTAGTGACCCAGAGATTCCCGGCACTGTCGATCGCGACGCTGAACGGCGTCAGAATGCCGGCGCCAGTGAATCCTGTCGTCGGCGATAGTGGGGCGCCGCCTCCAGGACCGCCCGCGCCTTTGAGTTCGCTGATGCTTGCGCCGTGATAATTCGCGATCCAGGCGTTGCCCGCCCCATCGATTGCGATTCCGCCCGGCGAAGTGAGCCCACCGCCGGTGTAACCGCCGTCGGGTGAGACCGCGAGGCCCTGGGAATTCAGTTGCGTCACGCTGTCACCGTAAAAGTTGGCGATCCAGGCGTTCCCAAACTGGTCGAGCGCGATCGCCTGCGGAAGATCGAGCCCGCCACCCATAAAACCCGATTGCGGTGATATCGGGCTGCCGGTTTGAGCAAATGCGCTCACAGTATTTGCACTTTGGTTGGCGACCCACGCCCCGCCGAAGGCATCGATCGCGATTCCCACCGGGAAATCGAGCCCGCCTCCGCTAAATCCCAGGGCAGGCGAAGCGGGCGCGCCGGTCGAAGTCAGCTTGGTAACGCTCGAATCGCCGAAGTTCGCAGTCCAGACGTTGCCATTTGCGTCAATCGCGATCGAGACGGGGAAGTCCATCCCACCGCCAGAGTAGCCGCTCGCGCCTGATTGGACGACGCCGTTCGGCGCGAGCTTGGTGACACTGCCGAGCCCGCGATTGACGCTGCTCGAGCTCTCCTGGTTGGTGGCCCAGACGTTGCCCGTGCCATCCACTGCAATCCCGAACGATTCTCTGAGTCCGCCACCGATGAAACCAGTCGCGGGCGAGAGAGGCGATCCCGCCGGTCCGAGCTTGGTCACGCGATTATTGTAATTGGCTATCCAGATGTTGCCGGCAGCATCGACCGCAAGATCGGTTGGTTCGCTTAGGCCCCCGCCAGTGTAGTTGAGCGTCAAGGTCCAGTCGGTGGGCGCCGTGGTAAGTGCCGGCAGGTAAGACGAGCTACCCAAGGCGGAGTTGAACAGAGCAGGCACGTTGCTGGCCGGATAGTGAGCGATATCGAGCGCTGCGGCAATCGTGTCGAGCGGCGCGCTGCCGCCTGGAGGAGTTGTGTTCGCAAAGAGCTTTGAGCATTGCGAGGAAGAAGCTCCTAAGGAGCTGACGCACGCGGCCAGAAGATCGGCGATCGTGTTCAACTTCGATGGGCTGTTGGCCGAGTTGGCAATCAGGGTCGAAACGTTACCGGTGGTTACATCGACCAGGTTGGCCACGGTCGCTGCGGCATTTTGCAGGCCTGGTGCTGGTCCAAAAATCTGTGTTGAGGCGGTGCTGAACTGCGCCATCGCCCACAGCGAAGCGGCGCTGGTGCGTTCATTGATGACTGCGGAATGGGCGAACTTCGTTCCTAACCCGAGCACGGCCATGAGCTTGATCGCCGCGTTTGTGCCGGGGCCGGCGTTTCCGCCGGATGCAACTGCATACAGGATCGCTGAGCCACCTGGGTTCACGATGCCGAATGAAGTGTGGCCGCCAGAATTGGTTGTCCCATTGCCGATCGCACTCGCTCCACCGGAATTACCAGCATAGACCGTAACCAGCGAACCCATGATGGGTTGCGATCCAGTCATCACCGTGCCGGTGAAAGTGGCATTGTAAACAATAGTGGGAGTTGCGCTTGGAGTCCGAGTAGGCGTTGCAGTTCGAGTAGGCGTTGCACTTCTAGTCGGAGTAGCAGTCAGCGTCGGCGATGCGGTGGGACTCGATGTTGAGTTCAAGACGCCGCTACCATGACCCGTGGGCGTGAAGGTCGCGGTGGGTGTCGATGTGGGGGTCGGCGTCGCGGTTCCAGTCGCGGTCGCAGTGGGAGTAGTAGCCGCAAGGATGCTGCCTGCCGCGCCGAGGTTCCAGGCGAGTAGCGCGACCAGCGCAACACAGACCTTCGATAGCCCTCCAAACCGATGCTCAGGCGCCACTATTCGAACTAGCATGTCGCCTTGCTCGGTTCAGGCGCGATGCCGCCATTAATCATGAAACATTGACCGCCCGCTAGTCCCGACCGGCTCAGGGACCGATCGCCATCGAATAAGCACCGAAGATGGCGAAGAAGAACGGTGAGGAAACGTCTATTGCCGTTAGCGCGCCCAAAACGAAAACATGGTCGATCGTGAAGACGGATACGTTGCTATCGGTGTTGTTTGCGACGTAGACGAAGGAGCCCGTGGGATCCGCAGTTACCGAGGTCGGACCCGTGCCAGCAGTAAACGGCGAGCCGCTAACTTCCGTGAGAGCCTCGCTGCCTGGGTCGATCATGTAAGCCGAGACGTCGCTGTTCCCTTTGTTCGCGACGTAAGCAAACTCTCCGCTTGGATCGACCGTCACGGAGTTCGGAGCGAGGTCCGTTGGCACGGGGACACCTATCGTCGCTAACGCCCCGGTCGTAGAGTCGATGGTATAGGCCGAGACGGTGTTGTCGCCATTGTTCGCAACGTAGGCGAATTGGCCGGTCGGATCCACCGCAACTGAGACAGGGGCCGAGCCCGTGGCAAAGGGCGAACCGGTGACGGCGCTGAGCGCCCCGGTCGCAGCGTTGATGGCATAGGCCGAGATATTGTTGTCGTTATTGTTCGTGACATAGGCAAACTTGCCGATCGGATCCACCGTAACCGAGCCAGCGCCGGAGCCTGTGGGAAAGGGCGAGCCACTTGCCGGAGTCAGGGCCCCGCTCGATGAATCGATCGTATAGCCCGAGACGCTATCATCGAGAAAGTTTGCGACGTAGACGAACTTGCCGGTCGGATCCACTGTTACAAAGTCCGGAGAACTGCCTGTGGAGAACGGCGAACCACTTACCGGACTCAGCGCTCCAGTCGCGGGATCGATCGCATATGCCAATACAACGTTCAACGACTGGTCGGCGACATAGGCGAACTTGCTGGTCGGATCCACTGCAATTGAGCTGGGCGTTGAGCCTGCTCCTGTGCCGAACGGCGAGCCATTTGCAGGACTCATCGCTCCAGTAGGAGGATCGATCATGTAGGCTGAGACGCTGCTAGCGCCGGAATTTGCGACGTAGGCGAACTTGCCGGTTGGATCCACCGCGACGGAACCAGGATTGGTGCCCGCACTGAAAGGCGACGTCACACTTATCTCGCCCAGCACTCCGCCTCCCCTGATATTGTAAGCCGAGATGTCGCCAGTGCCGAAGTTCGCGGCGTACGCGAACATACCGCTCGGATCCACCGCCACCGCAGCGGGTGCGGAGTCGGCGAAAAACGGTGAACCGCTTACCGCGGTCAGCGCACCGCTCAATGAGTCGATGGCGTAGGCCGATACGTCGTCGCTGCCGAAGTTCGCGACGTAAGCGAACTGGCCGGTCGGATCAACCGCGATCGATTGGGGGGCACTGTCTGTGGGAACCATCGGGGTCAAAAAGAGTGTCAGCGCCCCGGTCGAAGAGTCGATCGTGTAGGCCGAGATGTCGTCGCTGCCGAAGTTCGCGACATATGCGAACCGCCCGCTGGGATCGACTGTCACCGCATTGGGTCCTAGGTCGGCGAGAACCGGCGAACCGCTTACCGGGGTCAGCGCACCGCTCACTGAGTCGATGGTGTACTCCGAGACGCTGCCAACGTCTGCGCCAATGCCGGTCCCGATGTTCGCGACGTAAGCGAACTTGCCGGTCGGATCAACCGTGACCGCGATGGGAACGCTGCCCGCGCCAACGGGCGAGCCGACTACCTGGGTCAAAGACCCGGTCGTGGAATTTATCGTGTAAGCCGAAACGTCGTTGCTGCCCGCGTTCGCGACATAGGCAAACTTGCCAGTGGGATCGACCGCTACCGCGGCGGAACCGGCGTCCGTAACATACGGAGAGTCGGCTATTTGAGTCAGCGTACCGGTCGCGGGGTCGATGGTGTAGCCGGCGACGTGAGTGTTCGCGTCTACGATGTAAGCAAACTTGCCGGTTGGATCAATCGCGATTGATTCGGCAGAGCCGGCGACCGTAATCGGTGAGCCGCTTATCTCAAACAGCGCACCGATGAACTGGTCAACTACATAGGCCGACGCCTCACTGGAAGTACTACAGCCGCATTGCGAGGTTGTCGTGTAGGCGTACACCGGACCACCTATCGTCCAGTTCGACGGTGACGAGAGAAGGGGTGGACTATAGATCACCTGCGGCGGCGCGAGGTTGAAGAGCGTCGCTCCCTTCTGGTTCACCACCGGACTGCTCGCAATCTCAAACGCGGCCAGCAGCGTGTCTCCGGCCGGACCGGTGTTGGCAAACAACTGCGCGCAGGGTGTCGAAGTCGGGCCGCTCGAGTTAACACACGCGGCCAGGATGTTGCCCAAGGTGTTGAGCGTTTCCAGCGTGATATGGATCGGCGAGCCAGGCGGTGGGGCCTTGGTGGTATGGATCGGCGAGCCAGCGGGTTGCCCGACCATGAATGCCGAGCCCTGCCCACTAACGACGTTCACCAGGTTGTTGACAGTCGCCGCATGGCGGACCAGTCCCACGGCGGCGCGAATGTCCAGGCACGTGCCGGTCTGATTGTTCCCAGTTATCGCGGTGCAGTTCACAAAGTCCATGAAATGCTGCATCGCGGCGGCCGAGGCAGCCGTGGTCA
The DNA here is from genome assembly GCA_003135855.1 of Deltaproteobacteria bacterium. Classification (GTDB taxonomy): domain Bacteria; phylum Desulfobacterota; class Binatia; order Binatales; family Binataceae; genus Binatus. The sequence continues at coordinate 53,837 of PNBD01000040.1, forward strand.
ATTCGTCGATGTTGACAGATGCAGGGAAGTTGCAGCCTGCGCCCTCGCAGAACGGACCCGCCACCGTCAGCAGCAGGATTGCGCTGTTGACGCCTCCGCCAGCATCACCACCCTTGGCCGTGAAGTAGATAATCCCACCGGCGGTCGGCGTGATATCGGGAATAATGTTGAAGTTACCGTTCGAGTCAGTCGGCCCTGAACCGAGTTGAGTTGCATGGTCGCCGCCGGCTTCGTAAACGACCACCGTCGAACCTGCGATCGGCTGCCGCCCGCCCATCGCTTGCCCTGCGAGCCTTATGCGATGCTGCGCCCGGCCTGCGGCGGCACTACCCGCACTTCCACCCCCGCCAGTGCATCCTGCGGCGAGCATCAACGTCAGCAGCCAAATGGGAGCTTTGTGTCCGCCGATGAAGGAACCCTTTGGAAACGCAGCCATCTATACGAGCCTCCTACTCTGGAGCGGACAGGTGCCGCACGGTGGTCAGATCGAGATCGGCCGCAAAGCGCTCGAATTCCGCGAGCAATCGCTGCTCGGCCAGCCTCCATCCATCGGTCGAAACCGCACGTTCGATAACGACAGACACGGGCGTCGATGGATCGCGTCGCGGGCTAAGAAGCGTGTCGAGGTTCAGCTTTGGTAAGCGCCAACCCCATACTACAAGGGGTGTTTCGGTACATTCCCGGCTGAAGCACTCGGTCGCTGCGACGAGCCGGAGGTGATCGTTGTCGCGGAAAAACGAGATATCAAAGGTCGCGCCGGAGTCTCTCGTTCTAACTGCGCGCACCTGTTGCGCCACGAAGCTGGTGCCCTGAGCGAGGTAGCAGCCCGCGCCGTTATGCTCCATGCGAGAATGCAATTGAAAGTCGAGCTGCACATCGCTGGCACCGTTAGCTGCGGAATAGATCGCGCCCTGTTCAACCAGCGAGTTGCCGAGCTCGTTTCGCCAGCGCCGTTCAGTGATGCGATACGGACCGATCGACGACGGGAGCAAACGCGTCGAGCCGTCGAGTGAGTCAACCGGTGGCCGGAGACGCAAATGCCGGCTCTGTGACGCACCGAAGAAGGCGATCACGATCGCAAGCGCCAGAAGCCTGCGTTTCATCGGCGAAAGCCGAACCTTGGAATGTAGAATATCGATCCCGCGGCGAGGAAAAACAGCAACGCACCAATTATGTAATCGGCGGCGAGCGCGTAGTTTTGCAACGGCACAATGCGCAGCGCGAGCCAGTAGAAGAGCACCAGCGCGCAGAGCCTCAGCAGATTGAACAGATAGGCGGCCGCCACCGCGCTTGTGACGTAAGCGGCGTGCCATAGACGTGGCAGGTGGTACAGATGGCCGACAATCAATGCCAGATAGCCCATCGCCGCCGCACCGCGAAGGCCGTCGCACCCGGGCGCAATAAACATACCCAGCGCCGGCGAAAACATTAGACGCAACTGGTCGCCGCCCACCGGCACTGTCAGCATCGCGGCAAACACACGCGCGGTATGCGCGGCCACATATTGCAGGGGTAGATCAACCAGCGACTGGAAGGATCGCGGCACCGGATTGACGAATAGCAGCAGGGCCAGCGCGAACCATGCCGTGCGCCAGGCTCGCGTACCGCCGAAGAGCAGCACGATCCCGCTCGCGTATGCCCAGAGCTGAAGTCCTAGCGGGAGAAAGTTGATGCCGATGTGAGCGCTATGACCGTAGAAACTGAAATCGAAGTAGGAGTCGCTGGTTAGTCGGGCCGCAAGCATCGCCGCCACGATTAGGGCGAGCCCCCACCAGTTGCCACGCTGATCCCAAGCCTCGCCGCGCCACGCACGAAGAGCGAGCCACAAACTGACTGGCGGGAGCATGACACCAATCGAACGCAAACCGTCGTTGGTCCATGTCTGCCAGAGCGAGCCCAACTGATACGCGAAGCACCACAAACCCACAGCGCTTAGTAATACGGCCGCGGCGAGGAGCCATCGCCCGCTAACGTCGCCGATATCGCGATGCGGATCAGCGTATGAAGGGCGAAGCTGGTACTCGGCCTGTTGCATCGATCGAGACTTGGCTCTTCTAAATGTCGCGCGCGGAATTCTTCTTGCGCGACTTGAAATACACCCGGATGAGCGGCAGCGCCGCCGCGGTTGCACCGACCAGGCCGAGAATCAGAGAAGGATTCTCCGGTGAAACAACGCATCCGTCGAAAGCGAGGGCGTTTGACGCGATAAAAACTCCAACTACGAGACCAGCGAAGGCTATCGCGAGTGCTGACGCCTTTCCTAGCATAAATCGCCCCCAAACGTGTTTAAGCACTTTATTACGTGTAATCGCTAGCAAATCGAGCCTAATTAAGTAGCGAACAATTCATGGCTGCGCAAGCCATTTTCGCGATGAAAAATGACCCGGAACGATGATTAGGCATGCTTTTCTTTCTTTTTTGGGCGCATCCCCGGCGCATTCGGACGGTTGATGGTAAGATTAAGAGATGCCGGATGTTCTTCGAGGAATGGAACGCAAAAGGGGTAAATGTCCATGCTGAAACGAACCGCAATTCGTCGATTGCTGAAGGGCGTCGTGCTGAGCGTCCTGATGACGGGAACGGCCTCCGCTTTGAGAAGTGAAAAAGATTTGCCGGAAGCCAACGTAACGCCAGTGCAAGCGCGCGAAATCGCGCAGAAAGTATATCCGGGCAAGATCGTCTCGCAGAAACTCGAGGAGGAGTCCGGCGGCAGCGGACTGCGCTACTCTTTTGTCATCGGCAATGAAGAGGCGAAGCACGAGGTGGGTATCGATGCCAAGACCGGGGCGGTGCTGGAAAATTCCGTCGAGGGGGCGAATCCCGACTGAGAATCCGGCTCTTCAGCCAGCTTCATTTTCAGATTCCACGCTCGATCGACTGGGGTTCGTTGGTCGACGGACGGCCTCACTTTCTTCATAGCGATGTCGCTTCTTTGCTATGGCGCTTCGAGTTAGCTAGGTTCCTCGCCCAACATGGATGTCGCTTTTCCCGCGAGACTGCGGAAATTCAGCTTCGTCGTCATCCTTCTGTTGTTGTTTGGTGGATGCGGTAGCGGAAACGGATCATCCCCGGTTCCGCACGCGGCCAAGTTAATTTTCGTCGGCTATTTCTGCTTCGGCGCGCAGCCGTCGAGTGTCCGGATATTCGCCGCCGACGCTAACGGCAGCGCCGCGCCGCTCGCAATCCTCGGGGGCGATCAAACGGGAATTACCGCGCCTGCCGCCGTCGCCCTGGACAGAATTGATCAGCTCTACGTGGCCAACGCGGCAAGTTCGAATCCCGCGATTTTGGTGTTCGCGCAAGGCGCCAGCGGCAACGTCGCTCCCATGCGATCGATCAGCGGATCAAACACCGGACTCAACGCGCCGTTCGGCGTGGTGGTCGATCAGGCAGGCAATATCTTTGTCGCGAATGAGGGCGCGAGCAATGTGCTCAAGTTTGACGCTGCTGCGAGCGGCAATGTGGCGCCGGTCGCGATCATTGCGGGCGCCAACACGGGATTGGCCGCCCCTCCTTTGGGGCCATTGGAGATCAGCCTGGACATCCGTCAGCGAATTTATGTGACCAACGTTCCCAACAACTCGGTTCTGATTTTCGCGCCTGATGCCGACGGCAACGTCGCTCCGATCGCGACGCTGGCTGGCCCCAACACTGGGTTAGACGGTCCGATCCAGGCGGTCTTCGGTCCGAGCGGCCGTATCTACGTGAGTGACAATACGCACTGCTTTCCGAACTGCACTGGTGCGGAGCCGTTCGCGATCACCGTCTATAAACGGCACGCGAGTGGAGATGCCGTCCCGGTCAGGACCATTACTGGAAGCAACACGCACCTGTTCCTGCCGGCGGGAATCGCGGTGGACGACACGGAGCAGATTTACGCCGCCAATCAAAAAGATAACAGCGTGCAGATTTTCCCTCGCGGCAGCGATGGCAACGTCGCGCCAAGGATTATCGCGGGCTCCAATCCGAATGTTTGCGTCGCGCGATCGCTCGCGGTGGACTAAGTGGTTCATCGATGAGCTGGCAATCTCATCGCGACGCAAAGCATCTCGAAGATGTCCTGCGCGAGGATCGTGAGATCCTCCACAAACTGGGCTACGCGCAGGAGCTGTACCGCGAGATGGGCGGCTTCTCGAATTTCGCGCTGTCGTTTTCGATTATATCGATCCTGACTGGAACCGTTCTCCTGTACGGCTACGGGCTGAAGTACGGCGGGCCGGTAATCAACACGGTAGGTTGGCTGCTGGTCAGCTTGTTGGTGTTATGCGTCGCGGCTTCGATGGCCGAACTTGCTTCCGCCTACCCGACCGCGGGCGGCCTGTACTATTGGTCCTATAGGATGGGTGGGCGCACGTGGGCCTGGAGCTGTGCCTGGTTAAACCTGGTTGGGCAAATCACGATAACAGCGGGCATCAACATCGGCGCCGCCGCTTACATGACGGGCCTCGTTACAGAGGCGCTTGCGATTCCTGCTGCTACCGCGGTGCCGATCCTCGGGCCGGTCAATGGCTGGAACTTCTGGTTGGCAGTGATGGTGCTGCTTACGATCCCGCAGATCGCGATCAACATTCGCGGAGTAAGACTGGTCGCCGCACTCAGCGATTTCAGCGTCGTGTGGCATATCGCGGGGGTCCTCATACTGGCGCTGCTGCTTACCTTCGCCGGGCGCTATCACAACGGCTGGCGGTTTCTGTTTTCGACGGCGCATCCCGTGATGCCCGCCGACGGAGTAGCGACCTTTGCGATAGGACCGCTTACCGTGCAATCGCTAATGATGAAAATTCCCGGCATGCATGCGCTCTACGGCTCTGGGATCTATGCCTTCAGCTTTATGCTCGGGTTGCTACAAGCTCAGTGGACCTACACCGGTTACGACGCGTCGGCGCACATGGCGGAAGAAACCTACCTTGCACGGATGAACGCGGCGTGGGGTGTCTTTCTGTCGGTCGCGGTGTCGGCGGTGGTTGGTTACATTGCGCTGCTGGTGCTGACCAGTTCGATCCCGCCGGGCAAGATTGCAGAGACGGTAAACGATCCGTATCCGGTGCTGTTTATTGTTCGCCATGCGCTAAGGCCGCTATTCGCCAACACGATCGCGGTGATAATCGCGGTGGCGATGTGGCTATGCGGGTTAGGTTCGATCACATCGATGGCGCGGATGTGCTTTGCGTTTGCACGCGACCGAGGCTTTCCCGGCGGCGAATTTATCAGTCGGATCTCCCGCTGGCGCACGCCCGCCAACGCGATCGTCGTCACCAGCCTGCTCGCGATTCTGATCACCTTCTACTCAGCCGCCTACACGGTAGTCACTTCGATCAGCGTAAGCGCGCTCTACCTGGCCTATGGCATCCCGATATTTCTGAACTGGCGAAACAAACGCCGACATGACGGCGAGTTCACGACCGCTTCATCGGCGCCGTGGACCTTGGGCAAGCTCGGCTCAGCGATCAATCTGATTTCGGTGCTGTGGGTGGGTGTCATAACCGTGCTGTTTTCGATTCCGCCGAACGAGCTGGCGGGTCTGACCATGATCGCACTGGCCGCGGTGTTGGTGGCCTACTGGCAGGTTTCGCAGAAGCATCGATTTCGCGGACCGCAACCTGCGACCGCAGAGGAGATCGCGAAGATCGAGGCGGCATCCTATTCATAATACGCGATTTCGATCAGGTGCCGATTGGGATCAAAAAAGTAGATGGCTTTCCATGGCCCTTTTGCGCCGTCGGACTCGCCTGGACCGCGCATGTTGCCGACCGCGTCGAACGAGTCTCCATACTCAATCGCACGCTCGCGGACTCTTTGGAAAACCTGCTCAAACTCGATTCGCGACATGGAAAATGCCAGATGCTCGTTTCCCTTTGTGCCGAACGGCGCTAACTGGAGCATGAAGTCCGGCGTCACGCGAATCACCGAGAATGGGGTGCCCTCGCGCTCGCCTTCGTAGGCAAAGCCCAGGACCTGAGTGTAAAACTCGATGCTCTTGGCACGGTCGTTCACGTTGAGGATCGTGTGATCGAGTTGCGGCGGCATTTGCGAAACCTCCGGCTGCCAAGAATTGCTCATCCAATCGTCGGCTGCGATCGGGCAGCTCATTGGTACCACTTTGCCGCGCGGACTTGCAAAATGCGCTCGACTGGATCGATGATACGAATCGTAATTGTCCGAATTGTCCGATCGGTATGTTGAACGCCGCGGAGCCTGAGGTAGAAATGGCTGCGAAAGAGTCGGTTCATGAGGAAACGCACAAGGTCGGCGCCGATCAGCTAATCGTCGTCAAGGGCGGATCGGGCAAGCCGGTCCTCGTCTTGCACGAAGAGTTGGGATATCCGGGCTGGATGAAATGGAACGAGGCGCTGAGCGAGCGGCGCACTCTCCTGACGCCGCTCTACCCCGGCTTCGGGCGCACTCCGCTCGCCAATTGGATCATGAACATCCGCGATCTCGCGAGCTTTTTCGCGCGCTTCGTGCGCGAGCAGAATCTCGCGCCGATCGACGTGATCGGTTTTTCGCTCGGCGGATGGGTTGCGGCTGAGATGGCGGCGAACGATCCGGGGATCTTTTCGAAAATCGTGCTGGTCGCGCCGGTCGGGATCCGTCCGCCGGAGGGCGAGATCAAGGATCTGTTCACGGTGCCGGCGTTGATCTATCTGCGCGAATCGGTGCGCGATTTCGCATCGTCGAAGGAATTCGGCGCGCTCTACGATGGTGGTACGTCGCCCGAGCAGTACGAAGCGTTCGAAGATGCACGCGCTGAGACCGCGCGGCTCGCGTGGCAGCCCTACATGTTCAATCCAAGTTTGCCTCATCTGCTGGAGGGGACCGCGAACAATCCGACTTTGCTGGTGTGGGGCCGCGAGGATCGGGTGGTGCCGGTTTCGGCGGCGCAGGTTTATCAGAAGTCGATGAAGAACGCGCGCGCAATGGTGCTCGACGGATGCGGTCATCGGCCGGAAGTGGAAAAATCAGAACAGTTCATCAAAGAAGTGCAGAATTTTCTCGGATAACGAAACGAGCGGAGGCCGGCTATGCATATAATGTGGTTCACCGAACGGCAGTATCATTACGATCCCGAAACCGAACCGGAGCGCAGCGCGCTTCTGGAAAACCAGATTCTCCGCAACCGCAGCTTCTTCGGTTTGCCCAATGAGAATTTCGACGCGCAGCAGGGATCGATGCTGCTCAATGAGTACCTCGACGAAAAGATCTACTCGGAGGATCTCGGCTTCGACGGGCTGATGCTCAATGAGCATCATGGCACGCCGTTTTGCCTGGGCTCGGTGATGGACGTCGAGGCGGCGGTGCTCGCGAAAGCGACCAAGCGCGCGAAGATCGTGCTGTTGGGCAATCCGGTGCCGACGGTCGCGAATGCGCTCAGGCTCGCGGAAGAGCTCGCGATGATCGATCTGATCTCGAAAGGGCGGCTGGTGCCTGGATGGGTGCGTGGCGCAGGCAGCGAGCAGCTCGCGAACAACTCCAATCCCGCGTACAACCGCGAGTACTTCGAGGAAGGCGTCGATTTCATCCTGAAGGCATGGACCAAGCCGGGGCCGTTCCGCTACGAGGGCAAGCATTTTCATTTCCGCTTCGTGAATCCGTGGGTGCTGCCGCTGCAGAAGCCGCATCCGCCGATTTGGATTCCCGGGCTGATCAGTCCCGACACGGTAGTGTGGTGCGCGAAGAAGCGCTTCCCGTATGTCGCGCTGGCAACCAAGCTCGAGCCGACCGTCGAGATGTGGAATATCTACACCGAGGCGGCGGCGCGCGAAGGCTATCAGGCAGGGCCGGAAAATTTCGGCTATCTGCAGCCGGTCTTCGTCAGCGACAATCAGCAACGCGCCGAGGAACTCGGCAAACGATTTCTCTACGGCGGCGCGTTCGCACACTTCGCGCGGCCCGAATGGATGTTCCCGCCGGGATACAACTCGAAGGAGGCGACCCGTCGCCTCGCGCGGCTGCCACTCGCGGCGAATCTGCCGGGCAAACCGATCCATGAGGGCGGCGGCAACGAGACCGACGCGGAGCTTAAGGAACTTCGCGACGGCGTTTACGCGCGATACGAGGATAGCAAGCGCGAACTGCAGATGATCGCGGGCACGCCCGATTACGTGATTCCGCGGCTGCGCAAGGTGCTCGAAGTTCTGCGCCCGGGAATTTTCTCGTTCTGGCTGGACGGGCCGGTCGGCTACAAGGATCGCGTCAAGTGTCTCGAGATGCTGAGCAAGCACGTTATGCCTGCGATGCGCGATATCGGTAAAGAACTGGGCCTCGTCGATCCGTTCCAACGCGCGCCGGGCTCGGTGCCGCTCGCGTCGGGACGGAAGCCGGAGAGCGTCGCGCATCCGGATGGGCTGGCATCGATGCCGGCATAGGACGACGCGCCGACATACGGCGAGAGCATGTTCAAGATTGGCAAGCTGTTCCATCTCACTCACGTCGTGAGCGATCTCGACGCGGTGGATAAATGGTACGACGACGTGTTCGCGGTCACCCGTTTCTATCACGGGTACGCGAAGGCGGCGGGCCGCGACGCTTCACTGATCGCGATCGGAGATGTGATCATGGAGCCAATGACGCCGGCGCGGGTCGCCAATCTTCGCAATCAGTCGGTCAAGAGATTTCACGATCGCTTCGGACAGCATTTCCATTCGATAGCCTGGTACGTCGACGACGTTCCAGAAATTTCGACGCACTTGGACAAGCATCAATTGCGTCTGTGGGACGTCGTCGGCAATCGCGTGACGCCGCCGAATGAAAAGTTCGCTGTGTGGACTCATCCGAAGGAAAGCCACGGCCAGCTCGAGTTCGCGGTGATTGGCAGCAACACGATCGATCCGCGCTTGCAGCCCGCCTGGTCAAGTGAGTTCTGGCGCGAGCGGCACCCGCTCGGAATCGAGCGGGCCTCGCATCTCACGGCGGTCGTCACGGACGTGTCGGCTGCGAAGCGGTTCTACTCGGAGGTTCTAGGCGCGAAAGTAATCGATGAGCGGAGCACGCCGATCAAGCAGAGCGCCTTCGTGGCGGTCGGTGAAGATACCGTCGTCGAGCTAGCGCAGCCGATTTCGTCGAACACTCCCGAAGCGCGCGACCTTGAAAAAAATGGCGAGGGATTTTTCGCGCTGACATTTAAGACAAGGAACATAAGCAAGGCGGCTGACTTCCTGAGATCGAAACAGCTGCGCCCCGATCATGATGGAGACGGTTCGATCGTGCTCGGTCAGGATCAGGCCTTCGGCATGACGATCGGATTTACCGAGCGCTCAATCCCGAACGATCCACGGGTCAGCTAGAGCCTGACTGGCGACTCATTACCGCCTGCTTTTCGCGTTTCGTTCTCCTGNNAGCACGAACACCGGTATCTGCCGCGTAGTTTTTTTCCGATAGTCGTTGAACACCGGAAGCTGAGCGGCTTGCTGATTGAACAACCGTTCGCGCTCGTCGCCCGTAGCGATGCTCGCCTTTACCTTGAATTTTTCAGTGCCTATTTCGACCGTGACAGTCGGATGCGCTTTCAGATTGTGGTACCAGTCCGGATTGTTCGGCGCGCCGGCCATCGAAGCGATAACGACGTAGCGGTCGCCGTCCTTTGAATAGACCAGCGGCGTGGTGCGAGCCTGTCCGCTTTTTGCGCCGGTCATCGTGATCAGAATCATCGGCGCGTTGGCGAACATTCCGCCGACTTTGCCGCCGTTCGCCCGAAACTCGTCGACGATCTTTTTGTTGAATTCTTGTCGCTCATTCATCGTTTTCACTCCATAGAAAAAAGTTCAGTTCAGCTCAGAACACGATTCCAGTTCACGCTTGCTAGACTTCCAGCAATTCGCGAGTTTGCTTCA
>PNBD01000072.1 GCA_003135855.1 Deltaproteobacteria bacterium
TGTTGGTTCGATCTGAGCGGCTTCAAACTCTGCCGGCGGGAGATAACCGATTGAAGAATGCAGCCGGCGCTCGTTGTAGGTAACGTCGAGAAAACGCGCGATCGAGCGGTGCGCGTCATCGAAGGTCGCGTAGTCGCGGATGTAGACCTCGTCTTCTTTGAATGTGCGCATGAAGCGCTCGCAGATCGCGTTGTCCGAAGGCGTTCCGGCTCGGCTCATGCTGATCTGAGCGCCGTGCTCGCGAAGCATCGTGAGGTAGTCGTCGTCGAAATATTCTCCGCCGCGATCGGAGTGGTGAATGAAGCCCGCTTGCGGTCGGCGGCGGTGTATGGCCATGCGAAGCGCTTCGATGACCAACGAGTTGCGATAGTGAGCAGCCAAGGACCAGCCGATGCAGCGGCGACTGAACGCGTCCAGGATTACCGCAACGAAGATGAAGCCGCTGCGGAAGTGCACGTACGTAAAATCCGCGACCCAAAGCTCATCGACGCGTGTGGGTGCATAGGCCACCGCCAGGTTCGGATAAGCGGCAAACCCATGTTTGCGATAGGGCAGGCCACGCCGCTTCCGTCGCCGGCAAAGCAACCTCTCAGCCCGCATGATGCGGCGAACGCGTTTCTCGTTGGCCAGGATGCCGCGCCGGCGCAGTTCGCGCGTAATCGTTCGGTAACCGTAGCGCGGCCAATCCAAGGCAATTGCCTGGATCGCGTCGCGCACTTCGACGTCGCGGTCGGCCGAATCATGCCGGTAGAATGCCGATCGAGAGAACCCCAGTGTTCGCGCCATGCGGGCCAAAGGCAATCGACCGCGCCGTTGGAGGGCGACGGAAATCATCGCCGCCCTCCGGCCTTTCGCTCCTGTTCCTTGAGAACGCTCAACGTTTTTTTTAGCAGCGCGATCTCAAGGGTTGCCTGGCCGAGTGCTCGCTCAAGCTGCGCGATTCGAGCCTCGTCGGTGTACGCGTGGCCGTTGCCCGCGAAGGCTCGCTCACCGTACTTCAGTTCCGTACGTCGCCACAAGCGAATGGTTTCTGGATGAACGTCGTGATTGCGTGCCGTCTCAGCGACCGAGGCACCGGTGTCGATCTCGCGCAGAACTTCCAGCTTGAACTCTCTGGAGAAAACTCTCCGGACCTTTCTTCTGGCCATGGGGATCCTTTCGAAGGAACCCCCAGCTTAACTTTTTGTATCAGATTTGGGTCGCATTACCGTCCCACTGTCGGTTGCTAACGCATTTGCGCTGGGGAGTCGAGGCCTATGGCTAGACAAGGATAGCCTATTTGTGCCATGCTTGGTCCGGGATCCCGATTTATAGTCGGAATCCCACCCTGGGCCGGCCTTTTAAAGAGGCTCGGCGGTTTCTGCATTGCTGAAAATATCGCCAGAGTTGTCCCTAAAGGGAGCCGCATGACCAAATTCACCGAACACTTGCCTCGGCCCAGCCACGGTTTGCTCTTATTAGTCACGTTGACGTTGAGTGCTGCAACTCTCGTGAGTTGCTCGTCGACGCACGCTTCCGGAGTGCCAAGTTTACCGATCGCCCCCGCCCCCCTGGTTGCACCTTCTGTGTCGCCGTTGGCCGATCTCCAGCGTTTGGAGAATTTGGCCGCTTCCTCACCGCTCGCACAAGCGCCGATAGTCGGAGCACGCGTCCCCGCCGGCTACGGCGTGCCTGTGCCGGACTCGCTGCGCGCGAGTGTACTTCAAACGGCTGGCCAACGCTCCATCCTCGATACGAGAAGTTCGGATAAGCTTGTTCTGGTCGCAGCCCCCGCCGGGGCAGCGACCTCATCGACACAGCGAAAGGCGCTTGATCTTTCAGGAAATTGTATCTACCTGACCGATATCAGGACCGTATCTGGATACGATGCCAATGGTGATTACTCAGAGTACTCTTTCATCGCTTGGTCTGTAGCGATTTATTGTGCGTCCGACGGCGGCGACGTAGGCGGCGGCGCGAATGCGGTTGATTGTACTGACCCCGCAAATGCATCGGATCCGACGTGTGCAAGTGAGGTCGCTGTAGTCGCTGGGCCTGCCAAACCTGGGGATACATGCAACGATCCATCGGCGATAGGGACGCCGGTTAAGGCTGACGATCCCGGTCAGGTTACAAATGCGAACAAGATCTCAAACATAACGACCATCTTTGGGCAGGCCTACGGCGCAACTCTTCCCGTAGGATGGGTGTATTCAACTGTGGCCGACGGAAACTACTTTCAACCGAACGTAAACTTCAGTGTTACCGGTGGGTCAGCTATTATTCAGGGCGGCGGAAGTACATTCGCCCCGCCAATCGTTCCTATTGCTACGCCACTCAATGCTAACTCCGTGGCCAGCGCCCTAAATACGGCCCTAAAGATCGCCGGCGCGATTGCGGGAATCACGACCAACCCAGCAACTGCCATCACCGCGTCACAGATCGGAAAAGTCGGCACTGCGCTGTGCTTCACGCAAGCCTGGGACGGGAAGAGCACCAACTAAGCAAGGGAACCGAATAGTGAGCTGGATTGAGAGCATGTTACTGGTCGCAGCTATCGCGGCCCCTTCCCTCTTTGGTCCGGAGCCGCCTCTGGCGCAGATCGAGAGCGGCCACGCTTACTGTATGAACTCGCGCCTCGCGTTACTGACGCCACTCCCTCCGTCCGGCGACCGCGGTGATGCCTCGCCTGGTCCCATGCGAACGATATCAGAGATCGATGCAATCTTGCCGATTGCAAGCTGGAATGACCAAAACGCCACCGTAGCCTTTCTCTACCGGACGCGAGGTGGAAAGATTTGGATCAATCCAAGGCAGGGCGCACTGCTGCAGCCTTCACGCTCGGCGCTTCTTCGACGAGTAATGTTGGCTGGGAGGACAAATCGAGAACTCGACCTCACAACGATTTTTCAAAGCGACCGAGCGATCATTCTGAACGGCTGGTTCTTGATGCCGTACGCAGCGAACACGGAACGTTTAGCGGCCTCTGGGGCGCAAGCCATAGTATGCGTGAAGTACCCTGGGAACAAGCCAATGCCCTACGAGAACGCCCACGGCGCCCGATGGGAACCAATCTAATCGGCGGTCTAGAACGGCGACGTTGCACAACAAATAGCCCCCTCGATTAATACGCTTTGTGCTGGTTTGCCAGGAGCGAAGCGATGAAGTCGAACTCTCCGGTCTCGAGCCCATCGGAGCAATGGCTCGTCGGTGACTGACACTGCAAGAGCGTGTGGTTTACGCCCGAGCCAGCGACAGCCCTGACGCTCCGGGACGTCGAGATTTTGTCGAACGGCCTGGACAATGGCTCGGAGCTGCACAGGGCCTTAGAATTCTCTCGGCGACAATGTTAAGGCGTTTCGATCGACGCCGCGAGAACCAAGTGCGGTCAGATGCTGTTTGGCGGATCCGCCGGGATAGTAGGTCCGGCGATTAACTTTGGTTGGGTCCAAATGGATAGCGGCGATTGGGCAAAGAGTGGCGCGCAAATCAGCAGTGTAGCATCAGATAAAGGC
>PNBD01000121.1:0-17966 GCA_003135855.1 Deltaproteobacteria bacterium
GTCATGCCCGGACCGTTGACCCTCGTCTATCCGAAATGGATTCCCGGTGAACATGGGCCAACGGGACCGATCGTCGACGTGGCGGGATTGAAGATCACTGTCGACGGGAAACCGCTCACCTGGCGGCGCGACTCGGTCGAAATGTACGCCTTCCATCTCGATGTGCCGGACGACACGGAGTCGATCGACATCGCGCTCGACTATCTTTCACCGCCGGACAGCGGCGGCTTCACGTCGGCTGCCTCGGCGACCGCACAGCTGGCGCTCATCAGCTGGAATCAGCTGGTGCTCGCGCCGCAGGGCGCACGCGCCGATGATCTCCGCTACGCCGCCACACTGCGTCTGCCGAACGGCTGGAAGTTCGGCACGGTCTTGCCGGTCGCCAAACAGCGCAGCGACCGCATCGAGTTCCAACCGGTGTCGCTCACCACGCTCGTCGATTCTCCCGTCCTCGCCGGCGCGCACTTCCGCACCGTCGCGCTCACCACTGCGCCGATCGCGCATCAAATCCACCTGGCGGCCGACAGCGACGCGGCGCTCGATATGAGTCCGGAGCTGACTGCGAGCTTCACACGCCTCGTCGCCGAAAGCGGCGCTCTCTTCGGCGCGCGCCACTACCGCAGCTACAGCTTCCTGCTCACGCTGTCGGATCACACTGCCCACTTCGGCCTCGAGCATCACGAATCGAGCGACGACCGCGTCGGCGAGCGCGCCTTGATCGACGACGACCAGCGCCGCGTCATGGCCGGGCTGCTGCCACACGAGATGACGCACTCGTGGAACGGCAAGTACCGCCGCCCCGCCGACCTTGCGCCGGGAACCTTCGAAGAGCCAATGCACGGCGATCTGCTGTGGGTGTACGAAGGGCTCACGGAGTATCTCGGGCAAGTGCTGACCGCGCGCAGCGGTCTGCTGACGGCTGACGAGTACCGCGAGAGCTTGGCGCTCACCGCCGCAGTCATGGAGCAGCAACGCGGGCGCGCCTGGCGCCCGCTGTCCGATACCGCCATCGCGGCGCAGATCCTCTACGGCGCGCGCGGTGACTGGAGCGCGTGGCGCCGCAATGTCGACTTCTACCCGGAAGGCGAGCTGCTCTGGCTCGAAGCCGACACCGTGATCCGTCGCGAGACAAACAACACCAAGACGCTCGACGATTTCTGTCGCCTCTTCTACGGCGGACAGAGCGGCCCGCCGGTGGTGGTGCCGTATACCTTCGATGACATCCTCGCCGCACTGAATCAAATTGCCCCGTACGATTGGCGCACCTTCTGGAAGACGCGCCTCGAGTCGACGGCAACGCACGCGCCGCTCGGCGGCGTCGCCGCCAGCGGCTGGAAGCTGGTGTACACCGACGTCATCCCACAGATGCAGAAGTCAGGCGAGGCGACGCGCAAGAACACCGACCTGCGCCACTCCATCGGCGTCACGGTCAACGACGACGGAACAATCCCCGACGTCATCCCCGACTCGCCGGCGGCCAAGGCCGGCATCGGTCCAGGTGTGAAGCTGGTCGCCGTAAACGGCCGCCGTTGGAGCAAGGACGTCCTGCGGACGGCTGTCCGTGAAGCCAAACCTCGCCATCATCCACTTGAGTTGCTTGTGGAGAACGGCGAATTCTTCAAGAGCTACACGCTCGACTACGACCGCGGCGAACATTACCCACATCTCGAGCGCGACTATGCGGTGCCCGATCTGCTCACGCAGATCATCACGCCGCAAGCTGGCGCACCGAAGGCGGCACAATGAGCAACGCACAGACCTGGGACCCCGAACGCTATGCGCGCCACGCGCGCTTCGTCGCCGACCTCGGCATGCCGGTGGTCGAGTTGCTCGCCCCGCAGCCCGGTGAGCGCCTCCTCGACCTCGGCTGTGGCGACGGTGCGCTCACGGAGAAGCTGGTTGCCATGGGCTGCCGAGTGGTCGGTGTCGACGGTAGCGCCGAACAGATCACGGCGGCACGCGCCCGCGGCCTCGATGCCCAGGTGATGGATGGCGAGCACCTCACTTTCGAGGACGAGTTCGACGCGGTGTTCAGCAACGCGGCGCTGCACTGGATGCAGCCGGCCGACGACGTGATCGCCGGTGTGTGGCGCGCGCTCAAGCCTGGCGGCCGCTTCGTCGCCGAATGCGGCGGCCACGGCTGCGTCGCCAAGATCCGCGCGGCGCTCGACACTGCGCTCAGGCGGCGCGGTATCGATGCGGCCCGTGTGAACCCGTGGTACTTCCCCACCACCGACGACTACAGCGCACGGCTGCGCGCCCGCGATTTCACGATCAGCAGCATGGCGCTCATTCCGCGCCCAACGCCGCTCCCGGGCGACATCACCGGCTGGCTCGAGACGTTCGCCGAGAGCTTCACCACCGCGCTGCCGGCGACTGCACGGGCGGCGTTCCTCGACGAAGTGCGCGAGGCATTGCGGCCCGAGCTGTGCGACGCCGAGGGCCAGTGGACCGCCGACTACACGCGGTTGCGCTTCGCGGCTCACAAACCGCAACGGCGGGTGGCATGAGCATCGAGTCGGAACGCGACCTGCACTCCCTGCGACGCATCGGGCGCATCGTCGGATTGGTGTTGCGCGACCTGCAGGCGCAGGTGCGGCCCGGCGTGACGACCGCCGAGTTGGACCGCTTGTGTGCGGCGCTGCTCGCGAGTCACGGCGCAGGCTCGGCACCGCAGCGCCTGTACGGATTCCCGGGCGCTATCTGCATCAGCGTCAACGAAGAAGCGGTGCACGGCGTGCCCGGCGAACGCCGCATTGGCGCCGGGGATCTCGCGAAGCTCGACTTGGTCGCCGAGCGCGATGGCTACATTGCCGACGCAGCGATCACCGTAACTGTACCGCCGGTGACCACGGCGCACCGCCAACTCGCGAAATGCGCGCGACGCGCCTTCGAGCAAGCCTGTGCCGGCATTCAAGCCGGTCGCCGCATTGCCGACATCGGTCGCGCCGTCGAGGGGGAAGCGCGGCGCTGCGGCTTCGTCGTGATCCGCGAGCTCGGCGGTCACGGCGTCGGCAGAGCGATTCACGAGCCGCCGCACATTCCCAACTTCCCGGACGGGCGCGACCGCACCGTGTTGACCGACGGCTTGGCCATCGCCGTCGAGCCAATCATCGCGGCGGGATCGGGGCAATTGTCGAGGCGCGCGACGGCTGGACAATCAAGACCGCCGACGGCGGCTTTGCCGCACACTACGAGCACACCATGGTCGTGACGCGCGGCCGACCCGTGCTGCTCACGGCCGTCTGACACGGGGCGCAGCCTTCGGGCGCAGCCCTGGAGCGCGGCGCCGTTCAAATCTCGTCCCGAGGGCGTACCGATTTGTGCGCCGAGCGGCGCTGGCTTGTTCCCGCACTCTCATTCCAGCGCTGGCACATCCCTTGCCATCTCTCCATAGCAACGAACGGGAGGTGCTGGGATGAAGGTGATTGCAACGGGTAAGTGGTCGAAGGCGGAGAAGCGGTGGAACAAGGTGATTGCGTTGCACCGCCCGCCCGCCGGCACTTCCGGTTCGCCGCTCAAACGCTCCGAGCCGCGGCGCGCCATAGCACCGCGGTCGCAGCAGCGCTCGGACGCGTAACTCCCACACGGCTCCCCCCCCAACACCCGCCCGGCGAGGGACTCCTCCAGTTTCGCCGGGCGGCGTCCCCCCTCACAACAGCGTTCCATGATTCGATTCCAACCGCCGCCGTCAGGGAATGTCGAACAACAGAAAGCTGTCACCGATCAACTGGACCGGCGTCGCCTGCATCCGCAGCCAGCGAAACGTCTCCGGGTTGTCGATGCCTACCAGGTCGTTGGCGCGCACAATCACCAGACCATGCGTCGGACCGAGTGGCCGCAGCGTGTAACGGTCGTTGGCATGCGCCCGTTGCCATGCCAGTAGCGCGAAGTGGTCTTGCCCCCAATCCAGGTTCGAGTCGGCGAGGTAACGATACGCGTCGCGGCGCGACCCGATCAGCGCGTTGAAGTACGCCAGATAGTGCGGGCACTGCCACAGCGTTGTGACGAGCTGCGTCGCGACGAGCGTCGTCGCCAACCAGCGCAGGCGCACCGAGCGCCGCTCCTCGAAGTTCGCCGCCGCCAGCAACGCCAGAAACGGAAAGGCTGGGAGGAAGTAGCGCAGGCCCAGCTGCGTGTGGAAGAAGAAGCTGAGGTGTCCGAACAACCACAGCACCGGCGCGAGCCACACCAGATCGACAAAGCGGCGCTGCCGTCGCCACGGACGCGTGAGGAGCAACACAAGAAACGGCAGCGGCGTCTTCAGCAAGGTGGCAACGAGGAAGTACGACGGGAACCCCTCGCGACTGAGCCGGCCGAGGAGATACACGTTACCGCCGGCGAGCCCCTGCTCGTCATGCAAGCAGACGACGTCGAGGCCGTTCACGTACTCGTAGGGAAGCGGCAGAAGGAGATTGCCAACGACGCCGCGCATCGCGTGGCAGGCGTCGCTCCGACATGCGAGCTCGCTTAAACGTACACCGCTGCGTTGGAAGGCGAAGCCGAGATTGATCACGCCGATCGCCACCAGCGCCGCGATGACCAGCGAGGTCACGCCGGCGTGCAGGACGCGCCACCACGCTTCGGTCCGCCGCGCCGTCACCACGCGCGCCAGCAGCATGAGCAGCGCGATCGGCCACAGACCGACGGCGGTGTACTTCACCAGCTGCGCCGCCCCGAGGACCAGTCCGGCGAGCAGCGCACGCGATAGCGACGGATCGCGGAAACAGCGCGCCACCGCATAGACCGCGGCCAGGATGGTGCACGCCGCGGCGACGTCGACGGTCACCAAGCCGGCGTGTCCGAGCACGACGGGGAGGAACGCGATCAGCGCCGTTGCCGCGAGTGCGCCGCGAGCCCCGTAGATCTCGCTTCCCCATGCGAAGACCAACCAGCACAGGACGACATAGAACAGCAGCGTAATCACGCGCCCGGCGTAGATCGCGAGATGCTCGCGGATGTAGATCGCCTCTTCCGGCTCGAATGCGCGCTGCAGGAACCCGGTGAGCGGCGCCGCGCTCAGACCGCTGCGCGCGCCGAGCCACGCCGGCACGACGTTGAGGGCCGAGACCGGCAGCTTGGAGTTGTCGCTGGGCCAGACGCGGGAAAATTCGCCTTTGAGGAGCACGCGCTCCCCATAGCTGTAGAAGGACGGCTCGTCTTGCGTGATGCTCGTTCGGACGATGGTGAGTAGCACCAAGCCGCTGCCCACCGCGATGCACACGCCGGCCCATCGACCGGCGGCGCGGAGAGTCATACGCGCCGGAGATTCGCGCGCGTGATGCGGCGCATCTATCCCACGTTGTTCGGGTCGCCCGACTCGCCCGCGGCGCCGGGCCGGGTGTACACCCGGATCTCGATGATGCGTTTACAGGTCGGGCACGGGATGCTCTTGATCACCGGATAGCTGGTGATGCCGCTTGCCACGCGTGCCAGGTAGTGCGTGCGCGCCTTCTCGCAACAAGGTTGTAGTGCTTCTGCCATGGCCCCTCCGAGCGCCGATGGTGTCCATTTTCCCGAACTCGGTCAAGGGTTGTCGGCAACGGGGTTGCGTGACGCGCCGCGCTGGAAGCGCGCCACCGCGCGGTTGTGCTCATCCAATGTTCGCGAGAACACATGGGTCCCATCGTTGCGCGCCACGAAGTACAGATAGGGCGCGTCCGCCGGTGCCACGGCAGCCTCGAGTGCGGCGCGGCCAGGATTGCAGATCGGCCCGGGCGGCAGACCGCCGTGCAGATACGTGTTGTACGGCGACTCGACGTTGAGGTCGGCATGTGTTGGGGCACCTCGGTGCGTGGCACCCCGACGCGGCACATCGTCGCCCTCGCGGTCGTACGTCGTGGTGGGATCCGACTGCAACGGCATCGCGAGGCGCAGCCGATTGTGAAAGACCGCCGAGATCAGCGCCCGTTCCGTCGCCGCGGCGGCTTCCTTCTCGATGATCGAAGCGAGGATCACCATCTGATGCTCACTCATGCCCTTGCGCTGACGTTGCGCCTGCAGCGGCGCCGTTTGCTCGCGGAAGCGCTGCGCCATCGCCGTCAGGATCTGCTCCGGCGGCGTGCTCCATGCGAACGCGTAGGTGTCGGGGAACAGATAGCCTTCCAAACCGCTCGCCGGCAGATTGAGGTCGGCCAAGAAGTCGGCGTCGTGCGCCAGGCACAAGAAGACATCGGCACCGCCGTATCCCGCCGCCGCCAGTAGACCGGCAACCTGGGTCACCGTGCTGCCTTCGGGGATGGTGACACGGTGCAATGCCGCGGTTGGCGAACGCAGCACCCCCAACACCGCCAGCGGCGAGAGCGGTTGGTCGAAGCGATAGTCGCCGCTGCGCACGAAGCGGTCGAGCTCCTTCCAGCGCGCCCACAACCGCAGCGTCCACGCGTGTCGCAGCACTCCCGCGGCACAGAGGCGCTCGCTGGTTACACGGAACGGTTCCCCCGGAGCAACGGACACGACCGCGCCGCCGGGCGGCAGCGGCGCAGGTATGTTGAGGTCGTGCCAGGTCCACAAGGCCGCCGCCGCGACGCCGGCGGCAAGCACGGTCACCACGCCCAGCACATAAGGCAGCAGACCTCCCCGTTGGTTCCGCACGACTCCTGCGTTCGCTTCCCGCACACCGGAACTTCTACGTCTTGCAGCGGCTGCCGCCAACACCCGGACGCTTCTGATTCGGGACGGCCGCGACGCCCGATCCGCCACCGACTCTTCTCTCCACCGCGCCCATGTGACAGACTCCGCCCATGTCATCGGTTCCCTTCACCGGCCTGAAGCCGCGCGTCTTCGGCCACCGCGGCGCCGCCGGCCTCGCGCCGGAGAACACGCTGCCGTCGTTCGCGCTCGGACTAGCGCTCGGCGCGGACGTCCTGGAGCTCGACGTCCATGCCAGCCGCGACGGGGTCATCGTCGTCATGCATGACGCGAATCTGGAGCGCACCACCAACGGCGCTGGGCCGCTGCGCGAGCGCTCGTGGTCGGAGCTGCAGCAGCTTGATGCGGGGTATCACTTCTCGCGCGATGGCCACGACTTTCCGTACCGCGGCCATGGCGTGCGCATGCTGAGCCTGGAGGAGCTGTTCCGCGCCTTCCCGCAGGCGGCGTGCAACATTGAGATCAAGCAGGAAGATCCACCGATCGTCGAAGACGCTTTGCGTCTCATCCGCCGCGTCGGCGCACAGGGTCGACTCATGCTCGCTGCGGAGCACGACTCGATCATGACCGAGATTCGGCGCCACGCAGGCGACATTCCGAGCAGCTTTGCCGCGGGTGAAGCGGCGGACTTCATCGCGCGGTTGAACGGCTTGGGATTCGACGACTACCACCCCGCCGGCTGCGCCCTGCAGATCCCGGCGCGTTTCGGAACCATCGAGCTGGTCACCGCCGAGAGCGTCGCCGCCGCGCACCGCCACGGTCTCGAGGTGCACGTGTGGACGATCAATCAGCGCGACGAGATGGAGCAGCTGCTCGGACTTGGTGTCGATGGGATCATGTCTGACTTGCCAGGACTAGCGCGCGTGACGGTGGATCACGGAAGAGACGTGAAGCGTATCTCGTGAAACGTGAAGCCCAAGAAAGGGCGACAGGGACGATCTCTTTCCCTACGCTTTACGCGACCGCCTCTTTGAGCGACTGGCCGCAGGCCGGGCAGAAGTTCGCCCGTGGTGGGATGCCGCGACCGCAAATCGGGCAAAAGGCGATACGCGTCGGGCGGCGGGCCTCCTTCAGCTGACGGGTACGCGTGGCTGACGCGGCTTCCAACGCCGCGATGGCTTCCAACGCTTGCGCTGCGTACTTGTCACGCAACGCGTTGAAGTCCCGCTCCGACAGCTTGCCCATCTGGTAGTCAAACTCCGCTTCCTTGATAGCGGCGTAGGCGTCGAGCTTCTGTCGTTCGAACATCTGGCGCTCGCCCGGCACGTGCAAGACGGTTGCACCACCTTCAGCGGCGGGTTCGCTAGTAAAGAACGGGGCCGCAACGAAGGCCGCCGCTGCCACAGTGATGACGATGCCGATGAATACGCTCATAGGAATCCGCCTTCAGCAATCTGTTCACCCGTCGAAGTTCTTCAGATCCTTCTCGAGGATCTTGTCGTACGGCGACGGCGCACGCGGTTGTGGCGCCGTGGGTTCGGGTGCGACTCGCCGGCGCACCGTCCAACGCATCATCGTCACGCCGAGGAATACGCCGCCGAGCCCTAGCAACACAAACGGCGTCACCCACGCGAGGATGTTGAACCCCGACGCCGTCGGCGACGATAGGATCTTCTCACCATACTTGCCGGAGAAGTACGTCAGGATGGCGTCCTTGTCCTTCCCGGTTTCCATTTGCCCGCGGATCTCGGCGCGCAACGGCATCGCCGAATCACACTGCAGATGGTTGCAGCTGCCGACGGTGAGCCCGCACCCACATTGGCAGGTGAGCGATTCCTCGAGCTCCTGAAAGCTAGCCGGTACGGCGCTGCGCACCTGCGCGGCGCCGATCAGCGCGGCGGCGACCACGAAGGCGCCCGCGAGCAACCAGCGCCACTGGGGGCGGCCACGTGGCATCGTCACTCCGCCACTTCACGCGCGCCCGGCGCGTACGCCGGTGCGGGGGCGCGCACTCGCGTCGGCCAAATCGTCACCCCCGTCCCGAGGGCGAGGACAATGCCGCCCCACCACAGGAAGCTGATCAACGGATTCACGTAGGCCTGGATCGTCGCCATTTTCGTCGGCTCGTCGTAGCTGCCCAGGACCAAGTAGAGATCGGCCCCAAGCGTCGAGCGGATCGCCACCTCGGTCGTCGGTTGCTCCGGCTTCTTGTAGAAGCGCTTCTCGGGAAGCATCGTATCGATCTGCCGGCCACCGTCGAGCACCGCGACACTCGCCCGCAGGTAGGCCACGTGCGGGGTCTCGCTGCTGGTGACGCCGTCGTAGCGGAGGGTGTACCCACCCATCTGGAAGCTCTCACCCGGCTTCAACGTGATCTGCTTCTCTTCCTTGAACGCCGAGGTGCCGGTGATGGCGAGGAACATCATCACGATACCGATGTGGATGATGTAGCCGCCGTAGCGCCGACGGTTCTTACTGATCAGGTGTGTCAGTGCGGTCAACGGGTTCTCACCGACCATCGCCTGGCGCGCGCGGATACCGCGATAAAACTCGGCAACGATCGTTGCCACCACGAAGATGCACAACGAGAACGAGACCACCGCGTAGTAGTGACGGTAGCCGATGACGAAGAGAATGACGCCACCGACCAGTCCGAGCCCGGTCGGAACCAGAAAGCTCCGCCGCAAGTTCTTCGCCGACGCCCGGCGCCACGCAATCACCGGCCCGACGCCGGTGAGGAACAGGAGCACGAGGCCGAGCGGCGCGTTGACCTTGTTGAAGAACGGCGGGCCGACGGTGATTTTAAC
This sequence comes from Deltaproteobacteria bacterium, assembly GCA_003135855.1. Lineage (GTDB taxonomy): Bacteria > Desulfobacterota > Binatia > Binatales > Binataceae > Binatus. The sequence continues at coordinate 9,399 of PNBD01000121.1, forward strand.
GCCGCGCACGGCTTCCGACAGCACCGGGAAGATCGTGCCCCAGAAAACGGCGAACGCGATGCCGACCAGCACGAGGTTGTTAAAGAGAAAGGCGGCCTCGCGCGAGAGATACGATTCGAATTCGGCGGGGCTGCGAAGATCCTTCGAGCGGAAAATCAAAAGCGCCGTGTAACTCAACGTGACGACGATCAGGAAAGTCAAAAAATACGGGCCGAGGCCGGACTGAGTGAACGAATGGACCGACGAAATCACGCCGCTGCGGGTGATGAAGGTGCCGAACAGCGTGAGTCCGAAGGCGAGGCCGATCAGCGCAAGGTTCCATACTTTGAGCATGTCCTTGCGTTCCTGGATCATCACGGAATGCAGGTACGCGGTCATCACGAGCCACGGCATGAAGGCGGCGTTCTCGACGGGGTCCCACGCCCAGTATCCGCCCCATCCGAGCACTTCGTAGGCCCATCGCGCGCCGAACATGTTGCCGAGCGTGAGGAAGAACCACGAGAAGATCGCCCATCGGCGCGTGGTGCGAATCCATGCGTCGTCGAGCTTGCCGGTGATCAACGCGGCGGCGCCGAATGCGAACGGCACGGTCGAGCTGACGTAGCCGGTGTAGAGCGACGGCGGATGGATGGCCATCCAGTAGTTCTGCAGGAGCGGATTGAGGTCGCTGCCTTCGCGCGGAATCGTCGCGAGGAGATCGAACGGGCGCGTGACGAAGTTCAGCATCCCGAGGAAAAAGATTGCGACCGCGGCCATCACGGCGAGCGCATAGGGGGCGATCTCGGGATTGCGGCGGCGATTCTGGAAAGCGGCGATCGAAGTGAAAATCGAGAGCAGCCAGGTCCAGAAGAGGAGCGAGCCCTGCTGCCCGCCCCATAGCGAAGTGATTTTGTAAACGGTCGGGAGCGTGGTGCTGGAATAGGCGGCGACGTACTCGAGCGAGAAGTCCGAGCGCATCAGGGCGGTCCAGAGGGTGACGACCGCGATCGTGACCATCGCGCACATCGCCCAGATTGCGTGGCGGGCGCTGGCGACGAAATCGGGCGCATTGCGGCGCGCGCCGTAGATGTTCGCGACGATCGAATAGATCGCGAGCAGCAGCGCGATCGCGAGCGCTAATTTGCCAAGCTCAGGCATCGGAAAACCCGCCGCCTATTGTGCTTGCTTGGGCTTGTACTTGGAAGGGCAACTGGTGAGCACCTGAGTCGCGGTGACGAGGCCGGCGCGGTCGAGGGTGCCTTCGACGATCACGTCGCGATCGGGGGCGAACATATCGGGCTTGGGCTCGCCGGCACAGATGACGCGCAGTGCGCGGGAATCGATCGCGGTGACGGGCTTGATCGGGCCGACAGAAGCGTCGGGAATCGGCACGATGTCGAAGCGAAGCGTCAGCGTCGTGGAATCCCAGCTGATAGTGCCGGGTTTCACGCGTCCGGCAATGCGAAGGCGCTGGTCGCCGAGTTGGGACTGGCGCGCGATGACTTCATCGACAGTGAGGTAGTACTCGGAGGTGGTGCGAATGGCGCTGACGATCAGGTAGGCGATCGCGAGGACGATCAGACCTGCACCGACGAAGAATCGAGCACGGACGCGCATGGTGGAGTTTTATCGGAGCGCGGGGAGGTTGGGTAGTGGGGGGAGAGGAAAACACAATTTCCGAAACTCCTCACAGGTTTTCACCACCAAGGCACGAAGGCACCAAGGCAGAGAAATTTCTTCGGGCTTCCTGGGACAACGCGGAGCCGACTTCGGGCCGNNAGATGCGCGCTACGCGCTGGTGGAAAATAGTAAGTGATAGAGAAAAGTGAAGCTCTGGGGATGATTGGAAGTGGGCAAAACATCTAGTGGGTGGGGGGTTCGACGATCACGCCGGCGAAGCCGGTCGCCTGATGGCCGTCGCTGGTGGTCGCGGTGACCGTGACGACGTAGCTGCCGGGAATCGTGAAAGTGTGGAAGAGCGCGGTCGGCGGCAAGGTCGAGACCTGGCCATCGCCGAAATTCCATCGGAACGACGTGAACGCCGGGCCCTCGGGATTACTGCTGCCGACCATGAAGCCGACGAAGAGCGGCGCCGCGCCGTAACCGGGCAGCGCCTGGAGGGTGAGTTGCGGGATGCGCGGGAGATCCATCGGCGTGCGCGTCGCGGACGGGCCGCTTTCATTTTGCGCGCGGACGCCGGGACCAAGCGACGCGAGTGCGATGAAGATCGCGCCGAGCGCGGCGGTCGCGAGAATTTTGCGGAGCAGGATTTTTCTCGACATCGACAAGATACGGAATTATTGCATCGTGATGCCGGCGGCGGCGAGGTGGCGATCGGCGACGAATACGTTGGCGCCCTCTTCGGCGAATCGAATCGAAGTGGCGCGGCCGATACCGCTGGCACCGCCGGTGACGAGCGCATTTTTGTTTTCGAGTCTAAGTGCCATGAGCAAACTCCTTGCGTGCGATCAGCGCGATCAGTCGGCGCGTGATGGCTAGTTATCACGGGTCGCGGTTGAAAGCACTCGCGGGCGCAGTCACGAGATAATTTGGCGGCGGAGATTCTATGCTCGGAGATCGGCGATCAATAAGATGATCGTTCATGGCACATGAGCAAGCGGCTACCGTCCTCGCGGAGCCGACCCATCGGTATTTCGAGGTTGAGGGACTGAAGCTTCATTACCTGGACTGGGGCGGGGATCCGAAGAAACACACTTTCGTTTTGCTGCATGGCGGCGGCGCGCATGTGCATTGGTGGGACACGGTCGCGCCGCTGCTGACGCCTAACGGGCGGGTGGTCGCGCTCGATTTTCGCGGTCATGGACGGAGCCAGTGGGCGCTGCCGCCAATCTACGGGCCGCCGGCGTATATGAGTGATACGCGCGGGCTGATCGAGAGCCTCGGCACGCGGGTGGTGCTGGTCGGGCATTCGATGGGCGGCGCGGTGGCGCAATGGGTGGCGGTGACGCATCCGGAATTGATCGAGGCGCTGATCATCGTCGATGCGCCGCACGGGCCGCCGCCGCTGATGCGCCGGCTGATGTGGCGATGGCGGCGGCGGTCGCAAGGCGGCAAGCGTCCCGAGTTGCGCTCGGCCAATGATGTAATCAAGAGATTTCGGCTGCAGCCGCCGGAGACCAATCTCTCGCGGATCGAGCTCGAGCAGCTCGCGCTGTCGGGCGCGGAGCAACTGCCGAGCGGCGCGTGGGCGTTTCGGTTCGATCCCGAAACGCGTGCATGGCGGAAGCATCGCGGAAGAATGGCCAGGCCGAAGATCAAGAATCTCACGATGCCGACGCTGCTGCTGCGCGGCGAGCAGAGCGCGCTGGTGAGTTCCGCACATGTAAAGCGGATGAATCGGAAGATTCGCGGTTCAGTGCTGAAGGAAATTCCGCACGCGTATCATCATGTACCGCTGGACAATCCGGCGGACACGGCGGTCGCGATGATCGAATTCGTCGAGAAGCTGTAGCTCGGACAGGCGGGGTCTGCCCGGAAGGACACCTGCGGCTCGATGAGCCGCAGATGTCCTTCCCGCGGCACTCCGTCATCGCGATCGCGGCGAAAAAACTTTTTCGCCGCGATCGCGATGCGTCCCCTTTACGCACGCAGCAGAAAATCGCTGAGATCCATCGCAAATTGCCCGTCGCTCAGCGTCATCGACTTGGGCGTTCGTTTCAGCGCCAACTTCGAGATGTCCTGTTCACGCGGCAACTGATAGACGATGTCGCCGGCGCCCAAAGAAAATACGCGAACGCGTTCTTCGCCGCGGCGCTCCTGCCCGCCAACTTCGTAAGAGCTGACGTGGAACACGAAGCCGCGCGCGCGGATCATCATGCCGTCGCAGTCCTCGACGATGCCCACGAAGATTCGCGTGTTGTCATCTTTGAACACGCGCTTGTCGATCAGGACGATTCGATCATCGGGGCGAATTACAGGCATCGTGCGTCCCTCCTGGCTCGCGGAGCTGGTCAGCCGCTGCTGATTTTACTCGATAGCCATCGCCAACACGATGCGCAGAGGTCAAGGTGTTCATACTCAATCGGTCAACGCGTAGTTGCTCATGCGCTCAGAGCCATTTCGCTTTGCGCCGTCCAGCCGCGCACTACGTCACTGAATTCGCGCGAGCGAATCAGATCGAGGCCGAAGCGAAGCGGCAGCGAGCGCGGCAGCGCTTCGATTGCCTCGCGCCCGCCACTGCCGTNNGCCCGCCACTGCGCAGCGCCAGCCGATCGAGCACGCGCGATACCAAAGTGCGGCGCTGTCCGCGCAGATAGACATCATTATAGAACCTCACGATCAGTTCGGCGGCGAGCCGCACGGTGTCGGACATGCTCATGGTATCGGCCGCGAATTGATCGAGCGCCTGCTTGAGCGGGAACTGATCCGGATTCCAGACTGCGACGGAGCCCGCGCGCATCAGCGTCTCGACGCTCGGCATCGTGAACGAATAACCCCATCCGGCGAGCTTGGTGCTGGCGGTGGAGAGTTCCGCCGGATCGAGATTGCCGGCTTGGGCGCGCGCCTGCAGCGCCGCTTCGGTCCACACGCGGCGCACGCCGAATTCGCTGCGCGCAAGATTCGCGAGGATGCGATCGTCGGTCCATAGCACGTGCCCCGGCATCGAAGCGGCGACGATGCTCTCCGCACCATGACGGCCGAAGAAAGTGATGAGCTGTTGACGACGGTCGGCATCGAGCGAGGCGAGCACTGCGCCGTCGCACACGCGGCAGACAGTCTGGAGCGAGTCGGCGAGAGCCTTTAATTGCACATCGGCGCGCTTGCCGTTGCTGTCGCTGCCGTTGAGCGAGGCGGAAAATCCGACCGGCAGGCGCATCAGGTTGTCTTCGAAAGCGAGCCGGCGAAGCTCGGCCAAGGTGGATTGAGTGATCGTGAACTGACGCGGCCAGGTCGGCAGGAGGTTCAAGCGCCCGAGCATGCAGAGCGTCGCGATCGCGCTCAGATCGAGCACCACCGCATTGGCGCGCTCGAAGGCTCCGAGAGCCAGTTCGCGTTCTTCGGCGGTGCCGGTGCAGCACTTGATTGGCGAGTCGGGGCGCTGCGCCAAAATGAACATGGTCTGCAAATCGTTCAGACCGAGACGGTCCGCAACCGCATGGATCGGCACCGGTTGAGATGCGTAAACGCGCTCGGCGAGATTCAGGACGTCCTCGCGGCGGCCGTTGCTCGATTCGAACAGCGGCTCGAAACCATCGCGCATCTCACTCCACGGAATGACTTCGGCGACGGCGTGCGTGATCTCGATTTCAGCCTGACCGGGGAAGCGCATCTGCCAGTTGGTCAGGCAATCCATGTAGCGCCACGCGTACTTGCTCATGAGGATTTTGACGACGGCGCTTTTGCGGCTGAAGCGGCCCTCGGGCAACTGGAATTTGTCGCTGACCTTCTTGCCTTTGAGCGCACGGACGATCGGATGCTGCGGGCCATACTCGTCGAGCGATTCGTCGGCGTCACCGGATTCTTCGAGCAGAATCCAACGATCGACCGTGGAATTTTCTTCGACGAAGCAGACGGCCGCGCCGGGCGCCGCGGTGTCGAAGTCGGCGACGTGCGGCATCGGCCCGATCGGTCCGAGCGACGCAAGATAAGCGCGATGCGCACCGACGCTGCCCGGCTGGCGGCGCAACAATTCATACGCGTAGGCGAGCGCGTCATTGGCGCGGCCGCCGTCGCGCATGAACTGCACGGCGGCGCGGCCGAGCGACGGCGGAATCTCGCGCACGGAAGGCATCGAATTTGGATCGGAAGCGACCAGCTCCATTTTTCCGAGGCGCGCGGCGACGATCGAACGCCGCAGTTTGAGCACGCGATCATCGGGATGCTCGCGGAGAAAACCTTCGAGCGCCGCGAGCGCGGCCTCGGGCTCGTTGCGCTCGAGCTTTTCGAGATCAGCCGGCAAGCCGCCCGCGTCGGCGACCTGCTCGGGATGGAGCTGCTTCATGATGCCGGTGACGATATCCTCGCGCCCGAGCCGGTTGGCGCAATCGAGCAAGCGACGAGTATCGGGGCCGGCGGCTCCGGATGTGCCGGGCTGCGCGAGCCGCTCCCAGAGCGGGAGCGCGTCGCGATAGCGGCCGAGATCGTGCAGCAGCGCGGCGAGCTTGCGGCGAACGTCGATCGAGGTGTCGTCGGCGAGCGCCGCGAGTGCTTCATCGGCGAGCTTGGACGCCTGCTCGAACTTACTCTGCGCGAGACGAAGGTTGGCGCGCAGCGTCAGGATGGTCAGCCGCGAGAGCCGCGACTCCGGAATCGACGACAAGAGCGCGTCGGCTTCGTGATAGCGCTCGAGGGTCGAGAGCGATTCGACGGCACAGGCGACGGCGAAGGGAAGATCGCCCTCGGGAATCGCGTCGGGGCGCGGCAGCGCGCGGAGCAGCAAGTCGGAGGCGTCGTGCAGGTCGCCCGGCTGATCACGCTCGCGGAGTGTCACTGCAAGATGATATTCGGCGTCCTCGCGACCGCCGACGGCGACTGCGCGGCGGAGCGCTTCGACCGCTTGATCGAGGCTGCCGCGCGTCCGCAGCACGATTCCATACTCGCAGAGCCCGTTCGCATCTTCGCGTTCAAGGCCGTGCGCCTGCTCGATATCATTGCCGGCGCCGTCGGTATCGCGCAGCGCGATGCGCGCCTGCGCACGCCCGATCAGCGCCTGCATCTCGTTGACGGTGGCGCCTTCTTTCTGCGCGAAAGTCAGCGCCTGGGTGAAGCAGCTCTCGGCCTCGCGAACGCGCGCCTCGTCATTCGGCGCCGGTGCGTCAGCCGCGCCGACTCCACTGGCGGCGATTTCGTTCAGCAAGATCGCCTGACCAAGGACGAGCCACGGAATCGAATTGTTCGGCAGCGCGTTGCTCGCGAGACGGGCATAGCGCTCGGCGCTATCGAAGTTGCCGTCGAGCAGATTGCGACGCGCCATCACGACGGCGATCTCGGGGTCGGAGGCGAGTTCGGGCGCGAGTTCGCGCTCGATCGATTTCGCATCGGTGGATTTCGGTGCGTTGTTAAGCCATAGCGCAACTGCGCGGCCACTCGACGGAAATTGCATCCGCAGTTTGCCGGCCAGGGCGAAAGCGCGATCGCGCTCGCCGAGCAGTTCATGCGCCAGCGCTTCGTTGGTGCAGGCGTTCTCGTCCTCAGGCTGAAGCGATTTGGCGGCGATGAAAAGCTTCGCGGCTTTGCGGCGCTCACCTTCTTTGAGATAGGCAACGCCGAGGCACGACAGCACGCGGAAGCGGCTCGCATTGGAGAGCTGGCTCCATTTCTGCTCACGGAGACTCAGCAGAGCGAGCCTGGCGAGTTGATATTGGCGGCTTTCAAGAAAGGCCGCGGCGGCGGAGATCTCCTCCCCCAGAGCGTCAGCAGGTCCCGCCGCCGCGGGTTCGCACAAAGCTTCCAAATGGATCACCGCGTCGGCGCGGGTCAGCGCTTGCCGTTTCGCGGCGGTGCCAAAATCAGTCAGGAGCTGAGGATACTCGTCGAGCAGTTCCTCGATGTCGTCCCAGGTGAGAACCTCGATCGCGGAAATCCCGCCGGCACGGTTCGCGCGGTTGAAGTCATAAAGGTTGCGCTGCAAGCCCTCGGGCTTGATGGCAGTGGTCGCGATCACGAAACGTCCGATCGGCAGCTTCATGCTCGCGGCGCGCTCGACCGCATCCTTGATTTCAGCAACCGTGAGCGGAGTGCGGGAATCGCGCAGATCGCATTTCACGGCGGCCAGCCGCGGCCGTCCGCTGATTTCGATCAGATCGATGCCCGATCCCTTGCGTTCGGGATCGCGCAGGCGTTCGAGTTGGGGGAGCTGCCAGTGCCGGCGCAAGAGTCTGACGCACAGGCGCTCGAACTCGTCCGCGCTTCTGGGCAGAGGATAGCCGGGGGCGAATCGTGTTGTCATAGTGTATGATTTCATAACAGATTGGAGAGTACGTGGGAAGCGGCGAATCGGTGTGGCGGGCCAGCGCACTTTCGGCCCGGCCAAAGCGCTGGTAGGATTAACGTTTTACCATGCTTAGTCTCGACAACCTCACCAAGTCCTACGGGGGACGCAAGATTCTCGACGGCGTGAGCTGGGCGATGAACGACGATGCGCGGGTCGGACTGGTGGGGCTTAACGGCGCCGGCAAGTCCACGCTGCTGCGGATGATCGCGGAGGTGGTGGCCGCGGACTCGGGACGCATCTCAAGGCCGCAGCGCACGCGGGTCGGCTATCTCGCGCAGGACGCGCCCGAGATGGGCGGCAGGACGGTGCTTGCGGAAACGCTGTCGGCGCTCGATCGGATGCAGGCGCACGACGTGCGACGGCTGGAACTCGAGCAATTACTGGCGCGCGAGCATTCGGGGCCGACGCATGACGCGGCGCTCGAGGAGTTCGGCGAGGTGCTGAGCGAACTCGAACGGCATGATTTCTACAGCGCCGAGAGCCGCGCCACTTCGGTGCTGTTCGGGCTCGGCTTCGCGCAAAACGATTTGGAGCGCGACGTTGCGGAATTTTCGGGCGGCATCAGGATGCGGATCGCGCTCGCGAAACTGCTGCTCGACGCGCCCGAATTCATGATGCTCGACGAGCCGACCAAC
>PNBD01000121.1:17978-18139 GCA_003135855.1 Deltaproteobacteria bacterium
ACGGTGGAAGTTTCGCGCGGGCATTTGACCGAGTACGTGGGCGGCTATTCGCGCTACCTGGTGCTGCGCGACGAGCGGTTCATTCTGGAAACGGCGGCATTCGAGCGGCAACGCACCGAAATCGAGCACATGGAGAGTTTCATCAGCCGCTTCCGCTACCA
>PNBD01000121.1:18209-37648 GCA_003135855.1 Deltaproteobacteria bacterium
CGACGGCGTCGATCTGACGATCGAGCGCGGCGCGCGACTCGCGCTGGTGGGACCGAACGGCTCGGGCAAATCGACGATGATGAAGCTGCTGGCGGGCGTCGAAGAGATGACGGGCGGCGAGCGAATCGTGGGCGCGAGCGTGCAGTTGGGGTACTTCGCGCAGAACCTCGCCGAGTCGCTGAACTACGACAAGACGGTGCTCGACGAACTCGGCGACAGCGCGGGCGCGATGACGATGCCGGCGCTGCGCGCGCTGCTCGGCGCGATGCTGTTTTCGGGCGACGACGTTTACAAGCGCGTGCAGGTTCTTTCAGGCGGTGAGCGCGCGCGGCTGGCGCTGGCCAAGGTGCTCGCGCGTCCGTGCAACTGTCTGCTGCTCGACGAGCCGACCAACAATCTCGATATCGTCGCCAAGGACACGCTGCTCGAAGCGCTGCGGCGTTTCCCGGGCACGGTGCTGATCGTCAGCCACGATCGATTTATTTTGAACGAGCTGGTGACCGAAGTGCTCGAAGTCGGCCAGGGGCATGCGATTCGTTATCTCGGCAATTACGACGAGTACCTCGTGAAGAAGGAGCAACTCGAGGCGGCAGCGGCGCCACTGTCCGCTGCGACGGCGGATCGTGCGGCTGCGACACGCGAACTGCGCGGCACAAACGGTCAGGTCGCGAGGCCCAAGAACTCGCAGAATGCCAGCGATGGTGCGCGGTCCGCGAGGAGCGAACCGACGAAGGAAATTCCGACCAGCCGGCCGTCAGATCGCGAGGCGCATCGCAAGCGCGAGCGAATCGCGCGGCAACGCGGGCAGATCGAAGCGCAGATCGAGCAGAAGGAAACCGAGCGCGCATCGCTCGCGACCGAAATGAACGATCCGAATTTCTACCTTGCGCGCAAGGACGCCGACGAATTGATCGCGCGCTACGAGCAGTTGGGGCGCGAGGTCGATCGGCTATACGCAGACCTGGTCAAATTCGACGAACCCGCGAGCGTCGCGAATCGCTAGCTGATCAATTCAAGTTCGATCAACTGAAGCCGTGGAAAAAATCGCGGATGTCGGCGGCCAGTAACTCCGGTTCTTCCATCGCAGCAAAGTGCCCACCCTTTGGCATCACCGTCCAACGCTGAATATTGTACGCGCGCTCGGCCCAATGCCGCGGCGGACGGACCAACTCCGCGGGGAACAGCGCGACGCCGGTCGGCGCTTCGATGCGGGTGCCGGGCTTCAGGCGCCACGGGTGATGGCGCGCCTCGTAGTAGAGCCGCGTCGATGAATTAATGGTTTGCGTGATCCAGTAGATCATCACATTGGTCAGCAATTGATCGCGGGTGAAACTTTTCTCGACGTCGCCGTGACAATCGCTCCAGGTGCGAAACTTCTCGACAATCCACGACGCGAGGCCGGCCGGCGAATCGTTCAGGCCGTAGGCGAGCGTCTGCGGCTTGGTGCCCTGGATCCATTGATAGCCGGTCTCGGCGGTGCGCCACTTTTCGATGTCGCCGAGAAACACTTTCTCTTCGGCCGTAAGCTCGGGAGCGCTCCGCCCTTCAGCCGGGCCAATCGCGATCATATTAAGATGGATGCCGTAGAGGCTCGCGGCGTGGACCTCGCCGATTCGCGAAGTGATCGCGGCGCCCCAATCACCGCCCTGCACACTGTAACGATTGTAGCCGAGCACCTCGGTCATCAGCTTGTGAAAGAGATCGGCGATGGCCTGGATATTCATCGCGCGCGTTCGCGGATGATCGGAAAAGCCGTAGCTGGGAAGCGACGGCGCAATCACGGTGAAGGAATCTTTCGCGTCGCCGCCGTGAGCAGTGGGATCGGTGAGCATCGGAATAATTTCCATGAACTCGTAGATCGATCCCGGCCATCCATGAATCAGCAGCAGCGGCTTGGGGTTGGGGCCCTTGCCCTGCTCGTGGATGAAGTGAACGCCGAATCCGTCGACGCTCGCGCGAAAATGCGCGAATCGATTGAGCGCGCGCTCATTGGCGCGCCAGTCATACTTGGTGCGCCAGTAATCGACCAGCTCGCGCATGTAGGCGAGATTGGCGCCATACTCCCATCCGGTATCGGACACTTCGTCGGGAAAGCGAGTGCGATCGAGGCGCGCGCGCAAATCGTTCAAGACTTCATCGGACACCGCGATCGTGAAAGGTTCGGCTTTTCCTTGTGACATAAAAAACTCCGCGGGTTGCGCGAAAGTTAGAGCAGGCCGGCGCCGGTCGCGGCGCGCGTCGAGCCGTCGCGCCTGAAAGCCTCGATCACGTGGCGCGCGATCTGCGTCATGTGCACCTCGTCGGCGCCGTCAACGAGGCGCGCCGATCGCGCATGACGGAGCATCGATTCGAGCGGCGTGTCGGTCGAGTAGCCGAGCGCGCCGTGCACCTGGATCGCGCGGTCGGTCACCTTCCACAGCATGTTCGCGACGTGATGCTTCGCCATCGAGACTTCCTGGCGGAACGGCAGCTTGTGCTCGATCAAGTAGGCGGCGTGCAGGACCATCAGCTTGGCGGTGTAAAGCTCCATGGTGGACTCGGAGATCATGAACTGGATCGCCTGCTTGTCGATCAAGTAGCCACCTTGCACCTGGCGCTCCATCGCACGCTTCACCAGCATCTCGAGCGCGACTTCGGTGCTGCCGATCCAGCGCATGCAATGGGCGAGACGCGCCGGGCCGAGGCGGACCTGGCCGAGCGTGTGGCCCTGGCCGCGCGGTCCAAGCATCGCGTCGGCAGGCACCACGCAATTCTCGAGCATGATCTCGCAGTGATTGCCCTTGCCCGCCATCGTGTCGATGTCGCGCACGATTCGAAAACCTGGATTGGGCAAATCGACGATGAACGCGGAGTTGCGCGCCTGCGGCGGATCGGCCTCGGGATCGGTCTTGGCCATCACGATCGCGAACTTGGCGCCGTGTGCGCCCGAGATGAACCACTTGTGGCCGTTGATCACCCAGTTGTCGCCCTGCTTCACCGCCGCGGTTTTGATTTGGGTGGGATCGGAGCCCGCGGCTTCCGGCTCGGTCATCGCAAAGCACGAACGGATTTTGCCGTCGCAGAGCGGGCGCAGATATTTCTCCTTCTGCGCGGGCGTCGCGAAATGCAGCAGGGTGTGCATGTTGCCTTCGTCGGGCGCCTGGACGTTCAGGATGAATGAAGCGAGCCGATTGCGGCCGCACTCCGCGGAGATCATCGCGATCGCCATCGCGTCGAGGCCGAGACCGCCGAACTCGGGCGGCATATGCGGCAGCCAGAGTCCCCGTTGGCGGGCCTTGCGGCGCAGCTCGATGATGCCCTCGCGCCAGCTACCGCTTTTCTGCATCGCGGCCTCGGCGGGCTCGATTTCATCCTTGATAAAAGCGCGGACTTTATCGCGCAACTCGGTGACGTGCGGGGGCATCGTGAAATCGATCGGCATGGTGAAAACTACCTCGGGCGCAGGTTGGGGATCACGCCCAAGTGCTACAGGGAAACGCGCTTTGTCGTCAAACCGGCGAACGCGGCAGGGCTCGCTTGGTCGGGGCTGAGTGAACGAGTTCGATTCATGTGCCGAATCTTTGCTGGCCGCGAGCTTTGGCTTTCGCGGCCTCTTCTTCGCGATTCCTCGACGGTGCGTGCGTCTCAAGCGAGTGCAGCAGGCGCGCCGAGATGCCGGCTATTTCATCGACGGCGGCGATGAACGAGTCCTCGTTCGCCTTCGACGGTTTGTTGAAGCCGCTGATTTTTCTCACGAATTGAAGCGAGGCGGCACGAACCTCTTCGTCCGTGACTGGTGGCTCGAAATTGAAAAGGATTTTGATATTCCTGCACATCGCTGTGACCTCAAGTCTTGATAACTCTCAAGCCGCGCGAAAAAAGACTAGTCGGCTTTCGGACAGTCGGGAAGCGCTCGGTTCTTAGAGGGAGGCCATCTCAACTGCCTGGACAAACGCGGCAAGTTTAGTCTCATCCAGATTGCCCTCGGTCCGCACGCCGGTGCAGAGATCGACTGCGTAAGGCCCAATCCGGCGAATGGCTTCGCCGACGTTGTCGGGGCGCAGGCCACCAGCGAGGAAAAGTGGACGGTCGATGCGCTCGCGGATTTGGCGGCTTAGTTGCCAGTCATGCACGCGCCCGGTTCCGCCCAGTTCCTTTACGCTCAGTTCAGGATTGCCCGAATCGAGAAGGATCGCATCGACATGCGGCGCGATTGCCGCAGCTTCGACGACGGACTCAGGTCCGCGCACGTGCACGACCTGCACGAGCGCAATCCCCGGGAGCGCATCGCGCAACGCTCGGTGCGTTCCATGCGGCAAGCGGTCGACTAGTTGCAGAGTCGTCACTCTCGTCCGGCGCTGCTGTGCGATGATGGCGTCCGCCTGCGTGTCGCTTGTCAGCAAAAAAGTAGCTACGTGCGTAGGTACGCCGGCCGCAATCTCCGCGATCAATTCTTCGGAGATGACACCCGGCCCACTTGGCATTCGCGACACCAGTCCCAACGCCGAGGCGCCGTACTTGACCGCCAGCCGCGCCTCCTCGACGCTGCCGATGCAGCAAATCTTGATCTTAGGTCTCTGTGTCGCGCGCACGGTTTCCTGACCTGCTCGAAAATAGCATCAATCGTCGTCGGGGAATTGCGGGACGCCATCGGGAATGATCACCCAGGGCTGTTTTCTCATTGTCCAGTAGTGGCTGTCAGGTTTCAGCCGGGAGGTATCGTCGAGCGTGCCTGCTTTGACGCTCATGCCGCTCGGGGTTTGATGATAGATGCGCGTGCCGCATTCCGGACAGAACGCGCAGGTCTTGATACGGCCGCTGTCGCATCGCACTTCAAAGGTCTTGAGCGCGCCTGAGAGTAACTTAAACGCGCCGGTCGGGACGGCGAGGCTCATCCCGAACGCGCTGCCCGATTGGCGTTGGCATTCGGTGCAATGGCATACGGCGAGCGCGAGCGGCGCGCCGTCCAGTCGATACCTCACGCTGCCGCACTGACATCCGCCGACTAGTGGGATCTTGTGCGAGGTTTCGTGAAGTTTCTTACTTGCCATCGGTAGCTCTCCGTTTCATTGCACCGGGTTTCAATTTGAAGGTCGGCGTCTGTTTTTTGCTCGCCGACTTTCGCATATTCGCCAGACCATGTATCATCCGCTCTTCCGTTGACCAAAAATCAGACTCTATAAGAGGCGGACCTCATGGATCCGGAGTGGCTGGCCAAATACAAACTCCTCAGCGACGTGCTTATGGAGTACGGCTGGTTCGTGGCGCCGTATATCATCGGCTCCGAATTCCGTCGCATCGAGGCGGTAGCCGAACACGCTAGGAGTCATGCGCCTCAAACCAACGATGACAGGCGCCTCATCGAAGCCATGATACATGAGGCCCTATGCGATACGGTTTTTCATCCGAATTATCGCGCCCGCACAGTTTGGCTAGGGTTAAAGTTGGATCATTTTAGGGATTATTCGCACATCTACGAATCAGGTATCTTTGCCTACTACAAGCGGGACTATATTGGAGCCGCCCTATGCCTACTCGCTGCGATGGAAGGTATCCTGTTGTCTTTCTACGGATGGAAACTCGCAAGCTCGGTGACAAAACCAAGCATTCCACAGTTAGTAAGACGCGTGCGGACAACCGAGATTCCGTACCAAGACCCAGGCCTTTCTGTAGCTCACAATATGTTTCGTGATGTTCTCGCAGACTTTCTGGATAAATGGCTCTACCGAAAAACAAGCAAGTCAGACTTTTCCCTCTCTCTACTAAATCGGCATCTCATTCTTCATGGGCTCGAGCCGGGAAATTTCTACCGGCCGGAGGACGTTCATCGGCTCATTCTGGTATTCGACCTTGTTGTTGATTTCTTGGCTATCCGTCAAAGGGTTTTTCATGATTTTCTCCCCGATCTCGGTACCGACCCGATTTTCGATAAAAGGCAAAAGCACTACTTTGATCTAGCGATGGGCATCGCTACGACCGCCCGGTGCTGGATTGCGGAGAGGGAAATGCTGAAAGACCATCCTACTTATTTTGCTCCTAGCGAGGAGCCGGACCACGTAAAATCATTCAAGAATACGCTCGGTCAGGTAATCGAGTTGATGAAAATCGCGGGCAAACTTCCTCCCGATGTACCTAACGATGATAAGCACTAACTGAAGGGGAGTTAGATCCTCTGTGGAATTAGAACAACGGCGGGCGAATTTAGCCAGCACTCACGGGTACGGTGGGGTGGTCAACGCGAAGGGGAGTGTGCGATACGGAAGGCTCGCGCTCGAGCGTTGAGCGAGGGAGGAAAAAAATCATGGCGCAAGGAAAACTTCAGGATCGAGTCGCGATCGTCACCGGCGGCGCGTCGGGAATCGGCAAAGCGACGGCGGAAAATTTCGCGGCCGAAGGCGCCAAGGTGATCATCGGCGACCTCGAAAGCAGCGCCGGTGCGAAAGTCGCGCAGGCATGCGGCGCGACGTTCGTCGCGACCGACGTGCGCGAGGCCAAACAAGTGGAAGCGCTGGTCAAACACGCGACCGATAAGTTCGGCCGGCTCGACGTGATGTACAACAACGCGGGTATCGGCATCAGCACTCCGCTGGTCGATACCACCGAGGAAGAATATCGCGAGACGATTCGGATCGATCTCGACGGCGTGTTCTGGGGACTCAAGTTCGGCGGCAAAGTGATGATCGAGCAGCGGCGCGGCTCGATTATCAGCACCGCGTCAGTGGCGGGACTGATCGGCAGCCCGGGCCTGTCGGCCTACAACGCGGCGAAGCACGGCGTGGTGGGACTTACGAAAGCCGCGGCGCTCGAGTTCGGACCGTTCGGCGTGCGGGTCAATTGCGTGTGTCCCGGCGTGATCGATACGCCGCTGGTGGCGCGGGTGTTCGGCCAGATGGAAGGCGCGCGCAAACTGCTGGACGGGATGCATCCGATCGGCCGGATGGGCCAGCCGATCGAGATCGCGAAGGTGGTGACGTTTCTCGCGTCGGACGATGCGTCGTTCCTCACCGGGCAGGCGATCGCGGTCGATGGCGGCATGATGGCGGGGCAAGGCAGCACCAGCGCGAACAATCCGTTTGCGGATTTGGTGGGCGGCAAGACTCGCTAGCACGAAACGTCGCGCTATTTTTTGGAGAGGGCTTCCTTGGCGAGTTCGCTCGCGACTTTGCCGTCGAGGCTCGCGCCGAATTTGTCGCGGAGGGCCTTCATCAGCGGGCCCATCTGGTTAGCGCCGGCGGCAATCGCGACTTGAATCTCCGCGCGGACGTCGTCGACTAAGACGGTCGCGGGCAGATACGATTCGAGAATCTTCGCCTCGGTCTCGTTCTGCTCGATCAAATCATCGCGCTTGGCCTTGCGCGCGAACTCGAGCGATTCCTCGCGCTTGGCGCGCTCGCGCTTGATGATTTGCAGAATTTCGGCGTCGTTGGGATCGCGGCGCACGTCTTTTTCGAGCCGCGACATCTCGGACAGGACGCTGCGCAGCGCCATCATGCGGAGCTTGTCGCCGCTTTTCATGGCGGCCTTCAGGTCATTTTGGATTTTCTGTTTCATAGCAACTGGATTTTCTGTTTTAGAACAAATTCGATTCTCTGCCAACGGGAAGGGTGAAGCGATGCGGCCCGCATAAATGCAGGCCGCGGTGCGCGACGAGTCGATTTATGATGCGATCAGTTTAGGTTCGCGATGCGGCTACTTCTTCTTCGCGGCCTTCGAGTCGGCCGCCGCTTCCTCCCATTTCGGAGGATCCGACTGCGCGAGCTTGCTGCCTTCTATCTTGTACTTGAAGACCAGGGTTTTCTCGGTGCCAGTCTTCGCGCAGGTCGAGGCGCCGCCTTTTTTCCCCTTGCACTCGGGCGCGATGAGTTTGGCCGTGACAGTGCTGGCGGTGGGCATGTAGCTGAACTTCGCGTGATCGAGGTCAACGTAGGTCTGGCCCGATGATTTTTTCTCGCTCTCTTCGGCGACTGATTGTTCGGAGTCGCTCGCGACCGTATCCTGCAGCGCCTGTCGTTGCGCCGCACTCAGCGGATTCGCGGGCGCGGGTCCCGACGAGGTCGCGGAAGAATCGCCGGCCGACGGACCGGGGGCATAAAGTTTTTTCTTTACTTCGATCGCGTGCGCGCTCACCGCGGCAAACATCACCGCGACCGCAATCACCGCCGCCGCCAGAGTAGTACTTCGTTGTGCAGTCATCTGTGAGTACCCTCCTGTTGGGATTCGCCTTATACCACGGAGTATCGAGATTAGCACGATGCTCCGAAAATGCGATTTGGGCGAGACTTAGCGCGCGGCGTTTGCCTCGGTCAACGTGAATCGAATCGGCACCAACACCCAGCTCTCGAAGGCGACGCCGTCGCGGCGGGCGGGCTCGAAGCGCCATTTGGTCCGAACGGTCTCGACTGCTGAGTCGTCGAGCACATCATGGCCGGAGGACTCGGCAAGCTCGACGCGCGCGACGGTTCCGTCGGCGCGGACCATCACGCGGAGAGTCACGGTGCCCTGCTCTGCTCGCCGCCGCGCGAGCGCGGGATAACCAGGCGCTGGGTTCCTTTCGTAGTCGGCGTGAGCGTTTGAGGTTCCGCCGAAGCCGTCGCCGCCGCGCTCGCCGGCGCTGGTTCCATCGCCAGAACCCGGACCAGTGCCGCGCGGTTGCGCCGTTCCTGATTCGATGCGACTCGGCGCGATGCTCGCGCGATTGCTCGAGTTCGAATCGCGAGCGACGCTACGCGATTCCACGGAGTGCGCATCTGCAGGCGCGGCCGGAGTGCCGCTCGCGATTTCATCGGGCTGAAGTTCTCGCGTAGGCGGCGCGTCTTTTGCGCGATGGATCCGGGCGCGATGGATCTGGATCGACGCGCGTATGCGATCGCGGTGCGGCTTCGGTTTGGGAACCGCAATCGGGCCAGTCTCCGCGCTAACGGTCGCGACTCCGCCGACGCCGCGGTGCGCATCGCCGTCGCCGGGGTGTCCATCCCCCACTTCGACGAGATACGCGAGCACCCACTCGCCGTGGGGCTTAGTGAGCGCCGGCGCCATGAAAACGAGCGCGGCGAGGAGTGCGGCGTGCGCAGCGATCGACGCCGCCAACGGCAGAGCATGGCGGCTCCGCCGATACGATCGCGAATCGATCGGCAGATGCGATTTATTTTGGTCGTCGTTCAAGGTCGCGTGGCCGAGTCTTCGCGAGTTCGATGGAAGCGGCCAGGAGCGACCAAGTCTGCGTCGCCGCGAATCTTGGGTGCGACGCTAGCGGCGGTCGTGATACTCCTGAAGCCTTCCTCTCCCGCGAAGGTCCTTGCGGCTTCGTCGATTCGCGCGGTCTCCTGGCTAGGCGAGATTGCTCTCGCTCCACAGTTGCGGGGCAGCGCCGGAATTCGACCGGCTTCCCCACGCGAACCTCTATGCACAGTACGCGCGCTATCGGCCAAGTCAACAGCGGTTGCGCGGTGCGGCTGTTCGACTAAAGGAGCATCGCGAAGTAGCGGAACGTGGTGGCGCCCGCGGAGTGAGAAGAGCAGAAAGGAATCAGGAAAAACGTCCCTCTCCAGACGCCTCACTTTCCTGGAGCGATTCGGCCCTTCGGCCCGAAGTCGGCTTCGCGGCGCGTCGTTCGGCGTCGTCCTTTCCCTGATAGTGAGAGGGGAAGATTCGTAGAGAGGAGAGGTGCGGGGTCGTGGGCGGGTGTCGCAAAAGCAAACAATCGAATGATCGATGCGGAGGGTTTGACAGTCGGATGAATCCGCGCTATGAGCTTGAGTTCAGAATATGAATCAGCATTCAGTTCGAGCGAGTTGCGCTATTTCGGCGGCGATTAGATGAGCGTTCAGGAACGGCATCGGCGCGAGCGTCACGCACGCGGGCAAGCGATCGTTGCCGCGGCGGCGCTGGTGTTCGCACGGCATGGTCTCGAAGGCGCGACGATCGAGATGGTCGCGCGCGAGGCCGAAGTCGCGGTCGGCACGATCTATCTTTACTTCGCGTCGCGCGACGATCTTTACTTGAGCCTGATCGCGGAGCGCATGGATCAGCTGCGGGCGCGCTATGTCGAGATTTTCGCGCGCGGTCTCGACCCGCTCGACGAACTCAAGACCACCGCGTCGGTTTACCTCGATTATCTGCGCGAATCGCGCGAGCTGTTCATCTCGCAGCATTCGGTCGTCTATACGCAACTGCAAAAGCGGCTCAAGCGGGCGGCCGAGCTGCGCAATTTTCAGCGCGTGATGGACTTGGGCCATGAGGTTTTCGGACTGTGGGAGAGCACGGTGCGGCGCGCGTTTGAAGGCGGAGTGATCGCCAACTCGATGGGGCCGAAGAAGACCGCGGCCGTGATCTGGGCGAGCATGAACGGCGCCTTCATGTTGATGGGCGACGACAACTTCTTTCGCGATGTCACGGGGCTCAATCCAGAGCATTTCCTCGATGAGGCGCTGGAGTTGCATCTGGCGGCGTCGCAGTTGAGCGCGCGGCGCAACGGTCATGACTCTAATCGCCGTAATTCCAAAATCGGCAAGCCGGTCAAAACAAGGTCAGTGAGCGCGGTTCGCACTTCCCGCGCGAGGAATAATAAAATCCAAGATTCGCAGGAGGTCAGTGTCCCGAGCCCGGCGTGAGAGCGACGGGAGTGCCACGACCGCAAAGGAGAAAGGCCTATGAAATTTACGTGGTTCCATCTGATGCCCTACCGGTTTCTGCCGGACGACTTCAAGGAAAAGTATCGCAGCGTGTGGGTCGATATCCCGCGCGATTTGTACGATCCGAAAGTCGGACATCGCCTGTACAACGATTACCTCGATCAACTCGAATACGCGGATTTGATGGGCTTCGACGGACTCGGGGTGAACGAGCATCATCAGAATGCCTACGGGCTGATGCCCTCGCCGAATATCATGGCGGCGGCGCTGACGCGCCGCACGCGCAACGCCAATTTGGTGGTGCTCGGCAACTCGATCGCGCTCTACAATCCGCCGATCCGCGTCGCGGAAGAATTTGCGATGCTCGACGTGATCAGCGGCGGGCGACTGGTGGCGGGGTTCCCGGTCGGCACCTCGATGGACACCAACTTCTGCTACGGCCAGGTCCCGGCGACGCTGCGCGAGAAGTACTACGAGGCGCACGATTTGATCATCAAGGCCTGGACCGAGAAGGACGTCTTCTCGTTCAACGGCAAGTACACGCAGCTGCGGTACGTGAACCTGTGGCCGAAACCGCTGCAGCAGCCGCGTCCGCCAATCTGGATTCCGGGCGGCGGCTCGGTCGAGACNNATGGCGAAGAAGGGCAAGGAGCTGAATCCGTACAGCCTTGGATTCGCGCAGGTGGTCGCAGTGTCGGAGACCGACGAGCAGGCGGAGAAGGATTACGCTCCGCACATGGACTACTTCTACAATCGTTGCCTGCACGTCTATAACGGTTTCGCCGACGCGCCGGGATACCGCACGGTCAAGACGATCAAGGCGGGCGTGCTCGGCCAGGTCGGCGAGCAGGCGGCGCTTCGGCGCGAGGGCCTCCAGNNATGAAGTCGCTCAACTGCGGGCATCTGATGATCCTGCAGCAGATCGGATCGATGCCGCCGGAACTCGTGCGCAAGAGCACTAATCTGTTCGCGACCGAAGTGATGCCGTATATGCGCGATCTGTGGAGCGACTTTGAAGACAAGTGGTCGCCCAAGCGGATGCCGCAAAATGACATCGCGGTGCCCTCGCCGGTCTATTTCCAGAAAGC
Organism: Deltaproteobacteria bacterium; assembly: GCA_003135855.1. GTDB lineage: Bacteria > Desulfobacterota > Binatia > Binatales > Binataceae > Binatus. The sequence goes on from PNBD01000121.1 coordinate 29,908, forward strand.
CGAAGTCAACGGCACGGCGCGCACGCCGGCCACGTCCNNGGCGAGCCGCTGCTGTTCCTGCACAGCGCCGGGGGTTTGAACCCGGTCGAGCCTTTCCTCGAAGAGCTTGGCAAGGATTTCAAAGTTTACGCGCCGCATTTTCCGGGTTACGGCGAATCGACCGGCAACGAGCATATCGATGACGTCACCGACGCGGTGCTCTTCTATCACGAGCTGATGGACGAGCTGGGAATCCCGACCGCGAATATCGTGGGCCATTCGATGGGCGGGATGCTGGCGGCGGAGATCGCGGCCTTCGACGTGCATCGCGCCAAGAAGCTGGTGCTGGCGTGCCCGGCCGGCTTCTGGATCGACGAGACACCGATACCTGATTTCTTCGCCGCGCAGCTCGATGAGATCGCGGGGCTCTTGTTCCACGATCCCAAATCGCCCGCCGCGCAAATGATGACGGCGATACCGAGCGACTTCAAAGCGCTCGAGACGATGTACGTCGAGCGGGTCAAGCGGCTTGCGACGGCCAGCAAATTCCTGTGGCCGATTCCGGATCGCGGACTCAAGAAACGCGCGTATCGGATCAAGGCGCCGACGCTGCTCTTGTGGGGCGATGACGACAAGCTGATCCCGCCGGTGTACGCCAAGGAATTCACCAGCCGCATCAAGAACAGCAAGGTCGAGATGATCAAGGACGCCGGGCACATGCTGATGTACGAACAGCAGGGGCCGTTCGTCGCGGCGATCCGCAAATTCCTGAAGGGGTAGCGGGCTCGATCACAGAAAACTGACTTAGTTGAAAACGGCCGCGGTGACTGACAAGCATCGCGGCCGTTTCGCGTCGCGGGGCGCGAGCCTGCGCAGCGAAGGCGCGCTGACGATCGCTCTTGCGGGTGTGACGTTGTCCGATTAGCTTCACGCATCATGGACGAAACCAAGTCGAATACCGCTTCGCGCGGATCGTTCCTCACGGTGATGGCGGTGCTGTTCGTCGTGCTCGCGCTGTCGAATTTCACCAAGGCGATTCAGTACCAGCATGATCCCGCGGTCGGCGGATTGGTGGTGTTCGGGTACAAAATCCAGGGCGTCGGCGCGAACGCGATCGCGGGGCCACTGTTTGGACTGATTTTACTGGCGTACGCGTACGGGCTATGGAAGCTGCGTCCGTGGGTGAAAACGCTGTCGGTGATCTATGCGTTCTACGTTCCCTACAACCTCGTGCTGTTCTGGTTTCTGCATACCGACGCGCGCCCGAGCGTCAGGTTCATCGTGCAGTATCTGGCGATCGCGCTGATCGGATCGGTCGGCACCGCGCTTTATGTCGCCCACCACAAGGACCGCTTTCGCAACTGATCGCACGGATGGCTGTTCGAAAGATCAAGCGCGCGCGCAAACCGAATTTGCGCGCGACGAACATTTCCGCGCGCGAGAGATGGCTCGCGGTCCTTGCCAAGTTCAATCGGAACATGGACGCACCGGCGAGCAAGCGGTACTGGGCGCCGGATTTTGAATGCGCATCGCGCGGCCGCATCCGCGATATTCAGAATGAAAAGCTCGCCGCGATGGTTCCGTATCTCTACGAGCACAGTCCCTTCTATCGCGCCAAGTTCAAAGACGCGCGGCTGAGGCCGTCGGACATCGCCAAAGTCGAAGACCTCGCGAAATTTCCGGTCACTACCAAAGACGAGATGGCGCGCGACGTCAGCGCGCATCGGCCGTGGGGAACCTACACGCCGATCGATGACGCGCGCTGGCGCGATCACGGCTGGATGGTTTTTTCGACTTCGGGCACGACCGCGACGCCGCGATCGTTTCGCTACACCAGTTTCGATCGCGAGCTATGGGCGACGACCAGCGCCCGCGCGCTGTATGCGATGGGCGTGCGGGCCGGCGACGCCGCGCTCACCTGCACCAACTACAGCCCGCACGTGTTCTTCTGGTCGTTGCATCACGCGCTCAACCTGATGAAGGTCACGGTGATTCCGGGCGGCGTGCCGACTGAACGGCGGATTCAGATGATCGATCTGTACCGCCCTGCCCTGCTGGTCGCGACGCCGTCGTATTCGTTGCATCTGGCGAACACGATGCGGCACGCGGGATTCGATCCGGGCGCAAGCTCGATCGCGAAAGTGATTTGCGGCGGCGAGCCAGCCTCCGGCGTTGCGTCGACGCGCGCGCGAATCGAACAGGCCTGGAACGCCGAACTGCATGACGTTTACGGATGCACCGAAGCGGTGCCGGCGGGGTGGGCATTCACCTGCCGCGAGGGACTCGCGCGCGACCCGGTCTCGACGCACGTGCAGGAGGATCTGCAAATCTGGGAAGTGGTTGACCCCGACACGTTCGAGCCGGTCGCGCCGGGCGGACGCGGGCTCACGATCGCGACCAACCTGAACTCCGAAGGCTCGCCGCAACTTCGGTTTCTGGTCGGCGATTTCGCGACGTTCGATTACGGCAAGTGCGTATGCGGCCGAACTTTCGCGCGCGCTATCGGCGGATTCAACGGACGCGCCGACGACATGCTGAGTATTCGCGGCCTCAAGCTGTTTCCGAGCGTGGTCGAAGAAATCGTCCGCGGCTTCGACGCATTCGGCGACGAATTTCAGATCGTGCTCGAGACTGAAGGCGTGCTGGACACGTTCACGATCGTGGTCGAGACGCGCGCCGTTACGGATGGATCGCTCGCGGGGCAACTATCGGCCGAGCTCGAGGCGGCGATAATCCGGCAATGCGAACTGCATCCGCGAATTCGCGTGGTCGCGCCGGGGACGCTGCCGCCGACCGAGTTCAAGGCGCGCCGCGTGATCGATCGGCGCGTCGTGCTGTAAACAAATACCTCGCCCGTTACTTTTACGGGAGAGGTATCCGGAGCCTCGCTGCCTTCGCTGCAGAACGACAAAATAATTTGCGGATGCGAATTCATTTCGGTTCGCGGGTCGGTCCCTCGAGACGCTCGATCGAGATCCTTCGACTCCGGCGGCCTCCGCTCAGGATGACGGAAAGAGGCAGCCTTCGATATCAAACCGACCTTGCCACGCTATTAACCGGCGTTTCATATTTTTCAGCTTGACTGATTCTAATGGTCGGTTTTAAATTGCAACCATCATGAAAATCTACGATTTCGCTCTCGCTCCCAATCCGCGGCGGCTTCGAATCTTCCTCGCGGAGAAAGGAATCAAGGTTCCCAACGAACAGATCAACATCTTCGAGGGAAAAAACCGTACGCCGGAATTCCTCGCGAAGAATCCCGCGGGCGGGCTGCCGGTGCTGGAACTCGACGACGGCTCGCACCTCGCGGAGTCGGTCGCGATCCGCCGCTACTTCGAGGGATTGCATCCGGAGCCGAACCTGATGGGCAAGGATCTCCGCGAGCAAGTCGAGATCGAAATGTGGAATCGCCGAGTCGAGCTGAACCTGTTCGGCCCGGTCTCGCGCGCGTTCCAGCATACGAATCCGTTGTTCAAAGGCCGTCTGCAACAATTCCCGGACTACGGAGCGACTCAACTCGCGACTGCAACGCAGCAACTCAAATGGCTGGATGAACAGATTGGCGATAAGCCGTTCATCGCGGGGAAGCGTTATACAATCGCAGATATCACGGCGATCGTCGCGATCGAATTCGGCGAGCAGATGGCGGGCCTGAAGGTGGATCCGGCGCTGAAGAATCTCAACCGATGGCATCAGTCGGTGGCGAGCCGCCCGAGCGCCAAGGCTTGAAGCGAATTTCGAGCGCGTCGGTAACGCGCGCCGGTTGACGACTCAGGGCGCACAGTTTTAAATTGCAACTATGAAAATTTACGAATTCACCCAGGCTCCGAATCCACGCCGCGTGCGAATTTTCCTCGCGGAAAAAGGCATCACCGTTCCTCTCGAACAGGTTAATCTCGCGACCGCCGACAATCGCAAGCCCGAGTTCCTGAAAATAAATCCGATGGGCGGGTTGCCAGTGCTCGAACTCGACGACGGCACACATATCGCGGAGTCGGTCGCGGTCTGCCGTTACTTCGAGGAGACCAAGCCTGAGCCGCCGCTGTTTGGCGTCGGGGCGAAGGACAAGGCGATCGTCGAGATGTGGCAGCGCCGCATGGAGCTAGAGATTCTCAGCATGACGGCCGGATCGTTTCGCAACACCAGCGATTTTTTTAAGGGGCGCATTCCGCAGGTGAAGGAATATGGCGAGGTTTGCAAAAATGCCGCGCTGAAACGGCTCGAATGGCTCGACACGGAACTCGCGAATCGGCAGTTCATCGCGGGCGATCGCTACACGATTGCGGACATCACGGCGTTGGTGGGAATTGATTTCGGGCGCACGACCGGAATCAAGATCGGCGAGAATCAGAAGAATCTCGGACGATGGCATCAGGCGGTATCGAGCCGGCCGAGCGCGAAAGCATAGCGAACTGATTCGGAGTTTTTTCGGAGGGGGCGTCCAGTCGGGCGCCCTTTTTTATTGCTTTACAGTTTCGGCGGCGGCCGGCGTCGTCGGCGAATAGATCGGCGTATAGATTTTATACAGCATCAAATAAATCACCACGCCGGTCACCGAGACGTACATCCAGAGCGGCCAGGTCCAGCGCGCGATTCGGCGATGCCTCGCGAACTGGCCGCTCAGTGCGAACCAAATCGTGGTGAGTGCGAGCGGGACGATCACGCCGGCGAGGATCACGTGCGGGATGAGTATCGCGAAGTAAACCGGACGAATCCATCCTTCGCCGCTGAAGCGCACGTTGCCGACTTCGTAATGGTAAAGCAGATAGGACGCGAGGAACACGGTCGAGACGATCATCGCGCTGATCATGCACGCGCGATGGGCGCGGACGCGATTGCGCTTGATGAAAACGAATCCCGCGAGCAGCAGAATCGTCGCACATCCGTTGAGAATTGCGTTCAGCGGGGCGAGCGCGTGATAAGAATTAATCGAAGACTACCTCGCGACCAGTCACGCCGGCGCCGGGACGATTCGAGTGCGAGACCCTGGTGCTAACGGATCGCAGCTACGATCCGTTCGCGCCGGGAGGAACTTGCGCCGCAGGCGGCGCGACCGGCTCGCCGCTGACCGGCACTTTGATCTTGTGATCGAAGCGCGTCCACAGCCGGGTGGTGAGATCGGGCAGCAGCATGAAGCAGAGGAAGGTGACCAGCACCATCGGCGTTATCGCGATCATCCAGAGCGCGCGGCGCTCCATCACCAGATGCATGAAATACATCGCGACGATGACGGCCTTGGCCCACGCCAACGCGACCAGCAGACCGACCCGCAGGATCTGCGGCAGACTCATCGCGTACACTCCCAACTCGACCGCGGTCAGAATCGAGAGGTAGATGAAGACCGCGATGTAGTTGGTCTCGTGGTGCTCGGCGTGAACCGGATTTGCTGAAACTGCAGCTTGCGTCGTCATGGTTTAAAATTCGTCCCCGCTCAAAATCGTTCGAAAGGCGATCGCTCAAATCAGATAAATGAAAGTGAAAATCAGGATCCAGACCAAATCGACAAAGTGCCAATAGAGGCCGGCGATCTCGACCAGACCCGATTTGGCTGGCGTGAGCTTGCCGGTGGCGCCGCGAATAAAGAGCACGCTGTTGTACACCACGCCGCCGAAGACGTGACAGCCGTGGAATCCGGTCAGGATGAAGAAGGTCGCATCGAAGAGGTCGCGCTTGATCGACATTCCTTTTTCGCCGAGCAGATGATGCCACTCGAACGCTTGCATCCCGAGGAACAGCACGCCGCCGAGCACGGTCAGCGCCATGAAGTTTTTGTACTTCGACATGTTGCCGTGCTGGATTCCGGAGAGCGCCTCGACCATCGTGACACTCGAGCAAATCAGGATGAAGGTCATGATCGCGGTGGTCGTGATCCCGAGGTAAGCGGCGGGTGACGGCCAGTTCGGATTGCCGATGCGGAGCGCGCCGTAGGCGGCGATGGCGGCGCCAAAGGTCATCGCGTCGCCGGCCAGGAATACCCACATCCCGAGCTTGCCGGAATTATCGGGGGTAAGTGAGGTTTCTAACTGGTCGACCTGAACGGTCTCGTGACCGTGGGTTTCTATTGCAGCAGCCTCGCTCATTGCTATCCTCTTGGCTATCCTCTTGCGCTCAAATGGCTATAGTCAGTGAGTATCTATTCGCGATACTACTTTGTGCTCAGCGTTTGCTTACCGCCGGATGATTGCGAGTATCGTTGCGCCGCGCGCGCCGGTACGCGAGATAGCCAATACCGCCGATCGCGACAAACGAAACGTACGGCGATGCGAGCATAAACAGCACGCTTGTGTTGTACGCGTGTCCGGCGTGATCGCCCGGCGACAAGCCGCACATTGCACAAGCATTCGCGATCTGCGGCGCCGCGCCAACGACTGCAGCAGCGATCATCGCCGCCAATCCCTTGAGCCTCGAATTTCTCATCGTACAATCTCCTCGAACCATCACTACATCAAATATACGAGCACAAACAGAACTGGCCAGACGGCGCACACGAAATACCAATAGACGGCGCACAACTCAACGCCCGACGAGTTGCGCGCGTTGTATCTGCCGCCGAGCGCCGCGATCACGACGCACGCGAGCCAGATCATGCCGGCCGTCACGTGCGCGCCGTGGCATCCGATCAGCAGATAAAAAGTTGCGCCGTACATGCCGCTTGAAAGTTTGAGTCCATGCGCGACCAGGCGCACCCATTCGCTGCCCTGCACCGCGAGGAAGGTCGCGCCGAGGATCAGCGTGGCGGTCAGATAACGGCGCATCATGCGCTGGCGATTCTGATGCACCATCCGCACCGCGGAGAACATCGTGACCGCGCTCGTCATCAGAATAAATGTGTTCACCCAGGTGACTGCGATCGGCAGGCGCGGCAGCGCCGGTGGCGGCCAGAACGCCGACGATTCTGTCCAGTAACCACTTGCTCCCGGTGCCGATCCCGCCAGTCAGTGTAGGCATAGGTGCCGAGGAGTAGTGTCTCAAACCGGCGCGATTTCGCGAAATCGGGAGGATACGGCATATCCACCCGGAACAATCAGAAGGAACAAGGGGTGGNNCCGATCAAGCCGCTGAAGAGCATCATCTCGGACATGATCACCATCAGGATCGCGAGCAGGCCGTTGCTGATGAACGGGCGCTCGACGCGATCGTCGGAGCCGGTGTCAGACGAACTGGCGCGCCTGACCGGCGCGACGAGCGGCCGGACTTTCGCAGTTGATGATTTCACGCCGGGGGCCATCGTAAGCTCAATGCGTCACCAAAATTGTGATCACCGAAATGATCACTAACGTGATCATGATACCGATCAGAACTCGCAGCGTCTTGCGGATGTCGCGACGTCGCTCATCTTGCGTCACTTGTCGCGTCACTTCAGACGTCATGTTCATACTCGATCGAGCACCAGCACCAGCAGGACCACAGGCAGGTAGACAAGCGACGCGAAGAGCAGCCGGCGGGCCGCCTGTCGATTGCTCGGTTGGGTGACCATCGAATAGCCAAACCCGAACATGCCAAAGCCGAGCGCCGCACCGATCGCGAGATAAAACATTCCGGCAAAGCCGAGCAGCGTCGGGAGGCATCCGACAGCGATCAGCGCGATGCTCGCGCCAATCACCACCGGATTAGACGGATTGCCGCCGCGCGACGAGTCTCGTGGCAGCAGATGAATTCCGGCGCGCGCGTAATCACTGCGAAACAGGCGCGCGACGGCAAAGGTATGCGGCAACTGCCACAAGAACATGATCGCGAAGAGAATAATCGGCTCGAGCGCGAT
>PNBD01000078.1:0-22111 GCA_003135855.1 Deltaproteobacteria bacterium
CTGACGTCAGCCGCGCTGCGGGCTCGGATTGAGTACGAAGTCGAACTTGATCGCGTCCATTTGCGGTTCGCGATCATTAGCCACTTTGTCGAAGTGGCTATAGCCAACGACTAGCGACTTCCTCGATCCGAACACCGCATCGGAGTCGAGATACTTGTCACCGTCGATGTAGAGCGCGGTAGTCAATGTCTCGTGGCCCAACGCCGCAATCAGGAAATGCACATGCGCGGGGCGAAACGGATGGCGCCCGACTGCGTTTAACATTTTCCCAACCGGACCGTCGGTCGGCACCGGATAACTGGCTGGTTTGATCGAGCGAAATCGGTACCGACCTTGCGCATCGGTGCGAAGGCGCGCCCGCAGATTCATTTCCGGCTGATTCTTGTCCTGCAAGTCGTAGAGCCCATTGGGCGCGGCCTGCCAAACGTCGAGCATCGCGCCGGCCACCGGCGTTCCATCGATCGACGTCACCCGTCCATGCAGGACGACGCGTTCGCCCTCGACTGGACCGGCGATATCCGCATCGAACGGCAGGTTGGGGGCGCCCTCGCGGAAAAACGGGCCCAGCAAGCTCGATTCGGTCGTCTGCTCGGGCTTGTCGCCATTCTGGATAATATCGATCAGCGCGCTCAGCCCGAGAGTGTCGGACAGCAGAATGAATTCCTGGCGTTTCTCGTCCGTGATGTGTCCAGCCGCAGTCAGAAAATTGATCCCAGCCATCCATTCATCGGGAGTCAGCCGCACCTCGCGCGCGAATTCGTGTAGATGGCGAATGAGAGCGCTGAAAAGCTGATTGAGGCGTGGATCGGGGCATTCCGAAAAGCGCGCGAGCACCGCATCGGAAATACTCTGTTCAGTCAGATTGCGCATAGTCACACCACTACCAAATACCTAATGACCGATACATCGTTCAAATAGCTAATGCTCTGAGGCGATTAGCCTGTTGGCATCGCCTTCGACTCGCGTGCCCTTGAAGAACTCGCGATTGAGCGCGGTGAAGAAATGAACTGGATTGGCAAACACGAAATCGCGGAAATCGTCATCCGTGATCAATTCATGCTCGACCAATTCGTATGCCTCGGCCGCCGCATCTCTCATATCGGGCAAGTCGAAATGGCCGAGGTCGGAGCTGTAGAGAGCGTTCAAGCGCGAGCCGAACGGTAGTTTCTTGCGGTCGAAGGCGAGCGCGGTCAGACGATCGTCGCCTTCGCATCCGAAATAGAACTTGGGCACGAACAAGTCGCGGATGTCTTCCCTTTTCTTGATCCCGCAGCGCGCCCATTCGTCGAGATCTTCGCGTTTTTCCGGCGTGCCCCACAGCAGGCCCGAACGCTCTGCCTCGGGCTGCTGTTTCAGCTCGCCGTACGTGTCGCCATATTTCAAAAACAGTTCAGATAGCAGCTTATGATCGAGCTCCGCGGGGTCGCATCGATAGAGCACATCGGGGCTGTGCTTTTCCCAATGTCCGATCAGGTCGGCGTAGAGAGTCGCGGCCCAAGCCACCCCGCCCTCTTGAAATGAAAAGCGAAGTTCGGGAAAGCGGCGCGTGACTCCGCCCAGGAATATGGACTTGCAGATTGCGTCCGCGGACGCCGCGAAATGGCCGATATGATTGAACACGAAATTAGAAATCGAGTTGCGGAATCCGATCCCGGCAGTGGGCGAATGAAAGCTCGGACAGACTTTGAGTTCGACGCATTTCGCCCAGACCGGATCGTAGTCGTAGTCGCTGTCCATCGCGAGGACATCGAGCCAATAGGCATAGCGCGACATCTCGGGTGCGCTGCGCTCGACCGCTGGAATCGGACGGCGCACGAAACTCGCCATCACGACGGCCTTCATTCCGAGTTTACCAACTGCATAGTCCAGTTCTTCGATCGCTTCGCGTGGACTATGCATTGGAATAATAGCTACTGGCGTCATTCGATCTGAGTATTCGCGATATATGTCCGAATTGAGCTTGTTGAAGGCGCGGCATAGCGCAGGACGCAATTCATCGTCGCCGACGTGGATACCGAAGAGCCCCATGCTCGGGTAAATGACAGTAAAATCGAGACCCATCTCGTCAAGGCGTTCATGCAGCAACTTCGGCAACGTGCTGGTCGCACGATCGAGCGTGTTCCTGGTCGGATGCACCCACCAATGCGGCCGCGTCACGCGCTCGTCGCGGCGCTGGTCCCACGAAAGACGATGCCAGCGGTATGTAAACGGTCCAGCTGGAAAAGTTTTGACGCGCTCGACCGCCTTGGGACCGGCGACTTCGCGAAGATAGTCAAACACGGCGGGCTCGAACTCGGCGGTGTGGCCGTCGGAGTCGATGATCGGGTGCGTGAGCCGGCTTCGAATCTCGGCGGATTTGCTCTTTGCCTTGGCAACTGTAGTCATTGCTGATAGTCACTCCCCAGCGCGACGCTGAGTTTCAAATACTCACTCTGCTATGCAGTTTCGATGGGACGGCGTCCATGATACGCGTCATCCAGCAATCGGCGAATTCCCTCGCGCGTGACTGGACGAGGATTGTAGTATGGATTCTGAATAGCCAGTTCCGCCGCGCGATCGAGATCGGTTTCCTTGAGACCGAAGTCTTTGAGAGCCATCTTTGCGCCGACCGCGATAGCCAGGTCATACAGTCCGAGCGCGGCGCTCGAGGTCCCAACGGCCTTTGCGATTTTGCGCATCGCGTCGGGCGCCGCCGCCGCGTTGTAGGCGACCGCATGCGGAAGAATCGCGGTGTGCGTTTCCGCATGCGGCAAATTGAAGGTGCCGCCGAGGGTGTGGCAAAGCTTGTGATGAAGCGCCATCCCGACTGCACCGAGCGACATGCCTGCCAGCCATGCACCGTAAAGAGCGTTGCCGCGAGCGTCGAGGTTTCGCGGTTCCTTGACGACTATCGGAAGGCTGGCGGCAAGTGCGCGAATCCCCTCCTCCGCCATCAGCGAAATGATCGGATTGGCATCCTCGGCGTATAGCGCTTCGACGCAGTGCGCGATCGCGTTCATACCGCTGGTGCCGGAGAGCGAAGGCGGCATCGTGAGCGTGAGCGTCGGATCGTAAATTACGGTTCGCGGAAGGACGCGCAAATTGCGCCCGGTTTTTTTGATTCCCTCGGCAGTGAGTCCCCAAATCGGCGTCATCTCCGAACCGGCATAGGTCGTCGGAATGGCGATGATCGGTAGTTCGGAAACCAGCGCGATCGCTTTAGCGAGGCCGGTCGTCGAACCGCCGCCTACTGCGACGCAACAATCTGCGCCGAGCCGCTTCGCTTCTTCGCGCGCTGCTTCGGCAGTTTCGATCGGCACGTGCATCACGGCCTTCGCGAACACGCCGGCAGATTTCTTTCCGAGACGCTCGGAGATTCCGCGCGCTTCGTCTGCCTGCTCAGGCGTCGATAGTACCAATGCATGATGGGCGCCCAGCTGTTCGACTTCTTCCGAAAGCCGCTCGAGGCTGCCGACGCCGAAGATGACCCGGCACGGGAGCGCCTCGTATAAAAATTTGGGCATCATCGGTCCGGCTTATCGCGAGTAGAACGGCGGGATCTTCGCATCGACGTTGACCCACACCGATTTTGGCGTCGTGTATTCCACCATCGCTTCGAAGCCCATGTCACGTCCGTAGCCCGAGCCGCGCACGCCGCCGAAAGGAGAGCCAGGGTTAAAACGCTTATAACAGTTGATCCAAACCATTCCGGTGATCATGTGGCGCGCGACCAAATGCGCGCGCTGGAGATTGTTGGTCCAGAGCCCGCCGCCGAGTCCGTAGGCGGTGCCGTTGGCGATTTCGATCACCTCGGCGTCATCTTTGAAGGTGCTCACGGCCACGAACGGACCGAACACTTCCTCCTGGCAGACGCGATCAGAAGGACGTGCGCGGACCACCGTCGGCATCACATAGCATCCGCGCGACAGATCGGAATCGGCCGGCGATTTGCCACCGAGAATAATTTCGCCACCCTGCTCCTGCGCAATTTTGCAATAGCCAAGAACACGATCGCGATGCTGCATCGAGGTGAGCGGACCCATTTCGGTCGCGGGATCGAGCGGATTGCCAAGTTTGATCGAGGCGGCGAGTTTCAGAAATCCTCCGAGGAACTGGTCGGCGATCTTTTCGTGAAGAAGCAGGCGCGATCCAGCGATACAGGCCTGGCCCTGGTTATGGAAAATCGCAAATGCGCTGCCGTTGATCGCGGCCGGCAAATTCGCGTCGTCGAACACGATATTGGCACCTTTGCCTCCGAGTTCGAGTTGCACGCGTTTCAGGTTACCGGCGGATGCCTCCACGATCTTTCGGCCGGTCACGGTCGAACCGGTGAACGCGATCTTTTGCACTTCCGGATGGGCGGCGAGGTGTTGTCCCGCAACGTTGCCGTAGCCTGGAATGATATTGACGACGCCAGCGGGGAAGCCAACCTCGCGCACCAGTTCGGCGATTTTCAACGAGCTCAACGGAGTCAGCTCGGCCGGTTTCATCACGACGCAATTGCCCGCGGCCAGCGCCGGACCCATCTTCCAGCTGGTGAACATCACCGGGAAATTCCACGGCACAATCTGACCGACGACGCCGAGCGGCTCNNCGAGCGGCTCGCGCACCACGTAATTCAGAAAGCCTTGTTCGACGGGGATGACGCTGCCTTGCAGTTTGTCGGCCATGCCCGCGAAGTAGCGGAACACGGCAACGGTGCGCGGCAGATCGAGATTGCGCGTGTCGCGAATCGGATGACCGGTATCGAGCGATTCGATTTCGGCGAGCTCGTCGCGCTTCGCCTCGATCGCGTCGGCCAGCTTCATCAGCAGCCGGCCGCGATCGGCAGCCGCGTNNCCGGAAACGCTTTGCTCGCCGCGGCGACGGCGCGATCTACGTCGGGCTCGGTTGCCTCGGCTACGTCGGCGAGCTTGGAATTGTCGTGCGGATTGAGCGCCGCGATTGTGCTGCGCCGCTCGGCTTCGACGAACTCGCCGTCAATGAAAAGCCGGGTCTGTAACTTCATCGCCAACTCACGCGCGCGACTATCGGCAAACTAAAATAGATCAACGCGAAGCCTTCTCAAAAATCGACGGGATTCGGCTTCAGCTTTTTCTGCGCGTAGAGTTCCGGCAGCGTGCTGTCGGCGTTCTCCCAGACGAGCAGCATCGCGCGCTTCGGCGAGAATCCCTGGTGACGGATGTCGGCCGGCATCGCCGAGACGTCGCCGGGTTTCATGACCGCCCGCGCGCGCGGCGCGCCGGTTTCGCGATCCTGGATGTCCCAGTGAATCTCGTCGCTCAACTGGACGAACCATTCGACGCGATCGTTGCCGTGAATGATCGGCAGCATGTATTCCTCGGTGGTCGGGCAGAGCAGACTGTCTTTTACCGCCGACGTGATCGATGGATTCCACGTCACGTCCGAGCGCGACAGATATCCGAAGAAGTTGAAAGCGTGAACTTCGTTCTCGAAGCCGGGCTCGACATGAATCTCGGGCTCACCTTGATCGACATCCTTAAACTGGCGATTGACCGGACAACCGTTGTCATCGTTGCGGAGCGGCGTATCGTCCTTGAGACCGACCATGCGCTTGGCAACGACGCGCTGGCGGCGCACTGCTTTGAAATTGTCGCCGCGCTTGGCGCCGAACGCCGTGCCGGTTTCCGCCGGCGCCGCGAACGGATCGAAGTCCGCGTTGGTCCAGTCCTCGAGCATCGCCTGGAACAGCGCGCGAGTCTGTTCACCTTTGAAGGTCTCGACGTGATGCTTGTTCTGCGCGCGATAGCCGGCATTGTAGAGACCCGCGTACACATCGACGGTTCCATAATGATTCGTGGTGCCGAAGACCTCGTCGAAATTGACGGTGCCGTAGAAAAAATTCCACGCGACGTCCCGCATCAGCGCCCGCAGGAATTTGTCGACCGGAGCAGTGTGATTGCCGCCGGGCCAGCTGATTTGCGCGAAATATTCGTCGCGCTCGAATCGAAACCCGCCGAGGGTAAACGATTGGTAGCCGTACTGATTGGTTTTGCCTTGTGCGCGAGTCGTTTCAGCCATGTTCGGATTCTCCGTGACGGCCGTTTGATTTCAATCTTTCAGAGCTGCGATCACTTTTGACAAATTTCGTTCCATCGCTCGACCGTGAGGTCGCCCTGGATTGTTTGCAACAGGATCACGCCGGGCTTGGCGGCGTGAAATTGATACGCGGCGCCCTTCGGCAGCAGCGCCATATGTCCCCGACGCGCGACGATATGCCCCATCTTGCGGCCCTTGGGATTGCCCTCGAGCATCGTGGTGCCCTCGTGATCGTCGGCGACCAGTTGGCTCTCCAGCTTGACCAGGCGGATCTCGACTTCACCGTCCATTACGATCGCGGCCTCGTCATGCGATGAGGCGTACCAAGGCGAAGTGCCCTCGGCGCGGATCGCTTCCAGCACGTATTTCAAATTTTTGCCGACCGCGATTTTTTCGTACGGCTCAGCTTTCGCGGCAACTTCGTAAACGTTCGAGAAGACATAATTTTTAGGATCGTCGTTGATGACCTGGATGCCACCCTTCTCGAAGTGCTCCAGCGATCCAAAGCGCGTCTGATGCTGAGCCATCCAAGCCTCCGTCGATCGCGGCGAAACTGTAATTCTTTAATACTGCCGATGCGGTCGCGAACTCAATTCGCCAGCATACATACTAATGATGCCCGGCCGCGCGGACGACGGTCGGTCCCCACTTCGGAACTTGCGGTGCGCGCTTCCGAGCCATCGCCTTATTGATGATGCGGTCGCGCAGCGCGGCTTTTTCTCTCGCGCGTTTCTGATCGCGCTCCTTCACCTCGGGCAATACTTCTTTGCCGAAAAGCTCGATCGACGACGCGAGCATCTCGCTCGGAATGCGGCCCGCCTGCGACAGGAAGATCACCTGGTCGACGCCCGTCTCCTCGAAACTACGGAGCGCCGCGCGAACCTGATCGGGAGTGCCTACGCAGGTTTGGGATTGCGCGGCCGACGCGAGCGGATCGTCAACCTTAACCTTCGCCGGCTGGGTCTTGTAGTTATTCCAGAGGTCGGTCTTGCCCGGCTCGTGATTACCGAAAAACGCATAGTGGCCCAGCCCGTACATAAAGAAGCCGTGGTGCTCGTCCGACATTTCGCGCACGCGCTTTTCGTTGTGGTCGCACAGAAACGGAACAGTGATCGCGATTTGTGGATTGACATCGTAGCCAATCGGATCGCATTCGTTTTCAATCGTCTGGTAGTAATCGTGAACCCACTGCCGCGATTCCTCGGGCGAGACGAACGCAAAAGTGAGCGCGCCGAGGCCGAGCTTGGCGGCGAGCAGGATCGTCTCGCGGCGCGAACACGCAAGCCATAGCGGCGGGTGCGGTCGTTGCAGCGGTTTCGGCACCACGTTGCGGACCGGTGCGTTCAGGTATTTTCCTTCGAAGCCGGCGAACGGCTCCTCGACCATCATGCGCGTGACACAGGTAAGTCCTTCGAGCCACATCGCGCGCTTTTCGCTTTGCGGGATGCGAAATCCGTCGAGCTCGACTTCCGCCGCGCCCTCGCCAGTGCCGAAATCGAGGCGCCCATCGCTGACCAGATCGAGCGTCGCGATCCGTTCCGCGACCCGCGCCGGATGATTGATCAGCGGGGCCATCTGCACGATGCCGTGACCGATCCGAATGTTTTTGGTGCGCTGGCTCACCGCCGCGAGAAAAATTTCGGGCGCCGACGAATGCGCGTACTCCTCGAGGAAATGATGCTCGGTCGCCCAGACGTAGTCGTAGCCGAGGCGATCGGCGAGTTCGATGTGATCGAGCGCGTCCTTGAATAAGCGATGCTCCGAGTCGCGCGTCCAGGGCCGTGGCAGTTGATGCTCGTAGAATCCGCCGATTTTCATTCATGACCTCGAAGTGCGTAACGCGAACAGCAAATCATCACGGCTACTATGCGCAATAACGTCGTCAATTCAAACCGCCGCCCGGCCGGCGAGTCGCGCGATCGTCGTTCCTATCCCGCGAACGGATGGTTGCCGAAAAATTCCGCGAGCCCCTCGGCAACCGCGGTTGGATTCTCCATCTGCAGCATGTGACCAGCTCCCGGGATGTCGAGCGCTTCCGACTGCACGATCGTCGCCAGCACCTTATCGTGAATCTGCTGGAACACAGGCGCGGTGTGGCGGCCGACCATGGCCAGCACAGGTTTCTTGATCGAGCGCAGATTCTCGGCCGACATGGTCTGCGCATACTCCATCAAGGCGGGCAGTTCGATCTGAAAAAATGTGTCGGCATCAGCGACCGCGCGCTCGTAGGCGCCGGGCAATGCGAAATCCATCTTGGCGCGATAATCCACACCGCCGACGCCGGCCATGAAATTGTCGATCGCCCCGGCCTTGTCACCCGCCTGATAGAGCTGCATCGCGGTGGCCAGCCCGGCCTGCAACTCCGGACCCTGCGGAATCATCCAGATGAAGGCGGGCTCGAGCAGCGACAAGGTATGCACCACTGCACTGTCCTCGAAGAAAAGCTGCGTCGCAGTGACGCCGCCGTATGAATGCCCGACGACGTGCGCCTTGGCGATACCCAGATGCTGAATCAAGCCGAGACAGTCGCGCGCCTGATCCTGGATGCGCACCGGTGGCGGCGTGTGCGAGCTGCCATCGAAACCGCGCCGGCGATAACGAATGAGCCGATATTTTTTCAGCGACGTTTCATTCATCATCGGCAAATACGCATCGGACACGACGCTGCCATGAATCAATACTACGGGTTCGCCCTGCCCCTGCGTCTCGAATTCGAGCTTGATGCCGTTCACGGTTGCCGTATTCATCTCGATCTCCTGTGGTCGAAGCGCGCGGCGTCCTGCACACACGCCGATGCATGATCATCCAACGGACAGATATTCGCAAATAAACGCGCTCGAAGGCCACTCCGCGTTTGTCTTTATTCGCGTCCTGTCGCAAAATTAACCGATCGTTCAGGAAAACGAAGCTGAAAAATACGAGTCAGGCGATGCGAAACGATATCGATCAGATTGTTGGCGAAGTCGAAAAAAGCGGCGTATGCGTCGTGCCAAATTTTATTTCCGCGGATCTCCTGCGGCGCATCCGCGGCGACGTGGACCGGTTGAATGAGCTCGAACGCGATCGAGGAGTTGCGTTTCTCGAATCCGAAGGGGCGAACCAGCGCGTATTCAACCTGGTCAACAAGGGTGTGGTGTTCGAGGAGATCGTGCAGCATCCCGAGGTGATGGCCGCGATGGACAAGCTGCTCGGCGGCGACTTCATCCTGTCGGGATTTTCGTCGAACACGACCGGGCCGGGTGGCGAGGAGATGACGCTGCATTCCGACTCAGGTTACGTGCCGCCGCCGCATCCCGAGTACCTGCTATCGGCGAACGCAGTCTGGATGATCGACGATTTCACCGAAGAGAACGGCGGTACCCGCTACGTTCCGGGGTCGCACAAGCTGCGGACCAATCCTGACCCGCGGCAGACCTATGAGACGGTGCCGATCATCGGCAAGGCCGGGTCGGTCGCGTTTCTGCACGGATATACCTGGCATAAGACCGGCTGCAACACTTCTCGCAGGGGCCAGCGGCGCGCGCTGTTCGCATACTATGTGCGTCCTTTTCTGCGGGTGCAGGAAAATCATATCGTCTCGGTGCGCGAGGAGGTTTGGCATCGCGCTTCGCCAGCGCTCCGGCATCTGCTCGGAGGCGATCTGTGGTTGAATTCGATCGGTTTTTTCGATGGACCGCCAAAGGCGCATCGCGAGGCTGCTTTTCCGCGCCGATCGGGGCTAGGCACACCGCCGAAGCTGGACTCGCCAGGCGAATAGTTTCGTTCTCGTTTTGAACACATCCTGCGGAATCTGTCGTTCGCCAACTCAACAGTGAGATAAGGACACCACCATGAAGCTCGGCCTGTTGTATGAAATTCAAATTCCGAAACCGTGGACGCCGGGCATCGAGGCGCGAGCGTACGGCGAAGTGATCGAGCAGGTCGTGTTGGCCGATAAGCTCGGCTGGGGATACGTGTGGGCCGTCGAGCATCACCTGCTTCCGCAATGGTCGCATTGCCCGGCGCCGGAAGTACTGTTCGGCGCGCTCAGCCAGCTCACCAAGCAAATTCGCATCGGTCACGGAATCGCGCTGTTGCCGCGCAATTTCAATCACGCGATCCGGGTGGCGGAGCGAGCGGCGGTGCTCGATATCTTAAGCGGCGGGCGAGTCGAGTTGGGAACCGGCCGCGCCGTGACGCTCCAGGAACTCGACGGCTTTGAAGTTAACCCCGATGATACTCAGGCGATGTGGGGGGAGGCGGTCGAGATACTGGTTAGGAGCTGGCGCGATGAGCCGCTCGAATTCGCGGGCAAGTTCTACAACATCCCACCGAGTTATGTCGTGCCGAAACCGATCCAGAAGCCCCACCCACCGCTCTGGCTGGCCGGCACCAATCCCGACACCTTCACGCTGGCGGGACGAAAGGGCCTCGGGATGCTGGGTTTCGTTACCGGCACTCCAGAGCAACTGGCGCCGCGGATCGCCGCGTATAAGGAGGCGGTCAAGCACGCCGAGCCGGTCGGCGCGTTCATCAATGATCAATCGGCAGTGCTGATTCAGGCATACTGCGCCGAGACTCATGAGCAGGCAGTTAGAGAAGTCTCGCAGCCGTTGGAAATCGTCGCCAAGCTGGCGGCGGAGTTATTCCTGCCGTGGGCCGAAAAGGGGCGCGAGCGCAAAGCTGAGACCTATAAGTACCTGGCCGAGCAGCAGCAGGCTGCGATTCGCGCAGGCGCCGACATGTCGGACGTCGAGCAGCGAACTCGCGACGGAGTTATCGCGGTGGGAACGCCCGACGAACTGGTTAAGCTATTTCGCAGATATCGCGACATGGGCGTCGATCAGATGCTCACGTGGGTGCAGTTCGGCGGCCTCGACCACAGCAAGATCATGCGCAGCATGGAGCTGATCGGAAAGCATGTGATTCCCGAGCTGAATCGCTGAAGCACGTCACCTCCGCCATCACAGATAGCTGCGATACTTTCAATGCGGGAAGGCTGCGACGCGCAGCCCCAAATCGTGTTGCCTTCGTGCATGATTTGGACTACGGTGCGTCACGCTATCCGAACAGGGAGAAATTCAACATGCTCAAAAGCACGATGACGCGATTGGTGTTAGGACTGACGCTCGCAACGCTCGTAATGGCAGTCAAAGATGCCAAAGCGCAGGCGTTATTCCCCCATTCGTACGATTTGGCTTGCACAGGCATAAACGGAGGTGGCGCCGCGCTCTCCCTGGTCGGGGTCATACAATTCAATGGCGTGATCAGCGCGGTGGGGGGAGCTGAGTTTGTTAATGGGGGAATAATCCAGTTCCTTAGTTTCACCGCCTCGTTCACGAACGGCACGGCGAGCGCTCAGGGAGTCGGCGGCAACACGATTCCAAAAGGGTGTTTCACGGGCGGAGCGTCATTCAGCGGTGACGCTTTTGGTGTACTGAGTGGCTTTTTCGGCTGCTACAACGAAACCACCCATGGTTTCGACTTGACGCAAACCAGTTCCTCCCTCGGTACCGGGGCGGCTTTAACCTGTCATGCCAAGGAGATGTAGCGCGTAGCGCCGAATAAGAAAATCAGTTCCAGAACCAGGGCATCAGGCGCTGGCAATTAATTTGATGGGCTTCGCGACCACAGGGCATGCTCCAGCTTGCGCGTGATCGAGAATTTCGTAGTAGCTCAGAAGTTCTACTCCGAGTGGCACTACCCAGGTGCCGACCCCGACTAGCGAGAAACCCAATTTTTTGGCGACTCGAATCGAAGCGAGATTGCCGTCCTCGACGCAGTACCAGAAGCTCCGCCCCGGACGCCGGGCAGAAGTGACTATTTTCGGTAGGTTCAAAGAATCGTGTTTTTTTTCAAGGCCGATTCGAGAGATCAAAAAATCGTGGCGCGGCGCGGGTCTGATGACGTTTATTGAGCGCGTCACCCTGAATGCTTGGTCGATGCGTCTCGACGGCGTAATCTTTTTGGCTTGAGCGCCCCCTTAGCTCAGATGGATAGAGCACAGGATTCCTAAACTTGTTCACGACGTTTTCTCAGATCACGCCAGATCATATGGTGTAGGAAACATAAGGGTTTTCAGCGGATCGACATCATCTCAGATCATGCTGAAAAAGCCCGAAGTGGGCACTAAGTGGGCACTGGATCGGTTCCGAAAACTTCGCATTTGAACAGCGGCAGCTGATGCGGCAATCGTACGCAAGCGGTTATCAGACCGCATCGATCTTCTTCGCCAACGGATGGCTCCTCAAGGCCTCAAGAGCTGTATCAGTGTCGCGGAAAAGATTGTAATTGGGAACGTTGCAAGCAACCCTAGCAATCTCTCCCTCGGAAAAATCCCGCTCGCACACAAAGCTGATAACATGAATGCGTTTTTGGATGAGTCGCGCCGAGGCGCGCACGTTGTCCGGCTCAAATAAGCCTTTGACTGGGCGACCCGAGACGTAATGCAGGAAGGGAAACTGGTCTGGCCGAAAGAATTGCCTCCCATAGGCAATTTCACAGTAGTCGCCGCGGTCACCTCCATGAAGCAGGAAACCACGCATGTCGATCACTATCATGTGAAGGGAATCGCCTATCAGTGGAAACTTCGTCGGTGCGGTTCCCGCCAAAACCTTCTCACCGATCTTCCCCTGGGCTCTTATGATTTCTCCGACTTCGCTGCGGTCTGGATCACTAGCCGTGGGCATCAGAAGAGTTTCGGAGAGCTGCCCGATTTTTCTGGTAGCTCGTCGTGTCGCCTCGCTTGTCCGAACGCTGACGAGTTCGATCAGCCAAGGTGGCGAGGTATCAATGCAAAAATCAACTCTGGAGTCCCCGATCCCTGTCGCATATTCGTAGGTTGCCGAGCTTCCTGCCAGGAACAGTTCGTGGGCGTACCGGACCTCGAACATGAGAGGCATATTCTCCGGTCTAATTCCGCCGGCACGCTCAAGATGCAGCAAAAGTGGTTCTGCCCAAGAGACGGTGGAAAGAACCTCGAGCGCGCGCTTAGTGCGGTCAAACTCCCCGCCAGTCATTCTGTCCAGCAACACGACTAAGGACTGTAGCACCCGCGACTTTCCTCGACACGCCCGTTCGCCCAAAGCAACCAGCCGCCGCATATATGAACCAACACCGAATCGATCCACGAATGGGTGGAAAGCCTGCCGCCCGCGCAGGTTTGGCCAAGTGAAAGAGTCATCGCCTGTGTCGGTTCCTGCACGGCACTAATTCTTTCGTGCCCGCAGCAGTCCTGTGTTCCTGCCGGGCTGCTGGCAAGGAATTTGCTCAACTTACGAATCCAGCGAGCCGCACTTTTGATGTGTGAGTTCGGAATTTCTGCGGTGAGGCGTAGGTATGGAGAGCAACGTCTATCTCGAAGCGCGTCGAGAATGGGATGAGCGATACGCCGACCTCGTTCTCGGTAAACGTAACTGGCAGATTGCCGCAGGCGGACTTCTGGTCCTCGGTCTGATTCTCGCCAGCGGAATGGTCTGGCTGAGCGAACGGAGCCGCTACATCCCGTATGTCGTCGAAGTCGACAAGCTGGGATACGCGCTGACGGTCCCGCAACCCCTCACGCCGGTGGCTCTGCCGGACGTGACCGCGCGAATGGAACGCTACGAGGTAGCGGCCTTCATTCGCGACGCTCGCTCGGTCACCAGCGATGCGCAGGTAGAGCATCAGACGCTCAACGCGCTGCTCGCGCATACGCGTGGCGGCGCAGACCGGTTTCTCGACGAGTACTACCACTCCGACAATTTCTCCCATAACCCGTTCAAGATCGCCGAGAAGCAGACCGTCTCGGTTCAGATCGATTCGATCCTTCAGCTCTCGCCGCGCAGCTATCAGGTGCGATGGACCGAGCAGCAGCGCGACCTGAACGGCGTCGCTGTCGGGTCACCATCCCATTGGGAAGCGGCTCTTGAAACCGAAATTGTTCCGCCGAGCTCCGATGAGGCGATCGTCAGCAACCCTCTCGGGTTTTGCGTAACGCAGATCACCTGGACCGAACAGCAAGGTTAGCCCGGCAACAGGATAGGAGGCAGAGCGATGAGAAGGATCGCCATCGCGGGAACAGTCACCTTGGCGCTGACGTTGGGAGCTTGCGCGGCGAAACCGCCGCCAACACCGCCGCCGCTCAATCTCGTGACCGAAGCCGAACCGAAAGCGGAAGCGCCGCCTGCTCTTCCAACTCCGAAGGAGATCCTTGCTGAACAGCCGCCCGAAGTTCAGCAAGCGCTCAAAGAGCACGAGAAGAGCGGCGATTGGGCGATCTACAGAACACCGGGTTACACGCTCTATCCGTACAACCAAGGCCCCCCGCCGGCAGTCGATTGCGAGCCGCTACGAACTTCAGACATCCAACTCCAGCCAGGAGAGACGATCACGGACGTTGCGATTGGTGACAGCGAGCGCTGGATGGCAACGCCCGCTTCCTCGGGAGACCCGCGAGATCCTGTGCCGCATCTCGCAGTTAAGCCGCAAGCTCCGGGCATCCAGACCAACCTTACGATCTATACGACGAAGCACATCTACCACTTGCTGCTCCGCTCGCGCGGAAGCCACGCGGTGCAGGAAGTCGAGTTCTACTATCCAGACGAGCTGACAACGGCGATGAAAAATGCCGACTCCGCCGCCAAGGCACAGCAGGATACGGCGGCCGATCCGCCGGGTGATGGCTCCGGCAACGTCGTGAAGGTTGCCAACGTCGATCCCGCACAACTCAACTTCGCGTACGTCGTGGGTGGAGCGAACGTTCCGTGGAAACCGATTCGTGCCTTCGATGACGGTTCGCACGTGTACATCCAGATGCCGCCGGGAATGAAGTCGAGTGAAGCGCCGGCGCTGCTTGTGAACGCAGGGAGCGGAACTCAGATGGTGAACTACCGGGTCAAGGGCAACTACTACGTCGTCGACCGCTTAGTCACCGAAGCAATTCTCGTATCTGGAGTCGGACGCGATCAGGACCGAGTGACGATCAGCTACGCGGGAGCGGCGAGGTGAGAACCATGGCGACTGAGGATATGAGACTGGACGGCCAAGGTGATCTTCGGGACGAACCGGATGACTCGCTGGAGCAGGAGCACCCCGGAGGCGGCCGCTTCAACAGGCTCATACTGATTACCTTCGCCGTCGTCGCGATTGTGAGCGGCGTGGTGGTGGCGCTGGGCGTGGAGTCATCCGGTATCGGGCAGAGTGCGCTACAGAAGCCCGCTGACGATCCCGGAGCATCTGCACGCGACAACGGAGAGATCGCGGACCTCGCCGCGAACGGCGGCAAACGGCTCGCAGCACCAACTTTCGTACCACCTCCAGCGGTAGTCGCGACCGTACAAGCGCCCATCCAAAACGCACCGCCGCAACCGCCCAGCCGTTACGCGCAGTGGGCGCAAGAGAAGTACATGAAGGCGCTTGAATCGCCGCAGATGGTCTCCGCGTTCCACGATGGCGGGACGCTGGAAATCGCCCGCACAAATGGCCAGCAAGGCACGAACTTCAACCTCGGCAATTCCACTGATCAGGCAGTAACGCTTCACCCGCCCGCATCGGCGTTCTCGGTGATGGCCGGAAGCGTGATTCCAGCCGTACTCGTCAGCGGGATCAACTCTGACTTGCCGGGGCCGATCCTTGCCCAGGTCAGTCAGAACGTCTTCGACAGCGCCACCGGAAAATACCTGCTGGTCCCGCAAGGCAGCAGACTCATCGGCATATACCAGAACGCATCCACTTATGGTCAGCAACGCGTCGAGATCGCGTGGCAGCGGCTCATCTTCCCGAACACCTCGAGCATGAATCTCCCGCAGATGCCGGGAGCCGATCAGGGCGGCTACTCCGGCTTCACGGACCAAGTGGACAACCACTACATGAGAACGTTCGGCACCGCGGCGCTCATGAGTCTTATCAGCGCCGGCCAGATGGTCGGACAGATGGCGACGTTCGGCGGCGGTGGCACTTACGGACCCTTCGGCTACTCACAGCCGAACCAGTGGGCGATGACGAGTCAGACGGCAGGTTCAGCTGCCTCAGGACAATTCGGCGCTGTGGGTCAGCAGATGATCGGCCAGGGGATGAATCGTCCACCGACGATCGAAATCCGGCCCGGCTACCAGTTCAACGTGATGGTCACAGAGGACCTCGTGTTCCCGGCGGCTTACAAAGGCTGAACGTACACAAATCGTACACGGAGCGCATGCGCGATGGCGCACGAAATGTACACAAAACCGATTCGAGGAGAAGGGCGATGGGAGTGCTCAAACGCAAAGAAGAACCTACCGAGACTCTGACTTTGCGCGTGCCGGCTTCGGTGAAGGCGGAGATCGATCGGCTTCGCGAGCGCACCAGCGAGGCGGGTTTCGATCTGAACGCGACAATCTGCGAATCGATTATCCGCCTGACGCGACAGATGCGCGACGAGATGGATGGATTGGAGGGGAAGACCGCGGGGAGAAACCGTTCTCGAAAGCCTGCAACATCCAACGAACTGACACATTCAGATCAGAAGATGCCCGCCAGCGCTGCTGATGGTCATGGCGGAGTGTAAGGCGATGTGCGTCAGAGTTCGGGATGGAGTGGGATCTATGATCGGACTGTTGAGATCTGGTGCGGGCGGACGGAGGGTTCTGAGTGGTGTGTTCGGAGTGGTGAAGGAGTGGGGTAAAGGGCGTTCGTTCGTAGAGCAAGATAAAGCATCTGCGGTGCAGTGCCGCAGATCCTCCGTTTTCTCTAAACTTCTCACGGCCTTTCCCCCACTTGAGAGCATCCTGGTCGGCCAACTGTACAGTACGGCGAAAATCGCCTCGGAGCGGGTCGTTCCAAGGCTGCATTTCGAGTACTTTCGGCGCGCGCGCAGACCCGTCTTGGCGATGCTCGGACCAGTGATCGCAGTAGCCTTGTTGGTCGCTCTAGGAAGTGCCTTTGGTCTGCGCATTTCACTCACCGACAGCGCCGCACCAGCAGGGATTTACCGGAGCGTACGCGGAGGATCCGTCAAACACGGCGAGCTCGTTAATGCCTGCTTGCCGGCATCGATCGCACAGGAAGGACTCGCTCGCGGTTACCTCCAACAAGGCGATTGCCCGAGCGGAGCCGAGCCAGTCGCGAAGATTGTTGGAGCCCTTCCCGGTGACGTTTTGGAACTGCAGCCCGGATGGGTTTCTGTCGGCGGACAGGTGTTCGCAGACAGCGCCGTCGCAGCACGCGACAGCATAGGTCGACCGTTGTCACATGTACCTTGGGGCAGGCGACAGGTCGCGCCGGGCGAGGTCTGGCTGTTCGGCTTTCATAACGTGCGGAGCTGGGACGCGCGCTACTTCGGACCGGTTCCGCTTTCGGAAGTTCGAGCCGCGCTCAAACCGGTTCTCACTTGGTGAATCATGGCGACAAACGGACATAGCCACGAGCAAGGACTCAGAGTCCATCACCTCGCCAATCTTGGCGGATTGGTAGCAATAGCCGGCCTTGACCACGAGCCCCCAGATTTCCTGCTCGGAGCGTTACTCAGCGTCGCGCACGAGAGCGCGACCCTCGATACGGCGCAACGCGCACAGGTCGCAGCGGCCGGACGAGAGCGGCTTGAAGAGCGGGCCACCAGCAAGCGCGCGTGGAAGTCGTGGAGCCGCGCAAAGGAACTTCATTCGGTCACACTCAGCAGCGCGCAGGTTAGAGAAATCATCGAGGCTCTGCACGAACACGCGCCGGAGAATTCTGCGCAACTCATTGCCAGCTTGAGCGCATTGCTCACGGAGTCGAAGCATGAGCCGGCGTAGGTTCTTCGGCCAGAAGGAGGTCGGTATCAAGCTCCGTCTGGCACCGACGGAGCGTCCGCGCCCGCTGATTCCGTGGTGGGCGGTTGCCTTACGGCGAGTGCGGGTCAGGTGGGGAATCCGACGCCAATCGTGGGGCAGCCTCAGCGGCGGACAAACGTGGCGGCGAGTCGCGCTGGACCCGTACGTCTACTCCCGCCGTTCCGTGGTCAAAGCGTCGTTCAAGCGCAACGACCATACCTGCGGTTGGGCCGCTCACGCCCGCTACCTGTCACGCGAAGGAGCGCAGCAGGAGCAGGGAAAGGGTAGGGGCTTTGATGCCGCGCATGACGGGCTGGATATGGTCGCGCTCGTGCGCGACTGGGAGAAACACGACGAGTTGCTTTGGCGCTTCATCGTCTCGCCGGAGGACGCCTCAAGGCTGGATCTCCGGGAACATGTGCGTGGCCTGGTCGAACAGATGGAGCGCGATCTCGAGACGAAGCTTCAGTGGGTTGCAATCGATCATCACAACACCGACGACGCCCATGTCCATCTCCTAGTGCGAGGCGTTCGAGATGACGGGCGGACTCTGCAGATCGACCGCGAATACCTGAAGCTCGGCATGCGCGGGCGAAGCCAAGAGATCGCAACGAGGGAGCTTGGGCCGCGACTCGAACCCGAGGTGCTGCGTGCGCGTGAGCGCGTGATTCGAAAAGAGCAATGGACCGAAATTGACCGAACGCTGCAACGCAAGGCGAACGAGTCCGGTCTCGTAAGTTACGAGCAGTTCCAACCGCGCAGCGATGCCGCCCGCGTGAGGGCGGAGCAAGACTTGGCGCGATTGCAGTTCCTCGAAGGCATCGGCCTCGCCCAGCGTGTCGGTCAGGCAAGCTGGAAGCTCTCGCAAGACCACGAACGCGATCTTCGTGAACGCCAGATCTCGAAAGACATCATCAAGAGCCGGGCACGCAGCCAGCCGCGCGACATCGATCGTGGACTTGATCGCGGCTTTAACAAAACGAGGGATCGCAATGGCTGAACAACGCCCCTATCGCCTCTCAGGCACAGCGGCCGATACGCGTCTCAGTCAGATCAAGATTGTCGTCCTGCTCTCGCTAGGATCGGTGTTCGTGGTGGTCAACTGGAGGACGACTCAACATGCCGCGCGACTCTTCGGCTACTCGCCGGCGCTCGGCCAACCGTGGTGCGATTTTCCGCCAGTCGGATCGCTCTACCGTCCGTGGAACTGGATGGTTTGGTGGTTACGCTGGCACTCCGATCCGACCCTCGCGCCACTCTGGGATTTATGCGTGCGTGAGGCGGTCTACCCGATGGTTACACTGACAGCAGTCGCGATGGGCGCGATTGCAGTCGCCCGGCATGGATGGTTCCAGAATCCATCCGATCTACATGGATCAGCACGCTGGGCCAACACCAGGGATCTTCGAGCGGACGGACTCCTAGACAAACGCCGCTTTCTGCCCCGGAGGCTTCGCAGGATCGCCGAGCGCGCGAAACTTCTAAAACCCTTGGCGCACCGCGCTGGCGTTTATCTGGGTGTATGGCATCGATCGCACATCCGTGATTGCGGTCGCACGCACATCCTCGTCTTCGCGCCCACGCAGAGCGGCAAGGGCCGCGGGATCGTGATCCCGACTCTGCTGACATGGCCGCACTCCGTCATCGTTCACGACCTCAAGGGCGAGAACTGGGCTCTGACTGCCGGTGCCCGCAAGCGCCTGGGCCAACTTTGCCTCAAGTTCGAGCCAGCCTCACCCGAACCGGGGCAGGCACGTTTCAACCCGCTCGCTGAGGTGCGGCTGCGCACACCTTACGAGGTGCGCGACGTACAGAACATCGTGCAGCTGTTGCTGGACCCTGACGGCCGCGGACTCCCGGACCACTGGTCGCGCGCTGGCTCGGAGGCATTCGAGGCGTTCATCCTCCACAGGCTCTATGAAGGAGGCGAACCTACGCTTGGCGGAGTCGGCAACTTGCTTTTCGATCCGGAACGGAAAGCCGACGAAACCGTCGAGCACCTGATGCGCGCCGAACATGACCCCACGGGCGCTCTCGGCTGGAAGGACGCGCATGGCAATCCGACCAGGACTCATCCGTTGGTAGCCGGTGGGATGCGCAGTCTGCTCGACATGGCGGAGAAGGAGCGGGCGTCGGTCATCTCGGAGGTGAAGGGCTTTCTGCGGCTCTACCGCGACCCGGTGATCGCGGCCAACACCGCGGTTTCGGACTTTCGCATCGACGATCTGGTCAATCACCGCCGGCCGCTTTCGCTATATATCGCAGTCACGGTCGCCGATCAGGACCGTATGAGGCCACTCATGCGGCTGGTGCTGGCCCAGATCCTGAACCGGCTGACGGAGCGACTTGAGTACCGCCATGGGCGTGCGGTCGCAGGCAACCGTCACCGGCTCCTTCTGATGATAGACGAATTCCCGACTCTCGGGCGCCTCGACATGTTCGCCAAATCGCTGTCTTTGATCGCCGGATACGGGATCAAGGCCTGCCTGATCGCCCAGGACATTACGCAAATTCGTGGCGCCTACGGCCATGACGAGACGATCACGTCGAACTGCGACACGCGCGTGGCGTTCAGGCCGAACGGCATCGAGACTGCTCGGCTGCTCTCCCAGATGACGGGCGAGACCACGGTTCGCCACGTGCATCAGACGATCTCAAGTTCCGGAGTGACCGTGTCGGAGCCGGAATTTGCGCGACCATTGCTGACACCAGATGAGGCGATGCACCTCAGTCCCAGCGACGCGTTGATCTTTGCCTCCGGACTGCCGGCGATTCGCGCGGCCAAGCTCCGGTACTACCGCGAGCGGCTTTTCAAGCGACTCACGAGGATTCCAGCGCCTTTGGTAAGCGATCGTGTCGCGAACTCAACTACCGTCGGGACCGCCAGCGCAGTGACGGCATCGTCCGTATCCTGCGAGATCAAGCAGAACACAAAAAGTCTCGCCCAGGATCGACCAGCACCGCAAACCAACTCTCTCGGAAAGGCGGCAGAACCGCAGCCGGTTGCGCAGCTCGCGTTTCTAAAATTTGCCGTTGACCATGCGACCGACGCCGCTGCCATCACGAACCGCGGACGGAAGAAGGAGAGACTACTTTGAGGCGACAACTCACGGCATACGTCAGCGGCGACGACTTCGCTCGATTGAAGGAAGAGGCTGAAGCGGCCGGCCTTTCGCTCTCACGTTACATCCAGGAGCGTCTGGTCCAGTCAAACGGACGCGCGGCCGTGAGCTTTTCCGAATCCAAGTTGGCCGCAACTGAAAAGAAAATTATCGACACGAATCGTACCTACATCGCCCAAGCCATCCGGCCGCTGAGCAAACAGCTGACGATGCTCCTTGCCATGCTCGATCAGTTCGCGCTCAGCATGCTGACCCACCTCCCGGAAATTCCCGAGGCCCAGCGCGAACAAGCTCTGGCCAGTGGAGAGCGGCGGCACCATGGGTGGCGACTGGAGGTCGAAGACACCATCAAGCAGATGGAATCTCCAGGTGCGAACGGAAAGAAGGCTGTTGCCAACTCGGATGAGTCCCAGAACGACGAACGTCGGGGAGAAGACAACTCCACCAGTGAATCTCACGGAGACAGCGAATGATCTCGACGCAGCACACCCAGGAGCGGCGGCTGGACGAGCTGCTCCGGAGACAACTTGGCCCACGGATTCTCGCCGCGATCGACGATCCGAACGTCACCGAGATCATCGTCAACGAGGACGGCCGCGTGTGGTTTGAATCGTACGCAAAGGGAATGCACGAAGCTGGTCTGGTGCTCGCGGCTTCGCAGGTCGAAAGCCTGATCGGCACCGTCGCCTCGTCACTTGGCAGCGTGGTGAACTCAATCAATCCAATTGTTGAAGGCGAACTCCTGATCGGAGGAATCCGCTTCGAGGGACTCCTTCCGCCGGTTGCCCGAAAGCCGTGTTGCGTCATGCGCAAGCCGGCCCAAGTGCTCTACACGCTCGACGATTACGTACGCGACGAGATCCTGAGCGACACGCACGCCGGCATCTTGCGTGAGGCCGTCGATTCGCGAAGCAGCGTCGTAATCGCGGGCGGGACCGGCTCGGGCAAGACCACGCTGGCGGGCGCGCTCATCAACGAAATGGTCGAGCGTTCCGATCCGAACGAGCGCTACGTGATCATCGAGGATACCCTCGAAATCCAATGCCGCGCGAAGAACCTCGTCCAACTCCACACCGCCGAAGCCGCGGACATGACGCGGCTGGTACGGACGACCATGCGGCTGCGCCCCGACCGAATAGTCATCGGCGAGGTACGCGGCGCCGAGGCGCTCGCGCTGCTCAAGGCCTGGAACACCGGCCACCC
>PNBD01000078.1:22154-22325 GCA_003135855.1 Deltaproteobacteria bacterium
TCGTGTCGACGGATACAGCGCGACCGATGGATTCAAACTCACTTCCCCAGAAGCCCAGTCAGCAAACGCCCAGGGCAATAACGTTTCAAAGTCATCTGCGAACTAAGAGGAGGTACGCGAAATGAACCGGTTGGAAGGGAAAAAGGCGACGTGGAGAAAATGGGCAGTATC
>PNBD01000142.1 GCA_003135855.1 Deltaproteobacteria bacterium
ACCTATGTGAATCGTCAGCCGCGTCTCTCGCCGGGCAGTCCCGCCGAGATCAAATCGGGCGACGAGGTTATCATCGGAAAAACATTTCTCAAGCTGATTGTCGAATCGATTTCCTGACCGCCGCCCTCTACCGCCAAGCGGCGGCTGGCGCCAGCCACGCGGCATTTTTGAAGAGGGCATAGACAAGCGCGATGAATCCAGGTGAGCAGCTCACCGAGGGCCATGTTCTCGACGGCCGTTACCGCGTCAAGAAAGTGCTCGGCGTGGGCGGCATGGGCCGTGTTTACTTGTCCAACGACACGCGCCTCGCGAATCGGCCGGTCGCCGTCAAGGAGATGATCCTCGGCGACGGAATCCAGGAAAAGAAAGCAATCGAGGACTTCACGCGCGAGGCCAACGTGCTCGCGCGCCTGTCGCATCAGGGTATTCCGACCCTGATCGATCACTTCGCGGAGAACGGCCGTCATTACCTCGTGATGGAATTCGTCGCCGGCGGCGATTTGCAGGCGGTGCTCGACAAGCTCGGTCCCAAGGGCAAAATTTCCGAAGACAAGGTGCTCCGATGGGCGCGGCAGATGCTCGAGGTGCTCGATTTTCTGCACGCGCAGAAGCCGCCGATTATCTATCGCGATCTCAAGCCCGGCAACATCATGATCGACAAGGATGGCCGTGCGATGCTCATTGATTTTGGCATCGCGCGCTTTCTCCCGCCCGGCGGCCGCGGTACCCAGATTGGCTCGATCGGCTACGCACCGCCCGAGCAATACATGGGCAAGGTCGAGGCGCGCTCGGATCTCTACTCGCTCGCCGCCACGATGCATCATCTGATGACTGGCCGCGATCCCCAGCTCGAGCCGCCGTTCAGCTTCCCGCCGATTCGTGATCTCGCGCCTGAAGTCTCGATGCAGACGGCATCTGTCGTGATGAACGCGCTCGAGCAGGACGTCACCAAGCGTCCGCCGTCGGCCAAAGCTATGCTGCGGGCGCTGCCTGAAGTGGCGCGCGAGAACTCGAAGAGCGGTTTTCCCGCTACCGCTTCATACCCGCCCTCGAGCATCAGCACTTCGCCGACTGCCGATCTGAAGAAGAACGCCTCCGCCGCGCAAAATTATTCGTCGCCCCGATCGCGTTCCGGTGCTCCGGCGTCCAATCTGCCGACCATCGTGTTGAATGATCCCGTCGGCAATAAATCGCTGACTGGCGGGAACGCCGCGAAGGCGATGATCCCGCCGCTGAAGCGCGCGATGGAACTGACCGGCCGTGCGCGAGACTTGATCGAGCGCGGACTCAAGTCGCGGCTGGCGGGCGCGTTGAGCAATCCGAATTCAGCGCCGGCCTCCGCTTCGACCGCCAAGACCCAGGATTTGAATCGGCCCAAGGCGCAACCGTCTTATAGATCGGGAGCGGGCTCGACTTTAGAGTCGCCAGCATCGAGCACTGCATCACCTGCGTCACCTCCGATTTCATCGCGCAAGCCAATGCCGCAGACGGGAGCGCCGAGCGCGGCGCCGGTGAAGCCCGCAATCAACGGCAAGGACGTAGCGAAAGCGGCGGCCAAATTGATCGCGCGCGGCGATGATATCGAGTTCGGAATCTTCGGGATGCGCGCCGTGATTGGCCGTTCGCTACAACCGTCGGACGAGCTGGATATCGATCTCAAGCGACTCACCCGCGGTGCGGAACGCGTATCGCGCCGTCATGCCGAGATCATCAAGCGCGGTGCCGATTATTTCATCCGCGATCTGGGCAGCCTGAATGGCACTTATGTCGCCGGGCGCGGCAAGCTCGGGCGCGATCAACTCTACAAATTGAATGATCGCGACCAAGTGGTGCTGGGCGGTGCTATACTGCAATTTCGTAGAGGTTAGTGGTGCATGATCACCTGTCCTGAATGCGGACAAGCGGCGCCCGACGGCGCGAGGTTTTGCGATCGCTGCGGCCAGGGCTTGTCCAAGAGCGCGTCGGCACCCCCGCCGCCAACGCGTCCGACTCCGCTCGAGGCCGGCGCGACCCTGAGAGGCGGGATCGAGATTGTCGAGTTGACGACGCAGACTTCGGTCGAGAATCGCTATCGCGCCAAACGTACGCGCGACGGCAAGTCTGAGACGATTAAGACCGAGACGATCGCGCTGCGTGAACGCTTCGGACCCAAGCCCGCCGCGGACCAAATCGTTGAGCAACCTGCGCCCGAGTTGCCGATCGCGCCGACACCGATTGCCACTGAAGATCCGAATGGCCCGCGCGCCAAGACTGCGGAGCTAAGACCCGCCGCCTCCCAGCCGAACGGATCTGCGAATGCCGCGTCATCGCATCCGCCCATCGAGTTTCTCGAGGAGCCGAATGCCGCCCCCGAGCAACCCAAGGTGATTGCAACGGCGGTTACGACCACGGCTGCGACGGAGTCTGCAACCGCCGCGGACGTGCAGAATGTCGAACTTCCAAATGAACAGCCTGCGGATGGCGCACCAGCCGACAGCAACGGCAAAAGTACGACCGCGGGCATCGCTGCCGACGCGACCTCGTCCAACCCTGTAGCCGATACACCATCTGAGCCAGCGCAGCCGCCAACACCGCAAGCTTCGCAAAATTCAGACGACCTCGGCGAGGTCTTCGGTCGCGTGCTGGCCCTATCGCAGACGATTTCCCATCCCGCATACCTGCGCGCGTCGGAGGGATTCGCCCAGGGTGATCGCGTCTATCTGGTATATCCGGATCAACAATTGACGCCGGTGCGGCGCGCCGCGAAGCTCAGCGAAGCCGACGCCATCGCGTACGCGGTGCAGTTATGCCAGGCGATTGGATTCATCCATCGTCGCGGCCTCCGCGTGAACGATATCTGCCCAGAGTCGGTTGCGATTGCGAGCAATGGCCGCCTGACGCTCACGGGCCTCGACTATGTGACCAACGACAACGAGTTGCAGAGCGAGCCGATTTTCAACGACGGCTACACCGCGCCCGAGATTTATCGCAACAAAAAAGCCGACAAGCGCGCCGACGTCTTCTCGGCCGGCGCTCTGCTCTACACCTGGCTGACCGGTGAACGAATCCCCAGCGAGAGTTGGCGCGAGGAAGCGGGGCCCGTGCGATTTTACCCGCCCCATGTCGTCACGCCGCCCCTGGAGCAGGCGGTCAGACGGGCGATCGCCTTCAATCCCAGTGATCGGTGGCCGAACATCGACGAATTCAAGACTGAGCTGATTCGTATCGGCAGCGCGATTCGGCTGCGTGCCGCTGCGCTCACCGATGTGGGCCGGGTGCGCGAGCACAACGAAGACTCGGTGATGGCGCTCGAGTACTCGCGCGAATCCATGATCGAGCCGTCGGCCAGCTATCTCTACGTCGTCGCCGACGGAATGGGCGGCGCGGAAGCGGGTGAAGTCGCCTCAGCAATTGCCGTACAAGCAATCCGCGGTTATGTTGAAAGCGGTCTCAGTAGTAGCGCAAATGGCGGCGGAGCGGCGGAATTACTGGCCGCTGCGCTCGAGGAAGCAAATTCCAAGATTATCGAATATGTTGCGAGTCGCCCGGAATCTCGCGGCATGGGTTCCACTGGCGTATGCGCATTGATCAGGCCGCCCGACGCCGCAGTCGCCTGGGTCGGCGACAGCCGCGCTTATTTGCTCGACGGCCAGACCTTGCGGCAAGTAACCAGGGACCATTCGTTGGTGCAGCGCTTGGTCGAGATTGGCCAGATCACCGCCGAAGAAGCACGCACTCACGAGCACAAGAACGTGATCACCCGATCGCTCGGCGCACGCCAGAGCGGGCCCGCCGGTGCGGAGTCCGTCTCGCTGAAGTTGAAGCGCGGCGACAAGCTGATGCTCTGCAGCGACGGCCTGACGGCGCACGTCGAGGACCATCAGATCCAGGAAATTCTCGGACGGCATCACGATCCGTTCGACGCCGCGCGCGAATTGATCGTGGCGGCCAACGCGGGCGGTGGAACCGATAACATCACCGTGGTTGTTGTATTTGCGAGTTGAGTGCTGAAGCCAAACGCATCAAGAAATGCCGACTGACCCCAAATCTGTATCCCAGCCGCTAGCCGGTCCGCTCGAGTCCGGCACCGTGCTGCAGGGCCGCTACGTGATCGACAAGCTCCTCGGTGGCGGCGGCATGGGGATGGTGTACCTGGCGCGTGACCAACGCCTCGCCAATCGCCCCTGCGCGATCAAGGAGATGGTCGATCACTTCATCGACCAGCAGCAGCGGATCGAGGCCAATGAATATTTCGCGCGCGAGGCCGACACCCTCGCGCAGTTGAAGCATCAGGCGATTCCCGCCATCACCGATCGCTTCGAAATTCAAAATCGCCATTACCTGGTGATGGAGTATGTCGAGGGCCGCAACCTCGAAGAGGAACTTGCCGCGCGCGCCGAGCCACTGCCCGAAGGCCTCGTGATCGATATCGCGCGCCAGCTTTCCGACGTGCTGGCTTATCTGCACGGGCTCAATCCGCCGATTATTTATCGGGACATGAAGCCGTCCAACGTGAT